>NZ_QUBS01000006.1 GCF_003390925.1 Trinickia diaoshuihuensis | reverse complement strand
TCGCGAAACGCACTTGTTATAGGATCAAGCCGTACGGGCAATTAGTATCGGTTAGCTGAACGCATTACTGCGTGTACACACCCGACCTATCAACGTCCTGGTCTCGAACGACCCTTCAAGGGGATCAGGTCCCCGGGGATATCTCATCTTAAGGCGAGTTTCCCGCTTAGATGCTTTCAGCGGTTATCTCTTCCGAACATAGCTACCCGGCGATGCCACTGGCGTGACAACCGGTACACCAGAGGTTCGTCCACTCCGGTCCTCTCGTACTAGGAGCAGCCCCCTTCAAATATCCAACGCCCACGGCAGATAGGGACCAAACTGTCTCACGACGTTTTAAACCCAGCTCACGTACCTCTTTAAATGGCGAACAGCCATACCCTTGGGACCGGCTACAGCCCCAGGATGAGATGAGCCGACATCGAGGTGCCAAACACCGCCGTCGATATGAACTCTTGGGCGGTATCAGCCTGTTATCCCCAGAGTACCTTTTATCCGTTGAGCGATGGCCCTTCCATACAGAACCACCGGATCACTATGACCTGCTTTCGCACCTGCTCGACTTGTCGGTCTCGCAGTTAAGCACGCTTATGCCATTGCACTATCAGCACGATTTCCGACCGTACCTAGCGTACCTTCGTACTCCTCCGTTACACTTTGGGAGGAGACCGCCCCAGTCAAACTGCCTACCATGCACTGTCCCCGACCCGGATCACGGGCCAAGGTTAGAACCTCAAACAAACCAGGGTGGTATTTCAAGGACGGCTCCACCGAAACTAGCGTTCCGGTTTCATAGCCTCCCACCTATCCTACACA
Source organism: Trinickia diaoshuihuensis (assembly GCF_003390925.1). Lineage (GTDB taxonomy): Bacteria > Pseudomonadota > Gammaproteobacteria > Burkholderiales > Burkholderiaceae > Trinickia > Trinickia diaoshuihuensis. The sequence goes on along the minus strand of NZ_QUBS01000006.1, from coordinate 2,469 downwards.
GATCGGTTCAAAGTCCAATGCAAAGCTACAGTAAAGGTTCATGGGGTCTTTCCGTCTAGCCGCGGGGAGATTGCATCATCACAAACACTTCAACTTCGCTGAGTCTCGGGAGGAGACAGTGTGGCCATCGTTACGCCATTCGTGCAGGTCGGAACTTACCCGACAAGGAATTTCGCTACCTTAGGACCGTTATAGTTACGGCCGCCGTTTACCGGGACTTCAATCAAGAGCTTGCACCCCATCATTTAATCTTCCGGCACCGGGCAGGCGTCACACCCTATACGTCCACTTTCGTGTTTGCAGAGTGCTGTGTTTTTATTAAACAGTCGCAGCCACCAGTTTATTGCAACCCTTTCACCCTTCTGGCGCAGGCCAGTCAAGCTACAAGGGCGTACCTTATCCCGAAGTTACGGTACCAATTTGCCGAGTTCCTTCTCCCGAGTTCTCTCAAGCGCCTTAGAATACTCATCTCGCCCACCTGTGTCGGTTTGCGGTACGGTCATCGTTAGACTGAAGCTTAGAGGCTTTTCTTGGAACCACTTCCGATTGCTTCGCAGCATAAAGCCGCTCGCGCCACACCCTTGAATTACGCGCCCGGATTTGCCTAAGCGCCTTCTCCAATGCAGCGACCGGGACGTCCAACACCCGGACAACCTTCCGCGATCCGTCCCCCCATCGCATCTAACAATGGTGCAGGAATATTGACCTGCTTCCCATCAGCTACGCATTTCTGCCTCGCCTTAGGGGCCGACTCACCCTACGCCGATGAACGTTGCGTAGGAAACCTTGGGCTTACGGCGAGGGGGCCTTTCACCCCCTTTATCGCTACTCATGTCAGCATTCGCACTTCCGATACCTCCAGCATCCTTTACAAGACACCTTCGCAGGCTTACGGAACGCTCTCCTACCATGCATGCTTGCGCATGCATCCGCAGCTTCGGTATATGGCTTAGCCCCGTTACATCTTCCGCGCAGGACGACTCGATCAGTGAGCTATTACGCTTTCTTTAAAGGGTGGCTGCTTCTAAGCCAACCTCCTGACTGTTTTAGCCTTCCCACTTCGTTTCCCACTTAGCCATATTTGGGGACCTTAGCTGGCGGTCTGGGTTGTTTCCCTCTTGACACCGGACGTTAGCACCCGATGTCTGTCTCCCGTGATTGCACTCTTCGGTATTCGGAGTTTGCTATGGCGAAGTAATCCGCAATGGACCCTTCAACCATGACAGTGCTCTACCCCCGAAGGTGAGACACGAGGCACTACCTAAATAGTTTTCGGAGAGAACCAGCTATTTCCAAGTTTGTTTAGCCTTTCACCCCTATCCACAGCTCATCCCCTAACTTTTCAACGTTAGTGGGTTCGGTCCTCCAGTACGTGTTACCGCACCTTCAACCTGGCCATGGATAGATCACTTGGTTTCGGGTCTACGCCCAGCAACTGAACGCCCTATTCGGACTGGTCTACGCCCAGCAACTGAACGCCCTATTCGGACTCGCTTTCGCTACGCCTGCCCTAATCGGTTAAGCTTGCTACTGAACGTAAGTCGCTGACCCATTATACAAAAGGTACGCCGTCACCCCGCTTTAAGCGCTCTCGCGCTTAAATCCCTCTTTAAGCGCTGAGTCTTGCTATTTCAGCATTGCGTTCTTTTGACGCGTTCATTTCATGAACGCGCCGAAAGCGCTTAAAGCGGTCGCTTTCGCTACGCCTGCCCTAATCGGTTAAGCTTGCTACTGAACGTAAGTCGCTGACCCATTATACAAAAGGTACGCCGTCACCCCTTACGAGGCTCCGACTGTTTGTATGCATGCGGTTTCAGGATCTATTTCACTCCCCTCCCGGGGTTCTTTTCGCCTTTCCCTCACGGTACTGGTTCACTATCGGTCGATCACGAGTATTTAGCCTTGGAGGATGGTCCCCCCATCTTCAGACAGGATTTCACGTGTCCCGCCCTACTTGTCGTACGCCTAGTTCTTCCACGCTGTTTTCGCTTACAGGGCTATCACCTGCTATGGCCGCACTTTCCAGAGCGTTCAGCTAACAACACAGATAACACGTACAGGCTCTTCCCATTTCGCTCGCCACTACTTTGGGAATCTCGGTTGATTTCTTTTCCTGCGGTTACTTAGATGTTTCAGTTCACCGCGTTCGCTTCACATAGCCTATGTATTCAGCTATGGATACTCCATACGGAGTGGGTTTCCCCATTCGGACATCCCCGGATCAAAGCTCGTTTGCCAGCTCCCCGGGGCTTTTCGCAGGCTACCGCGTCCTTCATCGCCTGTGATCGCCAAGGCATCCACCACATGCACTTGTTCGCTTGACCCTATAACGAGAGCGTCTCACGCTTCCGAGGAAGCTAGACACCATTCGCTACAGGTTTGAGTTCTCGCGTTGTGCCGTATTCCAAGTCATCTTTCGATCACTTTAAAATACATTGATACAATCACTACCCATTGATATCTTCCACG
>NZ_QUBS01000017.1 GCF_003390925.1 Trinickia diaoshuihuensis | reverse complement strand
GGGCGCGCCCGCCGTCCGTTGCCGCGCGTCGTCGACCGCCGCCTGCGCACCGTGTGCGCCGTGTGCGCCGTGCGCGCCGGCGGCGGCATCGCCGCGCTCCGCGCTCGCTTGCGCCGCGCTGCTCGCGTGCGGCGCAAGCGCGGGAGAATGGCTGCGGCGCCCGAACATTACGCGGCACTCCGTTTCGACAGCAGCCGCGCATACCACGGCGAGCGCGCGGCGACGGCCGGCGCATCGGAGCCCGTGATGGCATCGGCGAGCCCCACGACGGCGCGCGCGAATCCCGAGTGCTTGCCTTCGGCGATGGCTTCGCCGAGGTTTTCGGCGAGGGCGAGCGTTTGCGGCTCGTAGGGAAACTCGTGCACGGACGCGCGGCCGAGCGCATGGACGAAATCGGCCTGCGCGACGCGCCCTCGAACGGGCTGCTGCGCGTTGTTCAACAACACCGATACGGCGGCGTTCGCGGGGCGCCCTTCCGCGAAGCGGCACAGGCGCGCCGTTTCGCGCGCGGCATGCACGGAGCGGTCGGCCACGACGTGGATCGTCTCGCAGGCGTCGAGCGCCTCCTCGACCCAGGTGCCGGAACGCTGCGGAAGATCGAGCACCACGTAATGGAAATGGCGCTTCAGCGCCGCGACGAGTTCGCCGACGGTCCCTGGACGCAGCACGAGCGGCTGATCGTAGGGCAACTCGGCACCGAGCACGAACAGGCGATCGCTTTGCGCCACGACGGTCTGATGAATCAGTTGATGATCGAGCCGTTGCGTGTTTTGCAGTAACTCCGCCAGGCCGTTGTTCATGGCGATGCCGAACATCGACGCGGCCGCGCCGCCGTGCAGATCGAAATCGACGTACGCGATACGCCGGCGCGTCTTATCGGCGAGGTGCCGCGCGAGCGCCGATGCGATCGTCGTGACGCCAACGCCGCCGCGCGCGCCGATGAAGCCGATCGCCTTGCCCGCGCGCACGGAGGCGGAGGGATCGGCCGCGGTCAGCGCGCGCTGCACGAGTTCGACGGTGAGCGGTTTGACGAGATAATCCTGGACGCCCATGCGCAGCAGCGAGCGGAACAGTCCCACGTCGTTGCGATCGCCCACGACGACGACGCTGACCGAAGGGTCGACGACCTCCGCAAGCCGCATCAGATCGGACACGGGCATGGCCGAGCCCGAGACGTCGACGAGCAGATGACGCGGCGAGTGAGGCAAGCCGCGCATCATTTCGATCGCATCGCCGATCGTGCCGCGCGCGACGTAGGCGTTGGAGATGCCCTGATCGAGCATCAGGTTCTTCGCGACTTCCTCGCTGCTCGGATCGGCCAGTACGGCGATGATGCGGTCGGTTGCGAGCGGCTGCGCGCGGCGCGTGTTGGAGCGGAAATCGAAGGCACCCATGGCGTGGCGTCCTTAGTGGTTCTCGGTGTATCTCAATGGGTGACCGAGCGCGTCGTCGAGGTCGAGCGCAGCGGTTGCGCGCGGCCTTCGTCGTACGCGCGTACGGCGCTGGCGCCGAGCGCGGCGTCGGCGCCCGCATAGGGGAGCGGGGCGACGAGATCGGCCGGTCGCGCGAGCATGGCGGCCAGGTTCGAATAGGTGGCGCAGCCGAATTCGACCCCGGGGCGGCCTCGGCCCGCATCGATCATGTGCGACGGTTGATTCAGCCGCTCGCATGGCGGAGCGATGGCTTGTCCGCCGTTCGCCGCGCTATAACCGATGACCGAGTCGTCGGGCATGCCGAGCGGCGGATGCTCGGACATGCAGCCCGAGAGCGCCACGCCGAGCGCGCCTGCGGCGCTAGCGTGGATGATTGTCCGTAGTAGGCGATTGCGCATGGACGCTCTCCGTTCAGTAGACGAAGCCGGCGGCGCCGACGAGGCGCGGCGCGTCGCCCGTGAGCGGATCGAGACCGAGCGAGCGCTGCAGGGCGAACTCGATGTCGCTGCTCGGGTGCGTCACGCTATCGAGCGCGTCATGCGTCCCGCCGGGACCGACCGGCTGCACGATATAGGGCGTCACGATCACGACGACTTCCGACTTGTTGTTCAGATAGTTCTTCGAGGAGAACAGCTTGCCGAGCACGGGCAGGCGGCTCAGACCCGGCAACTCGGAGAGCACGTCGCTGCTGTTGCTTTGCAGGAGCCCGCCGATCGCGAAGCTTTGGCCGCTCGAGAGTTCGACCGTCGTCTCGACGCGGCGCACCGTAAGGGCGGGAACCTTGATCGAGCCGGTCGTCACGCTGTTGCTCGGATCGATCTCGCTGACCTCCGGCCGTACCTTGAGGCTGATGCGGTTGTTCGCGAGCACCGTCGGCGTGAAATCGAGCGAGACGCCGTACGGTTTGAATTCGATCGTGATCGCGCCGGTGGTGTCCTGCGCGACGGGGATCGGAAACTCGCCGCCCGCGAGAAAGCTTGCGGTTTGGCCCGACATCGCCGTGAGATTCGGCTCGGCGAGCATCGTGATCAGGCCTTCCTGATCGAGTGCATCGAGCACGCCGTCGATCGAGGTGTTGCCCGCGTGAAAGCCGCCGAGGATCGAGAACGCGCTCGTTGCCGGCAACGCAAAAAGCTTGGAGGTCGGGTCGAGCACGGTGCTGCCGCCGTTGAACAGGCCCGCCACGAAGTTGCCGCGCGAGCCGAGCGCGCTCCAATTGATCCCGAGCTGCTGCGTGACGTTGCGATCGACCTCGGTGATGCGCACGCGCAGGTGGACTTGGATCGGTTGCGCTAACGTCAGACGGTTGACGAGCGTTTCCTCGCCGTGCAGATACGGTTTCAACGTTTGCGCGACGGCGTCGGCGTCGACGGCGCTGGGCACGTGGCCGCTCACCATCAGCGAACCGGGTGCGCTAGTGACCGTGAGGCGCCACTGGGGGAAGCGGGCGTCGAGCAGCCGCTGAATCGATGCGGTGTCCATCGTGACATCGATGGTTTTGCGCAGAATCGGGCGATTGTCGGCGCCGAGCGCGAACAGCGTCGTGGTGCCGGCCTTCTTGCCGAGGACGAATACGCTGCGCGCGTTCGGAACGTGGACGTCGGCCACGTCGGGGTCGGCCACGAAGACGGCCGCGGCCGGCGCGGGCAGTTGTACGAGCTCACCGCCGCCGGCCGGCACGTTCAGTACGCCGTCGGCGGCGCCGGCCGCATGCGCGAGCGAAGCCGCCAGCGCCAGCCAGACACAGGCGCACAGAAGCAGCATGGCCAGCGCCGGCAAGCGGTGCGATGAGCCGGGGCAAAGACGCGATGGGAAACGAAAGAGACCAGACATCGTTAAGAAATCCTAAGCTGCGGGACGAGCGTTCGCCGCGGGGATCGGCATCGAGCCGGTGGCGGCGCTGGGCGGCGGGGGCGGTGCCGATGGCGTGCCCGGCGGCAAGGGCGGCATGAGGCCGGCGCCGCCTTCCGGCAGCCCCGGGACATTGCCGCCGCCCGAGTCGCTTTGTTTCGATCCGCGATAGACGATGACGGGGCGCGCGCTCGAACTCATATGCGATGCGGCGCCGCGAGGCGCGCTTTGCGTTGCCGCCGTCATCGCGCGCAACCCGCGAGAAACGTCGCGTGCCCATACCGGCGCCGATTGCGGCTCGATGACGTCTTCGTTCTGCGGTTCATGCCGGTCGCGCGTGGCGAAGCTGCGCAGCGCGAGCGAGAGCGAGCCGAGATGCGCGGCGACCGTCACGACTTCCGCACTGCGCGGCGTGACTTCGAACGTCACCGTGCGCGCGCGGGCATTGGCCGAACTCTTTTGGGTTTCGTCGTCCTTCGGGCGCTTGAACGCCGTACCGACGGCGAGTACGCGCACGCGCTCGGCGACCGTTTCCGCTTCGACGGTGCGCTCCGGGTTGCTCGGTGCGCCCGCCGCCGTGGCGATTTGCTGCGTCAACAGCACGTCGACGTAGTCGCCCGGTTCGATCAGGCCCGCGTTCCCCGAGACATCGTCGATCGCGACCGAGATCGCGCGCATGCCGGGTTTGAGCGCCGCCGCGAGAAAGCCGGGGGAACTCGGCGAAATGACGTCGGCCGCGCCGAGCGGCGTACCCGCATGGACGGCATGACGCAGCAGATCGCCCTTGAGGTCGGCCCCGTCGGGCTGCCCTTCGACGAGGGCGCCGGCGGGCACGTCCGAACGGGCGACGCTCTTCCAGACGAGATCGCTGTCGCGCAGCAGCAGGCCGTCGGGCAGGTCGGCCGCCGCGGCGCGAATATGGACCGTCGGCGCCGGCTTGGGCGGAGACGGCCGCGAGGCGGCGACGTACAGCGCGCGCAATACCACCGCGCCGATCGCGGCGACGATGATGAGGCCGGCGAGCTTGAGAATGTTTTGCATGACGACGGCGTTCCGTTATGTGAGCCGTGCGTGAATCGAGGGTAGCCAGAGGGCGGCCATTGCCCCGGCCGCCAATGCGACGCCGTACGGTACGCCGCGCGCGGGCGCGAGCCATGCGGGCGCGGGCGGCTCGGGACGCAGCCGGCCGTAGGCAAGCTGGACCAGCGCGAGCATCAATCCGGACAGCGAAATCACAAAGAAGACCGCGCCGGCTTGCGAGGGCCCAGTCCAAAGAAATACGGCGGCGAACAGCTTGGCGTCGCCACCGCCGAGCCAGCCGAGGCGAAAGAGCAACGCCGCGAAAACGAGTGCGCCGGCGCCGCTCGCAAGATGCGATTCAAGCGCGATGCGGGTGGCACCGGTGTGCCATGCCTGCACGAAGTACAGCGCCGCGTAGGCGGCGACCGCGGCATTGGGCAGGCGCCGCTGGCGCAGATCGTAGACGGCCAATATCGACAAGACGGCACAGGCGCAAGCGTCGATCCAATCCATGAGCATTTGCCTTTCGAGCGATAAGGACCGCAACGGGTCACGCGAAGCCGCCCGGCCTAAACGCCGAGCGGCTCCACGGACTTACTTGCCGCTGGCTTGGACGGCCGTCACGTTGTTGATCAGGTTCTGGAACAGATTGGGCAGACCGCTGGTGCCGCCGAAGATCGCTCCGGCAGCCGCGACCGCGACCACGACGATGCCGGCCAAAACCGAATATTCCAGCGCGCTGACGCCGCGCTCGTCGCGCGAAAGGAACCGTAGAAAACGCAACATTATTAGGACTCCTTAATAATAGACGAAGGGTCAGAGTGGACCACTTTCGCAACGGGATGGGAGATGGAGGCTCCCGAATATGTTTACGGCAATCGTTTGCGCGGATTTAGCGGTCTTTGTAGGAGACCTAAATTTTCTTCGGGAAACCAATCGTACGAACAATTCGATTGCGAACCCGATAAGAGCCTAGCGTCTTGATAGACAAGGGGTTTGAAGGCCGACGCGACTGGTCGACGAAATCGTACGATTATTCTGGCTTAAGTGTAAACGATAGTCAGTTCTGCTAACTAAATAGACATCCGCTGCGACGAGCAAGCCGGTGCGCGCATGCGGCGGCCGTCACCGGTCGGCGACGGCCTTAAGCAATCTTCATTAAGTCATCTTCAGTTAGTGCGTATCGACGGCGCGTTGCTCGAGCCGCGTCGATGAACGATCGTCGTTGCGCTCCATATACAAGCGCTCCGCCTCGCTTGGGCTTGCGTTTTCCTTGGTCGAAACGCCGTTGAACATAACGTTGAGCAGCACGGCGGACGCCGAGGCCAGCAAGATGCCGCTGTGCAGCAGCGGCGAGAGGGCATGCGGCAATTGCCCGAAGAACGTCGGCGAGACGACGGGCACCAGCCCCAGCCCGACGCTGACCGCGACGATGAAGAGATTGTTCGGATTGGTCGTGAAATCGACGCGCGCCAAGGCCTTGATGCCGTTCGCCGCCACCATCCCGAACATGACGATGCCGGCGCCGCCGAGCACGAATGGCGGCACCGAGGCAACGACCTGGGCCATCTTCGGAAACAAGCCGAGCACGACGAGGATCAGCCCGCCTGTCGCGCACACGAAACGGCTTTTGACGCCGGTCACGCCGATGAGCCCGACGTTCTGGGAGAACGACGTATGGGGGAACGAGTTGAAGATCCCGCCCACGAGCGTCCCTAAACCGTCCACGCGCAAGCCGCGCACGAGCGTGGCGCGATCGACGGGCCGCCCGACCATGTCGCCCACGGCGAGGAACATTCCCGTCGATTCGATAAACGTGACGAACATGACCGTGACCATCGTCGCGATGGCGAGCGGATCGAAGTGCGGCAGTCCAAAGCGAAACGGGGCCACGATGCCGACCCAGGGCGCGGCGCGCACGCCGTCGAACGACACATGCCCCGTTGCCGCGGCGATCGCGAACCCGGCAACGATGCCGATCAATACCGAGATGTTGGCGATGAAGCCGCGGCAGAACTTATTGATGAGCAGGATCGCGGCAAGCACGAACAGCGACAAGCCGAGGAACAGGGGGGCGCCGTAATCGGGGTTGCCGACTCCGCCCGCGGCCCAGTTGATGCCGACTTCCATCAGCGACAGCCCGATGACCGAGATCACGGTGCCGACGACGACCGTCGGGAAAAAGCGCAGCAACCGCCCGATCATCGGCGCCAGCACGATGCCGATCGCGCCGGCCGCGATCGTCGAGCCGAAGATGTCGAGAATGCCCAGTTGGGGGTTCGTGCCGATGGCGACCATCGGGCCGACGGCGGCAAACGTGCAGCCCATGATGACGGGCAGCCGGATACCGAAAATCCACAGTCCGAGCGTTTGAATCAGCGTGGCGATGCCGCACGAGAACAAGTCGGCGCTGATCAGGAAGGCGATTTGATCTTTCGGCAGCTTCAGCGCGCCGCCGACGATGAGCGGCACGGCCACCGCACCGGCGTACATGACCAAAACATGTTGGATGCCCAGCGTGAGCAGCCGCGCGAACGGCAACTGCTCGTCGCACGGATGAACCGTGTTCGATCGCATGTGTCTCGCTCCATTGTCTCTTTGTATTGGATGGCTCTACGGTAGGCGTGTGGCGGTGACGGCACAAGACGCCGGGGCCTATTCCATCCTTTTCCCCACCGATATGGGACCCGTGTCCGGCTTCGCATGGCGCGCCGCTCCGGGTGGGGCACGGCGTGCGTCGCCGCCCGATAGCGAGTACGGGGACGCGTGCGGCCGTTATGATGTGTATCGCGCAACAGATATACCGGCGCCGCTCGAACGGGGCGCGCAATGTAACTCATTGAACGGGAGACGCCCGATGCTCGAAACGATCGAGACCCACCTCGCCCACGGCGGCACGCAAGGCATCTATCGCCATGAATCGAAGACGATCGGACTGCCGATGCGCTTCTCGGTCTATCTGCCGCCGCACGCGCAGCACGCCCGCGTGCCCGCGCTATTTTTTCTCGCCGGACTGACGTCCACCGAGGAGACGTTTCCGATCAAGGCCGGTGCCCAGCGCTTCGCCGCGAAACACGGCATCGCGCTCGTGTCGCCCGATACGAGTCCGCGCGGCGCGAATATCGAAGGTGAAACCGACGATTGGGATTTCGGGGCCGGCGCGGGCTTTTACGTCGACGCCACACGCGAGCCGTGGTCGCGTCATTACCGGATGTACTCCTACGTGCGCGACGAACTGCGCGAGACCGTCACGGCGCAACTGCCGATCGACGGCGCAAGACTCGGCATTTTTGGACATTCGATGGGCGGTCACGGCGCGCTCGTGCTGGCGCTGCGCAACCCCGGCCTCTACCGTTCGGTATCGGCGTTCGCGCCGATCGCGGCCCCCATGCAGTGCCCATGGGGCAAGAAAGCGTTCGCCGGATACCTCGGCGACGACGAGCAGGCCTGGCGGCAATACGATGCGAGCCAACTGGTCAAGGGCGCGAGCGCTCCTCTTTTCCCCGAAGGCATCCTTATCGATCAAGGACTGGCCGATAAATTCCGCATCGAGCAATTGCATCCGGACGTGTTCGAGCGGGCATGTCTCGAAGCCGGGCAGCCGTTGACCTTGCGCCGGCATGAGGGGTACGACCATGGTTACTACTTCATCGAGACGTTTATCGAGGATCACATCGCGCATCATGCACGCGCTTTGACCTAGCATAATGGCCGCGCCCGCGGTCGTGCTACGATCGAACGAGCGTGCGCAAAAATGCCGATGGGGCGGCCTTTCCGTCCGTCGGCGTGCGCACCCGCTGCTCTTCCGCTGTTAGCGAGCCGACATGCCTATCCATTACCTGCGCGCGTTCACCAAACCGGAGCGCACGGACGAAGCCAACCGGCGCCTCGGGCGTTCGCTCGCGTTCGTCGCGGGCGCCGCCAATGCCGGAGGCTTTCTGGCGGTCGGACAATACACCTCGCATATGTCGGGCATCGTTTCGTCGATGGCCGATAATTTCGCGCTCGGAGAGCTTGGGCTCGCGGGTGCGGGGCTCGCCTCGCTTGCGTCGTTCCTATTCGGAGCGGCTACCTCCGCCGTCATGATCAATTGGGGCAGGCGGCATTCGCGGCGAAGCTTGTATGCGATGCCGTTGATGCTCGAGGCGGCACTGCTGCTTGCGTTCGGCTTTCTCGGATCGAACCTGGAAGGCCATCGCGTGCTGTTCGTGCCGGCCACCGTGGCCTTGCTGTGCTTCGTGATGGGTCTGCAAAACGCGATGATCACGAAGATCTCGAAAGCCGAGATCCGCACGACTCATGTGACGGGCCTCGTGACCGATATCGGCATCGAGCTTGGCAAGCTCTTCTATTGGAATGGATTTGCCGCGGACGCGATGCGGCGCGAGCACCCCGTTAGGGCCGACCGTCAACGGCTGGCATTGCTCGCTTCGCTGCTGGCGTCGTTCTTTTGCGGAGGGCTAGCCGGCGCCATCGGCTTCAAGCACATGGGGTTCGTCTCGACGGTGCCGCTCGCCACCATGCTCGTGGCCCTGGCCGCGGTGCCGCTCGTGGACGACATGATGGGGCAGCGGCTTTGACCGCGCGGCTCACACGTGCTTGACGAGCCCCGCGTATTGGGCGACGAGCGGATCGGCCGTGACCAGTGCGACGCCTTCGGCGGACGATTGCGCGACCAGCATCCGATCGAACGGGTCGCGGTGCAGCGCCGATAGGCCCTTGAGCGCAAGCACGTGGCGGTGCGTGACCGGCAATTCAAGATAGCCGTTATCGACGAGCGCGCGACGCAGCAACCGCGGATCGACGCGGAAGTCCGGGCGCCTCAAATCGCTCTTGATCGTTATTTCCCACAAGCTCGCCGCGCTGAACAGCAACGTGTTCTCTTCGTCCTCGATGAGCGCGCGCGCCGCGGCCGAGAGCCGCTCCGGCCGGCCTGCCGCCCACAGCAATAGGTGCGTGTCGAGCAATAGCTTCACGTATCGGTCCCTCCGAACAGATCTTCGATTTCCCCCGCGCCGATTGCATCGAAATCGTCCGGCACGACGATTTCGCCGGCCAGGAACCCAAGGCGGCGGCGCTCCCCACCGCTGGGCGAGTCGAGCGGGACGACCTTCACGAGCGGTTTCCCGGCTTTCGCGATGATGAACGCTTCGCCGAGGGCGGCCCGGTCGACGAGCCGCGAGAGGTGAGTCTTTGCTTCGTGGATGTTCACGATTTCCATGGCGTGTCGTTGCAATGAACTAAGTCTCGTTAGTTTAGCTCAAATTTGCAATAGACCGAATGGCCAACGCAATCTTTCGCAGCGCACCATCGAAAATCCGGAGGGCGCCTTGACAGGCCCCGACGTGTATCCGATCATTCGATCACGAATTGAACAATTGCTCTACTAATGGGCGATCGCTCGGTAGCAGGCAAGCCCGCATCAGCGGTCGGGCGCCGCACCGGCCGCATGAGCTGAGTACGAACCGCGCTTGCTCACGAAGCGCACGTGCATTTCCACCGCAACGTACAAGACTTAAGGAGACAAGCGATGCAACGCAATGCTCGATTCACACGGCGCGCGCTCGCCGCGGGTGCCCTGGCGCTCGGCGCGATGGCCGCGCTGCCTGCGTCCGCCGCGACGATCACCGTCGCGGTGGTGAACAATCCCGACATGATCGAGATGAAGAAGCTGTCGTCGGACTTCGAAAAGAGCAATCCGACGATCAAGCTCAATTGGGTCGTGCTCGAGGAAAACGTGCTGCGTCAGCGCGCGACGACGGACATCACCACGAAGAGCGGCCAATTCGACGTCATGATGATCGGCGCCTATGAGGCGCCGCAGTGGGGCAAGCGCGGCTGGCTCACGCCGATGACGGGCCTGCCCGCGAGCTACGACGAAAACGACGTCATCAAGACCGTGCGCGATAGCTTGTCGTATAACGGTACGCTGTACGCGCTGCCGTTCTACGCGGAAAGCTCGATGACGTTCTACCGCAAAGATCTGTTCGCGGCCAAGGGGCTGACGATGCCGCCGAAGCCCACCTACGACCAGATCGCGCAATTCGCGGACAAGCTCACCGACAAGGCGAACGGCGTGTACGGCATCTGCTTGCGCGGCAAGGCGGGTTGGGGCGAAAACATGGCCTACCTCACGACGCTCGTCAACACGTTCGGCGGGAGCTGGTTCGACGACAAATGGCATGCGCAACTCACGTCGCCGGAATGGAAAAAAGCGGTCAACTTCTACGTCGACCTAATGAAGAAGGACGGCCCCCCGGGCGCGAGCTCGAACGGCTTCAACGAAAACCTGACGTTGATGTCCTCGGGCAAATGCGCGATGTGGATCGACGCCACGGTCGCGGCCGGCATGCTTTATAACAAGAGTCAGTCGCAGGTCGCCGACAAGATCGGTTTCGCGGCGGCGCCGACCCAAGTCACGCCGAACGGTTCGCACTGGTTGTGGGCATGGTCGCTGGCCATTCCGAAGACCTCGAAGCAGCAAGACGACGCCAAGAAGTTCGTTGAATGGGCGACGAGCAAGGATTACATCAAGCTCGTGGCGAAGGACGAAGGTTGGGCGTCGGTGCCGCCGGGCACGCGCGAATCGACGTATAACACGCCGGCCTACGTGCAAGCGGCGCCGTTCGGCGAGTTCGTGCTCAACGCCATCCGCACCGCCGATCCGAATCATCCGACCGCGAAGCCGGTGCCGTACACGGGCGTGCAGTTCGTCGGCATCCCCGAGTTCCAATCGTTCGGAACCGTGGTGGGACAAAGCATCTCCGGTGCGCTCGCCGGTCAGATGACGGTGGACCAGGCGCTCGCAGCCGGTAATGCCACCGCCGATCGCGCGGTGCGCGAAGCCGGCTACCAGAAGTAACGTCAGCCGGCGGGCGTGACGCTGTCAGCGCATCGCCCGCCAGCGGGCCGTTCTCCGCGGCCCGTTCTCGACGCCGCCCCGCGCGGGCGGCGCCGGATCCACCAGGAGTCCGAAACAATGGGACATCTTCATATGCCGCTCTCGCACGCCGCGCAGGAAGGCGCGCTGCCAACTCCCGAGCGGCGAGCCGGCACGACGCGATGGCTCGCCGCCCCCTCGGTTGCCGTGCTCGTGCTCTGGATGACGATACCGCTCGCCATGACGATCTGGTATTCGTTCTCGCACTACAACCTGCTCAACCCCGATGCAAGCGGTTTTGCCGGTCTCGACAACTACCGCTATCTCGTCACCGACCCGTCCTTCGTTCCGTCGATCGTCCATACGCTCGAGTTGATCGGATGGGTGCTCGTCATCACCGTGGTCGGCGGCATCCTCATGGCGGTGCTGTTCGACCGCAAGTTTCCAGGCCAGGGCATCGCCCGGCTGCTCGCGATCGGTCCGTTCTTCGTCATGCCCACGGTCAGCGCCTTGATTTGGAAAAACATGATGTTGCACCCGGTGTACGGCGTCGTGGCGGCCGTCATGCGCTGGTTCGGGATGCAACCCATCGATTGGTTCGCGACGTATCCGCTCTTCGCGATCATCGTCATCGTCGCCTGGCAGTGGCTGCCGTTCGCCTTCCTGATTTTGTTCACGGCGATCCAATCGCTCGACGAGGAACAAAAGGAAGCCGCGCGTATCGACGGTGCCGGTCCGCTCGCGATGTTCTTCTACATCACGCTACCGCATTTGCGGCGAGCGATTTCCGTCGTCGTCATGATGGAGACGATCTTCCTGTTGTCGATTTTCGCCGAGATCTATACGACCACTTCCGGCGGGCCGGGTAATGCGACCACGATCCTCTCGTACCTGATTTACGCGCTGGGCCTGCAGCAGTTCGACGTCGGCCTCGCCTCCGCGGGCGGCATTCTAGCCGTCGTGCTCGCGAACATCGTCGCGTTCTTCCTCGTGCGCATGCTCGCGAAGAATCTCAAAGGGGAGTACGAAGCATGAGCCAACCGACCGTACCGGCGCCGCGCGCGCTCGTGCCCGGGCTCGACGCCGTCAAGCGCGCATTGCCCGCGGCGCTTGCTTGGCTGATCGCGCTCGCGCTGTTCTTCCCGATCTTCTGGATGACGATCACGGCATTCAAGACCGAGCGCGACGCGTATTCGATGGCATTGGTCTTCATGCCGACGCTCGACAGCTTCCGCGAAGTCTTCGCGCGCAGCGACTACTTTTTGTTCGCGCGCAATTCGGTGCTGATCTCGGCGGGCGTGACCGTGCTGTGCCTGCTGCTGGCCGTGCCCGCGGCCTATGCGATGGCGTTCTTTCCGTCGCGTCGCACGCAGAGTCTGCTGCTCTGGATGCTCTCGACGAAGATGATGCCGTCGGTCGGCGTGCTTGTTCCGATCTACTTGCTTTGGAAGAACGTGGGACTGCTCGACACCGTATCGGGGCTCGTCATCGTCTATACGTTGATGAACTTGCCGATCGCGGTATGGATGGCGTTCACCTATTTCAATGAAATCCCGCGCGACATTCTGGAAGCCGGCCGCATCGACGGCGCCGCGACTTGGCAGGAGATCGTCTACCTCCTGATGCCGATGGCGTTGCCGGGGCTCGCGTCCACGGCGCTGCTGCTGGTCATTCTGTCGTGGAACGAAGCGTTTTGGAGCATCAATCTGTCGAGTTCGAACGCCGCGCCGCTGACTGTGTTCATCGCCTCGTACTCGAGCCCCGAGGGCCTGTTCTGGGCGAAGCTGTCGGCGGCCTCGCTGCTTGCGGTCGCGCCGATCTTGCTCGTGGGTTGGCTATCGCAGAAGCAGCTCGTGCGCGGTCTTACGTTCGGGGCGGTCAAATGACGGCATCGACGAGCGGGGCGAACGAGTTGCGGCGCGACCGCGTGCTGATCTGCGACTGCGACGGCGTGCTGATCGACAGCGAGGCGGTGGCCGCCAAGATGCTCGTGCGCGAGTTGCAGGCGCGTTGGCCGCATGCGGACGTCGAGCCGGTCGTCATGCCGCTGCTCGGCCTGCGAATCGAGCGCGTGCTCGAAGCGAGCGCGCAGGCGTTGAACGAGTCGCTCGCGCCGGTGGAAGTCGATGCGATACGGCGCAGCGTCGAAGCGGCGGCGCAGCAAGCGCCGATGATGGCCGGCGTCGAGGCGGCGCTCGCGCAGATCGGCCTGATCAAAGCGTGCGCGAGCAACAGCTATACGGCCTATGTCGATGCGGTGCTCGCGCGCACGGGGCTGAACCGCTTTTTCGGCTCGCGCGTGTTTTGCGCGGACCGTGTGCCTCGGCCCAAGCCGGCGCCCGATATCTATATCGCGGCGGCCGAAGCGCTCGGCGTGGCGAGTGCCGCGTGCATCGTCGTCGAAGACAGCGTGACGGGGGTCGCGGCCGCGACCGCGGCCGGCATGGCCGTGCTCGGTTTCGCGGGCGGCACGCACGCCGAACATGGCGGCCGGGCCCACGCGCAGGCGCTCGTGCAAGCGGGCGCGAAACAGGTATTCGACGATATGCGCGCATTGCCCGCGCTCGTCGACCAATGGATGCTCGATGCCGCCGATACGGCGCGCACGACGATGAAAGGGAAAGGAGACGCATCATGGCAAGCTTGACGCTGCGTGGCATCGCGAAGCGGTATGAGTCGCATGAGGTTTTGCGCAATGTGAACCTCGATATCGCCGACGGCGAATTCGTTGTTTTCGTCGGGCCGAGCGGATGCGGAAAGTCGACGCTGCTGCGCATGATCGCGGGGCTCGAAGCGATCAGCGGCGGCGAGTTGTTGATCGATGCCGCGCGTGTAAACGACGTGCCCCCGGCCAAGCGCGGCATCGCGATGGTCTTTCAGTCGTATGCGCTTTACCCGCATATGTCGTTGTACGACAACATGGCGTTCGGTCTGAAGCTCGCGGGAGCGAAAAAGCCCGAGATCGACGAGGCCGTGCGCAATGCCGCGAAGATTTTGCACATCGACCATTTGCTCGATCGCAAGCCGAAGCAGTTGTCGGGCGGTCAACGCCAGCGCGTGGCGATCGGCCGGGCGATCACGCGCAAGCCGAAAGTGTTTTTGTTCGACGAGCCGCTATCGAATCTCGACGCGGCGCTGCGCGTCAAGATGCGGCTCGAGTTCGCGCGGCTCCATGATGAGCTGAAGACGACGATGATCTACGTCACGCACGATCAGGTCGAAGCGATGACGCTCGCCGACAAGATCGTCGTGATGTCGGCCGGCAACGTCGAGCAGGTGGGCACTCCCAACCGTCTTTATCATGCGCCGGCCAATCGATTCGTCGCGGGATTCATCGGCTCGCCGAAGATGAACTTCTTGGACGGCGTGGTCGAGCAGGTGGATGGCGACGGGGCGCTCGTGCGTTATGCGTCGGGAGAAGCGCAACGCGTGGCGGTCGAGACGCGCGCGGTGTCGTCGTCGGGGGCGCGGGCGTTGGAGCGCGGCGCGCGCGTGACGGTGGGCATTCGGCCCGAGCATTTGCACGCGCAGAGCGCCGCATCGGCGAGCGGGGCGCCCGCGAACGGCGTGCTCGCGCGGACGACCACGGTGGAGTCGCTCGGCGACGCGGCTTATTTGTATGCGGAAGCCGCCGTTGCACCCGAGGGCCTCATCGCGCGCATCGCACCGCTCGAGCGTCACCAGCGCGGCGATGCGCTCATGCTGGGCGCGGACCCCGAGCATTGCCACCTGTTCGACGAGCAGGGGCAGGCTTACGACCGGAAGATTATCGAGGTGCTATCGGCGGCTTGATCTCGTTCATGCAATGGCGCGCCTGCTCCGGCGCGCCGGCGTTGGTGTTCGAGCATGTAGGCATGGTCGCCACCTGATTCGGTGGGACATACAATCTGGCACGCGCAAAAAAATCGTCGCTGGGCGATTTAACCGGACCGCCGGAACGCGCTTGGGCTGGAACGGACAGCCGAACCCGCCCGCCGCCGGATGTCGATTTCGGTCACGCTCGTTCGTCGAGTAGGATCGAAGGGGCTGTCCCTTCGCTTCGGAGCTCACCATGTCAACGAATACCGTCCGCCTGCATCGTGTTTTGCGTTCCAGCCCCGAGCGCGTCTATCGCGCGTTTCTCGACGCCGCCGCACTGGCGAAATGGCTGCCGCCGAACGGCTTCACCGGCACCGTTCATCGCCTGCAAGCCGAGGTCGGCGGAAGCTACAAGATGTCGTTTACGAACTTCACCACCGGAGACGCCCATTCGTTCGGCGGGCAATATCTCGAGCTGGTACCGAACGAACGGATTCGATATACGGGCAAGTTCGACGATCCGAACCTGCCGGGTGAGATGCAAACGAGCGTCTCGCTCGTGCAGACGCCGTTCGGCACGGAGATGAACGTCGTACAGGAAGGGATCCCGGAAGTGATTCCGGCGCAGGCTTGCTACCTGGGCTGGCAGGAGTCGCTTGCGTTGCTGAAGCTACTCGTCGAAGCGGAAATTCAGCAGTAGGAAGCTTCGCCGCGCAAGGCGCGAGGCGCGAGACATCGCGCACGCCGGGCATCACGCCGGCGTATGGGTGTCCCGCGGCTTGGTGCGCTTTCCCGTGCGGTCGTCGGCTTCGAGCGCCGCCCGCGCGCAGGCTTCGTCCGTTACGAGCCCCGAGAGCCAACCGCCCTTGAGCACGGCCGTCACGGCGCCGTGTTTGCGCGCGCCACCGGCAAAGCCGATCGTCGGGCGCTTCGGCGGCGAATCGAGCGGCACGCTCGTGACGCGGCGGCCGGTGGGCGATTCCACGCGCTCACCGTCGGCGTCGATCGGCAGCCCCAGCATTTCGGCCACGGCGCCGCGTTTCGTGAGCTCCGCCACTTCGGCGGCGGTAATGAAACCGTCCACGTGCAGCGGGCATTTCGGTCCGATGTCACCGATCCCGATAAACGAGACGTCGGCTTGCGCCGTCAACGATTCGACGATCCGGTAAAGCCGGTGATTGACCCACTGCGCACGCTCGGCTTCGCTGTCGGCGATGAGCGGCGCCGGCAGCAGAAAATGCTTGCCGCCCGTCTTTTCGGAGATATGCAGCGCCACGTCGTACCGGTTCGACGAACCGTCTTGCGCGATCGCGCCCACCATCGATACGAGCCGGTGCTGCGGCCGGTCGATCTGGCCGAGTTGATCGACGGCGGCCTTCAGCGTTCGCCCGCTGCTCACCGAGACGATCATCGGCTTTTCCTCGCTCAGATAGCGTTCCATGACCTGAGCGCTCGCGACGGCGAGCTTGCGGTCGATGGCTTCGGGCGTGTCGTCGTCGACGGGCACGACCTCGCACATCGAAAGCCCGTAGCGGGCTTTGAGCTCGTCGGCCAGCGTCAGGCAATCGGCGAGCCGATGCTCGATGCGCACGCGCACGAGATTCTTTTCGACGGCGAACGCGACGAGCCGCTGCGCCACCGGGCGCGAGACCTGCAGCTTTTCCGCGATCTCGTTCTGCGTATTGCCCGCGACGTAGTAGAGCCACGCGGCACGGGTGGCCAGGTCCAGTTTTTCGTTGACTTTTGACACGGTGATAGACCCGGTGCGGATGGGCTGCGAAATATCCCGATGATTGCGTTATGCCAGCCGTGCGCGCGTGGGCTCGAATAGCGGCCGCACGTGACGGTAAAGCTCGCGATATGCGCCGAGGCGCATCCGCAATTGTGCATGACGCTCGGCATTGGGGGTGAACTGCGCGACGACGGGCGGTTTCGTCAGCACTTCGCGTGGATCTCCCCCGGCCGCGAGCCAACCGAGCCGCGCGGCCCCCAACGCCGCACCGGTTTCGCCGCCGCCGTGCTGTCGCGTGGGCGTCGCCAGCGCATCGGCGAGCAATTGCGCCCAGAACGCACTGCGCGCGCCGCCGCCCAGCAGCGAGAGGGCGCTGGGCGCCGTGCCCGCGGCGGCCAGCGCGTCGAGGCCGTCGGTCAGCGCGAGCGTCACGCCCTCGAGCACGGCATAGCCGAGCAAAGCCCGGTCGGTTGCGTGCGTCATGCCGAAGAACACGCCCTGAGCGTACGGGTCGTTATGCGGCGTGCGTTCGCCCGACAGATACGGCAAAAAGATTGGCGCCGATTCGAGCGCCTCGGGCGAGAGCGCGCCGGCTTCGCCGACGAGCGTCGGCTCGTCGGTACCGGTCAGTTTGCAGACCCAGCGCAGGCAACTGGCGGCCGAGAGGACGACGCTCATCTGATGCCAGCGGTCGGGAATCGCATGACAGAATGCGTGCACGGCCGATGCCGGGTTCGGCGAAAACCGGTCGCCGACCACGCACAGCACGCCCGACGTACCGAGCGAGACAAAGCCGTCGCCGGGTTCGGTCGCGCCGATGCCGATCGCACTCGTCGCGTTATCGCCGCCGCCCGCCGCGACGACGACCTCGCCGCTCAAGCCCCATTCGCGCGCGATGTCGGCGCGCAGTACACCCGACGGCGCGCTGCCTTCGGCAAGCCGCGGCATCTGCGCCCGGCTCATGTCGCACGCGCTCAAGAGCGAATCCGACCAGTCGCGCTTGCCGACGTCGAGCCATAGCGTGCCGGCGCCGTCGGATGGATCGGAGACCTTGTCGCCGGTCATGCGTAGCCGCAGGTAATCCTTCGGCAACAAGACACATGCGGTGCGCTGAAATATGTCGGGCTCGTGGCGCGCGACCCATAGCAGCTTGGGCGCCGTGAAGCCCGGCATCGCCAGGTTGCCGGCGACCGCGTGCAACTCGGGTGCGCGGCGCGTGAGTTCTTCGCACTCCTCGACGCTGCGCATATCGTTCCATAAGATCGCCGGACGCAACACGCGATCGGCGGCATCGAGCAGCACCGCGCCGTGCATTTGGCCCGATAGCCCAATGCCGCGCACTTGCGCGAAGGCGTCGGGACATACGGCGCGCAGTTTGGCGATCGCCTCGCAGGTCCCGCGCCACCAGTCGGCCGGATCTTGCTCGGCCCAACGGGGATGGGGCCGCGAGACGTGAAACGGCGAACCCGCGGTGGCGAGCACGCGCGCGTCGGCCGAGAGCAACAACACTTTTACTTCGGACGTGCCTAGGTCGATGCCGAGGTACATGGCGGACGGCCCCTTGATCGATGCGATCCGTGACTGAGTCGGAAAACGCGAATGCGCTACTTTAACCGCGCGGCGCGGCGTGCGCCAATGCGGGTCAATGCGCGGAACGTTCGCGCGAAGCCAGCCACGCGTCGACGCGTTCGAGCGCCGCATGAATCACCCGCTCGAGCCGGACGTCGCCCGCCAAGCCGCCCCACAGCGCGCGCGATGCGCAGAACGGAGCCAGCGCATTGCCCGAGTCGAACCATGAATGCACGGCGGCCTCATCGAGCAACCCGTCCTGGTACGTGTAGGGCAACGTACCCTTGTGCCACCGCTCGAGGAAGCGGAAGAAGAGCGCCGGCAAGACCGCCGTCGCGTTCGGCTGCGCGTTGCGCGCGAAGCATTCGACGAGCGTCGGTGCGATGAAGCCCGGAATCTTCGAGAAGCCGTCCGCCGCCACGCGGTGGTTCGTATCTTGGATATAGGGGTTGCTGAACCGGTCGAGCACGACGTCGCGGTAACGCGCCAAGTCGAGCGGGCTCGGCGTCAGGCAAGGGATGACGTCTTGCGTGACGTACTCGTGGGCGAGGCGGCGCACATCGGCATCGAGCGTTCCTTCGTGGATGTAGGTATGCCCCACGAGCGTGCCGGCCCAAGCGATGCAGCTATGGCTTGCGTTCAAGATGCGAATCTTCGCTTCCTCATACGGGATGACCGATTCGACCACTTCCGCTCCGACGCGCTCCCAGGCTGGGCGACCGGCCTTGAAGCGGTCTTCGATGACCCACTGGATGAACGCCTCACCCATGACGGGGCAGTTGTCGGGAACGCCCGTCGCCGCCAGCACGCGCGCGCGCACGTCGTCGGTCGGGCGCGGCGTGATGCGATCGACCATCGAGTTCGGGCACGTGGTGTTTGCCTCGAACCACTCGGCGAGCGCCGTTTCACCGCGCGCGGCGAGAAACGCGCGCATGCCGGCCTCGAAGCGCTCGCCGTTGCTACGCAAGTTGTCGCAGCTTTGCAGCGTGACGGGGCCGGCCCCGTTCGCACGCCGCGCGTCGAGGATCGCGGCGAGCGCGCCGTAGATCGTCGAGCGCGCGCCGGCTAGATCGGCGGCCAGATCCGGATTCGCCGTATCTAGCCGGTCGTGTTCGTCGAGGTAATAGCCGCCCTCGGTCACGGTGAACGAAATGATCTTGCAGGCGGGATCGGACCCGGCCTCGACGATCGGCTCGAGCGTCGCCGACCACGGCAACACGCGCGTGATCGACCGGATCGTCTCGTAGGCACGCTCGCCTTGAGGCGTCACCGTTTCGAGCGTGTAGACGCCCTGCTGCTTGGCCAACGCTTCGAGCGTCGCATTCATGTCGCCGCGAATGTTGCCCACCGTCAGCGACCAATGCGCCTCGTTAGGCACGGTGGCGGCGGATAGCCGGTGCAGGTACCACGCTTGATGCGCGCGATGAAACGAGCCCACGCCCAGATGCAAGATCACGTTCGAGCCGCTACCCATCGTTTGTCTCCTTTGTGAGCGCGAAGGCGGCCGCCATGCCGGCTCGCGCCCCAGCAATGTTGAATGCGGCGGCTCGAACGCCGTCGCATTGAAAATGGATCTTTTGTTCTCCGAATGAGCGAATGATCGGTTTGTGGCGAGCGAAAGTCAAGGCGCGGTGCAGCGGGAAAACCGGCGTGCGCGCCACCGGGCGGAAATGGGGCAGGAGAGCTTGCCGGCGGGCGGGAGCGGGGGAGCAAGAAGCCCCGATAGCCGCTCGCGGGCTATGCGAGGCTGCCGGGGCGGACTTTTAGCGGCGGCGCAGCAAACTCGCGCCGTAGACGAGCGCGGAAAGCGCCGTGATCCAAAAGCTCGTCGGCCAATCGGTGTAGAAGGCCAGCGTGACGCCGAGCCAAGCCTCGCCCAGCGCGAACAGCGCCGCCAGCGTCACCCCGTTCGCGAGCCGCGTCGAGAGGTTTTGGGCGGCGGCGGCCGGCCCCACCATCAGGGTAAAAACGAGCAGCACGCCGACGATTTGCGTGCAGGCCGCCACCGCGAGCGCGGCGATCGCGAGGAACAGGACGGAAACGAGCCGCAGCGAGACCCCTTTGGCTTCCGCGAGCTCAGGCTGCAGGGTGGCGAACAGCAGCGGCCGCATGATGGCGCCCAATGCAATCAGGCTGGCGGTGCCGATGCCCGCGAGCACGACAAGCGTTTCCTTCGTCACGCCGAGGACGTTGCCGAACAGCAGCGCCGTCACTTGCGTGGCATAGGCCGTGAAGAAATGCAGAAACAGCAAGCCGCAGCCGAGCGCCAGCGAAAGCACGACGCCGATCGCCACGTCGCGGCCGGCCAGCCGTTCGCCGAGGGCGCCCATCGAAAGGCCGGCCGCGAGCGTGAAACCGATCATGCCCCAGAGCGGCGAGATGCCGATCAGCACGGCGCCGGTCGCGCCCGTGAATCCCACGTGCGACAGCGCATGGCCGGCGAAGGTTTGCTCGCGCATGACCAGGAAGTAACCGACTATCCCCGCGAGCACGGCGACGATCCCCGACGCCGCGAACGCGTTCACCATGAAGTCGTATTCAAACATCGTGCGTCTGTCCGTGTGAGGTGCCGTGCCCGTGCGGGCCATGACGATGACCGTGCCCATGGTCGTGGGCGTGCCCATGGCTGGAGCCGCCGCCGTCGTGCTCGTGTTCGTGATCGTGCTTTTCGACTTCGACGTCGCCCGACATCACGAAAATGCGGCCGTTCACGCGCATAACGTCGATCGGCGAACCGTATAGCCGCGACAGCACGGGCCGCGTGATGACTTCGTCGACCGTGCCGAGCGCGGCGCTGCCGCGACCTAAGTACAGCACGCGGTCGATCGCATTGAGCAGCGGATTGAGTTCATGCGCCGAAAACAGCACCGTGATGCCGAGTTCGCGCTGCACGCGCCGCACGAGTTCGACGACGCTGCGCTGATGATGCGGATCGAGACTGATGAGCGGTTCGTCGAGCAGCAGTAGGCGCGGTCTGCCAAGCAGGCACTGAGCAAGCAATAGCCGTTGACGCTCGCCGCCCGAGAGTTCCGTCAACGGCCGAGCGGCGAGCGTGCCCGCGCCGACCAGTTCGAGTACGCGCTCGACGTCCGCGCGCGTTGCGCTGTCGGCGATCGGCAGGCCCCACCGGTGCCCGTCCGCGGCCATTGCGACGAAATCGCGGCCGAGCACGCGCCGGCTCGCCAGCGCGCTACGCGTTTGCGGCATGTAGCCGATGGCGGCATTGCCGCGCGCGACAGCTTGGCCGCCGATGCGGATCGCGCCGTGCGCGACGGGCACGAGGCCGAGCACGGCGCGCATCAGCGTCGTCTTACCCGCGCCGTTCGGGCCGAGGACGCCGACGAACTCGCCTTGGCCGATGGCAAGACTCACGTCGCTCAAGATCGTGCGTCCGGCCAACTCGAGCGAGACATGCTCGAGTTCCAGCGCCGGCCGTGACGATGCGCTTGCGAACGCCGCCGTCGGAAGCGCATTGCGCTCGCTGTCTTCGTTCATCGTTGCGGTTCCCCGAGCGCTTGCGCGAGCGCGTCGATTTGCGTCGTCATCCATTGCTGATACGTCGATCCCGCAGGCTCCGTCTCGGTCACGCTGACGCTCGGCACGTGCGACGCTTGCGCTAATTCGAGCATGCGCCGAGTCAATTTGGTCACGGCTTGGGCGTTGTAGATCAGCGCTTTGACGCGCTTGCCGCGCAAATCTTGTTCGAAAGCGGCGATGTCGGAAGCCGCGGGCTCCGTGTCGTTCATGACCGCCAGTTGAAAGCGCGCATTGCGCACGGTCAGGCCGATCGCCTCGCTGAGGTACCCCGCGACAGGTTCGGTCGCGGTGACCGGCGTCCCCTGGTACTTGGCTCGCAGCGTGTCGATTTTGATTTGGACCGGTTGCAGCGATGCGAGGAATCGAGCGAGATTCGCGTCGTAGTCCGCCTTGTGCGTGGCATCGACGCGATCGAGCGCCTCGACGATCTTGCGCGCGACCACGGGCATCGTGCGCGGGTCGTACCATAAATGCGGATTGTCACCGGCTTTCTTGCCGACGAGATCGGCGGCGACGATCACGATACGTTTGTCGTTGCCCGAGGCGGCCAGCAGCTTGTCCATCCAAGGATCGTAATCGGCGCCGTTATAGACGACGAGTGCCGCGCGATGCAGATCGCGGGCGGTCTTCGGGCTGGCCTCGAACAAATGCGGATCTTGTTCGGGGTTGCTCAAGATGCTCGTGACGCTGACATGCGCGCCGCCCAATTGCTTGACGACGTCACCATAGAAATTCTCCGCGGCCACGGCTTGGATGGGGCTGCTTTGGGCAAGCGCGGCGCCGCTGAACGCGAGCGCGCAGAGCGTGGCCAGCGCGAATGCAATGCGGCGCAACGACTGCCGCGCGTGCCGGGCTAAGCGACCGGCGCGGTCGAAAAATTTCATGGGTTCTCCTAATGATCCGGGGCGGCGTGCGGATACGACGACGCGTTATCGGCGATGGGTCGGCTGACCGCGCTTATGCCGGCATTCGCCGCACAGTCCGCTTAGCTCGACGACTTGCTTATGGACTTCGAATCCGTGGGCGGGCGGCGTGGACGAGAGCCGCTCGGCGAGTTCCTCGCCGGGGATTTCGAGCGTATCGCCGCAGCGTTCGCAGATCAGGAACTGACTCTGGTGCGGTTTGCCGATCTCGCAGCATGCGACGAATGCGTTGCGCGATTCGATGCGATGAACGAACCCGTGCTCGACGAGAAAATCGAGTGCGCGATAGACGGTCGTCGGCGGCACGCGGCCGCGTTCGGGTTCAAGCGCAGCGAGTAGATCGTAGGCGCCGATCGGCTTGCCGGCGGCCGCGACGAGCGCATAGACTTGGCGCCGCAATTGCGTCAGCGTCAGGCCGTTCTCGGCCGCGTACGCATCGGCGCGCGCAAGCCGGGCAGTCAAGGAGGCGGCGGACATCGGGTCGTTCCATGAGAATGCATGACCGAGATGATATAACATATCATCCAGGCGTGCGTGGGAGTGACCGGTAAGCGGCCGCCTGCTTACCGTCACCAGCTTGCGCGCTTGAACAACCCCAGTTTGTCGGCGCGGAACAGACGCGCCGGTCGTTGGTTGCCGACTTGATAGTCGTCGGTGGCGATCAACACGCCGGCTTCGTCCACCGCCTGCCCGGCTTGCACATCGCCCACTTTGATCCCGAGCCGCGATCGGAAGGTCGCGCGGGTGACGGTCTCGCCGAAGACCGCTTCGTATGTGTGCTGCAATTGCGTCAACGTGAATCGTTCCGGCAGCAGCCAGCACGGCAGCGTCGAATAGCTCGATTTGTTTCTGACGCGCTCCACCGCGGCGCGAACTTGATCGCTATGGTCGAAAGCAAGTTCGGGAATCGCGTCCACCGAGTAGAACTCGAAGACGCCGCTTGGTCCCGCCGCCAACTCCGCCAGTGGAACCAGCGCGACATAGCTGACGGCGACCGACCACCCGCGCGGATCGCGCCCCGGACCCGCGAACGTTTGTAATTGCTCGAGATAGCGCGGCGCCAGTCCCGTCTTTTCGCGCAACGTGCGGCGCGCGGCATCTTCCAGCGAACCGTCCTCGTCGGTATGAATGTAGCCGCCGGGCAGCGCAAGCGCCCCGGCGTAAGGCTCGTTCGGACGCCGATGGAGCGCGACCATCAAGCCTTGCTCCGCGAGCGTCAGCAATACCACGTCGACGCTGACGTCGGGTTTCTGGTAGCGCTTGGTCATCGTCCTCCTCCCTTGCTCGAAACCGCCAAGGAAATATTCTAACAAACATAGTTGCAAATATCGACTATCTCGTTTTATACTTCGGCCCACGTTAGTCGAGATTTACAACTATGTGGAGAGGGCGATGATCGGCATCACCGCGGTAGCTCAAACGACGCATTCCCCGGATACTTCCGGCTTCGCTCGCCGTCCCGTGGAAATGAAGGTCTTGAAGTTTCCGGGCGGCGAGTTGCACGTCACTGTGGAGACCGGCATAAGCGCCGACGTATTCGAAGTGACGGCGCACCTTCCGACCGCGGACGCGGTGATGACGTTGCTCATGGCGACCGACGCATTGCGCCGGGCTTATCCGGGTGTGCCGATCGATTTGGAACTGCCGTACGTGCCCTATGCGCGCCAAGATCGGGTTGCCAATCCCGGCGAGTCGTTGAGCGTCAAGGTATTTTGCGATCTGATCAACGCTCAGCAATACCGGCGAGTGCTCGTCCAAGATCCGCACAGCGACGTCACGCCTGCCTTGCTCGAGCGTTCCATCATCGACGATCCGATCCCCGCTTTGCGTCGCGCGCTCCAGCGCATCACCCCCCACGGCGAGCAGGTAGCGCTCGTCGCGCCGGATGCCGGCGCACGCAAGCGCGTGCTCAAACTGGCTGCGCAACTCGAGTTGCCCGTCGTATTCGCCGACAAAGTGCGCGATACGCACACCGGCGCAATCACCGGCACGGAGATTCAAGGGGTATTGCCGGATTGCCCGCTGCTCGTGGTCGACGATATCTGCGACGGCGGCCGCACCTTCACCGAACTTGCGCATGCCGCGCGCCGCAAGCAAACGGACGCAGGCATACGTCGGCCGCTGTACCTCTACGTGACACACGGCATTTTCAGCAAGGGCCTCGATGCATTGCTGAACGAGTATGCCGCGGTCTTCACGCGCAACAACTGGACGAGCGATACGCGCGCCATCCAGGTCTGAACCCACCGCACATCGCATATCCAGGAGAAAGAGCATGAACGGACTGATTCCCTTCAATCTGGCAGATTTCTATAAAACGGGGCATCCGGGGCAATACCCCCGCGAAACTAAGACGCTCGTCGCGAACTTCACGCCCCGCTCCGCGAAGTACGCGCCCGTGCTGCCGCAGTTCTTCGACAACAAGGTCGTTTGGTTCGGCTTGCAAGGTTTCATCAAAGAGTTTTTCCTCGGCGTGTTCCAACGGGAATTCTTTCAGGTGCCGAAGGCCGAGGCGCTGCGCAAATACAAGCGCCGCATGGACACCGCGCTGGGTCCCGACGCCGTCCCCGTCGACCGACTGGCGGCGCTGCACGACCTCGGCTACTTGCCGCTCGAGCTGAGGGCGTTGCCCGAAGGCGCGCGCGTGAACATCAAAGTGCCGCCGGTCGTGTTCGTCAATACGCACCCGGATTTCCCGTGGGTATCCACCTATTTCGAAACGCTGTTCAGCACCGAACTGTGGAAGCCGTCCACGGTGGCGACGATCGCGTTCGAGTTCCGCAAGCTGCTGACCTACTTTGCGCAATTGACGGGCGCGCCGCAAGCCTTCGTCGATTGGCAAGGACATGATTTTTCGATGCGCGGCATGAGCGGCGTGCACGACGCCATGCGGTGCGGCACCGGGCACTTGCTGTCATTCACGGGCACGGACACGATCCCCGCGATCGACTATGCCGAGGACTACTACGGCGCCGATGCGGACAAGGAACTGGTGGGCGGCTCGATCCCGGCCTCCGAACATAGCGTGATGACGTTGCGCATCTTGTTCACGCTCAAGCGCCTGGCAACGGGCAAGGGCGTTGGCGTCTCGATGCCGGCTGCGCTCAAAGGGCTCTCGGCGCAGGACGCGGCACGCGAGGCGCAACGGATTGCGAACGAGTTGGAGGCCGCCGGCTACGAGGAAAAAGGGCTGCGACGGTTGGCCGAGCGCGAAGTGATCCGCGAGTTCGTGACGCAAGACTATCCGGCGGGGATGGTGTCCTTAGTCTCCGACTCGTTCGACTACTGGAACGTCATCACGGTCATTGCCAAGGAGTTGAAGGACGACATTTTGGCGCGCAAGCCGAACGCCTTGGGCCAAAGCCGCGTGGTGTTTCGTCCCGATTCGGGCGATCCGGTGCGGATCTTGGCCGGCTACGACGACGGCGAACTGATGCGCAACGCCGACGGCACCTATCGAATGATCGACGGAAAATACGTCGTGGCGGCGACGCAGCAGACGATTACCGAGGCCGAGCGCAAGGGTTCCGTGCAGTGCCTGTGGGATATCTACGGCGGCACCGAGACGGAGAAGGGCTACAAGATGCTGAACGACAAGGTCGGCCTTATCTACGGTGATTCGATCTCGTTGCCGCGCGCGTGGGAGATCATGCGCCGGTTGGCCGCCAAGGGCTTCGCGTCGAGCAATGTCGTGTTCGGCATCGGCTCATACACCTACAACATGCTTTCGCGCGATACGTTCGGCTGGGCGATGAAGGCCATCTACGCGGAGGTCGGCGATGAGCAAGTCGACATCTATAAGGATCCCGCGACCGACGACGGCACGAAGAAATCGGCGCGCGGACTACTGCGTGTCGAAAAAGAAGGCGGCGACTACGTGCTCTACGAGCAGCAGACGCTGGAGGAGTTCGAGCTGGGCGAGCTGAAACCGGTGTTTCGCGACGGCGAGTTGCTGGTCACGACGACGTTAGCCGAGATCCGCGAGCGATTGAAGGCTTCGTGGATATGTCCGGAGCCGGGCAGTCTCGAGATCTGACGGTTGGGCCGGTGTCCCCGCCAACGAGCGGCGAGCGGGGACATCGATGTCGCCCTACAGCACGGTCCTGACGTGCCAAAGCTCGGGAAACAGCACCACGTCGAGCATCTTGCGCAGATAAGGCGCGCCGCTCGTGCCGCCGGTGCCTTGCTTGTAGCCGATGATGCGTTCCACCGTGGTCACGTGCCGAAAACGCCATTGCCGGAACGCATCTTCCAAGTCGACGAGTTCTTCGGCCATTTCGTAGAGTTCCCAATGCTGCGACGGATCGCGATAGACCACTAGCCATGCCGCTTCCACCGAAGCGTCATAGACCGTCGGCTGGGTCCAATCGCGCTGGAGCCGTTCGGGAGCGATCGCAAAACCGCGCCGCGCGAGCAGGCGCACGACCTCGTCGTAAAACGAGGGCGCGTCGAGCGTCGCCTGTACCTCGGCGAGTACGTCGGGCCGATGAGCGTGCGGCTTCAACATCTGCGCATTCTTGTTGCCGAGCACGAACTCGATCTGCCGATACTGATACGACTGAAAGCCAGACGACGAACCCAAGTGCGGGCGCATCGCCGTGTATTCGGAAGGCGTCAGCGTGGCCAGCACGTTCCACGCTTGCACGAGTTGCTCCATGATGCGCGAGACGCGCGCGAGCATCTTGAACGCGGGCGGTAGCTCGTCGCGTCGCACGCAGCCGAGCGCCGCGCGCAACTCGTAGAGCGCAAGCTTCATCCAAAGCTCGCTCGTCTGATGCTGGATGATGAACAGCATCTCGTTGTGATCGGGCGAGCGCGGATGTTGCGCGTGCAAAATCGAATCCAGCGAGAGGTAATCGCCGTAGCTCATCGACTGCGAGAAATCGAGTTGCGCATCGTGCCAACCCGCATCGCCCGTGGGTACGTGCGGCGTCGCCTTCGCTGAAGCGTCGGCCGCCGCGGGCGCTTCGCCATGCCCGAACGGGCAGCCGCGCGCCGCTTGCGGCATCGGCATCGACTCGGCCGTTTCGGGCATTTCCGGTAGACGCATATGTTCGGTCATTTGGATTTCCTCGGCGTGCCTCAGGTGACTGAATGGCGAGCGGCGAACTCGGGCGAGCGCCAGGTCTGCGTATCGAGCACGTCGCGCAGCGCCTCCACGGCGTCCCATACATCGACGAAACGGGTGTAAAGCGGCGTGAAGCCGAAGCGCAGCACGTGCGGTTCCCGGTAATCGCCGATCACGCCGCGCGCGATCAACGCTTGCATGACTTCGTAACCGTGCGGATGCTCGAAGCTCACGTGCGAGCCACGCTGCGTGTGCGCGCGCGGCGTGACGAGCGTCAGCGGATGGCCCGGGCAGCGCGTTTGAACGAGATCGATGAAGGCATCGGTGAGGGCCAGCGATTTACGCCGGATCGCGCTCATATCGGTTTCGAGAAACACGTCGAGCCCGGCCTCGACGAGCGACATCGAGACGATCGGCTGCGTGCCGCACAGAAAACGCCCGATGCCCGGGCCCGCCGTATACGCGGGGTTCATCGCGAACGGCGCGGCGTGGCCCCACCAGCCCGAGAGCGGTTGCGCGAGATCGTCCTGATGGCGCTTGGCCACCCACGCGAAAGCCGGAGAGCCGGGGCCACCGTTCAGATACTTATAGGTACAGCCGACCGCGAAGTCGGCATTGACCGCGTTCAAATCGACGGGCACGGCGCCGGCGGAATGCGCGAGGTCCCACAGAGCGAACGCACCGGCACGCTGGATGAGCTGCGTGAGCGAAGCCATGTCGTGCATGTAGCCGGTTCGATAGTTCACGTGCGTGATCATCGCGATCGCCGTATCGGCGCCGATGGCGTCGGGCAACTCGGCGGGGTCGTCGACGAGACGCAAGCTGTAACCGCGATCGAGTTGCTCGATGAGCCCTTGCGCGATGTAAAGATCGGTCGGGAAGTTCGCGCGCTCGGACACGATCACGCGGCGGCTCGGATCGCGCTCATGCGCCATCCTCAAAGCGGCTGAAAGCAGCTTGAAGAGGTTGACCGAAATGGTGTCGGTGACGACGAGTTCATCGGCCGCCGCGCCGACCAGCGGCGCGAGCTTGTCGCCGAGGCGGCGCGGTAGCGCGAACCAGCCCGCCGTGTTCCAGCTGCGGATGAGTCCTTCGGTCCATTCCTTGGCAATGACCGCTTGCGCGCGTGCCGCGGCCGCGGCGGGCGGCACGCCCAACGAGTTGCCGTCGAGATAAATGACGTCCGGCGTCAGTGCGAATCGCTCGCGTAAATGAGCCAGGGGGTCGTCGCGATCGAGCGCGAGTGCATCGGCACGAGTCTTCATGAAGTCGGTATGGGGAGTTGGAATGGGCAAGCGATCAGATTTCACGCGGTGCGGGCCATGCGCGCAGTACCGCGCGCACGGGACTCGCATCGAGCGTGGTGAGCTTGAGCGGCAACGCGATCAACTCGTAATCGCCCGGCGCCACGGCGTCGAGCACGAGCCCCTCGAGGATGGCCATGCGGTGCGCGCGCACGCGGCCATGGCTGTCCATCGTTTTGGAGTCCTGAGGATCGAGCGATGGCGTATCGATGCCGATCAAGATGACGCCGCGCTCGGCGAGAAAATCGATCGTTTGCGGCGCGACGGCGCAAAACGCTTCGTCCCAGCGTGTGACCGGTGCCTGCGCGTACGTGCGCAGCAAGACGCGCGGCGGCAGCGCATCGGCGAACGGCGCGATATGCTCGGGCAGCACGAGTGGGGCCGCGCCGATGCAATGGACGACGCGGCACTGACCGAGATAGGGCGTGAGCGGCACATGTCCGATCGCGGCGCCGCCGGCGTCGTAGTGCAGCGGCGCATCGGCGTGCGCGCCCGTATGCGGCGAGCAGGTGAGCCGCGCGACGTTGACGGGCGAGCCCGCTTCCATGCGCCACACGCGCTCGACGCCGACGGGCGTGTCACCAGGCCAGACTGGCGTACCGGGCTCGACCGGCGGCGAGATATCCCAAATCGTCTCCTTCATGTCTCCTCAA
Organism: Trinickia diaoshuihuensis; assembly: GCF_003390925.1. GTDB lineage: Bacteria > Pseudomonadota > Gammaproteobacteria > Burkholderiales > Burkholderiaceae > Trinickia > Trinickia diaoshuihuensis. The sequence continues at coordinate 42,165 of NZ_QUBS01000017.1, read as the reverse complement.
TCATCGGGAAGCTTGAGACGATGATAGGCAACTTCGCGCGCAAAGTGCTTGCGAAATTCTCGCCACCAACGGCGCAGACTAGAACATAATTCGAGATAAACCTAAAAAGGGGGCCAAAAATGAACGCGATCACGCTGGACGCCACCGATTGCCGTATTCTGAGCGTTCTCCAAAACGAAGGGCGGATCAGCAACCTCGATCTGGCCGAGCGCATTTCCTTGTCGCCGTCGGCGTGTCTGCGCCGGCTGCGGCTGCTCGAGGAGCAGGGCGTCATCGAGCGGTATCGCGCGTGTCTGAACCGGGAGGCGCTCGGCTTCGAGCTCGAAGCGTTCGTCCAGGTTTCGATGCGCAACGATCAGGAGAATTGGCACGAACGCTTTGCCGAGGCGGTGCGCGCCTGGCCCGAGGTGGTGGGTGCCTTCGTCGTCACCGGGGAAAGCCACTATGTGCTGCGCGTGCTCGCGCACAACCTGAAACACTACTCCGATTTCGTGCTGAGCAAGCTGTATAAGGCGCCCGGCGTCATGGACATCCGCTCGAATATCGTCTTGCAGACGCTCAAGGAAGATTCGGGCGTGCCGGTCACGCTGACGCCGACAGCGACGACGGGGCAAGCGCGCTGACGCCGGCCGCAGCCGCTTACGAAAAGTCGTAAAAGCGTGCCGTAACGGGTAATTCGGTCCTAGGTCGCCGTTCGGGGCCGGCCGGGTGAAGGGGGGTGGTTATCGTAGGCCGTTCCTTCCCCGAACCGGAGATGCATATGAAATGGAAGCAGGCGGCGATCATCATGCTCGACCCCAACGACCCGATCATCAACATGGATTCATATGCGTGGAAGCAGCGCTACCGCATTCCCGATCAGCGCTGCTTCACGTTGCCTCATGCGTCGGGCTGCAAGATTCGAGGCTTTACGCCGATCACCGAGGGGTGCCTCGCGTTTTCCGATTTGTCGACGAAACTGATCGTCGTGAGTCATGGCCTGCCGGGAGGCGTCAGCATCGGCCGCAAGATCATCGATGCGGCCGGCGTGTCGAGTTGGTTCGAGCAGTGGGGGATGCGCGAGGCGGGGCTGATCGCGTTTCGCGGGTGCAAACTCGGCGCGGCGGGGTTCTTGCAAGAGCTAGCGACGATGATCGCCGCGCGCCGGATGGGCGTCGGCTGGCTGATCGGCTATCGGCACGCGGCGCGCCAGTGGCGCAAGACCTGGCACGAGGTCTCGGGCGAGCGCGATGCCCGCGTGCGCGAGGCCACGGGCGGCCACGGCAAGTGCCCGGACAGCTACCGGGTGCGGATCGTTCAAGGCAACCGCGCGGTGACCCCCGGTGTCTACTCGCGCCGCTATCAGCTCGAAACGCTCGTCTGATGCGCCCAGGCGCCGGCCTTACAGCGGCTTGACGCCGTGGAACGCGCCGCCGTGAAAGATCAGCGGCGCGATCTCCTCGGCGTCCGGGTTGACGCCGCAACGCTCGACTTCACCCACGAAGATGACATGGTCGCCTTCCTCGTAGCGGCTGCGGTTATGGCATTCGAACCAGGCCAGCGCGCCTTCGAGCACGGGCATGCCGGTATCGCCCGCGGCGTGCGACACGCCGGCGAAGCGGTCGCCCTTGACCGTCGCGAAACGCTGACACAGGTCGAGCTGCGAGGCAGCCAGCACGTTGACGACGTAATGGCTGTTCGCTCGGAACACGGGCATCGAGGCGGACTTGGTCGCGAGGCTCCATAGGACGAGCGGCGGATCGAGCGAAACGGAATTGAACGAACTCGCGGTGATGCCGATAAGCTGCCCCGACGAGGCGCGCGTCGTGATAACCGTCACACCCGTCGCAAATTGGCCCAGTGCGCGCCGGAATGCGGCGGCGTCGAAATTGGGAGGGTTCGCGCGCTTCATCTGGCGAAAACTCCGGTTTGGCGCGCGGCCGCCGCATACGGCGCATCACAAAGAGCGGCGGAAAGAAAAAAGTCCAAGATTGAAGGCTTCGGCGTAAGTTGCGTAGCGCAGATTCTAATTGAATCGGCATGGGCCGATTCAGGTTACGCACAACTCGCGCCCGCGTGGCGCCGCCCGATTCGCATAGACTGACATCTTCCGCGAAAACGCACTAAGCTAGTCTCTCGGAGCGCAATGCGCGGGAATCGGGCGTGTTGCCAAATACCGGGCAAGTACGAGGAGAGCGAAAGCGATGAGTCAGACAACCGAAACGGCGACGCTGGGCGGCGGGTGCTTCTGGTGTCTCGAAGCCGTTTATCTCGACGTCGAAGGCGTAAAAAGCGTCGAATCGGGCTACGCGGGCGGCACGCTCGCGCAGCCGACTTACGAGCAAGTCTGCGATGGCGGCACGGGTCACGCCGAAGTGGTCAAAGTCGAGTTCGATCCGGCCCGGATCAGCTATCACGAGATCCTGAAGATTTTCTTCTCGATCCACGATCCGACCCAACTGAACCGTCAGGGCAACGACGTCGGCGACCAGTACCGGTCAGTGATTTTCACGCATGACGAACGTCAGCGCGAGATTGCGCTCGAATCGATCCGCGAACTCGAGCGCGAAGCCGTATTCGACGCACCGATCGTCACCCAAGTCGAACCGCTGGACGGCAACTACTGGCCGGCCGAAGCCTACCACCAGCGCTATTTCGCTCGGCATCCCGAGCAAGGGTATTGCGCCTTCGTGGTGGCGCCGAAAGTCGCGAAATTCCGCGCGAAATTCGCGAGCTGGATGCGCCCGGGCGCCTAACTGCCGCCGGTTGCCGGATACGGTAGGCCTGCATTGGCAGCGGCGGCTCGCGCGGCGCTCAAGCGGAACGGGCTTCGTCCGCCGTCGCCGCCTCTTCGCGCAATCGGGCGCAGGCGGCGGCGATTTCGCGCGCGAGTCCCACACAGGTGAGCGGGGCCGAGCCCTCGGCCTTATTGTTCGTCACGATCAGCACGGGCTGCCCCGCGATCGCGTACCGCGCGGCAAGCTCGGCCAGCGCCGCGCGCGTGGCCGGATCCTCGTCGACGATCCGGTTGAACGGTTCGTACTTGGCCTTCGCCTGTTCGTACTTGAAGCCGCCGTGCAAACTCCAGCGCACGATGAGCGGGCCGCTTGGCGCCTCGCCGTCGAGCAGCGCCAGCGCGGCCGCTTGTCTTAACGGATCGGGCATGCGAGCGTGCAGCCCCACGCAGTAGCGCACCCCGCGCTCGCGCAGCATGCGGATCAGCCGCGGCGTCAGCAGGCAAGCATCCCGAATTTCCAGTGCGTAGCATGGGCCGCAGGCGCCGTCCGGCGCCGCCGGCAGCGGCGGGAGCGCGTCGAAAAACGCGCCGAGCCGTTCGATGAAAGCGAGCGGGTCCGCCAAGATCCGCTCGGGCAGCGGCGGAAATTGGAAAACGAGCGAGCCGGCCTTCGGTCCGAGGCCTTCCAAGCACGGCGTCACGAACTCGTCGGCGGCGAGCCGGGCGTCGAGGAAGCATGGGTTCTCGGCGACCGGTTCGCCCCGCTCGCCGCGCAGCGTGGTATCCGTGACCGAGGCCGGCGCCTTGACGACGAATCGGAAGCCGTCGGGCACCTGTTGCGCGTAGCGCAGGTAGTCGGCCACCGAAAGCGGGGCGTAAAACGAGCGGTCGATGCTGACCGTGCCCAGCAGCGGATGCGCTCCGTAGGCGGCGAGCCCGTCGCGCGCGAGTTTCGAATCGCTGTAACCCTCGCCGTAGACGAGACCTTCCCATCCCGGAAACGACCAGGACGAGGTGCCTAGACGCACCTGCGGCGGCAAGGCTCGCGCGCAGTCGAGGACCTCGGGCGATGGGGGCGCGGGGAGCACGGCTCGTGCCCGGCGGCCGCCGCGTCTGGCCGGGGCCGCTTCGCCGGCCGAGTGCGAATCCACGGGCTCGGCAGGGCCTTTGCCGGAGGACGCCGCCGGCGGCGAGGCGGCGTCCATGTCGCCGAATAGATCGAATTGCGAATCGTCTGAGCTTGCTGCCATCGGTTGCCGGACCCTCGTAAAGGGTCGAGTGCGCGCTATGCGTCGAGCGGGCGATCGTACATGTAGCGGCGCGACCAAGGCAACGTTTGAGCGCTGCGGCCGGCCCGGCGGCAGACGATTTGGAACAACGAGACGTCGTCATTTTCGAATGCGTAGGCGCACCCGGCCAGATAGACGCGCCAGATCCGGAATTTTTCGTCGTCGACGAGCGTTTTGAGCTTCTCGCTATGCCGCTCGAAGTTGTCGGTCCAGATCTCCAGCGTTCGCGCGTAATGACGCCGTAAGCTTTCCACGTCGACGGGTTCGAGTCCGCCGCGCTGCATCGATTCCAGCGCCAGACTGATGTGCGGCAACTCGCCGTCGGGGAAAACATACCGGTCGATGAACTCGCCCCCGCCGAGTGCGGTTTCGCCGCTGTCGTAATCGGTCGAGGTAATGCCGTGATTCATGGCGATCCCGTCTTCGACCAGCAACTCGCGGATCTTGCCGAAATAAGCGGGCAGGTTTTTGCGCCCGACGTGCTCGAACATCCCCACGCTCGTGATGCGATCGAATTGTCCGTCGATGTCGCGATAGTCCTGCAGCCGGATCTCGATTTTATCGGCCAGCCCTGCCGCTTTGACGCGCTCGGTGGCCAGATCGAACTGGTTCTGCGAGAGCGTGACGCCGACGCACTGCGCGCCGAACTTGCTGGCAGCGCGCAGCACGAGGGCGCCCCAGCCGCAGCCGATGTCGAGCAGGCGCTGACCCGGTTGTAGCTGGATTTTTCTCAAGATGTGGTCGATCTTCTTCAACTGCGCCGCGTCGAGGCTCTCGTCGCCGTTTTCGAAGTAGGCGCACGAATAAACCATGTTATTGTCCAGCCACAGCTTGTAAAACTCGTTCGATACGTCGTAGTGGTATTGGATCGCTTTCTTGTCCGAGTTTTTCGAGTGATTGAAGTAGCGCCGCACGCGGGCGAGCTTGCTTGCGCTCGTGACCGTACTCCGGGCGAGGGAGTAGCCGATCGAGATGATGTCGGACAGCTTGCCCTCGATGTCGATCTTGCCTTTCACATAGGCTTCGCCGAGATTGTCGAGGCTCGGTTCGAGCAACAGCGGCAGCGCCGAGGCCGAATTGACCTTGAGCGTGACTTGCGGCGCCGCGAAGCTGCCGAAATCGAGTTGCTGACCGTTCCATAAGACGAGCCGGGCCGGCAGGTTCGTCTTGTTGCGCACGTCGTCTACCCACTGCGCCAGCTTTTTCTCCCAGAACATGCGTTTTCTCCGTGTACGTTGAAAATGCAAAGCAGAGCAAAGCAGCCGCCCGGCGCGGGCGGCATGTTCTTACACAGACGGTCGAGCCCGCCTGCCCGGCAAGGCCAAAGGGCGGGCGCTAGCGCGTCAGCTCGCCGTCAAGGCGAAAGTCGCGAGATGCGCCAGGTCCCGGCGCTCTGGCGTGTGTAAAGAATTCGGTCGTGCAGTCGCGACGGGCGCCCTTGCCAAAACTCGATGGTTTCCGGCACGAGGCGGTAGCCGCCCCAATGCGGCGGCCGGGGAGGATTCTCGCCAAAGCGCTCGGCAAATGACTTTTCGCGGGCTTCGAGCAGCGCGCGGCTCTCGATCGGCCGGCTCTGATCCGATGCCCAGGCACCGATGCGCGAACCGAGCGGACGCGAATTGAAATAAGTGTCGCTATCCTCGGCGCTCGTCTTGACGACGGTTCCTTCCACCCTTACCTGACGTTCGAGCTCGATCCAGTAAAAGAGCAGGCACGCATGCGGGTTGGCCGCCAAATCGAGCCCCTTGCGGCTTTCGTAATTCGTGAAGAAGACGAAGCCGCGTTCGTCCACGCCCTTGATCAGCACGATCCGCGCGGACGGATACCCGCGCGCGTCGACCGTGGCGAGCGTCATCGTATTGGGCTCGGGCAGCCGCGCGTCGAGTGCCTGTTTGAACCAGGCATCGAATTGGCGGATCGGATCGGCGTCGACGCTCGTTTCATCGAGCGAGCCGCGCGCATAGTCTTTTCGGAGATCGGCGAGGGTAGTCATGTTGTTATGCGACCGCTACACAGTCGGGGTCAGTATAGCCAACCTGCGACAAACGTGCCGCGCGTCGCGTAGTCGCAATGCGGCGCCGCCCGCCCTCTTGCCTTTCGTGCGGTCCGCTCGGACGCAATCAGGCAAAATACAGGCTTCCAAGGTATGAATTACATGCACCATGTCCAGCCCTAGCGCCACCGCGGTCAGCGCCGATCTCCTCCCCGCATCCGAGATCGGCGAAGTCGATCGCGCGCGCCGGTTCGGCGGCATCGCCCGCCTGTACGGCGATAGCGCGCTCGCCGCGTTCGAGCGCGCGCACGTGGCCGTCATCGGGATCGGCGGGGTGGGCTCCTGGGTGGCCGAGGCGCTCGCGCGCAGCGCGATCGGCAAACTGACGCTGATCGATCTCGATAACGTTGCCGAAAGCAATACGAACCGGCAAGTGCACGCGCTGAACGGCAATTTCGGCAAGCCCAAGGTCGATGCGATGGCGGAGCGCATCGCCCTGATCGATCCCGCGTGCGAGGTCCGGCGTATCGAGGATTTCGTCGAACCGGAAAACTTCGAGACGCTGCTTGGGGGCGGTTTCGACTATGTCGTCGACGCCATCGACAGCGTTCGCACGAAAACGGCGCTCATCGCGTGGTGCGTCCAGCATCGGCAGCCGCTCGTCACGGTGGGCGGGGCTGGCGGACAACTCGATCCGACGCGCATCCGCATCGACGATCTGGCCTTGACGATCCAAGACCCGCTGCTCTCGAAGGTGCGCGCGCAACTGCGTAAGCAGCACGGATTTCCGCGCGGACCGAAGGCGAAATTCAAGGTGAGCGCCGTCTATTCCGACGAGCCGCTCATCTATCCCGAAGCGGCCGTTTGCGACATGGACGACGTCGCCCAGCACTTGAGCACCTCGCCCGGGCATGCCGGGCCGGTCGGACTGAACTGCGCCGGTTTCGGTTCGAGCGTGTGCGTGACGGCGAGTTTCGGCTTCGCGGCCGCCGCGCACGTCTTGCGCGCGCTCGCCAAAGCGCCCCGCTGAATGCTCGCGGGGCGCGGGCAGGGCCGCTTTGTGCGGGTCAGTAAAGAACGGCGCTGAGCTTGCGCCGCCATTGCGCGACGAGTTCGGGCCGCTGCGCCGCCAGATCGAACACCGAGAGCATCGTCTTGCGGCCCGCATCGTCGCGGAACGAACGGTCGCGTTTGACGATCTCCAGCAGGTGCTCCAGCGCCGGTTCGTAAGCACGGCGCGCGATCAGGGCGTTGGCCAAATCGAAGCGCGCTTCCAAATTGGCGGGATCGGCCGCGACGGCGGCTTCGAGCGCGTCGGTGGGCGGCAAATCCGTGGCCGCGTCGAGCGCGTCCAGCCGCGTCTTGAGCGCGTTGTAACGCGGGTCGATGCCTTGCGTCGTCTTCGGCGAGAGCAACTCGGCCTCGCGGCGCGCGTCCTCGACCTGTTCTTGGTCCAGCAATAGCTCGATGAGGTCTAGCCGCGCCTCGTCGAAACCGGGATCGAGCGCCAGCGCCGCTTGCAGATGATCGCGCGCGACTTCCAACTCGCCTTGCTCCAGCGCATGGAGCGCGGTGCGGTGTTCGGCTTGAGCCGGATCGGGCACGAGCCGCTCGATGAACGCGCGCAATTGCCCTTCCGGCAGCACGCCGGTGAATTGATCCACGGGGCGCCCGCCCGCGAATGCCACGACGTGCGGAATACTGCGCACCTGAAAGTGCGCGGCGAGCTGCTGGTTTTCGTCGACGTTCACCTTCACGAGCCGCCAGCGGCCGCCGTACTCTTGCTCGAGTTTTTCGAGCATGGGGCCGAGCGTCTTGCACGGGCCGCACCACGGCGCCCAGAAATCGACCAGGACGGGCGCGAGGGCCGAGGCGTCGATCACGTCTTTTTCGAAGGTAGCCAAACTGGTGTTCATAGCAAACCTCAATGGTTTCCGATGCCGCAGCAGATGGGTGCGGCTTGCGTCATTTCAACCTTGCGGCGGCCGCGCGCCGCGCTCCGGAAGCGGGATCCATTCGGTCTCGCCCGGCACCTTGCCCATCGCCTGCGCGGCCCAGGCTGCCTTGGCCTCGGCGATCTTCTCGCGCGAACTCGCCACGAAATTCCATTCGATGAACCGTTCGCCTTCGAGTTTCGCCCCGCCGAGCAGCATGACCGTTGCGCCCGAGCGGCTCGCGAGCGTAGCCGTTTCTCCGGGAGCGAGCACGGCCATGTGATAGGGCTCGAGCGGCTCGCCGTCGATCGAAAGATCGCCGTCGACGAGATAGACGCCGCGCTCCTCATGCTCGGGCGTGAGCGCCAGCGCGCCGTCCGGCGCGAAGCTCGCGGCGACGTAAAGGGTGGGCGAGTAGGTGCGCGTGGGCGCTTGCAGGCCGAAAGCGCTGCCGGCGATGACCGTGAGCGACACGCCGTTGCGTTCGGTTTGCGGCAAGGTCGCGGCGCCATGATGCTCGAACGAGGGCTCGTCCGTCTCATGCGCGAGCGGCAGCGCCACCCAGGTTTGAATCCCGTGCATCACCTGGCCATGGCGGCGTTCTTCGTCGGGCGTGCGCTCGGAGTGCACGATGCCGCGGCCGGCCGTCATCCAATTGACATCTCCGGGCGTGATGCGCTGCACGGACCCGATGCTGTCGCGATGAAGCATCGCGCCTTCGAACAGATAAGTGACGGTGGCGAGCCCGATATGCGGATGCGGGCGCACGTCCACGCCGGTGCCCGGCGCGTAGGTGGCCGGCCCCATGTGGTCGAAAAAAATGAACGGGCCGACGAGCCGCGCCGCGAGCGCCGGCAAGACGCGACGCACCAACAGGCTGCCGATGTCGCGCTGCGTCGGCTTCAGAATGGCTTTTACGGATGGCGGCACGGCGCACTCCTACGGAGCATTGGGGCGGATCATTGTACTTCGCCTACCCGATGCGCCGCCTCGACCCGTGCTTGCCCTCACGGGCCTGGGCCCCAAGGCCCGTCACGCCATCCGATTCTTCGCGAGCGGGGGATTCGCCGCGAAGTAGCGCTTGATGCCCTTGAGGATGGCATTGGCCATTTCGCCGCGGTAGCCGTCGTCGTTCAAACGCTTTTCCTCGTCGGGATTGCTGATGAACGCGGTTTCGACGAGGATCGACGGAATATCGGGCGCTTTCAATACCGCGAAGCCCGCTTGCTCCACCGAGCCCTTGTGCAGCTTATTGATCTCGCCCACTTCCTTGAGCACGAAATTGCCGTAGCGTAGCGAGTCGCGGATCTGCGCCGTCGTGGACATGTCGAATAGGGCGCGGTTGACGGTCTCATCCTGAGTCTTGACGTTGATACCGCCGATGAGATCCGACGAATTTTCCTTATTCGCCATCCAGCGCGCCGCGGCGCTCGTCGCACCGTGCTCGGAGAGCGCGAACACCGACGAGCCGCGGGCCTCGGGCGTCGTGAACGCATCGGCGTGGATCGAGACGAACAGGTCGGCGCCGACGCGTCGCGCTTTTTGCACGCGCACGTTGAGCGGCACGAAGAAGTCGGCGTCGCGCGTCATCATCGAGCGCATGTTCGGTTGCGCATCGATCAGCGCGCGTAACTTTTTGGCGATATCGAGCGCCACATGCTTTTCGTAGGTGCCGGCGCTGCCGATGGCGCCGGGGTCCTCGCCGCCGTGGCCCGGATCGATCGCGACTGTGAGCAGGCGCACGGTCTTGCCCGATTTCGGCGTCGTGAACGCGTAAGTATCGCCGCCGTCGAGGCCGTCCTCGGCCGGGCTTTCGCTCTTGCTCGGGCCGCTTTTGCGTTGCGCGAGCGCCGGCGGCTCCACGGCGGGCTTGGGCGCCTTGCGCGGCACGCCGCCGTTCGAAGCCGAACCACCGGCGCCCGCGGCCGGGGTGCCGTTTTCGCCTTGTTGCGCGTAGCGTTCGAAAAACGCATCGCTATTGTCGGGCGGGGAGGGCGGCGAGGCCGGCCCGGCGTTGGGTCCCGCGAGCGGCGCCGGCGTTTGCATGGCATCCGCGCTGCGCGCGCTTTGGTCCAGGCGCTTTTCCTTGCGTTCGGTCTCGGCGAGCAATTCCATCAGCGGATCGGGCGCGACCGTCGGGTACAAATCGAGGACGAGCCGATAGCGATAGCTGCCCACGGGCGGCAACGTAAACACTTGCGGTTTGACGGAGCCCTTCAAGTCGAACACGAGCCGCACGACATGCGGCTGAAATTGCCCGACGCGCACCGTCTGAATCTGCGGGTCGTTCGGCGTGATCTTCGAGACAAGGTCGCGCAGCGCTTGATCGAGGTCGAGACCGTTCAGGTCGACGACGAGGCGATCGGGCCCCTGCAGCAATTGCTGCGTGCTTTGCAGCGGTTGATCGGATTCGATCGTCACGCGCGTGTAGTCGCGTGCCGGCCATACGCGCACGCCGAGGACCGAGCTTGCCAATGCAAGGCGAGGCAGCGCGAGCGAGGACGCGAGCCCGAGCACGAGCGTCGATGCGCCCGCGCGCAGCACTTGGCGGCGGCGCCAATTATGGGTGGCCGTGGCTGCCGATTCGATCGATTTGAACGGCTTGATCAACATCTTTCGAGACATGCTTTTCCTGGTTCGCTGTATGCACGGGCCTCGAGCATGCGCCGGTCCGCGTCGATCGTATCGAGCGAGAAGACGAGGTCGGGCGTGCCCAATAGCGCGCCGGCCTTCTGCGGCCACTCGACTAGGCAGACCGCGCCCGCGTCGAAATATTCGCGAAAGCCCGCGTCGGCCCACTCCGCCGGATCGGCGAAGCGGTACAGATCGAAGTGATAAAGCTCGAGTTCCCCGTCGTCGCGGGCGAGCGCGTAGGGCTCGACGAGCGTGTAAGTCGGGCTGCGCACGCGGCCCCGGTGCCCGAGACCGGCCAGCGTCGCGCGCACGAGCGTGGTCTTGCCCGCGCCGAGGTCGCCCAATAGCTGCACGTGCAGGCCCGTGAAGCCCGGAAGCATGCGGACGTGGTCGATCGCCCGCGCGAAACGCTCGCCGAACGCGTCGGTGGCCGCGAGGTCATCGAGCGGGAAGCTGCGCTCGAGAAGCGCTTTCGCGGGCGGAAAAAACGACGATGCGGACGCGGCGGGCATTCTCGTAAAATAGCGGGATGAAACGAAGTCCGGAACAGGCCGTCCAAGGCGCCCGCACGCTCGGCGAGGCCGATGCGGGCGGCGCGACGCAGCCGCTCGACGACACCGCGCTCGCGACGCTTGCGCGGCGGATCAAAGCGTGGGGCCTCGAGCTGGGCTTTTCGGCCGTCGGTATCAGCGACACCGATCTTTCGGATGCCGAAGCAGCGCTGACTGCGTGGCTCGAAGCGGGCTGCCACGGCGAGATGGATTATATGGCCAAACATGGCGCCAAACGTGCGCGGCCGGCCGAGCTTGTGGCCGGTACGCGACGTGTGATCACGGCGCGCATGGCGTATTTGCCCGCGGCAACGCTCGCGGGCGAACACGATGAAAGCGCTTCGTTAGCTGCTCCTCGCGAGGGCGGCCGGGGTGTCGGCGGCGATTGGCGCGCGCGAGAGATGGCGCGCTTGGCCGATCCGGAAGCGGCCGTCGTCTCGCTCTATGCCCGCGGGCGCGACTATCACAAGGTCATGCGCCAGCGTTTGCAGCAGCTTGCCGAGCGCATCGAGCGCGCGATCGGCGCTTACGGTTACCGCGTCTTTACCGATTCGGCACCCGTGCTCGAGGTGGCGCTTGCGCAAAAGGCCGGGGTCGGCTGGCGCGGCAAGCACACGTTGCTGCTCGAGCGCGACGCGGGCTCGCTGTTTTTCCTCGGCGAGATCTACGTCGACATCGACTTGCCCACCGATGCGCAAACGGCCCCCGAACGCGCGACGCGCGAGGCCGGCGCCCATTGCGGGCAGTGCACGCGTTGTATCGACGCGTGCCCGACCGGTGCGATCGTCGGCCCTTATCGCGTCGATGCGCGCCGCTGCATTTCATACTTGACGATCGAGTTGAAGGGCAGCATTCCCGAACCGTTGCGGCCGCTGATCGGCAATCGGATCTACGGCTGCGACGACTGCCAGCTCGTATGCCCTTGGAACAAATTCGCGCAGGCGGCGCCGGTCGACGATTTCGACGTGCGGCATGGGCTCGATCGGGCGACGCTCGTCGAGTTGTTCTCGTGGAGCGCCGAGCAGTTCGATACGCGGATGCAGGGCAGCGCGATCCGGCGCATCGGCTACGAGCGATGGCTGCGCAATTTGGCCGTGGCGATGGGCAATGCGCTGCGAGCCGGACGCACGGATGCGACGACTGAGCGCTTGAGCGAACTCGACGCGCTGGGCCGCGAGGCCCGCGTACGAATCGTCGAGGCTTTGCGAGCGCGCACCGAGGATCCGTCGTCGCTCGTGCGCGAGCACGTGCAATGGGCGCTGCAAGCGGCGTAAGCTACGGGACATCAACGCTGCCGTTATCCACCGGAGAACATCGATGTACCACGCCGTCGTCAGTGCGCCGTTCGGCAAAGTCGGGATCGAAGTCGATGCCGCGGCCGGCGTCGTGCGATCGATCGTCTATCTAGAAGATTCGGTCCCCGCGCGCTCGCCCGATTCGGCGATCGCCGAGCGGGCCGCGCGGCAAATCGAGCGTTATCTGGCCGATGCCGGCGCGCCGTTCGATTTGCCGCTCGCGGATACGGGCACGCCGTTTCAACGGCGCGTCTGGCAGGCGATGTGCGAAATCCCCCTCGGCAGCGTCATGACCTACGGCTCGCTCGCGGCTCAGGTGGGCGGTGTGGCGCGAGCCGTCGGCCAGGCGTGCGGCGACAACCCGTTTCCGCTCGTCGTGCCGTGCCACCGCGTCGTGGGGGCGAATGGTCTCGGCGGCTTCTCGCATCATGCCGGCGACGGATTTTATCCGCGCGTCAAGCGCTGGCTGATCGCGCACGAAAGTAATCAACTCGCACTGGCGTTATGAGCGATATGAACGACACGGGGGAGATCGCCGCGCCGGCGCGGCCCGATGCGCCCGCGCACTCGTCGCGGGAGGCGGCCGACCCGGCCGTGCAGGCGTTGCAGGCGGTCAACGTGCGCGCGATCGATGCGTTCGGCGATGCGCTTTGGCTCGAACACGGGCTCTCGCGCAATACGCTCGACGCGTATGGCCGAGACTTGCGGCTCTTCGCCGAATGGCTCGCGCGCACGCACCGGGTCGGCATCGATGCGGCCGCCGAGCCGCATATCAACGGTTATATCGCCGCGCGCAGCGACGGCAAGGCGACGTCCTCGAATCGCCGGCTGTCCGTCTTCCGGCGTTACTACGCTTGGGCATTGCGCGAACATCGCGTGAGCGCGGATCCGACGATGCGCATCCGCTCGGCGACGCAAGCCCCGCGTTTTCCGTCGACCTTGACCGAGGCGCAGGTCGAGGCGCTGCTCGCGGCGCCCGACGTCGACACCGAGCTGGGCTTGCGCGACCGGACGATGCTCGAGTTGATGTACGCCAGCGGCTTGCGCGTCAGCGAACTCGTTGCGCTCAAGACCGTCGAGGTGGGGCTAAACGAGGGCGTCGTGCGCGTCATGGGCAAAGGCTCGAAAGAGCGGCTCGTGCCGTTCGGCGAAGAGGCGCACGCCTGGATCGCGCGGTATCTGCGCGACGCCCGCCCTGCGCTGATGGGCGCGCGCGCGGCCGATGCGCTGTTCGTCACGGCGCGCGGCGACGGCATGACGCGTCAGCAGTTCTGGAACATCATCAAGCGGCATGCGCGCGCGGCCGGCGTGCAAACGCCGCTGTCGCCGCACACGCTGCGGCACGCCTTCGCGACGCACCTAATCAATCACGGGGCGGACTTGCGCGTCGTGCAACTGTTGCTCGGTCACGCCGATATTTCCACCACGCAGATTTATACGCACGTCGCGCGCGAGCGCCTAAAGACGTTGCACGCGACGCATCACCCGCGCGGGTGAATGCGGCGCTTGGTGAACGAGCGGGCGGTTGCGCTTACAATGCGCCGATGAGCAAAAGCAAACATGTTTCGGAGACCCCGGCCACGCAGTTCCTGCGGCGCCATGACGTGCCTTTCGGCGAGCACCCGTACGACTACGTCGAGCACGGCGGGACCGGCGAATCGGCCCGCCAGCTCGGCGTGGACGAGCACTGCGTCGTCAAGACGCTCGTCATGGAGGATGAAAACGCGAAGCCGCTGATCGTCCTCATGCACGGCGACCGCACCGTCTCGACGAAGAATCTCGCCCGCCAAATCGGCGCGAAGCGCGTCGAACCCTGCAAGCCCGAGGTCGCGAATCGGCATTCCGGTTTTTTGGTCGGCGGCACCTCGCCGTTCGGCACGAAAAAGACGATGCCCGTCTACGTCGAGTCGAGCATTCTCGATCTCGATTCGATCTATCTGAACGGCGGGCGCCGCGGCTATTTGATCAGCTTGGCGCCGTCGGTATTGACGGCGCTGCTCGGCGCGCGCCCCGTGCAATGCGCGAGCGTCGATTGACCCGCGCCGTTCGGTAAAATGACCCGCCCCGCGCTTTTGCGCGGTTTGCCCGCTAAGTCGAAAGAGTCCCGCCTATGTCATTGTTGATCGCCACCGTTGCCGCCTATCTGATCGGATCGATCTCGTTCGCCGTGATCGTCAGCGCCGCGATGGGGCTGGCCGATCCCCGTTCCTACGGATCGAAGAACCCCGGCGCGACGAACGTACTGCGCAGCGGCAATAAGACCGCGGCCGTCTTGACACTGCTCGGCGATGCGTTCAAAGGCTGGCTGGCCGTTTGGCTCGTCACGCGGTTCGGTCCGCGCTTCGGCCTGGGCGACACCGCCGTGGCGTTGGCGGCGATCGCCGTCTTCCTCGGGCACCTTTATCCGGTCTTCTTCAAATTCAAGGGCGGCAAGGGGGTGGCGACGGCTGCCGGCGTCTTGCTTGCGATCCAACCGGTGCTTGGCCTCGCAACGGCGCTGACCTGGCTCATCGTCGCGTTCTTCATGCGCTATTCGTCGCTCGCCGCGCTCGTCGCCGCCGTGTTCGCACCGTTATTCGACATCTTCCTGTTCGGGGAGAACGAGATTGCGTGGGCCGTGTTCGCGATGAGCGCGCTGCTCGTATGGCGCCATCGCGCCAACATCGGCAAGCTGATCGCCGGCACGGAAAGCCGGATCGGCGATAAGAAGGGCGCGGCGCAGGCCGCCGCGAAATCGGGCGCCGGCGAGGCGCACGCGCGCAAGCATTGAGCGAGCGCGGCGCCTATCAGTCGCGGAAGTTATTGAAGTCGAGCGGCGTATCGGTCACGTCCTTGCGCAACATGGCAATGACGCTTTGCAGGTCGTCGCGCTTGGCGCCCGTCACGCGCACTGCATCGCCTTGAATGCTTGCTTGAACTTTGATTTTGCTGTCCTTGACGAGCTTGACGATCTTCTTGGCAAGGTCACCCGACACGCCCTTCTTGATCGTGACGATTTGCTTGACCTTGTCTCCGCCGATTTTTTCGATTTTGCCGTAGTCGAGAAAGCGCACGTCGACGTTGCGCTTGGCCATTTTCGACAGCAGGACGTCTTTGACCTGACCGAGCTTGAATTCGTCGTCGGCAAACATCGTGAGTTCGCGTTCCTTTTGCTCGACGCGTGCGTCCGACCCCTTAAAATCGAAGCGCGTTGAGATTTCCTTGTTCGATTGCTCGATCGTATTCTTGACTTCGACCATATTGGCTTCGCAGACGACATCGAACGACGGCATATTGTTTCTCCCGACTTATGTTTTGAGCAGCGGCACCGGCCGCCGCATGCATGGCTTGCGTGCCCGCGCACCTACGCGCATCTAGCGCAAGGCGGGCACTCGCTATAATCACGACCGAACGCCATTTTACCGACGCCTTTCTTCCGAGAAAACGCCGGATCGCATCCGCGCTGTCGCATTGTGCGACGGTTGTCCCGACGCTGCAGCGCAAGCGCGCTTTTTTCGACGATGTCCTTTTCCGATCCTGATTCGTTTGTGCTTGTTCCCGATCAATCGCTGCGTGCCTACAACACGTTCGGCATCGATGCGCGCGCGCGCTGGTTTTGCCGCGCGCAAACGCCCGGGCAATTCGCGGCCGTGCTGCGCGACCCGCGCGTGGCCGGCATGCCGCACCTCGTGCTCGGCGGTGGCAGCAACATCGTGCTCACGCGCGATTTCGACGGCGTCGCCCTGCATGTCGCGTTGACGGGCAAGCGCCTCGTGCACGAGGACGACGAGGCTTGGTACGTCGAAGCGGCCGCCGGAGAAAACTGGCATGCGTTCGTCGCCTGGACGCTCGCGAGCGGGTTTCCCGGTCTCGAGAACTTGGCGCTCATCCCCGGCACGGTCGGCGCCGCGCCGATCCAGAACATCGGGGCATACGGCCTCGAAATGGCCGAGCGTTTCGATTCGCTGCGTGCCGTCGAGCTGGCGAGCGGCGAGACGGTCGTACTCGATGCGGCGCAGTGCCGCTTCGGTTACCGCGACAGTTTTTTCAAGCGGGAAGGGCGGGATCGATTCGCGATCACGGCCGTGACGTTCCGCTTGCCGAAGCGATGGACGCCGCGCGCCGACTATGCCGACATCGCGCGCGCGATGGATTCGAGCGAGGCCGGTAGGGGGAGCGCGACGCCTCGGGCGATTTTCGATGCCGTGGTGGCCGTGCGCCGCGCGAAGCTTCCGGATCCGGCCGTGCTCGGCAACGCGGGCAGCTTTTTCAAGAACCCTGTCGTCGATGCGGCCATGTTCGAAGCGCTTCGCGCCCGCGAGCCGCAACTCGTCTCTTACCCGCAAGCCGATGGCCGCGTGAAGCTGGCGGCCGGCTGGCTCATCGATCGTTGCGGTTGGAAGGGGCGGGCGATGGGCGCGGCGGCGGTCCACGAACGCCAGGCGCTCGTGCTCGTCAATCGCGGCGGCGCGACGGGCGCCGCCATCCTCGCGCTGGCTCGAGCGATCCAGGACGACGTGCGCACGCGCTACGGCGTGCAACTCGAACCGGAGCCGATCGTCGTGTGACGCGGCGAGCCGGTTCGCCGCGCGAGCCGGCTCCGTCTATCAGTGATCAGTGATTGAGCTTGCCGAGCAGCAAGAACTCCATCAACGCCTTCTGCACGTGCAGCCGGTTTTCGGCTTCGTCCCAGACGACGCTTTGCGGCCCGTCGATGACTTCGGCGCTGACTTCCTCGCCGCGATGGGCGGGCAGACAGTGCATGAACAAGGCATCGGGATGGGCTAGCGCCATCATTTCGGCATCGACGCACCAATCGGCGAACGCGGCCTTACGCGCTTCGTTTTCCGCCTCGAAGCCCATACTGGTCCAGACGTCTGTCGTGACTAGATCCGCGCCGCGGCATGCTTCGTTCGGATCGGCAAACTCCTCGAAGAACGGCTGGCTGCCGGCGGCCACGAGCGCCGGGTCGAGCTGATAACCCGGCGGCGTGGATACCCGCAGCTTGAAATCGAGGATTTGCGCGGCCTCGATCCACGTGTACAGCATATTGTTCGCGTCGCCGACCCACGCGACCGTCTTGCCCGCGATCGGGCCCCGGTGCTCGAAGTAGGTGAAGATGTCCGCGAGCACCTGGCACGGGTGGTATTCGTTCGTGAGCCCGTTGATGACGGGCACGCGCGAGTTTTCCGCGAACCGGCGAATGATGTCTTGGCCGAACGTGCGGATCATGATGATGTCCACCATCCGCGAAATCACTTGAGCGGCGTCTTCAATGGGCTCGCCGCGGCCGAGTTGGGTATCGCGCGTGCTCATGAACACGGCATGGCCGCCTAGCTGGAAGATGCCGGCTTCGAACGAGAGGCGCGTGCGCGTCGAGTTCTTCTCGAAAATCATCGCAAGCGTTCGGTCGTGCAACGGGTGATACGTCTCGTAGTTCTTGAACTTGCGTTTCAAGATGCGCGCGCGTTCTAGCACGTACTCGTAGTCGTCCCGGGAGAAGTCGTTGAACTGGAGGTAGTGACGGATTTGTTTGGCGGCCATGAAACGAATACGGCGGGCTTCACCCGGTGCGAGGGCACCGGACGGCGCCGCCGTCGGATGTGGTAACTGCAAGCAGCATAAAGGATTTCGGTAGTTTTGACGAGCCGCCGGGACGCGCCCGAGCCCGCGCGCGGCGTGCCGTGCCCAGTTTGTGTGCAGTGCGGCAAAAAGGCGTTGCGGTGGTATAATCGACGAGTTTTCCCAAGCCCGGCGGGCAGGCTTCGGGCAAGTCTCATGGGTTTGTTACATGGCCGAAGCACCCCATACTGAATACTTCATCCAAGGCATCACGAAAGGCGGAAAGAAATTTCGGCCCAGTGATTGGTCTGAACGCCTCGCAGGGGTCATGTCCTGCTATGGTCCCGGCGCCCAAGGGCCGAATGCGCGGCTGCAATACTCGCGCTACGTCCGGCCCACCCTCCTCGGCGATCTCAAGTGCGTGATTGTCGATTCGCGGTTGCGTGACATCGAGCCGATGGCGTTCGACTTCGTCATGAATTTCGCCAAAGACAACGATCTCGTCGTGACCGAAGCCTGCGAATTGCCCGCCGATCACGGCGCCGTGCGCAAAGCGTAGCGTGGGAACGGCCGGCTATTCGGCCGTTCGATTCTGACGTACCGCCGTCGCGCCGTCTTTAAGCGCCGCCGGCACACCGGTGGTCAGTACGCAAAAAAGCCCGCAATGCGCACACTGCGGGCTTTTTTGTTGCGGATTCCACCGTCAATCGACTCGCGCACCGAACCCGACGGGCAGGCCGGATAGGGTGGGAGAGTCCGACTATCGAGCGAGGCGCGCGATGCGCCCCGGCACGAGGCTTACTGCGCTGCTGCGGCTTGCAGACCCTTGATGGCTGCGGCCAGGCGGCTCTTATGGCGAGCGGCCTTGTTCTTGTGAACGATCTTCTTGTCGGCGATGATGTCCATCGTCTTGGCCGACGCGCGGAAAAGCTCCGCTGCCTTGGCTTGATCGCCGGCTTCGATCGCCTTGCGAACGGCCTTGACCGCCGTGCGGTACTTCGAGCGCAGAGCCGAGTTGTGCGAGTTCGCCTTCGCGGCCTGACGGGCGCGCTTGCGTGCTTGTGCGGAGTTAGCCATGAGAGTTCCTTGTCCTGTACTGTTTCGGCGCCCGGCCGGAGGGCCGATCGAGTGCCGCTTTTTGGTCCAAACTTCCGGAAGCGATTGCCCGGAAGTGCAAAAACATCGGCGAAGCGTATTCGTAGCTTTCGCGATTCACCGCGAATACGGCGCCTAGCGACCACTAGCCGGCGCCCGCCATGGGGTCCTTAGCCGGCCTCTGAGCCAGCAACCGGGGCCGGCCTTAAACGAGGAAGGCGAGAAAAGGCCAGTCGGCGACCGAGGTCGAGCTTCGAAACGCGCGAGTATAGCAACAAAATCAGATAGATGGCAAGCGCGCTCGGGATTCGGCGCTCATGCAACCCCTTATCGCGTTCGCGGTCGAAGGGGGGCCGAGCCCGTTGGGTGGCCCGCTGATCGTTCGAGCGGGCGATGCGCCCGCCGGTGTCCGTATAATAGGCGCCCCATGAATCTCTTCCGAGCCCTGCTGACGGTCAGCGGCTTCACGCTGCTGTCGCGCGTGACCGGACTGGCCCGTGAAACGCTGATCGCCCGTGCGTTCGGCGCCAGTCAATACACCGACGCCTTTTACGTCGCCTTCCGTATCCCGAACCTTTTGCGGCGCTTGTCCGCCGAAGGTGCGTTCTCGCAGGCTTTCGTGCCGATCCTGGCCGAATTCAAGAGCCAGCAAGGGCACGACGCCACCAAAGCGCTCGTCGACGCGATGTCGACCGTGCTCGCCTGGATGCTTGCCCTCGTCTCCTTGCTCGGCGTCGCCGGCTCCGCGTGGGTCGTCTACGTCGTCGCCTCGGGGCTCCGTACCGACGGGCAGGCATTCACCCTCGCGGTGGTGATGACGCGGATCATGTTCCCGTACATCATCTTCATCTCGCTGACGACGCTCGCCGCCGGCGTACTGAATACCTACGGCAAATTTTCGCTGCCGGCGTTCGCCCCCGTATTGCTGAACATCGCGTTCATCGTCGCGGCCGCTTTCGTTGCACCGCACCTGAAGATACCGGTCTATGCGCTGGCGTGGGCCGTCGTCGTCGGCGGGGTGTTGCAGTTCGCCGTGCAGCTCCCGGGGTTGCGCAAGATCGACATGGCGCCGCGCATCGGGCTCAATCCGTTTGCCGCGCTCGCTCACCGCGGGGTGAAGCGCGTCCTCGTCAAAATGGTGCCGGCCACGTTCGCGGTCTCGGTCGCGCAACTAAGTCTGATCATCAACACGAACATCGCTTCGCGTCTCGGGCCCGGCGCCGTTTCCTGGATCTATTACGCCGACCGGCTGATGGAGTTTCCGACGGCCCTGCTCGGCGTCGCGCTCGGCACGATCTTGCTGCCGAGTTTGGCGAAGGCGCATGCGGACGCCGATTCGCACGAGTATTCCGCGCTGCTCGATTGGGGCTTGCGCGTGACGTTCTTGCTCGCCGTGCCCAGCGCGCTGGCGCTGTTCGTCTTCGCGCAGCCGCTGACCGCCGCGCTGTTCGACTACGGCCGGTTCGACGCGCACGCGGTCGTCATGGTGGGACGGGCGCTCGCGGCCTATGGGGTCGGTCTCGTCGGTCTGATCCTCATCAAGATCCTCGCGCCGGGTTTCTATGCCAAGCAAGACATCAAGACGCCCGTGATCATCGGTATCGCCGTGCTCGTCGTCACGCAGTTGTCCAACTACGTGTTCGTGCCCGTGCTCGGGCATGCGGGGTTGACGCTCAGCGTCGGGCTCGGAGCTTGCGTAAACGCTTCATTGTTATTCATCGGTTTGCGCCGGCGCGGGATCTATACTCCGTCGAGCGGGTGGCTGCTGTTTCTGATGCAATTGGCGGGATCGTCGCTGATGCTGGCCGGTGCCATGCATTGGTGTGCGATCAGTTTCGACTGGATCGGGTTGCGGCATCATCCGCTTGCGCGCATCGCGCTGCTTGCCGCGTGTCTTGTGATATTCGCCGCACTATATTTCAGTATGCTTTGGCTGATGGGCTTCAAATACGCTTACTTTAAACGGCGTACCAAGTGACGGTCATGACATCCGTACTCGATTACTTCGCCACTCTCGTCGCCGACGACGACAGCCTGCCGCTCACCGAGACGGCGGTCTCGCTCGCGCAGGACACCTATCCCGATCTCGACCTCGAAGGCGTGCTCGCGGAGCTGGACGAACTCGCCCTGCGTATCAAACGGCGTTTGCCCGAAGGGGCCGATCTAACCGAAAAAATCGGCGCGCTGAACCGCTTCTTCTTTCGGGAACTGGGCTTCGCGGGCAATCTGAACGATTACTACGACCCGGACAATAGCCATCTGAACGTCGTGCTCAAGCGCCGGCGCGGGATTCCGATCTCGCTCGCCGTGCTGTACTTGGAACTCGGCGAGCAAATCGGCGTGCCCGTAAAGGGCGTATCGTTCCCCGGTCACTTCTTGCTGCGCGTGACGCTGCCCGAAGGGGACGTGATGCTCGACCCGACGACCGGCCAGTCGCTCTCCGAGGCGCAGATGGTCGATATGCTCGAGCCGTACATCTCGCATACGGAGCAGTCGGTCGGGAACGCCTTGCGGATGTTGCTGCAGCCCGCCACGCCGCGCGAGATCATCGCGCGCATGTTGCGCAATTTGAAGGCCGTCTACCTGCAGTCGGAACGTTGGCAGCGGCTGCTGGCGGTACAGCAGCGGCTCGTCGTGCTGCTGCCCGGCAATATCGAGGAAGTGCGCGACCGCGGTTTCGCCTATGCACGGCTCGATTATCTGCGGCCGGCGCTCGAAGACCTCGAACGCTATCTCGAAGATTGCCCCGACGCGGAGGACGCGACGGCCGTCGAAT
This sequence comes from Trinickia diaoshuihuensis, assembly GCF_003390925.1. Taxonomy (GTDB): domain Bacteria; phylum Pseudomonadota; class Gammaproteobacteria; order Burkholderiales; family Burkholderiaceae; genus Trinickia; species Trinickia diaoshuihuensis. Next base: position 20,341 of record NZ_QUBS01000017.1, on the reverse strand, counting down.
CGCAGTTGAGCGAGTTGCGGCAGCGCACCGATCACGGCGATATGTAAAGCGGCGCGCGATCTCGTCCACGAAAAAGAGAAACGCCTGGCCCGCGCGGATGCGCCGGCCAGGCGTTTTGCGCTGGCGAGGCCGATTTACTTCGGCTGCATGCGGATCGCGCCGTCGAGGCGAATCACTTCGCCGTTGAGCATCGGATTGTCGAAGATCTGCTTGACGAGCATCGCGTATTCGTCCGGCTTGCCGAGGCGAGGCGGGAACGGCACCATCGCGCCGAGCGCGTCTTGCACTTCCTTCGGCATGCCGAGCAGCATGGGCGTTTCGAAGATACCCGGTGCGATCGTCATGACGCGGATTGCGTTACGCGACAGATCGCGTGCGATCGGCAGCGTCATACCGGCCACGCCGCTCTTGGACGCCGCGTAGGCTGCTTGCCCGATTTGTCCGTCGAATGCCGCCACCGAGGCGGTGTTGACGATCACACCGCGCTCGCCGTTCGCGTTCGGCTCGTTTTTCGACATCTCGAAGGCGGCGAGCCTCAGCATGTTGAACGTGCCGATCAGATTGATCTCGATCGTACGTTGAAATTTTTCGAGCGGGTGGGGACCGTCTTTGCCGACGGTCTTGACGGCCGGCGCCACACCGGCGCAGTTCACAAGCCCGACGAGCGGGCCGAGCCGCGTCGCCGCTTCGACGGCCTGCTGGGCATCGGCCTCGCGGCTCACGTCGCATTTGACGAACGCGCCCTTCAGTTCGCCCGCGAGCTTATTGCCCGCATCTTCGTTCAGATCGGCGATGACGACCTTGCCGCCGTGTTCGGCGAAAAGCCGCGCCGTCGCCGCCCCGAGGCCCGACGCGCCGCCGGTGACCAAAAATGCGTTGCCGCGAATCTCCATGCTGCTGCTCCTTTCATGTTTTCAAGAGGGTGCATGCCCGCCGCCGCGCGGCTCGTGACCGGTTGGCAGGGGGCCGCCGACGATTGTAATCGCTCGCGGGCGTAAAAAAACCCGCCGTTGGGGGCGGGTTGTGCTGGCTTGACGCGGCCTTATTTCAGGGCTTCGAACACGCGCTGACGGATTTCGTCGACGCTGCCGAGGCCCGAGATGCGCCGATACTGCGGCGCGCTCAAGCCGTTTTCGACGCCGCGTTGCGCCCATTGCTGGTAGTAGTCGATGAGCGGCTTCGTTTGCGCGACGTAGACGTCGAGACGCTTCTTCACCGTCTCTTCCTTGTCGTCGTCGCGTTGAATCAACGGCTCGCCCGTCACGTCGTCTTTGCCTTCGACCTTCGGCGGATTGAACTTCACGTGATAGGTGCGACCGGACTGCGGGTGCGTGCGGCGGCCGCTCATGCGGACGATGATCTCATCGAACGGCACGTCGATCTCGAGGACGTAATCGATGGCGACGCCGGCTTCCTTCATCGCTTCGGCTTGCGGCAGCGTGCGCGGAAAACCGTCGAACAGATAGCCGTTTTTGCAATCGGCTTCGAGCAGACGCTCCTTCACGAGATTGATGATGAGCGCGTCCGGCACGAGTTCGCCGGCATCCATGAAGCGCTTGGCTTCGACGCCGAGCGGCGAGCCGGCTTTGACGGCGGCGCGCAGCATGTCACCGGTCGAAATCTGCGGAATCCCGAATTGTTCTTTGATGTAGTTAGCCTGGGTACCCTTGCCGGCGCCCGGCGCACCCAACAGGATCAAACGCATGCTGTTCTCCGAATCGTATGTGAATGCTGCGGCGCGAAGCCCAACGCACATCGAAATGCCGATGGCATACATGCTTCCATCCGTTGCGTGTCACGCCGCGCGCACGCGCATCGGTCGAGCCCGTGTGGCGGGGCGCATCGTGTTGACGACGCAGCCGGCAGCCGTTGGGCGATCGGGCGAAACGAACGGGAATCGGAAGCGAATAGTGCGAAATGCTCGCGCAATCGGCCCCGATTATGCCATGGGTCGTTAGCGCTTCGACCGGAAAGGTTAGCTGTTCGTTAGGAAAAGTGTGCGCACGCGCTCGAGATCGGCCGGCGTGTCCACGCCGGGCGCCGGCGCATCGTTCGTGACGCGCACGGCGATGCGCTCGCCGTGCCACATCGCGCGCAACTGCTCGAGCATCTCGGCGTGTTCGATCGGTGCCTGAGCGAGCGACGGATACGTGCGCAGAAAGCGTGCGCGATAAGCATACAGCCCGATATGGCGCAGGACCGCACCCGTTGGCGGCGCGGGCATCGCCGCGATGTCGATCGCTTGCGCGCCGCACTGCGGCGCATAGGCGTCGCGTTGCCAAGGGATCGGCGCACGCGAAAAATACAGCGCCACGCCGCGCGCATCGAGCACGACCTTCACGACGTTCGGGTTGAACACTTCGGCCGCGTCGACGATCGGATGCGCGGCTGTTGCGATCGCGCAGTCGGGATGCGCGGCAAGGTGCGACACAACGTCGCGCACGAGCGCGGGATCGATCAGCGGTTCGTCGCCTTGCACGTTCACGACGATCGTCTCGTCCGGCAGCGCGAGCAGCGTCGCGACCTCGGCGAGCCGGTCCGTGCCCGAGGGATGGTCGGCGCGCGTGAGCACTGCTTCGATCCCATGCGCATGCGCGGCCTCGAGGACACGGGCGTCGTCGGTGGCGATCAGCACGCGCTGCGCACCCGCTTCGCGGGCTCGCTGCGCGACGCGCACGACCATCGGCTTGCCGGCGATATCGGCAAGCGGTTTTTCGGGCAGACGCGTGGAGGCGAGGCGAGCGGGAACCACCGCGACGAAGGGCGGCGTGGCGAGACTGGCGTTGGCGGTCATCGAGGTGCGGGAAAAGACGTGTGACGTGAGGCGCCCGGGAGCGGCGAGCGCGGCCTCAAGCACCGCCGGCCGGATCGACGGGCGTGCCTTCCACGGTTTGGCGCGCTTCGTCGACGAGCATGACGGGGATGCCGTCGCGAATCGGGTATGCCAGTTTGTCGGCCTGGCAAATGAGTTCTTGCTGGCCGCGATCGTAGGTGAGCGGCCCCTTGCAAATCGGGCAAACGAGGATTTCAAGCAGGCGAGCGTCCACGGAGTTTCTCCACAACCAAATCGATGAGGCCAGCAGGGAGCGTGGCTTCGACCGGGACGACCCAGATACGAGCATCACGCCAAGCATTTAATTTTACTGCATCCTTCTCGGTCACCAAGATGGCGTCCACGTCCTCGCCCACGAACGGGTTCTCGTCGAATGTGTAGTGGTCGGGCAATGCGCGCGTGAGCGGCGCGATCCCCGCCGCGCGCAGCGTGGCAAAAAAGCGCTCGGGCGAGCCGATGCCCGCGGCCGCCAGCACACGCTCGCCCGTGAACTGCGCGAGCGGACGTCGCAGACTGGGATCGCTTAGATGCCATGCCGCGCCCGGTGTCAGCGATAGGGCGAACGTGTCGGGCCAGGGCGGCAGCGTGCGTTCGAACGGGTTGTTCACGAGCGTCGCGTCGCGGCGTCGCGAGAGCGGCTCGCGCAACGGCCCGGCCGGCAAGAGCAAGCCGTTGCCCGCCAAGCGGTGATCGAACAGCACGAGTTCGACGTCGCGTTCGAGACGATAGTGCTGCAAACCGTCGTCGCTGACGATCACGTCCACGTCGATGTGAGCGGCCCGCAGGGCCTTGGCGCAGGCGACGCGATCGCGCGCGACCCACACCGGCGCGCTCGTGCGCCGCGCGATCAGGACCGGCTCGTCGCCGGCTTGCTTGGCGGACGAATTCGCCGTGACGGGACGCGGCTCGCCGCCCTTGGCGCCGTACCCGCGCGAGACCACCCCGGGCGTGAAGCCTGCGGCGCGCAGCGCCTCGACGAGGGCGATGACCGTGGGCGTCTTGCCGGTGCCGCCGACGGTGACATTGCCCACGACGACGACCGGCACCCCGACGCGCACCCGCTCGAACCAGCCGAGTGCGAAGGCGGCGCGCCGCGCCGCGGCGACCGCGCCGAACAGACAGGCCAGCGGCGTCATGCCCCAAGCGAATGCTCCGCGGCGTTGCCATTCTCGGGTGACATAGGTTTCGGCGCGTGCTTTGAGTCGGTCGGCCATGCGATTCATTCGGCGGGCGAGGGGCGTCAGATTGTCGGAAGTTTAGCGAGCGGAACTCGGCACTGTAGCGCGCGGCGCAAGCACGCCGCAAGCGCGCGTTGCGGCCGGCTCTCGCTCGGCAGCGATATCCGCCGTCCGGGCTCGGCTGTGGATAACTCTGTGAAAAACTTCCACCCCCGCGAGCCGGAAGGCCGATAAATCGGACTTCTTATCGGCCAAGTCCAATGATATGCTTAAAAATATTCTATAAAAATCAATGTGTTAAAACATGACTGCGTGCGTTGCGCGGATTTTATTCGGCGTTCTCGGCCATCGTCGATGGCGCTTCGCTATGTGGGAAACCTTGCATGCGATGACGGAGGGCTGGACGCGCGCCGCGCGGCGGTCTATTGTCCCGACCGGTCCAAAAAGGTTTTGCATGCAATCTCGCCCTCCATTTCCCCCCGGCGGCGCCGCGGCGCCGCTACCCGCCGCAGCCTTCGAGGCCGACATGGCCGTGCCTGTATCGGTCCTCAACCGCGCGATCGGCACGATGCTCGAGCGCTCGTTTCCGCTCGTTTGGGTAGCGGGAGAAGTATCGAACTTCACGCGTGCCGCCAGCGGTCATTGGTATTTTTCGATCAAGGATGCCGGCGCGCAAATGCGCTGCGTGATGTTTCGAGGCCGCGCGCAGTACGCGGAATTCACGCCCCGCGAAGGCGACAAGATCGAGGTGCGCGCGCTCGTGACGATGTACGAGCCGCGCGGCGAGTTGCAACTGAACGTCGAGGCCGTGCGCCGCACGGGCATGGGGCGGCTCTACGAGCAATTCCTCAAGCTGAGGGCGCAACTCGAGGCGGAGGGCTTGTTCGCCGCGGAGCGCAAGCGCGTTTTGCCCACGCATCCGCGTGCGATCGGCATCGTGACCTCGCTCCAGGCGGCGGCGTTGCGCGACGTGCTCACGACGCTCGCGCGCCGCGCACCGCACGTTGCCGTCATCGTCTATCCGGCGCCCGTGCAAGGCGCCGGTGCCAGCGAGAAGCTCGCCGCCATGGTGGAGACGGCGAATGCGCGGCGCGAGGTCGACGTGCTGATCGTTTGCCGCGGCGGCGGCTCGATCGAGGATCTCTGGTCGTTCAACGAGGAGCGGCTTGCGCGGGCGATCGCGGCGAGCGAGTTGCCGATCGTGAGCGGCGTCGGACACGAGACCGACTTCACGATCGCCGATTTCGCGGCTGACGTCCGCGCCCCCACGCCGACGGGCGCCGCGGAACTCGTGAGCCCGCAACGCACGATGTTGCTGCGCGAATTGGACCACCGCACGGCCGCGCTCGCGCGCGGGTTCGGGCGGCTGATGGAGCGGCGCGCGCAGCAGCTCGACTGGCTGGCGCGCAGGCTCGTGAGTCCCGCCGAGCGGTTGCGCCGCCAGCGAACCCATCTTGGGCAATTGCAGGCGCGTCTCGCCTCGGCGGGCGGACGTCCGCTGCGCGACGCGCAGGCCCGCTTCGCGATCGTGCGGCTTTCCTGGCAGCGCTGGCGGCCCGATCTTGCCGCGCCGCGCGCGGCGCTCGGGGGGCTATCGCGGCGGCTTTCCGCCGGTATCGAGCGGCAGCGGGAGCGACGTTCGGCCCAGGTGGCGACGCTCGAGGGCCGGCTGGAGGTACTGAGCCCGCAGCGCACGCTCGAACGCGGCTACGCCGCGCTGATCGACACGCAAACGGGGCGCGCCGTGCGATCGCCGTCGGCGCTGAAGCGGGACAAGCGCCTGACGGTTCATGTCGCCGACGGTTCGGTCGATGTGACGCTCAAGGACGTGCAGGCGCGGCTGACCGACGGCTTTTGACGCTTTCCGCGATTGCGGCCATTGCGGCGCCATCGTCGGTCATTTGCATCCATCCATGCGACGAAATGCGTATTGCGAGAGCATTTTTTACGCTGATTACGGCGGCTGACGGTCAATGCTGCCCATAAAGGCCGCGCGTTTGCGGGGTTATTCCAACTCGCCTACAATCCAGTGCTCCAAAGCGTTAGCCGCCTACTTCCCCATAACACACAAGGAACAGCACCATGGAACATACGCTCCCGCCGCTGCCGTACGCGAAGAACGCACTCGCTCCGCACATGTCGGAAGAAACGCTCGAGTTTCACTATGGCAAGCACCACCAAGCCTACGTGACGAATCTGAACAATCTGATCAAGGGCACCGAGTTCGAGAACCTGTCGCTCGAAGAAATCATCAAGAAGTCGTCGGGCGGTATCTTCAACAACTCCGCTCAAATCTGGAATCACACGTTCTTCTGGAATAGCCTGAAGCCGCAAGGCGGCGGCGCTCCGAGCGGTGCGCTGGCCGACGCCATCAATGCGAAGTGGGGTTCCTTCGATGCGTTCAAGGAAGCGTTCTCGAAGGCTGCCGTGGGCAACTTCGGTTCGGGCTGGACGTGGCTCGTGAAGAAGGCCGACGGTTCGCTCGATATCGTCTCGACGAGCAACGCCGCAACGCCGCTGACGACCGATGCCAAGGCCCTGTTGACGATCGACGTGTGGGAACATGCGTACTACATCGACTATCGCAATGCGCGTCCGAAGTTCGTCGAGGCGTACTGGAACCTCGTGAACTGGGACTTCGCCGCGAAGAATTTCGCGTAAGCGAGGAGAAGGGCGCGAGGCATCCGAACCGCGTCTGTCATCCAAAAAAGGCCTTCTGATCGAGAGACAGAGGGCCTTTTTCAATGATGGAAACCTCGAGGGTTTTGCCGGATGCATTCTGGATTTTCCAAACAAATTCAGCGCCGTATGCATACGCGGGCGGGCAAATCAATGTTTGATCCCGGCGCGCGGCTACTCAATCGGAGAGTGGCTGAAAGTCGTTTTCGAACTGTGACCCATGCCATTGAGGCTGCTCAGATGGCTCAAGTTGACCAGGCGTACGCCTGACTCATCGCCAAGTCCCCAACCTAGCGATTGTTCGCGTCCATTGGTTGGATCCGAGCCACGGTCGGCTCAACCTCAGGCGTACGCATCATAACGATCGTTTCCAGTGGAATCCGTGGCCGATCGTCGCTTCCGCCGTCTCGATATTGAGCGCGAGAGTCTATCCAAAACATCAACCGAGCGAGTCATTACTGGTGGGCTATCCAGCGCGAGTGAGACGCACGCTGACCTCACCGGCAAGGAGACTCGGATGATTCTGAGGGCAAAGTCGTTGACTTTTTTGAGCAAAACGTTCGAAAATCGACAAAACACTGGGCTAACAACATGCTTTTACGCTTCAGCGCCAAGAACCACGCGTCGATCAAGGACCTCCAGGAGATATCCTGGATTGCGTCCACACAACTGAAGGAGGAGTTGTCGCACACCAGCGACAACGTACTGACTCGCAACCCTTCATTGGAGGTACTTCCGGTCCTGGTGCTCTATGGGGCGAATGCAGCCGGCAAGACGAACATCCTCGACGCGCTTGTAGCTTTCTCTGCCGGGATCGAAGGGTTAGCAGGGGACTTAACGAAGACGATCGGTTTCCGCCCTTTCGCGCTGGACGATGAGTCGCATCTTGAACCATCAATCTATGAAGCAGACGTTGCGGTAAACGGTACTCGCTACACCTACGGCTACGCTCACAACGCCACCGGAATCGTCCAAGAATGGTTGTATTCGTTTCCGAAGGGCGCGCGCAACACATTGTTTGAGCGGGATTTCACTGGCGACGAGCCACATGTTTATTTTGGACCATCGTTCAAGCCCATCGATCGCACGTTAAGAAGTATTGCAGAGCGAAGCAATACGCTTCTGCTTGCGCACGCCGAGTCAATTAATCATTCGATGATGCTGCCGGTATGGCTCGCTCTGTCATACAAGGTGCTCGCGGTTCGGTTGAGTAATGGGCCCATGCCTGAGACCGCACTCGCTCAACAATTGAAAGATCATCATTGTCGCGATGAAATTGTTCAATTTCTATCTAATATTGATGCGGGTATCACAGATTATTCAGTGACCAAAGAGGAGTCTTCTGAGTCTCGAAAGGAGGTGTTTCGGCGTTTGGCGGAGTTTATGAAGACGAATTTCAATACCGTTGTGCCACCCGATGCAAATCCTGACGAAGAATATCGGTTGACGTTTACTCATTTGGGTGTGGATGGCAAGAAGTACGAGATTCCATACTCTGATGAAAGCATGGGTACTCGATATTTGGCCAGTTTGTTGGGCCCTATGATGATTGCGCTTGCAGTTGGTGGTGTGCTTGTTGTGGATGAAATTGCGACCAATCTTCACACAAAGCTTTCGGAGAAAATAATCAAGCTTTTTACAAGCTCGACTTCGAACCCTATGCGAGCTCAATTAATTTTTTCGACACACGATACCAATTTGCTGTCCCGTGACCTGCTCAGACGCGATGAGGTCTGGTTCGCTGAGAAAAACGACGCTGGTGAAACGTCTGTTTATCCGTTAACTGATTTTAGTGCTCGTGCAAAAGAAAACATTGAAAAAGGCTACCTCGAGGGGCGTTATGGGGCCATCCCGTTTTTTGGTCGCGATTTGTCGCTGATAAAAGAATGCCGCGAAAGTTGAATTCATTGCGGAGTAGTGCGTCGTTAGAGCGCAAGCCCGCCAAGAGAGTAAGGAAGCAAGGTCTGGTTGTTTATTGCGAAGGCGAGATTACGGAGCCAAGATATATAGAAGCGTATTATGCCTCCGTTGCGAAGCGATCTCCGATTACACTCGTGGGTATAAAGCGCGGTGCAGGGACGCCCGACACGATTGTGAAAGCTTGCATTGACCATGACACTTCGTCTGACTCAGACACGATTGTCTGGGCGGTGTTCGATGTCGACGAGCATCAGGACCTTGAGCGAGCCTTGGACCGTGCCAGGAGGGGCGGTATCCCGGTTTCGCTTTCGGATCCGTGCATAGAAGTATGGGGGCTGTTGCATTTTCGAAATAGTAATGCGCCACTGAGCAGGCATGCTGCTCAGAGAGAGCTGCGACGCGTTATGCCGGGATATCATCACGAGAAGCAGCCGGAATTTAAGTGGACTCTTTGTCAGCAGAACGTTGATGACGCGATAGATCGGGCGAATGCGGGATTGCGCAGCCGTTGGGAAGAGGGGAACAGTCCCCCGAAAGCGAACCCCTCCACAACCTTTCAGTTGTTGCTGAAATTCATCATGCCGGACAGTCCGGAGCAGCAGAGTCATGCTTTGCGACTTGCATGCGACGTGCGCGCAGCACTGGAGCGTGGCGAACTATAATGCCGGTTCTGTCTGGTAAACGGTCATGAATGTCGGTCAGTGGATTCGCGTCCACCTGTGTTTCATCGCGAGGTGTCTGGCCGATAGTAGCTCGATTTTTCATGATGACAATGGCCGCGAAAATAACCGCCCCTTTCCGGTCGTTCGCGGTCACTTCTTACGCGCTCGCTTCAACGCTGGGCCATTAAGTTCATTTGGGTAGCCGTGCCCGGCGAAGTGATCACAACGTATCGCGCCGCGCGAAGTCCGCGAGCGACACGCGATCGGTCAGCACGTCGTCGATGAGCCCGTATTCTTTTGCCGCGGTTGCCGACATGAAATTGTCGCGATCGGTATCCTTCTCGATTTGCTCGATCGATTGGCCCGTACGCTCGGCCAATATCCGATTGAGCCGTTCGCGCAAGAACAGCACCTCCTTGGCTTGAATCTCGATGTCGGCCGCGGTGCCTTGATTGCCGCCGGAGGGCTGATGGATCATGATGCGGGCGTTGGGCAGCGCGAAGCGCTTGCCTTTCGCGCCGGCCGCGAGCAGAAACGAGCCCATGCTCGCCGCGAATCCCGTGCATAGCGTCGAGACTTGCGGCTTGATGAATTGCATCGTGTCGTAGATGGCGAAACCGTCGTATACGGAGCCGCCCGGCGAATTGATGTAAAAGAAAATATCCTTATCGGGATTCTCCGATTCCAAAAAAAGCATTTGCGCGACGATCAAGCTCGCCGTGTCGTCGGTGACGGGGCCGACGAGGAAGACGATCCGTTCGCGCAGCAGTCGGGAATAGATGTCGTAGGCGCGCTCGCCGCGGCCCGACTGCTCGATGACGGTCGGCACGAGTTGGTTCGACGGATAGGAAAGCATGGCGCTCCTCGGGTGGAAGTCGACGATGGCCGCCCAACGAGGATACGCTTCGCAAGCGGTCTTTGCTGACATGACGCGCCGCCCGCGGTCGATGTGACGCTCGGCCTACGGAAAAAAACGTCCGCACTCGCGTCACATCGGAGCATGCTCGAACGTCAACAGGACGAGGGCGCACGGCGCGCCAAAAGCTCGACTTTAGGAGCCAATTCAATGACGCAAGAAGAAATAGAGAAAACATTGGGTTTCGAGGCCGCCCGTGCGCGGCTCATATCGATCGCTTATCGCATGCTCGGCAGCCGGGCGGAAGCCGAGGACGTCGTGCAGGACGCATGGCTCAAATGGCACGCGGCTGCCGCGCACGAGTTGCGCACGCCCCTCGCGTGGCTGACGACGGTGACGACCCGTTTGGCGATCGATCGTATCCGGCGCTTGCAATCGGAGCAAACGGCGCGCGCGAACGAATGGGTGACCCAGCCGTGGCTCGACGAGTTCGTCCCGTCCGCGGAAGACGAAGCGATGCGGGCGGCGTCGATCGCCGAAGCCGTCGCGCTATTGCTCGAGCGGCTCTCGCCGGACGAGCGCGCGGCGTTCGTGCTGCACGAGGCATTCGATTTCGACTATGCGCAAATCGCCGAGGTCGTCGGCAAGACGGCCGCGCATTGCCGGCAACTCGCGCATCGGGCGCGGCAGCGTCTCACGAACGCCGAGCGTCAGGCGGCGGACGGACGCTCGCGCGCTCGTATCGAGGCGGCGCAGCCGCACGTGGGCAGCTTCGAGGGTTTGCGCGATGCGATCCACGCGGCCGATGCGGCCGGCGCGCTACGGCTGTTCGCCCAAAGCGCACAAAGGCCGATGGCAGGGCAGGCTGTCGCGAGCACGGGGTACCGGGGGGCAAACTCGGGGGCACATTCGGGCGCAAACGCGGGCGCGGCGCGCGCAGCGGCCGAACGTGCCGTCGCGCAAAGCGAAGGCGTTGCCGTCGAAGTCTATGCGTTGCCGTCGGACTGGGGGGGCGGGTTGGCGCTCATGCATGCGTGCGAGGTCGTCGGCCTCGTGCGCTTTGCATGGACGCGCGGGCCGTCGGGCGATTGGAGAGGGCAATTCATACTCTTGAGGAGCGGGGCGGAACTGGATGCGCTCAACCGCCGCGTCGGCTCGCGCGCGATCACGCAATTGCTGATGCGAATCGCCGGCCGCTCGCCGGTAACGGCCGCTTGCGCGGCCTGAACCCGGCTCTATCGTCCACTACCCGCTACCCCCGACCTTGCTTCACCGATGCGCGCTTTAGCAAGCGTGTTTCGCGATCGGCCATCTCCCGCTCGTATCATCTGCGGCTCGACGCCGCTTCCCAGTCGATATCGACGCACAACACCTGCAGTCCAAGAGCCGTTTGCGCGGCGATCGATGCCGTCACGCACAAGTGCGCTTCGTTCAGCGATAGATACGGCGCCGTCACGTGCACGGGACCGGGCGCTCGCACGGCTTGCGTGAAATACGGACGATGGGCCCAGTTCGCGCCTTCCGAATGCAGCAGAGGGCGAAAACGCTTGGCGCGGCGCGACACGCGGCCGTTCGGCACGAGGTTGTCGCCGATCTGTCTGCCCTCGGCATCGAGCACGAAGCAGCGCGCGGTATCGGGTAGCGCCAGCAGCGCATCGCAAGCGGCGAGCACCGGCGTGCCGCTCACGAATCGCTCGCAGGCTTGCTCGAGCGACTTCACGTAAGGTTCCAGGCGCTCGGCCTGCGTGCGCTCGCGGGCGGCGACGCGCTTGCGCAAGGCCGCCGACAACGCATCGATGAGCCCCGCGGCGGCTTGCGGTTCGGCCGGTTCGGCGCTCGGCTCGGCGAAGTAGCTGCCCTGCACGAAATCCACATTGCATTCGAGTGCGATCAGCGCGTCGCGCTCGGTGGCTAGGCCCCCCATCAGCACGAGCTGCCCCGATTCGTGCAGCAGCGAGACGAGTTGAGGCAAGACGCGTTCGAAGTGTGAGTGCTCGCTAGCTTGCGCGAGGATGCCGCGGTCGAGCGAAACGATGTCCGGATGCAGATGCCAGACGCGATCGATGTTCGAGTGTTTCGCGCCGAAGCCGCCGAGCGCGATCAAAAACCCCGATTTGCGCAGACCGTCGACGATCTCCGCGAAGCGTCCCGTCTCGCCGCCGGCTTGTTCGGGAACCTCGAGCACGACGCGCTGCGGCGGCAACCCCAACGACTTGAGGTTCGCGAGCAGCGCGTCGCCATAACTCGTATCCATGAGCGCCGCGGGGTGCAGGCTCAGAAACAGCCATTCATCGTGTCCGTCGATCGCGCTGAAATTGCCCAAGTGCAGCGATTCGGCGAGCCGGCCTAGCTCGAGCAGATCTCCGCGCCGCGCGGCTTGTGCGAAGACGTCGCGCGAGGGAACCTGCCGCCCCTCGTCATCGTGCGCGCGCAGCGAGGCGTGATAGCCGATCGCTCGACGATGCGAGACCGAAAACACCGGCTGGAACACGCTGAACACGGTGTAGCCGCCGTAGACGACGGTGCGGCGGCTACCCGCGTCGTCCGCGACGGGACGAGGCGGCTGAAAGCCGGGAGGATCGAGATCGATCATGCTCATGGGGAAGTCGACGGGTGAAAACGGGCGCTTGCATGCGCCTGCGGCGCTACTTAGCAATCAATGACGAACTGTACAGCATAGGAGAGCAAGTTCTATGCGCATTGTCAAACCCCTCGACGCGGCGCGCCGCCTGCATGCAAAGCGTGCCGCTGGGCCCGCGCGCGCACAGCGGTGGTGCCGAACGCGCGCCGAGGCGGCACCGGGACGGGGCGCACTCGCGCCGCTTTGTGTTCTCGCGTCAACCGGCGACGGCGCGTTCGAGCGCGTTCGCGGCCGACCGGCCGTCGCCGGGCGCAAGTGCGCCGGCTTGCGCGAAGAACGCTTGCGCCCGGCGGTCTTGTGCGTAGGCGGCGTTGATGCGAATCCACGGGCTCGCCTCGCTATTCGGCCGGAAGTAGGCGCCTGTCGCTATCGTGACGTCGCAGGCCGCGGCGCATTCGACCAAGGCCTGCGAATCGTCGATGTGCGGCACACGAGCCCAGATGAACTTGCCGCCCATGGGCGGCGCGAATAGGTGCCAGCCGTTCGCCTCCAGCGTGCGCGCGGTCGAGCCGAGCGCGTCGGTCATGCGCCGGCGCAGCCGCTCGAGAAATTTCCGATAGGCGCCGCGTTCGAGCATCGTCAAGGTGACGGCTTCGGCGAATTGCGACCCGCTGATGCTCGTCAGCATCTTAATGTCGCCGAGCGCTTTCACGGTCTTGTGATTCGCGGCGATGAACCCGATGCGTAGCGAGGAAGACAGCGTCTTCGACAGCCCGCCGATATAGATGACCCGCTCGAGCCGATCGAGCGCCGCGAGCCGGTCGGTCGTATCCGCTTGGAAGTCGGCATAGATATCGTCCTCCACGATCGTGAAGTCGTACTCGTGCGCGAGCTGCAGCAGGCGAAACGCCACCGAGGGCGCCACGACGGTGCCGGTCGGATTGTGGAACACCGTGTTGACGAACAGGGCCCGCGGGCGGTACCGCTTCAATTGCGCTTGGAGAAAATCGATGTCGGGACCGGTCGCCGTCCGCGGAATCCCCACCACGTTGATGCCGTGCAGTTTTAGGAGTCCGAACAAGTTGTAATACCCCGGGTCCTCGACGAACATCGTGTCGCCCGCGCGCAGCAGATATCGGACGATCAAGTCGATCGCCTGGCTCGCACCGAACGTCGTGACGATCTGCGATGCGTCCGCGCCGATCCCGAGCGGGGCGATGCGCGCCTGTAGATGTTCGCGCAAAGCGGGATTGCCGAGCGGCGTGGCGTAGTCGATCAACGAGCCGGGATCGGTGCGGGCGACGTGCCGCACCGCTTGCGCGATGCCTTCCATATCGCGCCATGCCTCGGGAATGAATCCGCTGCCGAGCTTGAGCGTTTCGCCGGGGTGATTGAACTGCGCGAGGATGTAGTTCGATTCTTCCTCGGCGCGGCTCGGATCGGATGCGCCCGCGCGATCGAGCGCGGCGTGCACACTCGCGCTTACGTAAAACCCCGACCCGTGACGCGACTCGATCAAGCCTAGCGATACGAGCCGGTCATAGGCCTCGATCACCGGGAAGCGGCTGATGGCGCAGTCTTGCGCGAGTTGGCGGATCGACGGCAACTTCGCGCCCGCGTGCGCCTCCCGCGAGCGAATCCACGCCTCCATCGCCGCGACGATCTGCTCGGTCATCGGTACGGCGCTCGCGCGGTCGATCTTGATCTGCATGCTCATGCTCCGACTGTTCGGTATTTCAACTGAACAGTTCGGACAAAACTGTTCGGTACTGTGCATGTGATTGTAGCCATGCCCTCGCAATAATGCATAGACGGAATATTTTTGAAGGAGTAGGCGATGCGCGAGATCCGTACGTTCGAGATGGGATACGACGAGCCCGCAACGGCGTGGCGGGCGGACCATGCGCTCGTCGTCGAGGTGGAGCAGGGCACGCTTTGGCTGACGTTCGAAGGGGATGCCGAAGACTATTGGGTCGATTCCGGCCAATCCTTCGTCCTGCCGGCGGGTATGCGTGCATGGATCGGCGCGGGGCGAGGCGACGTGCGGTTGACGTTGAGCAGTGCGAGCTCGCGTGGGAAAGTCGGGAACGATGTTTCGCGCGCCGGTCCCGCTCGCACGCGTTCGGCCATCGCGCACGGGCTCGGTTCACGCGGGCGGCAGGCACTCGCTTGAGTCGCCGGGCGCTATCGCGCGCGAATCGATAGGCGGGCGAATCAGTGCGCCGGCTCGTCGGGGCCGATATAACGTGCGCGCGGACGGATCAGCCGGCCGTCCTCCATCTGCTCCATCGCATGTGCGATCCAGCCCGCCGCCCGGCCGAGCGCAAACAATGAAAACGCCGAACCCGACGGCAACGCGAGGACACGCTCCAGCGCGGACAGCGCGAAGTCGACGGTGGGGGCGAGTCCCGTTGCATCGTACGCCGCCCGGACGATCGAATCGATGTCCGCGAGCGCCTGGCGCTCGGCGCGGCTCGCGGCTCGTTCGGCGAGCATGTCGAGCAACACGGCCGCGCGCGGATCGCCGTCCGGATAAAGCATGTGGCCGAAGCCGGGCAAGATCGTGCGTGAAACGATATCGGTTCGCGCGAGCCTCGCGGCCAGATAGCGGTCGACGTCGCCCGCTTCGCGCGCCTCATGAAAGAGGGCGGTCACGAGCATCGTCTCGCCGCAGTGGCGTGGTCCCGCCAGCGCCGCGAGCCCGCCCGTGACGGCGCCGAACAAATGCATTCCCGTGGAGGCGATACAGCGGACGGTGAAGGCCGATGCATTCAATTCGTGGTCGGCGCATACGACGAGCGCGGCGCGCAGCAACTCGACATGCCGGCGATGGCGAACGCCCCAAGCGGCCGCGAATTGCCGATGCAGCGGTTCGCGCGACAGGGGCACGGCGGCGAGCGCGGCGGCCAATACGCGCAACAGTGCGGGTGCCGTCTCCCACTGCGCCTGCCGCCCGGTCGAAAACAAGCGCGGCATATGCGCCGCGGCGGCGGGCAGCATGACGAGCGCGCGCTCGTGCGGCGCGCTCGCGACCGTCTGCTTGAGCCAAGCCTGCCAGGCCGACGAGGGGATCGGCGCATCGGGTGCCGCATCGAAACATGCCTGGTCGCATTCCCAAAGCAAGGCGGCCGTCTCCTCTAGCGTGGCGGTCCGCGCGAGTTCGATCGCGTTGCGTCCGCGATAAAGTAGCCGGCCGTCGGCGATCAACGTGATGCGCGATTCGAGCACTGGGACGCCCCAATCGAGCACCTTCTGCGCGACCTTGCCGGCCCGCTTGCCGTCAGCTTTCCTGCGAGCGAGCTTTCGGACTTCATCGGCGGCATAGAGCCGGCGCTTGCCTGCGCTTTCCGGTGCGGAACTCAGCATGCCCCGGCTGACATACGAGTACAGCGTCGGAACGCTGATGCCGAGGGCGGCGGCCGCTTCTGCCGCGGTCAAGTAGGTCGACATGGTCTTAAATTCCGCGAAGAACCAAACAAATCGATATATGTTGATTATTTGAATCAAGATTGATCGACGTTGATGTCGATTCTAGACTCATCGACACCCTTCACTTCGCCAATTCCGAATCATGACTGCCTTTAGCGCGCTCGAACATGTATGGTCCGTGGCCGGTTGCGATGCCGCCGCATTGGACGACATTCGCCTCGTCGGCGAGGACCCCGGTCTGCCTTCGGTCTATCGCGTCGGCGCGCTGGCCAACGCCACCATCGGCGCGCAAGCGCTCGCCGCGGCCGAATGCCACCGCTTGCGCACGGGGCGCCGTCAACGTGTGGAGGTCGAGCAGCGGCGCGCCCTTGCCGTGTTCCGCAGCGAACGCTATCTGAGGATCGACGAAGGTGCGGCCCCCGAGCTGCGCGACCCTCTGATGGGCTTCTACGAGACGCGCGACGGAGGGTGGATCCAGCTTCACACGAATTTCCCGCATCATCGGCAAGGCATCGTGAAGGTGCTCGGCTGCGCCGACGATCAAGCCGCCGTGACCGAGGCCATTCGTGAATGGGATGGCGCCGCGCTCGATCAGGTGCTTGCCGATGCGGGGCTGTGCGCGGCATTGATTAGGAGCCCTGAGCAATGGTCGGCGCTGCCGCAAGCCGCCGCGCTGGCCGCTTTACCGCTGTTCGAGATCGAGCGAATCGACGGCGGTACGAACGAGGCGCCGCCGATACCGATCGGCGCTGGCGGCTCGCCCTCGACGCGGCCGCTCGAAGGCGTGCGCGTGCTCGACTTGAGCCGTATCATCGCGGGCCCGGTAGCAGGGCGTACGCTTGCTCAACACGGCGCGGACGTGTTGCTCGTCAACGGCCCGCACTTGCCGAACATCGCGCCGCTGGTCATCGATAACGGCCGCGGCAAACGTTCGGCGCTGCTCGATCTGCGACGCGACGACGAGCGCTCCGTGTTGCATGCGCTCGCGCGCGAGGCAGACGTCTTCTTGCAAGCGTATCGGCCGGGGGCGATCGCCGCGCACGGGTTTTCACCCGAGGCGCTGGCGCGCGCGCGGCCGGGAATCGTCTATGTCTCGATCTGCGCGTACGGGCATACCGGTCCATGGTCGCGGCGGCGCGGCTTCGATAGTCTCGTGCAATCGGCGAGCGGCATCGCTTGGACAGAACGGGAGGCGGCGGGTACGGCGGCGCCCAAGCATTTGCCGTGTCAGGCGCTCGATCATGCGACGGGGTACCTGGCCGCTTTCGGCGCGATGGTCGCGCTGCAGCGGCGGGCCGTTCAAGGCGGTAGCTGGCATGTGCGCGTCTCGCTGGCGCAAACGGGGCGATGGCTGCAATCGTTCGGCACGATCGCCGACGGGTGGCGCGCGCCGGACGTGCGGCTCGGCGCGGTACGCGATCTCATGCAGACGATGGACTCGCCGTTCGGTAAGGTGCTGGCCGCTGCGCCGGCGGAGACGATGTCGGAAACGCCGCCGCGTTTCGATCGCCCTCCCGTGCCGCTTGGCACCGATCGGCCCAGTTGGGGTGCGTGAGCAAGCGTTGAACCGCACGAGCGATCGCGCGGCGTGCGTTGCCTTGCGTGGCTGTTGCTCCTTGCGCTACTTGCGTAGTTCGGCCACGAAGTCGTAGTAGTCGTTGCGGCAGTATGTGTCCGTCAGCTCGATCGCGCGCTGATCGGCCGTATAACCGATGCGCGTGATCAGCAGCAGCGCGTCGTGCGTCGCGATGCCCATTTGCCGCGCGATTTCCTCGCTTGCGTTGACGGCGCGGAAGTGTTGCAGCGCGCGTACGATGCCGAGCCCGCGCTGTTCCAGATAGCTATACAGCGAATCGCCGATCGCATGCGGGTCGGGTATGACCGATGCGGGGAGCGTGGAGTTTTCGACGGCCATGACGATGCCGTTCGCGAGCCGAAGGCGCTTGAGGCGCGTGACGGCGGCGGCCGGCGACAACCCCAATTGAATGACTTCGTCGCGGCTTGCGGGCTGGATCTCTTGCGAAATCCATTTCGAACTGGGTGTGAACCCACGCCGGCGCAGCATTTCGCTGAAGCTCGACAGGCGCGAGAGCGGATCGTCGTAACGCGGAGTGATAAAACTGCCCGCGCCTTGCGTGCGGCGGATGAGGCCTTGCTCGACGAGCAGTGCGATGGCCTTGCGCGCCGTGATGCGCGAGACGCCGAGGGCGTCCGACAACACGCGTTCCGAGGGCAACGCTTCTCCGGCGTTCCAGCGGTTTTCGTGGATCGCCTGGCCGAGCTTGCGCGCGAGCTGCAGGTAAAGCGGCGTGTCGTTGTCGGGATCGGGGCGCAGATCGCGCCAGCGGTCTTCCGAGGAAGCTTGGGTCATGGAATATGCGCGGCGAGGGGCAAGCGGCAATTTTAAGGCATCGCGCGAGCCTTCGGGCCGCTTCTCGCGTACGAGCCGCTGGTGCTCTACCGTCTCATACCGGCTATTCGCGGGCGCGCGCGCAGACAATGGCGCCGATGGCTACACTTGTTCGCAGGGTCAACCGTTGAAAGGGAGGTCGATATGATGCGCGACGACACCTTCGTCACGCTGCCCGACGGCGAGCGCATTGCCCGCTTGGGGCAAGGAACCTGGGAAATGGGCGAGCGGCCCGAGCGGCGCGCCGCCGAGATCGACGCATTGCGTGCCGGTATCGAACTCGGCATGACCGTGATCGATACCGCGGAGATGTATGGCGAGGGCGCGACCGAGACGTTGCTCGGCGAGGCGCTCGCCGGTTTGCGCGACCAGGTGTTTCTCGTCAGCAAAGTCTATCCGCATAACGCGAGCAGGCGCGGCGTCGTGGCATCGTGCGAGGCGAGCTTGAGGCGGCTCGAGACAGACCGGCTCGATTTATACCTGCTGCACTGGCGCGGCGGCATCGCATTCGAGGAAACCGTCGAAGGGTTCGAGGCGTTGCGGCGTGACGGCAAGATACGGCATTGGGGCGTGAGCAACCTCGACGTCGACGATATGGAAGAACTCGTCGACGCCGGTGGGCAAGCGTGCGCCACGAACCAGATTTTCTATAACGTGGCGCGGCGTGGCCCCGAGTTCGATTTACTGCCGTGGATGGCGGCTCGCGGTATGCCCGCGATGGCCTATAGCCCGATCGATCATATGCGACTGCCGAAGCGGTCGGTACTCGACGACATCGCGCGCGAGCGCGGACTATCGGCCGTTCAAGTCGCGCTGGCATGGGTGCTCGCGCAGCCGCAGGTATGCGCGATTCCTAAGGCTGGCAGCGTCGAGCATGTCCGCGCGAATCGTGAAGCGCTCGATGTTGTGCTGTCGACGCAGGAACTCGCCGCGATCGACGAGGCGTTTAAGCCGCCGCGCAAGAAGGTGCCGCTGGAAATGTTGTGAGTTCGGGTAGTACGACGGGATATGTGCGAGCGCCGTCGGTGCGTTGGCGGACGTTGGCGCCGAGGATTTTCCGACAGACCAATGGCCGGCGGTGATGCATCTTTGAGACGGTGAATTGCCGGGCAAGGCGCCTCGGCGTATCGACGATGGAGGGCGGCGCGGCCGGCGAGGAGAGCAACTGTCGAGCTGAAATAGCTGCTCTCCAAACGCGCGTCGATTGTTAGGGCGCGGCCTAGTGGCCGTGGCCGCCGCCGGCGCCATTTCCACCGGAGCCGCCGTTACCGCTCGAGCCGTGGCCGTTGCCGCCGGAGCCATGGCCGCCACCCGAGCCGTCGCCACCGGAGCCATGGCCGCCACCCGCGCCACCGTTACCATTGCCCCCTGAGCCGTGCCCGTTACCTGAGCCGTTGCCGCCACTGTTGCCTCCGCAACCGCAACCACCCCCTGGGCCGCCGTGGCCACCGCCGGAACCGCCGGAACCGCCGGAACCACCGGAACCACCGGAACCACCGGAACCACCGCCGGAACCACCGGAACCACCGGAACCACCGGAACCACCGGAACCACCGGAACCACCGGAACCACCGGAACCACCGGAACCACCGGAACCACCGGAACCACCGTGGCCTCCGCCAGCACCGCCAGCACCGCCAGCACCGCCAGCACCGCCAGAGCCGCCAGAGCCGCCAGAGCCGCCAGAGCCGCCAGAGCCGCCAGAGCCGCCGTGGCCTCCGCCCGCGCCACCGGAGCCACCCGAGCCACCCGAGCCACCGGAGCCACCGGAGCCACCGGAGCCACCGGAGCCA
>NZ_QUBS01000016.1 GCF_003390925.1 Trinickia diaoshuihuensis | reverse complement strand
AGACGATCGGCCGGTTCAGCAGAAACTCGCCGCTTGAAATCGATCGCCGTCAATTTGTTCATACACCACTATTGACGTTAGCTCGCACATGCCAGCAAGCAGATAGAGGCAGAACGCGGCCACGATCCACGGCGTCTGCCATGTCCACCCCGCCGTATGAGCGAGCCATAGTCCGGAGACCGGTTGAACAATGACCGCAGGGGTCGTGAACCAGCAATCCGCCCGGACAACGAGTCGCGTCACCAGCGCAATCCCCTGTACGCTTCGTGTCCTGTTCGCGAAGAACAAATAGAAGGCAGTGCCGAAGCCCGTCCCGACGAGCACGACAGACGAGACGATATGCAATGTCTTGATCGCCAGATAGAAGTTCATGATGTCGTTTCCTCCATCGTCAGTACTCCGAGCACGGCGAGAATGGGCACGTTCTTCAGGATTGGGCCGAACGGGTGCCACAGGAACTCGGGTAGTGTTATGGCAACGATGCAGGAATATAGGCCGACAAGAAATGCCTGCGCGATCCACAAACGTTTTCCCGGGTGCGTGAGCGTGAGAACGCCAATCATGGCGTCAATCGCGGATGCCCCATAGAGCAGTCCAAGCGCCGCCCCGCCGTGCAAGTGAAGGCGGGCAAGTAATGCAAGGCTTTCGGCTTTGGGATAAAAGAACGCGCTGCATACGGCCGTTCCGAGCCAAGTGATTGCCAGTGCGATACGCAAGGACAACGATCGCCAAAAGGCAAGCGCGGTTTGTCTCAAGGACATGGCCTCGACCGGTCCAATGAACATTTCAATGCCGGCAGGAGGGCGACCCAAAATGCGTGCCGTCGTATCGACTTCAGCCGAACTGCCTTGCTCGAGCATGTGCCAGGTGTCCCGTGTCAGCATCGAGCCGGGTATACGGTCGCAGACCTTTGCGGCGATATCGACGAACCGGCGAGGAATGCTGAATTGCCACGCAGGCTCGAATGCCATCGATCTGCGGTAGACGGCAAGCATGTCCTTGTATTCAAGTCGCGTGTGACCGACGAGTTCCAGGACCGCCGGGGTATCAGCGTCGACCCTCGCCTCACTTCGAACGGCCGCGTTTGGCTGCAGATTCACGTGGTCGATGAGGCGAACGACAATTTCGGCAAGATCATCCACATGGATCGGCCGGACCCATTGGTGCCCTCCGGCCGGCAGAGGATGGATGGGCGACGCGGCGATAGTTCGAAAGAAGCGCGACGACTTTCCGTCTGGCCCATACACGAGGGCAGGCCTGAGAATATGATGTTCGACAGGCTGCGACATCAAGTACTCATCCGCCGCCAGCTTGCTTTTGAAATAAGCAGTCGTCCCTGTGTGTGCGCCCAATGCCGATATCTGCACGATATGTCGAACACCAGCGCGACAGGCAGCTTCGAAGAGTGCGACCGGGGCGCGATGATGGACGAGTTCGAACGTCTGTCCCGCGCGCTCGATCAAAATTCCCACGGCATTGATCACGACGTCGATATCCCGCAGCTTCGATGTCCAGGATGCCGGGTCAAGATTTGTGGTGTAGTCGACCTCGAATTCGTCGCTCTCCTTCGCATGGCGAATGCCCTTCAATATCCGATAACCGCGTCGGGCAAGTGCGGTACAAACCGCTTGTCCGACGAAGCCATGGGCTCCGCAAACGAGCACGTTCATGCGGCCCCCTTCGCGACGGACGCGGGATGCGCTACCTCAGCGGCGCGCGGAATATACCGGCCAACGATCACCGCAATACCACCGACTGCCGCAAGTACGCCGAGCAGCGTGAAGATGCAGGTTCTGCGCAACAGACCGATAGAACAGATCGGGTCCCCTGTCGAGCGAGCCAGAGGGTTGACACTTGTCACCATCACGAACAGTAATGGTGTAGCCGCGATCAGCACGGCGCTGACACGAGCCCAGAATTCCGCGCGCCCGGGTGTGCCGCAAAGATAAACCAGTACGTCCCACAAAACCTTTTTCAGGTATCGGGTTGCAAACACGCCCGCAAGGACTGGGACCGTCCACTCAAACATCAGCGACAACACGATCATCACTTTATTCTCCGTTTTCTGTTATTTCTGTCAACACCGAAATAAATGTGCAAAAAAAAGGACGACTGCGTCGTCCTCCACGACCGGGTCATTCCTGCTTGCGCGATCTCTTTGTACGCCGCACGGTCCGACTTATCTTCGCGCCGATTCCTAGGGCTTTCATCAGAGTTTCCGGCTTCATGCGCAACATTTCATCCGACCATGTCGTAAGGGTCTCGAGAAACGCCAGTGTTGCCTTAAGCCGTTGCTCCGTCTCCTCGCTTTCTTGCGCCATCTCAGGACTGATCAGACTGTCGCGCAACATGGTCAGGGTCGGGTCTATCTCGCGTTGTCGTCGGCCCTCCACGATCAACCGAAACAACTCCCAGATGTCTGTGGAGGTCTCGAAATGGTCGCGACGGTCTCCCATCACATGGACGACCTTCGCGAGTCTCCACGACTGAAGCTCCTTGAGACTCGTGCTGACATTGGAGCGTGCGACACCAAGGGTATCGGCGATTTCGTCCGCAGCAAGTGGCCGCCCAAGCAGGTAGAGCAGAGCGTGGATTTGCGCGACGGTGCGGTTCACCCCCCAACGCGAACCCATCTCGCCCCAGTGAAGAATGAATCGTTCGGCAATCGGTGTAAGTTTCATGACTCGCAATCTATTTCGTTCAGTAATTTCTGTCAAGAGAGAAATTCGACTTGACGAGCGACGACTTGGCGTCTAATTTCTCTCATGACAGAAACTACTGAAATATTCGAAAGGAGAGTAATGATGCAAGCAGCCTCATTGACGCTTTATATCGACGGCAACTGTCCGCTGTGCGTTGCGGAAGTGAAGCGCCTGCGTGCGTGGGATCGACACCGGAGGCTCGCATTCGTCGATATCGCACAACCGGGCTTCGATCCATCGCCGCTCGGTGTGGAGTTGGCTGCGCTGAACCGGCAGATACATGCCTGGACAGCAGACGGACACCGCCTGGTCGGGATCGACACGTTCGTTGCTGCCTATACCCACGTCGGCAAAGGCTGGATAGTCGCGCCGTTGCGGGTACCCATGCTGCGGCCTTTCTTTCGTGCGGCGTATCTTGTGTTTGCGCGCAATCGCATGCGCCTTTCCCGGTGGTTGGGCATGGGTACGCTCTCGGAATGCACGACTCAAGCCTGCAGGTTCAAGGTGGATTGAGTGCGCTGCGTCCGTGATCCCTGCAGACGAATAGCGACATCTCGCCGCCCACATAGGGCACGGTCAGGTGGGCCGTCCCGCTGACCATCAGCAAAGGCACGTCGACGGCAATATTGCACGAACGCGTCGCCGGCACCGGCAGTCCGGCCGCGTTCGGGTCGCGCAACGGGGCGCCTGCGACGTTACGCTATCGTCACCTCGAACCGCTTGGTCAGTTCAAATCTTATTGATCTCTCGGAGGAGGTCGTCGCGCGCTCTTTCCGCGCGCAGCCGTTGATCTACGTCCGTCGGTCCTGGAAGCCCAAGCAGCGCGCGCAGCAGTTCAGGTCCGACTATTCTTTCCACGAACAAGCTGCCTAGCCGGCAGCGTTCTTCCTCGGTCAAGTCAGCCGTTTTTTCCATCCTGGACAGCGCCCATGCGATCGCGCTCTCCAAACGACCTACAAATCCACCGTAAGCCAGTTCGGCCAATCTGGGGAAGCGCGGAGCTTCGGCAAGAACGACTCTTAAAAGCGCAACGCTGTCCTTTTCGATGAGAGTCGCCTGCATGTGCAGCGCCGATTCTACGAGAGCCTGTTCCATAGGCATTGCAAGAATGCCCTCAAGCGCGTCGCGTTCTACGTCGTCAGCCGGCTCACAAGCATTCGAAATTACAGCGCGAAACAGATCGTCTTTGTTCCTCGCGTGCCGATACAGCGTCATGATCGAGACGTTGGCTGATTTCGCAATGGCCTCCATGCTTGTGCCGGCATAGCCGTTCTCCAGGAACGACGCTTTCGCGGCCGCGAGAATAGCTGCCCGCTTCCGCGTCATTAACTTCGCCTTCGGATGGTCGGTCGACCACGCTCTCATGCCTTGCACCTCCAAACGATAGGCTGTATTATCGCAACACCTACGATACGATACCCTATCGTATCTAATAAGAAGGGATATGGGACGTGCGTAGACCACAAACCGTGTGTGTATCGACTCGTCATGGGTAGCGAACGTCATCCGGCAAGGATAGTCATGAAAGTGTTATTGATCGGTGCCACCGGGGGCACAGGCAGAGAAATTCTGCCCCGGTTGCTTGCGGCGGGCCATTGCGTCAAAGCGCCGGCGCGACGACCGGAAGCAGTTGTGACCGTACATGAAAATCTGCAGATAGTTGCAGGCAGCGTGCTCGATCCCGATTTGATCGATCAAGCCATGCAGGGACAAGATGCTGTTATGTCAGCCTTCGGCCCGCGCTCGCTGAAAGCCAGTGACGTTCAGGAAGTCTTGATGCGTAATATCCTGGATTCGATGAAGCGGCACGATGTCAGACGGTTTGTTAACCTCTCAGCATGGGGCGCGCAGGAATCGCATAAGCGTATCAACATAATGCAAACCGTCCTGCAAGGGTTACTCTTGCGGAACATTTTTGCCGACAAAAAGCGCGGCGAAAACCTACTGTTTGCTTCGAACATCGATTACGTGAACGTCTGTCCGGGTCGCCTGTTGAACAAATCTCCGCGTGGTGGTGTAAGGGCATCTATTGACGGCTCGGGGATAAGCCACAGCATGACCCGCGCCGACCTGGCGGAATGGATGGTAGGGCAACTCACAAGCGACTCGTGGCTGCGGCAGTCACCCGTCATTGGTTATGATAAGGGCCGCGGCGCAACGACGAGCAATTATCCGTCGAGCAGCTAGTGCGAGGTTTTCAGAGGCCCTCGGCCAATTTGAAACGCGCGACAGACGTATCTAGATCGCAGACAATTGGCCTATCGATGAAGGCAAAGCGCCAACCGATGTCTCGTACGCCCAACGTTCGATGAACGCAGTTATCGCCTCTTCGCAGCCGTGGGAGGCGGCTGAAGCGGCCGTGCGGGCAACGGTGTTGACATGACGATAGAAGTCCGCGTTTCGCCGTACAGATTGATGCGACCGATCAGCCGCTCGAGATCCGCCATACTCGCCGCGACCAATCGCATGATGTACGAGTCGGCACCGGTGACGTGGTGGCATTCGAGCACTTCGGGAATCGTCTCGAGCAGCCTTAGAAACTTCGCTTTGGCGGGCTGCTGCACGGTAATGGCGATCAATGCCGTGACCACATAACCCGCCGCAGACGCATTGATATGCGCGGCGTAGCCTTCGATCACCCCCGCATCCTCCAAGCGCCTCACACGTTCGGTTACAGCAGGCACCGACAAGCCGACCTGGCGCGCCAATTCCGTGTAGGTCATTCGGCCGTTGCATTGCAATAGCGCTAGTAACTTCCAATCCAGATCGTCCATGACGGTGAATTTTTTAAGGTTGAATCGGCATTCTCCCTTAAAAACCGTCTTTTGCGCTCGCTTGGGTGCGCCTACGATCGAACTTGTTTCATTTACCTCTTAACGCAAGGCGAAAACGGCCATGCTGCTCCTCAAATCATTGACCATCGGTTTATCCATCGCCGCCCCCGTAGGTCCTATCGGCATGCTCTGCATTCAGCGCAGCCTCAGCCGAGGCTTCCGCTACGGCTTTGCGACGGGACTCGGCGCGGCGTGCGCCGACGCCATTTACGGCTTGCTCGGCGCACTCGGGATCGCCGGCCTTGCCACGGCCTTCCCTGCGCTCAGCATCTCGCTCAAGATCGGCGGAGGCGCATTCCTGCTTTGGCTAGCGTTCACGATCGCGCGCGAAAAACCGGTTGCGCAAAGTACGGCCGCCACCGCGCCGCGTACGTCAACAACGCGCGCATTCCTGACGACGTTCGGCCTAACGTTGTCGAACCCGATGACGATTATTTCGTTCATCGGTGTATTCGCGGCGCTAGGGCCGATGACGGCGGGATCCGGCGCTGCGACGGGCTCGCCTTGGTTCACAGTCGCGCCGATGGTGGCCGGCGTATTCGCCGGCTCCGCGGCCTGGTGGCTGTTTCTGAGCACAATCACCGCCGCGGCCGGGAAGAAGATGCCCGCCTCGTTCATGCATGGGATCGCCCGGGTGTCGGCACTGGTGATCGGCGCTTTCGGCGCCGTTCAATTGGTCGAGGGCGTGCGCTACGTCATTTAGCCGCTTTCTCGCCAGCCGTGAATGCGCCTGTCTCCGCCTCGAGCCTCGCTCTCAACAGCGCATACTTCTCAGGCGACGTATCGGCGAGCGCCGCATCGCGGCTGGAAGCGGTGTCGTCATAAGGAATCGGCTCCCTGAATTGGCTCACCGTGATGTCCCACTTCTTGCCGTCGACCACGTTATAAAAGTGCGTTCCACCCACCGTCCGCGTGCAAAGAATGTCACCGCCGAAAACGTCCTGCACCACGAGCGCCGTAACGCTGCAGTGATTCTGTGCCGGGTTCGACGGCGACCAAGCACCGGTTGGACTTGCCGTGTCCCCGGACCATACGCGCGAAATCACGCGGTATAAATCAATGGGCGTTGCGAACTTGCCTTCTTTAAGCGACGTCATGTTTTCACCTCGGGTTAGGCCGATGACGTCGGGGACAAGCCACAAAACAAAAAGCCCCGTCGCGATCGGCGGGGCTTCGTAGCACACTTTATTGCACAGTGTTAATGCACGCGCGTTCCCGGCCGCCAACCCGAATGGATGTGCCAATGATGATGGAACGTGGTAACGGGCGAGATTGCGTACATGGGCAATGAGTTTGCCCGCAAAGCGTACGATCGTCAATCGCGTTCGCGTACGTTCCCCGGATGGGTGTGGCATGATCGTAGGCCCGAATAATCCCCCTCCCCAAAAAGAGGCCCCCTATGACCGTTTCGCTAGTCGTCTTGCTCGAAGTCCAGCCCGGCAAATCTCAACAGCAAATCGAAGCCTTCAATGCCATCGTCCCTTTGGTTCGAGCCGAAGAGGGTTGCATCGAATACGAGCTTCATCGCGTGGAAGGCAACGACGACCTATTCGTTATCACGGAGCAGTGGGCCTCCGACGAAGCACTCGCTGCACATAGTGTCGCCCCGCATATGATTGCGGCAGCCGAGACCAACAAAGCCTTCAGGGCCGCTCCGGCCAAGCTGCTTAAGTTGAAGCCTGTGTAACCAAAGCCCGCCCACGGCATCGCATTTGCTATTTCCTGCAGAACCGAAGCGCGCGTCCTATAGTCATCGAAGGCTGCCGCTTTCTCACACGATCCGGCGCATCGCCGGGGTGTGCGACACCGGCGTCCGGTCCGACAACTCATGCAGGAGCAAACGATGCGTACGATGAAAGCCGTGCAGGTGAAGAATGCCGGAGGACCGTTCGAACTCGTCGAACGCGACATTCCCGAACCGCCCGAAGGCCATGTCTTGATCAAGGTGCAGGCCTGCGGAATCTGCCACAGCGATTCGCTCACGAAAGAAGGGATGTGGCCCGGCTTGCAGTTTCCGCGCGTGCCGGGCCACGAAATCGCCGGCGTCATCGATAAACTCGGTGCCCGCGTCGATGATTGGCGCGTTGGGCAACGCGTAGGCGTGGGCTGGCACGGCGGGCACTGCGGCCATTGCGAGCACTGCCGCCGCGGCGACTTCGTCCTTTGCAAGAGCGGCCAAATCCCCGGTATCAGCTACGACGGTGGGTACGCCGATTACATGGTCGCGCCGCAAGAGGCGTTGGCCCGCATGCCCGACGATCTCTCCGATATCGACGCGGCCCCGCTTCTTTGCGCAGGTATTACGACCTTCAACGCATTGCGTCACAGCGGCGCCCGCGCCGGCGACGTGGTGGGGATCTTAGGCATCGGCGGTCTCGGCCACCTCGGGGTGCAATATGCAAGCAAGATGGGCTATCTCACTGTGGCGATCGCCCGCGGACAAGACAAAGCGCCGCTCGCCAAGGAACTCGGCGCTCATCACTACATCGACAGCGAAGCGCAAAACGTCGCCGAGGCGCTGCAAGCGCTCGGCGGCGCACGCGTGATTCTGGCCACGGCCACGAGCGGAAAAGCCATGACGGCCGCCATCGGCGGCCTCGGCTTGAACGGCAAGCTGATTATGGTCGGCGTGTCCGAGGAGCCTGTCGAAGTGCCGATCACGCAGTTCATCATGGGCCGTCAATCGGTTCAGGGATGGCCCTCGGGCACCTCGGCCGACTCGCAAGACACGCTCGCGTTCAGCGCGTTGACGGGCGTGCGGCC
The DNA here is from genome assembly GCF_003390925.1 of Trinickia diaoshuihuensis. Classification (GTDB taxonomy): domain Bacteria; phylum Pseudomonadota; class Gammaproteobacteria; order Burkholderiales; family Burkholderiaceae; genus Trinickia; species Trinickia diaoshuihuensis. The sequence continues at coordinate 90,371 of NZ_QUBS01000016.1, read as the reverse complement.
GATGATCGAGCAATACCCGCTTTCGAGAGCGGCCGAAGCCTACGACCGCATGATGAGCGGCAAGGCGCGCTTTAGAGTCGTACTGACACCGGGCAAATAACAGCGCACCGGCCACGACATCGTTAGAGCTGGCTCATCCCGCCATCGATGACGATCTCGGTGCCAACGATAAAGGCCGATTCGCTGGACGCCAGGTGCAGGACGGTCGCGGCCACCTCCTTCGGCTCGCCGAAGCGGCCGGCCGGCACCTGAGCGCGAATGCTCTCCGCCGCCGCGGCAAGTTGGTCGGAATCGAGCCCGAGCTTGCCGTACAACGGCGTGGTCACCGGCCCAGGACTCACCACGTTGACACGTATGCCGCGCGGCAGCAGTTCGGCCGAGAGCGTCTTCGCCAACGAGATCAATGCGGCCTTGCTCGCCCCATAGATCGCCGTGTTCGGCATGCCGATGTGCGCATTGATCGAGCCGTTCAACACGATCGACGCCCCTTGATTCAACAGCGGCGCAAGGGCTTGAAGCTGAAAGAAGACGCCCTTCACGTTGCTGTCGAAGATCAGGTCCCACAGCGCCTCGTCGGCCTCGGCTAGCGACGCGAACTTCGCCACCCCTGCATTGACGAACACGGCGTCGAGACGGATCCCCGCCGCTTCGAGGGCATTGGCCAATTCCCGCGCGGCGGCTGCCGTGCCCGTTTCACGACGTTGAAGCCATGATGGACGCATTCGATCGCCATGTCGTACCATCGGCTCGATGCACTCGTTCGAAGGAGTCGAACATGTTGTCGGAAGACGAATTGACGCTGCTCGACGCGATCCGAACCACGGGCAGCCTGTCGCGCGCGGCCGCGCGGCTCGGCAAAGCACCGTCGACCATTTCGCATGCCGCGCGCTAATTGGAAACGCGCTTCGACGCGCTGCTGTTCGATCGCCGCGGTTACCGGTTGCGGCTGACGCCCGCGGGCCAATTGCTGGCGGATGATGCCGCGCGTCTCATGGAGGACGTAAGCCGTCTCGCACGCCGCGTGCGGCAAGTGGCCAGCGGTTGGGAGGACCGTCTTTGGATCGTGACTGACGAACTGATCGAATTCGAATTGCTCCTGCCGATCATCCGTTCGTTCGATGCCCTCGAATCGGGCGTAGCGCTGCGGGTCACGCACGAAGTGCTCGGCGGAACGTGGGAAGCACTGCGCGACGGCCGGGCCGATCTCGTCATCGGCGCCACCAACGCACCACCGGCGATCGCGCATTTGCGCTGGATCGAACTCGGTGCGATGGAATGGATATTTGCTGTGTCGCCCCGCCATCCGCTGGCGCGGGAAAGCGCGCCGATATCGCGCGAACGCATCGCCGGGCACCGGGCGGTCGTGGTCGCGGACACGTCGCGTGCCACGCAGGGACGCGCCTATGGCGTGCTCGGCGGTCAAGCGGTACTGGCCGTGCCAAGCATGCAGGCCAAAATCGCCGCGCAACGTAACGGGCTCGGCGCCGGATGGCTGCCGAGGCATCGCGTGGCATCGCTGCTCGAACGCGGCGAACTCGTCGAATTACGGACGGCGGATCCGCGCGAACCGAATATTTTGTATGCCGCCTGGCGCAGCGATCAAGACGGCCGCGCGTTGCAATGGTGGGTCGATCAGATACAACAGCCGCGCCTCGCAAAGCGGATCGTCAGAGGAATCGATGTGTTTGCTTGAAACGCCGGCCTACAATTGCGCAGCGGCACGCGCATTTGCCTTCAACCTACTAACGAACGACGGTGTGCAACCACTGCGCCAAACGCTCGACTCGCGCAACCCATAACGGACTAGCGATCCAGCACGCCGCGCCCCAAGCCAACGCGACGACGAGCAGATCGCACCGCCCGCTCTTCCACCAATTCAGGGAATGCCGCTTCCAGATCCACGGCACACCGAGCGGATTGGGCCAATCCGCGAGCAGGTGCATGACGCCGCCGCAAGCGAAGCCGAACACCGCGGCGGTATATGGCTTCGAATGATGCAGCGAGCCATAGGCGAAAACGAGCGCGGCGATCCATCCCAGCCCCCAATGCGTTGCGGTGCGATGAGTGATCCACAGCCGCCGCCCCCGGCTCCACCAGGCAACCTCCATCCAATCGGGTGCGGTGCCTCCCGCGACTGCCGCCACGAACGCGGCAACGCTGCCCAAATGCCATGGGCCAGCCGCGCCCACTTGGGCGACGAGCGCGGCCGCGATCAATCCTGCTGCCCATCCTGTGGCGTGATGCGCGCTATTCGATGCCATACGGTAAAGGGTAAATGCGTGAGCGATGCGAAGAAACCAAAGGGACAGCATTGTCGCAGAACGATGCGCATCCGACGAACGTACGCGCGGTGAGTCGATAAGAAGTACGCATAGCCCGGCCCTATATTCATCAGATGTTTGACCCACGATGGCGCGATATGGACGCGCGTCTATTGGGGACACCACGGCCCATGCACCGCCTTCAGAATTCGCGGAAAGACCCGTAAACAGATAGAAGAAGAGCGTTTCGCGCAAGCGGATGTGCATCGGCCCCGATTTATGTTCTCAATGCGATTGACGACCCCTTTTACGCGCAGCAACGCCTCGAACGTCGCATTGATGCGAAGCCAGTTCGAGGCGTTCTCTCGGCAATTGCCGCTGCTTTATTTCACGCTGATGGTAAACAGCATCGCCGTGGCGTACACGCACGTCCATAGCGCGCCGGCCGTCATGACGAAGGTGTTGCCTTCTGCGCTGTGCGCCGCGTGCATGTTGCGGCTGTACGTCTGGGCGCGCCGGCGCGCGCTCGGTGCGGTACTGACGGATAGCCAAATCGCCGTACGGATGCGAAACACGGTGGTGCTCGTCGTGCTCTTCGGCCTCGTTTTCACGTTCTGGGGTTTGAGTCTCTATCCGTACGGCGGCGCGTACGAGCGCACGCATGTCGCGTTCTACATGTCGATCACCGTCATCGCGTGCATCTTCTGCTTGATGCACATGCGGATCGCGGCCCTGTTGCTCACCGCCATCGTGCTGGTCCCGTTCGTCGTCTTTTTCTCGTTGACGGAAAACGTCGTGCTGATTGCAATCGCGATGAACGTGATGTTCGTCTCGATCGCCATGGTCAAGGTGTTGCTGACCTACTACCGCGACTTCGCGGATCTCGTAAACGCGAAGAAAGTGCTCGAGGACAAGCAGCAACAGTTGCTCGTGCTAAACAACGAGAACCAGCGCCTGGCGAATATCGATAGCCTGACGTCACTTCCCAACCGGCGCCATTTCTTGAGCCGGCTCGGCAAACATTTCGCCCACGAGCGGCTGGACGAGACGCGGTTCGCCGTCGGCATCGTGGATCTGGACGGCTTCAAACAAGTCAACGATCTGCACGGGCACCGGGCTGGCGATAGTCTTCTGCGCGAAGTCGGGCGCCGGCTCGAAGCGTTCACGAGCGAGGAGTTGCAAATCGCTCGCCTCGGCGGAGACGAATTCGGTCTGCTATTCGGGCGCGTCCGCTCGAACGACTCACTACTGTCGATCAGCACCGCCATTTGCGATGCACTGCGCAAGCCGTACATGTTGTCGGAGACGACGACGCGCATCTCCGCCACGATCGGCATCGCCCTGTTCCCCGAAGCGGGACGCACCGCCGAACAGTTGTTCGAGCGCGCGGACTACGCGCTCTACCATGCAAAAGCGCACCGCCGCGGACAGGCCACGATCTTTTCGGAACAGCACGAGAGTACGATCCGGCACATCGGACGGATCGAGCAAGCGTTACGGCAGGCCGATCTCGAACGCGAGATGACCTTGCATTTCCAGCCCATCTTGAACGTTGCAACGAGCGAGGTCGTCTCGTATGAATCGCTCGCGCGCTGGCGCAGTCCTACGCTCGGCAATATCGCGCCCGACGTCTTCATTCGGATCGCGGAAAAAAGCGATTTGATCCATGAGTTGACCGCCGTGCTGCTGGGCAAGGCGCTGGCCTTCATGGAGCGAAGCGATCCGCACATCGGTGTTTCGTTCAACCTTTCGGCACGCGACCTTGCCTCGCCCGACGCCGTCGAACGGATCCGCCGAATCGTCTTGCAAAGCAACGTCGACACGAGCCGGCTGACATTCGAAGTCACGGAAACAGCCGTCATCGAGGACTTCGCGAAAGGCCGTGAGGCCCTCTCGCAACTGAGCGCCCTCGGCGCGAAGATCGCCCTCGACGACTTCGGCACCGGCTATTCGAGTTTGCACTGCATTCACCAGTTACCGCTGAACAGCGTCAAGGTCGATCGCACGTTCGTCGGCAATATCGAACAAGACAGACTCGCGCAAGGCATCGTCCGCACGATCGTCGAACTTTGCCGCAACCTCGCGCTGAGCTGCGTGATTGAAGGCGTGGAAACGGAGCGCCAAGCCGCCGTACTTGCGGGGCTGGGCTGCAATTTCATGCAGGGCTATCACTTCGGCAAGCCCGTGGCCATGGAAGCGACGGCCGGCGGCGTGTCTTCGATTTGACGGAAGATGAGCGCCGCGATAAGCGTAATCGCGCCGACACAGACGAAGCTCATGCGAAAGCCGAAGACGCTCGACCCGGCGTGATCGGAAAAGAGCTTGACGAGGGTACCGCCGATCGAAACGCCCAAGCCCATCGACAGCATCTGCACCATCGAAAACAAACTGTTTCCGCCTCCCGCGTCCTCATGCGAAAGCCCTTTGAGCGTGACGCTGTTCATCGCCGCAAACTGCATCGAGTTCGCCGCCCCGAAGATCGAGAGCACGACGATGGCCACGATCGCCGGCGTATCGGGCGTGATCAACGCGAACGCGACGATCGCGCCGCCGACGATCAACGTATTCGCCAATAGGAACGTGTCGTAGCCATAGCGGCGAATCAGCGGCGCGATCCAGCGTTTGGCCACCGTTCCCGCGAGCGCGGCCGGCAGCATCATCAAACCTGACTGCAACGGCGCATAGCCGAGCTGCAGTTGCAGCAGCAACGGAACGAGAAACGGAACCGCACTCGAGCCGATGCGGCAAACCAGATTGCCGATGAGTCCGATACTGAAGTTCGGCTCGCGGAACAATGTCAGTTTGAAGAGCGCGTTGCGGCGGCCCTTCGCATACGGGATATAGGCGAGCGCGGCAATCAAGCCCACCGCGAACAGCGCAGCCGACCACGCCGCCCGGTGAGCCTGCACGGGCGCATCCACCGCAAGCGAGAACGCGATCATACAAAGCGACAGCAGCGCACCACCACCGAGATCGAACGGCGGCGCGCTACTGGACACCGCACGCGGCAAATATCGATGGACCGAGAACAAGCCGACCAGCCCGATCGGCACGTTGATCAAGAAAATCCAATGCCACGAAATCGCTTCGACGAACCAGCCGCCGAGCGTTGGCCCGACGATCGGTCCGACCTGCCCCGCCACAGAAATCATGGCGAGGGCCGAGACGTATTGCTCGCTGCTGACGCTGCGCAAAACCGCGAGCCGGCCGATCGGTAGCAGCATCGATCCCCCGATACCCTGCAGGACGCGCGCGATGACGAGCTGCTGCAAGGTATGCGCACCGGCGCAACTGAGCGAACCTAAAACGAAGATCAGAATCGCGCCGAAGTAAACGCGGCGCGTACCGAAGCGATCCGCGAGCCAGCCCGAAGCCGGCGTCAGCGTCGCCATCGTCAGCGTATAAGCGACGATGGCCCACTGCATGGCGAGCGGTTGCACGCCGAGGCTATGCGCGATGGAAGGGAGCGCAGTGTTGACGATCGTCGTATCGAGCGCCTGCATAAAGAACCCCGCGGCGACGATCCACAGCAACGCGGTGTGGGTTGAATCGTTACTCATCTTCATCTTTTGGAGCGCATGCATGCGCCCTCGACGCTATACCTGGGAACGAGAATATGATATTGGAATCGGTTTCAATCGAGAACCCCACTAACCACACTGACTGTTATCGGCGATTCCGATAACCAAGCGTCCATGCTCAATCCCGTTTGGCTCAAGACGTTCGCAACGGTTTCCGCGTGCCATAGCTTTACCGAGGCCGCGCGGCAACTCGGTTTGACGCAATCGAGCGTCAGCGAACATATCCGCCGTCTCGAAGATGCCGTCGGGCGGCGGCTCTTCGTGCGCGATACCCACTCGCTCGCCATGACGGCCGACGGGGAGGCCATGCTCGCGCATGCGAGCGTCATCTTGCAGGCGTTGGAACGCGCCGAGTCGCAGTTTCGCGGGCCGAGGCTGAAGGGTCGCGTGCGGCTCGGCTCGTCCGACGACATTGCGCTCGGTCCCTTGCCTACCGTGCTCGCGGCCTTTCGGCGCGCGCACCCCGACGTCGAACTCGAAATCGTCATCGGCATGACGGGCCGGCTCTACGAATTGCTCGACGCCGGATCGATCGATTTGTTTATCGGCAAGCGGCGGCTCGGCGACAAGCGCGGGGTGCCGCTCTTCACGGGGCGGCTCGAATGGATCGCGCGCACAGGCACGCGCGTCGATTTGGAGCAACCGTTGCCGTTGATTCTAGTGGCGGAGCCGAGCGTGACGCGCTCGGTCGTGTTGGATACGCTCGCGCAAACCGATTTTCGCTGGCAGGTGGTTTGCACGAGCAGCAGCCACTCGGGCTGCATCGCGGCTGCGCGCGCGGGGCTCGGCATTACGGTGCGCGCGCAATACTTGTCGGGCCGCGGCTTGTCGGAACCGCTGAACGCCGCGAGCCTGCCCGTGCTGCCCGATATCGAATTCATCGCGCTCGCGGCCAAGCGGCTCAGCCGGCCCGCGGGGACGCTGTTGCAACTGCTCTACGACAGCGACCTGCGCGGATCTTGGATCGGCGAATAACCGGAGCGGCGGCTCGTCAGGCGAGCCGTTATCCCTGGCGGTATCGACGCGGCTCGAGCAAGTCGGCCATGCCGACGCGGTGCAGCATTTCGGCTCGGAGGCGATCGAGGACGGCGAAGCCCACGTCGGCCCCATCGCGGGCGGGATCGATATGGACCCGGAACGGCCGCTCGCCGAACGGCGCATCGACGACATCGACGATCGCCTCCGCCACGAGACTCGCATCGGCATCGGCGGGTACGATGGCCGCGAATGCTTGCTGGATCTGTTCGCCGAATCCCGCATAGGGACCCGCTTCATATTGCGCCAACGTCGCTTTGTCCGCTGGGCTGCCCGCGTGCGCGAAGTGATTGGTACCGGAGGTGAAGGCGCCCGGGACGACGATCGACGTCTCGATGCCCCAACGCGACAACTCGCGCGCATATTGAACGGCGATCGAATCCATCGCTGCCTTGGCCGCGAAGTACGGCGCCAGATACGGCGGCGTCCCGCCGGCCGAACTGCTGCTCGACACCCACACGAGCAACCCCTGCTTGCGTTCGCGCATATGCGGCAGCACGGCGCGGTTCACGCGTTGAGTGCTCAGCACGTTGATGTCGTACAGTTGCGCGAATTGTTCGGGAGTGAAGGCTTCGGCGGGTCCGAAGGCCATATGACCGGCGTTATGCACGAGCACGTCGATCGCGCCGGCCTCCGTGATGACGTGCTCGATTGCCGCATCGACGGACGCCTGCGATTGCACGTCCAACTCCACCGTACGCAAGTCCACGCCATTGCGCTCGGAAAGCGCCGCCATCTCCTTGACGACTTCGGCGTTGCGCCCCGTGGTCGCGCGCATCGACGCATAGACGATGTGACCGGCCTTAGCCAACGCTTCGGCGCTCAACCGGCCGAAGCCGCTCGATGCGCCGGTTACGACGATAACCTTCTTCATGATCTTTTCCTTTGAGTTCGCTAGCGATATAGGGGCCGTGCGTCGATCGCACGCTCAGGCGATGCCGCCGTTGGCGCGGATGGTTTGGCCATCGATCCAGCCGCCGTCCGGGCCGACGAGGAACGCGACCACGGAGGCGATGTCCTCGGAGCGGCCCAGGCGTTCGAGCGGCGGCATTTTGGCGAGACGTTCGATTTGTTCGGGCGTCTTGTCCTTCAAGAAAAGTTCGGTGGCCGTCGGCCCCGGCGCCACGGCGTTCACGGTGATGCCGCGTCCGCGCAACTCTTTGGCGAAGATGAGCGTCATCGTCTCGACGGCGGCCTTCGTGCCCGCATAGATCGAATATCCGGGCGTCGCGAGCGCCGTCAGACTGCTCGAGAAGTTGACGATGCGGCCGCCCTCGCGAAGCTTGTTCGCGGCGATCCGCAGCGTATTGAAGGTGCCTTTGAGATTGATGGCGACGAGGCGATCGAACAGCGCGTCGTCGGTCTCGGCCAAGGTCGTCAGGCCGGGCTGCATGATGCCTGCGTTGTTGACGAGGACGTCGATGCCGCCGAACAGCGTCAGCGCGCGGTCGAACATGGCGGCCACCTGTGCGGGCACGGCAACGTCGGCTTGAATCGCGGCCGCCCGGCCGCCGTTCGCTTTGATTTGTTCGACGATCGCATTCGCGTCGGCTTCGCGGCCGGCGTAGTTGACAACGACGGCAAATCCGTCGGCGGCTAGCCGCGTAGCGATGGATGCGCCGATGCCGCGCGACGCGCCCGTGACGATAGCGACCTTGCCTGCATTGACTGCATTGCTTGCTGTGCTCATGGCGATACTCCGTTTCGGTTGGGGTGGACTGGGTTCGTTGATGCGATGGGTGCATCTTCCCGCCGAATCGGTTATCTTGGAACGCGCATAACCGTCATATCACCTATGCACGAACCGTATGAGCATGTTCGACGACCTTTCCTTGCTGCGAGCGTTCGTCTCGATTGTCGAGAGCGGCAGTATCTCGGCCGGCGCGCGCAAGCTGCGCGTGACGCAGCCGACGCTGAGCCGTCAGCTTCGCGCGCTCGAAGCGCAATGCGCCGCGCCGCTGATTCGGCGCGACACGCACCGCATGCATTTGACCGATGCGGGGCATCGCTTTCTGGCCGACGCGCAGGCGCTGCTCTCGCTGGCCGACGAAGCGCAGCAGCGGTTTCGCGAGGACGAACATGCGTTGGCCGGGAACATCCGCGTGTTTTCGACGATCGACTTCGGCCAGTCCGTCGTGAGCAGGTTGATCGCCAGTTTCATTCAGGCGCATCCGGCCGTGCGGATCGAATTGGGTTATTCGAACCGGCCGTTGCATATGATCGAGGAAGGCTGCGATGCGGGCATCGTGGCGGGTTCGCTGAGCGACGAGCGCGTCGTTGCGCGATCCTTGGGCGAGATCAGGCGCTTCCCGGTGGCAGCCCCGTCCTTCATCGCGCAGCACAAAGGCCTTAACCGGCTCGAGCGGATCGCGCGGGTGCCGTGGATCGCGCTGTCGAGCAGTCAGTTCGGCGGCGCGAAGGACGTGGTGTTGTCTTCGGGAACGATGAAGGAGACGTTTGCCATCGATCCCGTCATGATTTCGGAGGGCGTGACGAGCATGCGCGAAGCGGTACGGATGGGGCTCGGCGTCGCCGTATTGCCGGAATGGCTGGTCGAGGAGGACCTCGTTTCGGGGCGACTCGTGCGCCTATTGCCGAAGTGGCACGCCAAGCCGCTGCCCGCACAGGTCGTCTATCCCGTACAGCGCAGGCTGCCGCTGCGCGTGCGAGCCTTCATCGACTTCGCGACCGAATATTTGCGGTCGGTGCTGAGATAGGCTCGGCCTCTATCCGCGCGGGCCTAGCACCTGGAGATAGGTGTCGAGCGATCGCTTGACCGCCTCCGCAACGAGGTGCGTGATGTTTTCGAAGTTGCCGCTAACGCAGGCCTCGTCGAGTGCATCGTAGTAAGCGAGCCGGTCTTCCTTACGAATGACGGCCGGCGGATAGCCGAACTTCATCAACTCGAAGTTCAGTAGCAAGCGGGCAGTCCGGCCGTTGCCATCGATAAACGGATGAATTTTTACGAAGCGGGTATGCAATTGAGCTGCGCGCTCCACCGGACGCATCGCCCCAGCCTGCTCGTACCACGCTACGAGGGCAGCCATTTCCGCCGGCAAGTGCAGAAAGTCGGGGGGGACCGCGCTCGCGCCGGAAATCACGACGTTTTCCTGCCGGTAGCGGCCCGCCTCAGCGTCGTCGATGCCCTTGAGAACAAGTCCGTGGATGTTTCGAATCTGCCAATCCGTGAGTGACTCTTGCTTCGCGACAATCTCTTCGACGTAGAGAATTGCATCGCGATGGTTGACAGCCTCAAAGTGCTCCCGCAATGTCTTGCCGCCGACCGTGATGCCTTCGAGCACCACTTTCGTCTCGCGCAGCGTCAGAGTGTTGCCTTCGATCGCGTTCGAATGATACGTCCACTCCAGCGTCAACTTTTCACGCAATGACGCCAACGTATGCGGCGGCAGAGGACGCAAGGCGTCGAGCTTCGCCTTATCGGCGTCGACGGCGTCTAGCAAGATTTTCAGCGAGGCATCCATGAGTTCTTCGCGGGTTCAATGTCGGCAGCAAACGCCGACGTTGAAACGAGTATAAGGCAGTTGCTGTCATCCTCTGCCCGCTCCTCCCCATCGAGCCTACGGCTCCACGCCGAGCATTGCCATGTACCGGCCCAGATCGCCTTCCTGGCTCACGATGTCGCGCATCAACTCGGGCAACGGCATATGCCCCCAGCTCACGGCGCGCGCCAGCAGATAAGGCGTTGGACTATGCGGCTCATGCTCCGCCAAATACCGCGCGATATCCTCCAGCAACCGATAGGCGTGCGCGCGATCGACGATATGCTCGCGTGTGAGGGGAATCGTACGCGACGGCATCTCGACCTCCATAGGTGCGTCGCCGTTTTCGGCCACGCGAATTTCGTCCGCCGGCTCGCCGGATAATGCCGGCGGCACCGCTTCGTCCAACGCATGGTCACCGCGTAGCGTGCGGGCAGCGCGTTGCAGTTCGCCAAGCGTGGCGAGCACGCGCGCGAAGCTCGGCGCGTCGTCGCGCAAACGTTCGTCGAGCCGGCGCGACAAGGCCTCGATGGCGGCGAGCACGGAGCCCGAGGTTCGCTCGAGTTGCCGCAGCAACGCGAGGTTCGAACCTTGCGCGGCCTCGCGATCGAGCATCTCGCGGGGCAATGCCGTGGCAGTCTCATCGTCGTCCTGCAACGACGCGGCGACGACTCGCCGCCAGTCGTCCAGATTGACGAATCCGGGCTCGACCGATAGCCCGATCAACGGCACGTGCAGCTTCAATACGATCTCGAGCCGGCGGCTGATCCAATGAAGCGGCGCGGCGCGCGCCTCCATGTCGTCGCCCTCGATCAGCGGATAGGCACGATCCCAATACCGATCGACCAGCTCGGTCAGCAGCTTCACGCCGGCCATCAGACCCTCGAGCCGGTATAGGCGCGTCCATGCATCGCAGAGCCAAACGGCCAGGTGAAAGTCCTTGCTGCGCGAGCGAAGCGCATCGGCGCTGAGCGCCGCGACGGCATGCCAGTCGGCTTTGATGAGCGGGCGCTCCCAGGCACCCATCGGCAACGAGGGATCGTCCTCACGCTGGGCGTCGCGAATCCGTTGCCAAATCGGATCGGAGCGCAACGACACCCCGACACCCTCGCCGTCGGGCAACGGGCTCAGCAAGGGCTCCAGATCGACGGCAAAGCTCAGCTCGGCTTCAATCAAATCGGACGGGTTCATGATGTACTCCAGTTCGGGGCATGCGCCGGAAAGCTGTTCGGCCACGCAAGCGGAATCTTCTTACCGCCGGGCGTCAACCGCACACGCAGAAAGACACGGCCGCGCGGATACTTGGCGACGAGCGCCGTATCGGCCGCATTGGAGGTCGCAAGCGGAAACTCGAATTTCAGCAGCGACGCGCTAGCGCTCGAACGCACCGTCGTATCGGCGACGCGCTGCTCGGAAATAAACGAAAGCAGCGCCCACGGATCGGAAAACTGCCAGGTCAACGTCTCGCCGTCCGTCGTGAAATTGCGCTGCGCCGGATCGTTTTTCGCCGTCAACGGCGAGTTCTTCGCAAAACGCAGCACGAGCGAGACGGGCATGCCGTACTCCCAATGCACCGAATGCGATGCGTCTTGCAGCGACACGCTGTGATCGCCGACTTGAATCGTCCAGTCGATCAATTGATTGCCCGCGACTTCCGATGCGCGGTCGGCACGGAAGTCGACGCTGACGTCGTAACCGGCCATCGTTCCGTCGGCGCCGGGATAGAGCGGCGCGAGCAACGCATCGACCGGATCGAATTGCTCGACGAAATGGCGCACCGAGCTAGCGCGAATCGCATGCGCCCCCGCCCCCGACGCGCGCAGCGAGGGCGCGACCTGCTCGTAGCGCTTGAGCGCGACGCCGAGCTCGCCGTAATCGACCGGCGTCGCTGGTGCCTCGTTCAGTTTGGCGGGCGCAAGCGCTCCGCCGAACGGCCGCCGGTAAGCCACGCTTTGGTTGTAGACCGCCGCGAAGCTATCCCATTCTCCGCGTAGCGCATCGGCGAGGCCCGCGCCGCAGCGCGACAGCAAGCTGTCGTAAAGACGCATATGCAACGACGTGAAGTAGTCGCCGCCGACACCGGTCGGGCGCGGCGGGAAGCGATCGACGCACTCGCTCGCGTTCGGATCGGCCGCGACCGTCTGCAGGAATTGCTCGAGCATCAGCAAACTGCTGTTGGGGTTCTTCAACTGATAGCGGTCGAGGTCGGTCACGATGGCTTGCCAGCGCTGCGCGAGCGGCGTGTTCGCCTCCGCGCCGTCGAGGGCCGACAGATAGGTCTTCGCTTGCTTACCTAATTCGAGCGCGCGCAGCGATTGCTGTTGCAGATAAACGTTGAGCGCGGCGGCATCGCCGACGCCGAATGCGGCGAGCACAGGCCTGCCCCCGCTCGGCGCGCTGCCCGCCGGACGCGTCGCATACAGATCGGACTGCGCAAGCGCATTATCGACGAGACGAAGGTGCTGCATCGCGTCGCTCGACACCAGCGTATCCAGATCGGCCGCCTGCGCGTTGGCGCCCATTTCCGCGAGCACCGCGCGAATTTTCACTAGCCGCGTGCGAGCCGCGTCGAAGGCAGTCCCCGCCGCAGTGATCGTATCGCCTTGCGCCGGCGACACGGATGCCGCGGACGCCACTTGATCGAGTACGAGCCGAGCGAACTGCGCGTCGAGCGCTTGCTGGACGGCGGGCCGAACCGCATCGGGCAAGGTGGCCAAGCCCTCGGCGAGATAGTGCTTGCGTTCGTCGCCGAGCGCGATCGCCTGATCGAGCTGCGTCCTGTCCCACGTCACGATCGAACCGTCAGGCACCGCCGGCAACGGCACATTGCGCGGCGCCACCATGAAGGGCTGCGACAGCAGCTTCGCCAATCCGTCCCGCAACGCGAGGCGCGCCGGCGAAACGACGTAGCGTGCATCTTTGTCGACCCAAATCACACCGCCGTCCGGGCCGCCGAAGCGCTGCGCCATCTCGGTGGAAAAAACCTCGAACGCCGTGCCGGAGCGCTCGCGCAGGCGTGCGACGAGATCGGCCCCGAGCAGCCGGTTCTGCGCCGCGCGAATGTACATGCGATCCCATACCGGTCCCGGATTGAATTGCGTCTGGTGCATCCAACCCGCCTTTCCCGAAGCCAGCAACGTTTGCTGCATGTCGATGCCGGAGACGATCGCGCGATAGCTGCCGCTCGTCTGCGCAAAGTCGCCCAGGCCGACGCTACCGACCGATAGCGCGTCGATTTCGCCCGTGACGGTCCGCTCGGCCGCCAGCAGCGGATTGGCCGCGAACATTTGAGCGTCCAGTTGCTGCGCGCCTTTGTCGAACGTGCAACGCACGGCCTGGCTGATGACCGGCACGTTCAAACCGCCGGTGCGGTCGGCCGTGTAGGCGTCGCCGCGGCTGGAAGCATCGCGATAGAAGTAGCGCAGGCTACCGGCGACGTTGCCCTGCAATTCGGCGCCGAACGCATAGCGCACCACGAGCCTAAGCGCCTCCTCGTTGCCCGGCGAAGGCCGCTGCAAGCGCTGCATCGCCGCAAGCGCTGCGTCGAGCTGATCGACGGAAGTCACGTAGTGTTGCATCGCGTGCATCGCCGGCAGGTCGTCGACGGCCAAGCTGCCGACCACGGGCGAATCGCTGCCGAGTGCGGGCGCGGCGCAATCGTCGCCGACGATCAGTTGCCCGGTGCTCGGATCGGTAGCCACGCCCGTCATGCGGCTCACGTGCGCCAACATCTCCCGTTCGAGCGCGGTGAGGGCTATCTCGCCGAACTCGCGCTCGAAGCGCGCGCGCACGCGCTCATCCAGATCGTCGAACACGCTCCATGAGCCCGGCATGAAGACGGTCCAAAGCGTCCCGATATGCTCGCCGTTCAGGCCGATCAGCGACAGCGTCTTCGTGCGGTACCAATCGGCGGGCAGCGACTCTCCGCCGCGCGCCGCCGCATCGCGTTCTTGCGCGTCGGCGTGCAGTTCGTTAAGCGCGGCGACGAGCCTCGGGTTGCGGTGGCTCAGCGCGAGCGTGGCGCCCGCAAGCCCGATCGCCCAGCCGCCCAGCAAGGCAATGCCGCCCCAGCGTACCGCGCGATGCAGCATGGGCCGCGTGAGGTGCTGTGAGCGCGAGGGCCGCGTCAAGCCATATTCGAGGAAGATCTTCTTCTCGAAGAGGTCTCGCAAAAACGCCGGCTGCAGCATCAAATCGTTCAGCGCGCGGCCGTCTTCGTGCGCCTTCTCATCGCCGTCGTTCGCCGCAAAGCGCGGCTCGGCGCGTTCGGCGTACGGGTCGTACGCCTCGGGCGATACCGGCGCCTGCGCCTCGCCCGCTTGCCCGGCCGCCTCGCCGCGCTGCGCGAGCTCGCCGCTGTCGCCGGTCAAATAGATTCCGCGAAAGAAGAACGGCTCGTGATACGCGCTCGGCCGCATCAGCTCGTCGACGTAAAGTTGCAACTGCGCGCGCATCGCATCGACGCGCGCCGGCAGCAATAAACATCCTTGCACGTCGATGTTGCCCGTGTCGAGCGTAAACAGTTCGGCGCTAGCATCCGAGACGGCGCGCTCGATACTGGCCATAGCCGTATCGACCCAACTCGATTGATACGTCGTCGACAAATCGAACGGCGAGGACCAGCCGAGCATACTGGCCCGCAGCGGTTCAGGCAAAGCACGCGCGAAAGCGGCGAAACCGGGCAGCGCTTCGCAGCCGGTGACGACGACATAGACCGCGAAACGCATCGCGAACCGATTCTGTGCGAGCCAGAGCCGACGGTGCGCGAGCTTCGCGTGGCGCTCGAGTTCCAGACGCGCATCGGGGTGATCGGCGAGCAGCATCGAAGCCGGTACCGTCACCACCACCGAATCGAACGGACGCTGCGGCCGATAGTTGCGGCACAGGCTCAGGAATTCGTCCCAGGGCTTTTCATCGCTGTCCTCGTCGGGCGAACCCAGGTACGCGGCCTTGATGTCGATGGCAATCCCGCGATCGAAGAAATTCCACGAGATCCCTTGGATCGCAGCGGGATTGGCAGCCTCCGAACTCAAGACGCTCGCCACGCCGGCCTGCGCGATCGGCAAGGGCCGTGGATCGTCTCCCTCGTTCAAGACGATGACCCAAGGCACGTTGTAACGTTCGCTGCGCGAGGCGATGTTGCCCTCGATCAGCTCGACGGCTTGACGGAATGCGTTGCGCAACGAATCGGTGCGCAGCCGCACGATCTTGCGCTCCGGGGCCGGTTTGTTCTGTGCGCTATGCGCGGCAATCCAAAGAACGGCCCCGAGCACGATGAGCACGAGCGCGATCAGAACTGCGACCGACAACAAGAACAGATTGCTCGTCAGCATAGCGCCCTCGCGATGACCTCTCGATGCAAGACGCTCATGAACTCACTCCCACCACGGTATCGCCGTGCAAGGCCTGGCGGACGGGCCACGATTGCCACACCCACAAAATCTCGGAGATAGCCAGCAACGCGACGACCGCGAGCAACGCCATGACGCTCCAACGGCTCACGCTCGGCAACTTGCGCGGTGCGATGTGCGAGAGCGTGTTCGTGTAGGCCGACTCGGCCACTACGCGATCGCGGCCGCCCAGGTCGGCACGGCGCTGGTAGATGAACTCGTACAGTTCCTCGCGATAGCTGCGCAAGCGCGCCTGCGCTTCGTCGCCGCCGCCGCGAAAGCGCCCCTGAAACCCCATCGCGAGCGCGAATAGGTAAAGCCGCGCGATCTCACGGCGTGACGGTTCTCGATCCGACAGCAGCGCCTCGATCTTCTTGAAGACGAGGTCGCCGGCGATGTTCGTGCGAAACAGCGTCGATTCGAGCAACGTCGAAGTCCAGCGCTCGCGCCCCGCCCACTCGCCATTGAGCAGCAGTTCGTCGGCAAGTACGGCTTTGAGGTAGCGGGCGTCGGCGATGTTCTCGATATCGAAGCGCGTGCTGTCGCGGCGCGACTGCAGCGTCTGGATCTCGAGCACGTTCAGCAGATGCCTCGACATGCCCTGCGCGGCCTCGTCGGCATCGGTCTCGGCGGCCTCGGAGAACCGCTTTTGCGCCTTGACGAGCTCGTCGAGGAACGCGCGAAACTGCTCCATCGCGGGATCGTTCTCTTCGATTTCAATACGATTGCGTAGCATCTTCGTGTCGATCGTCAGTCTTTCGTGAACAGCAACATTTCCTGGGGCCGTTGCGCGCTCGCCCCCTCGTTCGGGTTGCTGATGACAAGCGCCTCGCCCGCCCTTACGAACAACGGGTCGGCGGCGACTTCGAACAGCAAATAGCCGGATCCGGACCGTACGCCGAGCTCTTCCGCATATTCCACGGGGCGCCGTCCGGCGCCGAGCACGCGACGGCTGCGCAACGAGCCGTAGACCGACTCGGAGCCGATGACCGCGCCGTCCATCCAAGCCAATAGATCGCGATCCGATTGACCGCGTAGGCCGATGACGAGCCGCCCGTCCACCCATTGCGGTTGCAAGGCGATATCGAACAAATCGTTGCCGAAGCGGAATTTTCGTTCGCGGTACCCTTCGCTGACCTCCGCGATCGCTTCGCGTAAGGAACTGAGCAGCGGCTTGAACACGGCAAGCGGATCGGCATGGTCGTAATCGGGCGGCACGGGGGGCAGACCGCCGGGGGCGAGCATCGATAGGGAACCGTGCAATGCGGCAAGCGCATGATAGAGCGCCAACGGATGCAGATGCGGCGTACGCAAAACTGCCTCGGCCAACGGCAACGCGCTGAGCAAGCTGCGCAGCCGGTCCTTCAATTCGAGTTGATTCAAACGGTCGTCCGCCTTCGACGAGGGAATCGCCGTCTGCCGGGCGACGAACGCGGCTTTGCCGCGCACCTGCCCAAGCAACGAAGATACGGCCGTCCACAGCGGGTTCTCGCGCGCCACTTCCAGTAGCGGCGGCTGCCGCTCGCCGAGCTTGACGACCTCGTTGTCCTTGTACACGGTGCCGAGGCACAGCGAGACGAAGCGCGCCGAGGGAATTTCCCCCGCCTCGAGCGCGAGGTTCGGCAGCAAGCGAGGAATATCGGCCGGCGGCGCGCTCGACGTGGTGTCCTCGACCGGCTCGCCCGGCACGGAGCGGAATCGCCGCAGTTCAGCCTCGCCGCGCATCGAGGCGGCCACGGGCAACGTCAAATAGATCTCGAGTTCAGCCGTGGCGATCCGTTCGGCGAACGGCGCCAGCGAAAGCTCGAGCCTGCCCTGTTGACCGTAATCGGCCGAGTACGACACCGCAGTGCCGTCCGGCATGATGGCCTCGAGCGCGAGCACGCGTACCACGCCGGCCGCGAGCAAGCCCTCGTCGAACGCGAGGCGCCGCACGCCCCAACTGAACGGCGCGGCCGCCAGCGTTTGCCACGCGACGAGCGAATCGACGCGCGCCCCGAGCAATTGAAAATGCTGCGGGGCGAGCATCATTCCCTCGAACCATTCGACGCGATCGACGATGGGCAACAATCGATCAGGCATGACGGCCCCCCATATCGAATAGGTCGACGCAGCCGCGCGACGGCGCGGCACGCAGGGAATCGGAAGCACAGCGAAGCTCTGTCATTTCACACTCGAAACTGAAAATGCGTTGCCGCCGAGTTGCACGACGAGCCGGCCGTCGAATCGCTCGACTCGCACGCGATGGGCACCCGGCCCTGGATAATCCGCGAACACGAAGACCCCCGCCACGCGCGGCCCGCGCAACTTGTCCTTCGGCACCACGAGCCGCTGCCCCGGAACGAGCTCCCAGCTTTGATAACGGATCGCCCCCGGAAACGTGCCCGTCAAATCGTCGCGCACCGCGAACCACTTCGAGGCAGGCAGTTCGGCGACGCGGGCCAGCAGGGCCTGATCGGTGACGAACACGACGTCGACCGCGACGGGACTGTCGTTGTTCGCATCGTCGCTCGCCGCCAGCGTGAGTTCGTCCCATTTCACTTTCTCGCCCGACGGAAACAGCATCGAACAGCCGGCGAGTCCGGCGAAACACAGCACCGTCAATAGTCCGGCGGCCCACCGCCGCAGGCTCGCACGCTCGCCGCGTGATGCGAACATCCCCACGCGCGGGCGGGGGCTCGCGCGAAGCGTCGCACCGCCGCATTCGAAGAGAAGCTGCCGCGCATAGCGTCGCCAGTGAGTCATCTCGCTCCCACTCCTATCCCCATGATTACGATCAACGAAGCCGCCACGAGCGCGCACCCCGCCACCAACGCGAGTTGCGCTCGAGTAAATGCTAGGCGTACCAGCGCGGAATCGCCATCCGGCGATACGGCTTGTGCCGAGACGGGGGCTCGTTCGGCCTGCAAGCCCGCCGACACCAGCGCGACGACGGTGCACGTGGACAGCAAGCTCAGCACATTGCGCGGCCCGTCGCACAGCAAATCGATCGCCACGAACAGCACCAAGGCAGCCTCCGCCGGCAAGCGCAACAGCGACAGCGCCATTCCCGCCGCGGCGATGCCGCCCGCTCCGTTGCGCCCCGCCGACGCGAAAGCGGCCAAGGTGGCGGCGGCGCCGATGATCGCATAGTCGGCGACGTCGAGCGAATGCGCATAAAGATTGGCGACGAATGTAGTCACCAATGCGAAATAGAGCGCCGAGCCGGCGCGCACGAATACGGCGCCGAACGGCACGACGAGTTCGGCGACCCCACGGCTGCAACCGAGCTTCGCGCTCATCGCCTCGATCGTATGCGGGATCGCCGCCGTTGCCGTGCCCGACGTGAAGCCCACGAGCATCGGCGCGCGCAAGCACGCGAGCGCTCGAATGAATGACACGCGCGTACGCATCGCGATGGCGGCGAGCGCAACGCATGAGAAGACGCCCGCCATAACCAGAAACACCTCGATGAATCCGCTCATCGCCGAGACGATCTCGCGGGGCGTGTGCGCCACCCAATGGGCCGCGGTGCCGAACACGAGCACCGGCAACAGCAGATTCGCGTAGCCGATCAGCGCTTCCAGAGCCCGGTAGATGCTTTCGAAGATGCCATTGAGCACCTTCGTCTGCTCGCTCGATAGCGCGGCGAACGCCATGCCGAACAAAATCGTGCACGTGAGAATACCTAGGGCGCGGCCGTTTGCGAGGGCGCCGAAAAAGTTATCGGGCACCAAGTCGTTCAGCGCGAATATGCCATCGGCCGCCGGCTGCGCACCCTGGGCGAACAGCGTCATGCGGACCTCGCCCGCGTTGCCGCCGCTCGTCAGGATCAGCCGGCCGAGGTGCTCGTGCGCGGCCGCCGACAAATGCAATCCCGGCGCCGCCAACGCACCCGCGATCGTGCCGGCGGCGCCGCACAATCCGACGAGCGCGATCGCCACCATCAGCATGGTGCCGATCCGCAGCCCGGGGCGCGGCAGCGCCAACAGTTGTCGCAGCCCAAAGAACATCGCCACGACGAGCAACGGCACGGCCGCCATCGTCACGAGCGAGATGTAGACCTGGCCGAGCGCATAGGCGGCGGCGCCGACCGGCTCGACGAATGCGCCGGCAACGCAGCCGAGCACGACACACAGCAGCAATACCGGCGCGGAATTGGGCAGTTGTCTCAGCGCGTTCATCGTGGCGAATTCCAGCCGCGCGCGAGACCGTACGATACGGTCGCCCGCGCGAGTTCGAGCGTGCTATCGACGATCGGTATCGCCGGAAGGTCCATCTCTCGCGCGGCCAGCGGCAATTCCGTGCAACCCCAGACGATCGCCTGCGCACCATGCGAGAGCAGCCAATCAAGCGCCGCCGCGAGATGTTCGGTCGATGCATCGATCCGGCCCGCCTTGACTTCGCGGATGCAGGCGTCGATACGCCGTTGCGTCGCGTCGTCGGGATCGATGGATTCGAACCCGCGCGCGGCGAGCATGCGCTGATAGAGGCCGGACTGAAACGTGCCGCCCGTTGCCAATACCGCCACGCGCGACGCCTCAGGCGGCAGCGCCGCCACGCTCGCCTCGGCGATATGGATGATCGGAGCCCGGCTATGCGTGCGCATCGCGTCGTACCAGTGATGCGCCGAGTTGCACGGAATGACGATCAGTTCGACTTCATTGCGATTGAGCATATCGATGCCGCGCAGCAGCGCCGGCAACGGGCTCTCGCCGCTGCCGAGCAATGCTTCGGAGCGGTCGGGGATATGCGGCAGGTGCGCGACGAGCAGCTCCAGGTGCTGCTGATCGCGCGAGGCGCCGGCCGAGTTCGTCAACGCGATCACCTGCTGCATGAAATCGACGGTGGCAAGCGGTCCCATGCCGCCCAGGATGCCGATCAATGCCATGGTCGGGTCCTAGAGCTTGAGCGGCCGAGGGCAAATAATCGACACGGCCGCCGTATTGCCGATGACGAGAATTAACGTGCGCAGCATGTCGCACAGTGGATCGACCGCAAGAAACAGAATGAAGGCCGCCTCGAACGGCAAGCTCAGGTACACGCACGTCATGCCGATCAACGAGACGGTGACGAGCCCCGTCATCCCGGCCGATGCGAAACCCGCGAGGATCGAGGCCAGTACGACCGTGCTGACTTCGGCCACCCCGAGGTGACGCCCGTATAGCTGTGCGATGAACAGCGTGGCGCAGACGTAATAGACCATCGGACCCACACGCAGCAGCGACACCGTGAGCGGCACCATCAGTTCGACGCGCGAGCGGGCGAAGCCCAGCCGATCAACGAGGCTCTCGATCATGCTCGGCATGCAGGCCGCGCTGTTGCGCGTCGCCAGCGCAAGCGCGAACGGCGCGCGAAGCGCATCGAGCGTGCCGCCAAGCGAATTGGCCGAACGCTTCCAGATGATCGCGGCCGCCAGCACCAGCAAAAGCACCGCCACGACGAAGAAGGCAATGACGAACTGCAGCATCGCATGCAGCGGTCCGACACCCGACTTGCCCAATTGCGCCGCGCTCATGCAGAACAGAATCAGCGGCAGCGGATAGCTGAGCCAATGCATCAGCTTCTGGCACGCATGGTAGACCGTCTCGAGCGCTTGGCTCAAACCCACCGAGATCCGTTCGGGCACGCGGCCCACGGCCAAACCGAACAGCAGCGCGAACACGAGCGCCTTGAGCGCATCGCCGCTCGCCAGCGCCGCGAAGATATTGCTCGGCACGAGGCTTTGCAGCATATCGGTAAAGCCGATCGTCTTCGGCACGGTATCGGTGCCGTACAGACTCATGACGGTTTCGTTCGTGCCCGAGGCGTCGCTGCCCACCATCGCGCCGAAGGTCTGCATCGTCGCCGTCGAGAGATTCGAGCCGGGCCGCATCGTGAGCAGCACGATCGCGCCGATCAGAGCCACCGTCGCCGAAGCGCCGAGGATGACCACGACGACGCGCAGCAGCAAGCGCGAGGTGCCGCCGTCGCGGAACAAGCGCTGCAGGCTGAAAATCACGGCGGACACCATGAACGGCAACGTCGTCATCTTCAGCAAATTGACGTACAGATCGCCGATCACGTCGAGCCGTTGCGCGATCGCCGGCAGCAATAGGCCGAGCGCGCTGCCGAGTGCGAGGCTGCCGATCACGATCCAAGGATTGACGGCCAGGGCATAGAGTTTGTTCGAATTCATCGTCGGTCTCCGGGTAGCGCTCTTTGTTTTAGTTATCGGTGGCTTGCAGCAACGTCTTTACATCGAGTTTGGTGCTGCGTTCGGCAAGGAATTGATTGACGAACGCGAGTAGCGCCGGCGTGGATACGTTCACACCGATCGCAATCGGGTCCTCCAGATCGTCGAGCGTGACGACACGCAACTTCAGCGACGCCGTCGGATCGCTCTTGAGCACGTGCTTGACCTCGAATTCGTCGCGATAGGCGGCGGTCACCTCGCCTTTGTCGAGCCCGCCGAGCAGCGCGTCCCAGCTCGGATATGCCTTGACCTTCGCGTTCGGGAAGTTCGTCTGGACGTACTGCGAATACGACGAATTCATCACGACGCCGATCGTGCTGTCGTAGGAACGAATGACTTCCGGCGCGGGGCGGCCGCGCGCGACTTGGGCGAAGTTCAACCGGTTGAGCAGCAGCGCGCGATGCAGGCGAACGTACGGCGTGCTGAAGCTGATCAGTTCGGCTCGCGCGAGCGTACGTGAAAGTTTGCTGACGGCCAGATCGGCATCGCCGTTCGCAAGCTCGGCGACGACGCCGTCGTAGGTCTTCGCATCGCGGTTGAAGCGCACCTTGACGCCGAGCTTCGCCGCGATCTCGTCGGCGATGTCGACGTCGATCCCTTGCAAGCGTCCGTTGCGCGTCTGGAAGAACGGCGGCTGGTCCACGCCGAGCATCGCCACCACGAGTTCGCCGCGATTCACGATGCGGGCGAATTCCGGAGCAAGCAAACGTCCGTCCGGCATCCGCACGAGCCCGGTGGACGTCATCGCGGGCGGCGCACTGGCGGCGGGCGCGGGCACCGGCGCAGACGTACCGGCGGCGCTCGCCGTATTCGCGCCCGCGAAAAGCGCGATGACCGTCACGAAGGCGGCGGCGAGGCGCGTCCCGCGCGCGACGGCCGAACGCCGTTGCGAAGCGAGACCCGGGAAGTAAAGCATAGGCATGGCAATTACCGTTTGCAGTTTCAAGAAGCGTTGGAAGCGGGTACGGCGGGCGCGCTAGCGGCGTCCGGATTCGCGGGCGCCGGCGCACGTTCGCTCGCCGCCGGCGTGGCGCTCGCCTGGGCTGGCGCGACGTAGCGCGCGCCAATCTCGACGCCGAGCAAGAAGAGCAGGACGCACAGCAGCAACACGCAGCAAGCCGCGATCGTCGCCATCCGTGTCGTCATCGAAAAAACGTAAGGCATCGCCGCTCGTCCTTATGGAACCATCGTGGTGAATTGCGCCGGAGCGACGATCTGGATCACGCCGCCCCAGTTACACATCAATTTCGAATCGTTTTGCAGCGCCGGTTGCCCACCGATCAGCACGGTCGGCGATCCGGGCACCCATGGCGCCGCCGTGGCCGGCACGCACGGCATCGGCGTCAAGACGCCCAACGCGGCCGCGGTCGCCGCCGCGACCGTCGGATTCGCCGGGCAGTTGCACATGCCGAACGGCATCACGTTGACCATCGGCGCGTGATCCATGATGGTCGCGGCCGGTGCACCCGCCATGACGCGCGAGGTCGGCAGCACGTTCAACGCCGAGGGCGCCGCGCCGAAGCTGCATTGCAGCGTAGTGCCCGTGGTAACCAAAATGCCCATCGGTCAGCCCTTCACCCATTTCTCGAAGTTCGAGACGAGCTTCGGCAAGCCCGCCACTTGACCGGCCACGGGCGCGTCGGTATCGCACCAAGCCTCTTGCGGTTTGCCGCTCGCATAGCGGCGCTCGGCCATCACCCGCCCGTCCGGGGCGAAGCGCCGCGCCGTCCCGTGCAGCAGACCGGCGTGATACGGCAAGCTCTGCACCAGCGTGCCGTCCGCCGCATACTCGAGCGTCTCGCCCTCGAGCACACCCGCCCGGTATCGGGCGCGCCGCACGACGACGCCTTCATGCAAATAGACTGCCTCGCCCTCCAGCTTGCCCGCCGCGTAAGGCAAACGCGACGTCACCTGCCCCGACGGCGCGTACGACACGCTCTCGCCTTGCAGCACGCCCCGCACGTACCGTTGCCGCGCAGCCACGCGGCCGTCCTGATACAGCGTCGTCAGACCGTCTTCCTTGCCTTGAGCGTAGTGCGCCTCTTTCACGAGTACGCCCGGCGGATCGTAGGCACGCATGGGCCCCGACAGCGCGCCATGCGCGTAGTGCGCCTCGAAGGTCGGCTGGCCTTGCGGCGTACACCGCATCATCGGCCCGTGCGCGACGCCGCCGGCCAGCGCGTCACGGCCGACGAGCGCGCCGTTCGCGTCGCGCTGCTCGACGACGGCATGCGCCTGCTCCCCCGGCGAGGCGGGCGAAGTAGTCGGGGAATGCCTAGGATCGAGATCGGACATGGCGATGAGGACGATAGGGGGACGCGGTCAATTCAGCTTCACGATGCCGCCCTTCAAGGCCAGCATGCCCCCGCCGTCGACCGAGGCCGTCGCCGACGCCTTGCCTTGCACCTCGAGCCCCTCGATCGTGAGCGTGGTGCCGGCCTTGTTCGCGAGCGTCGTCCCCGCCTCGTTCGAGAGCGACGTACCGGCTTTCGCGCTAAACGACGTACCCGATTTGAACGTGATCGAACCGCTGACGTCGATCGTCAAGTTCCCGCTCACCTTGAGCGTGTAATCCCCCGTCACGTCGTGCGTGAATTTCGCGTGGTTCCTATGGGTCTCGTCGCCCGTCACGTCGAGCAAGCGGGTGCCTTTGACCGTGTGCGTCTCCTTACCCGTCTGCACGTCCACGACTCGATCGCCCTTCTGGACCGTATGTGTTTCATTCCCCGCGATGACGGTCGTCGCCAACGCATTCTCGATCGAAAGGTTCATGTCCTTCTGCGCATGCAGATACAGCTCCTCGCTGCCGGTCTTGTCCTCCATGCGGATTTCGTTGCCGGCCTCGCCGTTCTTGGACGAACGCGACATGATCGTGCTGCGCGTTTGCATCGACGGCATTTCATAGGGCAACGTGCTGGACTTGTTGTACACGCAGCCCGTCACGAGCGGGCGATCGGGATCGCCGTCGACATAGCTGACGATCACTTCCTGGCCCACGCGCGGCAGGAAGAAATGTCCCCATCCGTTGCCCGCCACGGTCTGTGCGACGCGCACCCAGCACGACGTGTTTTCGTGCTCGGTCCACGAGCGGTCCCAGTGGAATTTGACCTTGATTCGGCCATAGGCGTCGGTCCAAAGCTCTTCGCCCGAGGAGCCGCTGACCGTCGCCGTATGGTTGCCGGCAACGACGGGCCGCGGCGTCACGAGCGGCGGGCGAAACGGGACCGATGACGGGAAAACCACGAACTCGTTCGTGTATTGGTCGTTCGTCGCGCTATGCTCGACGGCGCGCACGACATAGTTGGCGTTGACCGCGCCGTTCGCATGTCCCCCGAGCGTAAAGCTCGATCCGGCCGTCAGCGCGAAGCACGCGCTCGTCCCCCTGCCCGTTTGTTGCCCGACCTGTTGCGCCGCCAGCCGCAAATCCGCGGTACGGCTACTGTCCTTGGCCTGCGCGTAGCGGCCCGGGAATGTATAGCGGGTGCCGTTCGTCGTGCCGCTCCTTGACGACGACGTTGCCGTGGAAACGGCCGCCGACGTGAAGTCGTAATCGGCCACGATATGCGTGCGCTCGGTTAGCCCGGTGACGAGCTCGAACGAGCTTACGCGCTCGGCCGGACTATGCGCGACCGAATCGCCGGAAAACCACAATTTGCCGGCATTCGGCGTGGCCTCGTGCGCCGACGGGCTATCGGCCAGCACCATCGTATGGCTGCCGTTCGCGAACGTAAAGAAGTAGAAGATGCCCTCTTCCTCCATCAGCCGCGAAACGAAATGGAACGGACTCTCGTCGTACTGCACGCAGTACTCGCGCGCGGCGTAGTCGCCCGTCGTGTTCTTTTTGACGGTGATGCCCAGGCCCGATAGCGCCTTTTCGACGATATCGAGCACGGTCATGTTCTGGTAGATCACGCGGTCGCTGCCGAGCGTCGCGAGCCACAAGCGCGGCGCGAGCGCCGCCGAGTAGTAGCCGTACGCCGCGTCCGCGCCCACTTGAGCGAACCGAGTGACGATGCCGTTGAAATAGCGCGGCGTGCCGCCATGCGTTTGTATCGTGACGGTGGCGCTTTTTCCGACGATCGACGCCGCCGACAGCGCGGGATTGGTCGAGCGCATCCGCAACTCGAAATGAAACGGCTCGGAAATCGCTTCGCGGCCCGAGAATCCCTCGAGCAGCAGTACGTCCTCGCCAAAGGGCGTGGTCACCGAAAGGAAGCTGCCGGACTGGACCGTCGTCACTTGCGGCATCTTAGGCTCCTTCACCCGCGGTGAAGCCGAACGCGAGGCTACCCGTGGGCGTGAATGCGAGATGCACGGCCGAGAACGGTTCCGCCACCGAAATGCGTTCGAGCACCTCGCGCGCCAGTTCGGGCAGGACGATCTGCGTGAGGATATGGTCGACGTTGCGCGCGCCGCTGTCCACTTCCTTGCAGCGCTCGGTGATCACGCGCGCGAAGTCGTCGTCCCACGTCAGCTCGGCATGATGGTTGCGCGCGAAGCGCTCCGCGAGCCGGTTTAGTTTCAAGTTGACGATCGCGGCGATCTGCGCGTCGCCGAGGTGGTAATACGGCACGAGCACGAGCCGGCCGAGGAAAGCCGGGCTGAACTGGCGCAGCAACGCGGGCCGCAACCGCTCGATCAACTCCTCGGGCGGCGGCCGGCGGCCGCCTTGACTCGCTTCGGTGATGATCTCCTGCGCCGCGTTCGAGGTCAGTAGGATCAACGTATTCTTGAAGTCGATCGGCACGCCTTCGCCGTCTTCCATGACCCCTTTGTCGAATACCTGGAAGAACAATTCGAGCACGTCCGGATGGGCCTTCTCCATTTCGTCGAGCAGCACGACGCTGTATGGCCGGCGCCGCACCGCCTCGGTCAAGACGCCGCCGCGCCCGTATCCGACATACCCCGGCGGTGCGCCCTTGAGCCCCGAGACGCTGTGCGCCTCCTGGAACTCCGACATGTTCACCGTGATCATGTTGCGCTCGCCGCCGTACAGGGTGTCGGCCAACGCAGCGGCGGTCTCGGTTTTGCCGACGCCG
Source organism: Trinickia diaoshuihuensis (assembly GCF_003390925.1). GTDB lineage: Bacteria > Pseudomonadota > Gammaproteobacteria > Burkholderiales > Burkholderiaceae > Trinickia > Trinickia diaoshuihuensis. The sequence goes on along the minus strand of NZ_QUBS01000016.1, from coordinate 63,351 downwards.
CTCGGGCCGACCAGCAAGAACACGCCCACCGGCTTGCCGGGATCGTCCAGATCCGCACGGAACGTCCGCACGCGGCGTGCGATCGCATCGAGCGCCTCGTCCTGACCGACCACGCGCTCGGCGAGCTTCTCGTGCAGGTAGAGCACCGTATGAAGCTCGTCGGCCAGCATCCGGCCCACGGGAATGCCCGTCCAGCCCGAGATGACCTCGGCCACCATCGCCGAATCGACATACACGGGCACCATCGGTTCGTCGTTCTGCACGGCCTCCAGGCCTTTTTCGAGGCGTCCGAGATTGGCCAGCAGCGATTGCGCGTCCTCGCCCTCCTCGGCCGGCTCCGGCGCATCCACCTGACGAGCGATCTTGCGCCGCCATGCCAGGATCTCTTCGACGGCCCGCTGCTCGGTCGCGAGCTTTTCCGTGAGCCGCGCGTGCTTCGTGCGCTGCTCTTCGAGCTGCTTACTCAGCGCGGCGATCGCATCGGCATGATCGGCACCCGTTGCCGCTTCGTGGCGCAGAATACGCAGTTGATTCTCGCCGGACTCGAGTGCGCGGCCCAGCGCCTCGATATCTTGCGGCACGCCGCTTTGCCCGATAGCGACGCGTGCGCAGGCCGTATCGAGCACGCTGATCGCCTTATCGGGCAATTGACGCCCCGAGATATAGCGATGCGAGAGCTTCACCGCATCGCGCACCGCTTCGTCGACGATCTCGACGCCGTGATGTTGGGCGAGCTTCGGTACCATGCCGCGCAGCATCTCGATGGCGACGGCCTCGCTCGGCTCGTCGACTTTGACGACTTGAAAGCGTCGCGCAAGCGCCGGATCGCGTTCGACGTACTTCTTGTACTCGGCCCAAGTGGTGGCCGCGATCGTGCGCAACTCGCCGCGGGCGAGCGCGGGCTTGAGCAGATTGGCCGCGTCGCCTTGGCCTTCGCTGCCGCCCGCGCCGATCAGTTGATGGGCTTCGTCGATAAAAAGAATGACGGGGACCGGCGACGCCTTTACTTCGGCGATGACCGACTTGAGCCGGTTTTCGAATTCACCCTTCACGCCCGCCCCCGCTTGCAGCAGCGCGAGATCGAGCGAGCGCACGCTGACGTTCAACAGAGCGGGCGGGACCTGCCCGAGGACGATGCGCTGCGCGAAGCCCTCGACGACCGCCGTCTTGCCCACGCCCGCCTCGCCCGTCAGAATCGGGTTGTTTTGCCTCCGGCGCAGCAGCACGTCGATCAGTTGGCGAATCTCCAGATCTCGTCCGCAAATCGGATCGATCGCGCCTTCGCGGGCCAACTCCGTCAAATCGACCGTGTATTGCGCGAGCGCGGAGCCACCCGCTTTGCTGCCCGCAGCCGACGGCATCGCCGGCAGCGGCCCTTGGCCAGGCGCCGCGGCGCCATGAGCCGCGGGCGTGCCCGCCGGGCCGCCGTCTTCGCCGGACGCGGCGAGCACGGCCGCCAGCGATTCGCGCAGCGTCGCGCGCGGGATCTTCAGAAGCGAAGGCGCGGAATCGATCAACATCCCGCGTAGCGCATCGACTTCGAGCAATGCGAGCAGCACCGTGCCCGACCTAATCTGCTGCTGACCGAGCAGCATCGAGCTCAACAGCCAAGCCTCTTGAAACAAGCGGGAAAAATCCGGCGACAACGCGGGGGTGCGCCCATTGCCGCGCTTGAATTGATCCACCGCCTTTTGAAGCTGCGCGCAAACGTCGGCAGAAGCCACCTCGAAATGCTCGAGGATGACGCGCAGATCGGGCGCATCCGATTCGAGCAATTGCAGCAGGAAGTGCTCGACATCGACGTTGTAGTGCGTTTGCCTCACGCATAGCTGCGCGGCAAGCTCCATTGCGTGCTTGCAGGCCGGATTGAGCCGGCTCACTAAAGTGCGGATGTCGATTTCCATATTGGCTCGGTTACGCGTTCGATGGGCGCCATGCTTGCGCGCTCGGCGCCATGCGCAGGGTGAATCGGGCCGGCGCGCGCGGCGTACGTTGCGCCTCGCGCGTGTTCGGAGTGCGCTGAGCGCCCAGCCACGACGTCCAGCCCAAACGCGCCGCGCCCGCGCCGCCGACCGCGCAGGCCGCCGGGCCCGGCGCCGGCCGCAGCACGACATGAACGTCGAGATCCTGTTCCAAATACGATTGCACGAGCCAGGCGGTCAATTCGTGCAGCTTGCCCCCGGGCAACAGCGCGTCGAATCGGTCGGGAACCAGATCGACGAATTCGATGCGGATGCCGGCCGCTTGGTCCCAGCAACGCCGCCCGACCACCGCTCGGCCGTTCAAGCGGCTGGCGCCGCGCCCGAGGCCCGATAAGCGCGCCGAATCGCGGGCGTCCAACTCGCGCCAGCCGCCGACGAACTGGCCGCCGCGCACGGCCACCCCGAGCCGGTCGGAGAGCATTGCCAACAATCCGGCCATCGAGCGCGGCGCGCCGCCCAGGAGCCCCGCATGCCGCAGCCAGCGGCGAGCCCCGGCCGGCCCGCGCTCGCCGGCGCGCAAACCCAGATTGCCGAGCGCGTCCAGGCACGCGGTGAGCGCCGCCTCGTCGGGGGCGCGTCCGTTCAACCCCGGCGCATGTTTTTGCCGGCTTCGATAAAGGAAGGACAGGAAGCGATGGTTGAAGATGTCGAGAAAATCCGACATCGCCGTTTCACGCGCCGCGCGCCGCGCCAACAGCCATTCGGTAAACGGCAGCGGCAGCGGCCCGCTCGCGCCCGCGAGCGTCATCGCCGCCGTGGTCAGGGTGTAGGTCGTGCGCCCGGGCTGCGCCGTATCGGCACGCACCGCGCGGATGTCGCTCGGTTCGAACGCGAGCGAGACATGGCCGGCGAAGCGCACGGCCTCGTCGGTCCCATCACCCGTTCCGAGCGGCCGCGCCCACGATTGCGCGCGCTCCAGCAGATGAATCGCTTGGAACAGGTCGAAGTCGTGCGGACGCGCGAGAAGCCGGGCGATCAGAGCAGCGGCTGGCAACCGGTCATCGGCTCCCATTGCTTCCATATCTCATCTCCACGGCAGACCACGAGCCGGACAAAAGAGTTGACCGACGTGCACATCGCGAAGAAGCGCGCGAGCACGGCAGCCATCAACAGCGGCGAGCCGCCCACGAACGCATCGGCATCGAACTCCACGCTGACCTCGGTCCCGCGGCAGTAGCCGCGCCAAGCGTCGGTGCCGACGTGCGCGGTCACGTGCCGGGCCCCGATGCGGCTGATGCCACGAATCTGATCTTGTTCGCGCAGCGCATCGGAGGCGAACAGCGTCAGCATCTCCTGCAACTCGCGCCGGCCGTTGGGCCCGCTGACGAGCGAGTGGTAGTTGCGCGTCAAGACCGACACGAGCCGCCATAGCGCCTCACTGCCGAGCGGCGGATCGCGCGGCGCGGTGGGCTCGTACAAGCACCGCACGCGCGCGTTGCGCGAAACGCGCTCGACGAGCATGCGCGCGCCGATCGGCACGTGCTCTGCCAGGCGGCGATTGGTGCAAAGCACGTTCGCATAGACCACCGGCGAGGCCGGCGCCGCAAAATTGCGGTTCGCATCGACGAAGCTCAGATACGTATCGACGCCCGGCACGTTGCCCCGCACACTGCGTTCGCGGCGCGCGAACCAAAACGTCGACGGCGTGCCCGCGTCGTCCGAGTCCATCCGATCGACCGCCGTATAACCGGGCAGCACGATCGCGCGATCGGCGACGGGATCGGAAGCGATCACCGAGACGATCGAATGGATCTCCGTGATCGCTTCGCGCTTTTGTTCGGCGACGAGACGATGCTCGTAGCTGCGCCCGTCGACGACGATCGGCTCCGTCGTCTGCGCGAACAGATTGACCACGGGCGTGCAGCCGAGGCGGAAATGCTGGGCGCCGATATGCGCGAGCGAGCGCGGCATGCGATCCAAGTGCAAGACGATCTCGCAAGTGCGGCCGCGGCCGAACGCGCCCGCGGGCACGTCGAGATCGAAGAAATGGAACTTGCGTGCGAATGCGAAATATTCCTGCAAGAGCCCGTAGGCCGGGTGCGCGTGCGCCGGTTGCGGCAGCACGCGATCTTCCTCGGCATAGCCCACTTCACGCCAAGCCGCTTGCGCGAGCCGCACGCGGGGCGCGCCGGCAGGTTCGAGCGACACACCGACGACACCCGAGACGAGCAGCTCGTAGAGCGGCACCGTCATCATCCAATCGCCGTGCAGATGCAGCCGCAGCGAAGTCAGTTCCAACTCGGAGAAATCGACGCCCGGCTCGCATTCGAGACGCAGGCGCAGGGTCGCGTCGTCGCCGAAGCCCGCATCGGCAATCGTCAGCGGCCACAACACGGTTTCCCACGCGGTACGGAAGCGGCAGGCGTCCCCTGCCTCCGTCAGTGCCGAGAGTCCCGTATGGCGCGGCACGCGAAAGCCCGCCGTCACCTTGCCTTGAGTCGGATCGAGCTCGAACTGCGCAACCGTCATAGACGGCACGCTTTGCGCGAGCGATGGGCACACGTTCTCGAGCAACGCCGATGCGATTTGCGGGAACGCCTGATCGAGATCGCGATGCACGCGCGCGGCGAGAAACGCGGTGGCCTCGATGAGCCGCTCGGTGTGCGGGTCGAGCGATTCCGTGCCGTGCAGCGCAAGACGCGCCGCGACTTTCGGGTAGCGCTGCGCGAAGTCGGCCCCCTGCACGCGCAGATAGGACAGCTCTCGCTTGTAGTACTGAAGGATGTCGTCCGGCGCCATGTCGCTCAGCATCCGTCCGGGTCGTCCGGGCTTTCCCCGGCCCCGGCCGCCAGTTCAAAAAATACGTGTTCGACCGATCGTTCCACGCGGATGTCGCCTTCGACGATGAGCACGGCATCGCGGCTCGTCTCGTCCTTGAAGCCGAACTTCACGGCGACGTTGACGAGGCGCGGCTCGAACAATGCGATCGCGCGGCGCACCGCCGCCAAGATGGCATCGCGATCCGCGCCCGAGCGCAGCGAACGTTCGGAGAAGTCGGGCACGCCGTAGTCGAGCACGCCGCATTCGCTCGTCGCGAACTCGGCCATCGTCAGACGCGAGCGCGCGTTGAGCAAGCGCGCGAGTTCGCGCGCCACCGATTGCCGCAGCGCGTCCTCGCCTTCGAGCCAAGCGCCGGTATCCTCGACGAGCCGCTCGAAGAGCGGCATCGGATAGCCTTGACGGAGGGTCGACATAACGTAAGCCTGGGGCGATCGGTCGCGGGGCGCGCCGCGTGTGGGCGGCGCGCCCGGCCTCGATTACGAGGCGCTGGCTGCCTTGTTCGCGGCGAGATCCCAACCGAACGAGGCGTTACCCTTCTTCGTCGAGTCGGTGCTTTGCTGCGTGTACTGCGACGTGATCTGCGTGAAGTGGATCGTGACCGAATCCGACATCTCCGAGCTGCCGCCACCGGTGCTGATGTGCGAGATCATGGCGTTGCTGAGCACGTACTTCATCAGCAGCATGAACTTCCCGCCTTCGTTACGGCCGATCGAAATCGTCGCGTCGCCGAGCTTCGTACCCGCCGCGCAAGCCGCGTACAGCGCCGGCGTGGCTTGGTCCGTCGCCTTCGTGACCGAGAATTCGCTGAACGTCGGGCGACCCATCGTGCGCTCCGTGTTCGACGTATCCGAGTTCATCGGCATGCTTACGCTGTGGCTGAACGAGTACAGGATGATGCCGTCGGCGTAGCCGTCGATCATCGAGTTGCCCTTGATGTCCTTGAACTGCAGGATGACTGTATCCATGTTTGATCCGATGCGATAAGTGGCGAAAGGAGCCGCGGCGCCCGGCCGGGCGCCGCGTTTTTCATAGGTCGCGCGCCGTTAGGCGGCTGCCGCCGGCAGATCGGCCACGAGCCGGATCGAAGCCGTCAAATCTTCCATTTGGAAGTGCGGCTTGATGAAGCACGTCGCGCGATAGGAGCCGGGCTTGCCGGGTACTTCCGTCACGTCCACGCGTGCCTCGCCAAGCGGGAAGCGAGCCTTTTGCTCCTGCGATGCCGACGGGTTGATCAGCACGTAATCGGAGATCCAGTTGTTCAGATAGGCCTCGATGCCGCCGCGCGTCTGGAAGCTGCCCACCTTGTCGCGCATGATGACCTTCAGGTAATGAGCGAAACGCGACGCCGCGAGCACGTACGGCAGACGCGCCGAAAGCTGCGCGTTCGCATTGGCTTCGTCCTTGTTGTAGAGCACCGGCTTGTTGGTCGTCTGACCGCCGAAGAACGCCGCGAAGTTCGAGCCCTTCGAATTGACGAGCGCGATGAAGCCCAGGTCGCTCAGTTCCTTCTCGCGGCGATCGGTGATCGTCACCTCGGTCGGGCACTTGAGCACCACGTCGCCTTCGGCCGTCTTGTACGCGTGAGCGGCAATGCCTTCGACCTTACCGCCGCCTTCCACGCCGCGAATCGCCGTGGACCAACTGTACTTGGCAAACGCATCGGTGATGCGCAAGCCCATCTGATAAGCCGAATTCGCCCACAAATACTTGCTGTGGTCCGTGCCGTCGACGTCCTCCTCGAAATTGAACGTCTCGACGGGCTTCGTCTTCGCGCCGTACGGCAAGCGCGCGGCATAGCTCGGCAGCACGAGCGACACGTAGCGCGAATCCTCCGATGCGCGGAAGCTGCGCCAGCTCGCGAGCTCGGCGCTTTCGAAGATCTTCGACAGATCGCGCGTCACGCCCAGTTCGGTGAACGATTTCAGATCGAACAGGCTCGGGGCGGCCGCGGCGATGAACGGTGCGTGCGCGGCGGCGGCCACCTTCGAGATGCGCTCGAGCAGCGCGATGTCCTGCGGGTGCCGGCCGAACGTGTAATCGCCGATCAGCAGCGAGTAAGGATACCCGCCGAACGTGCCGTATTCCTCTTCATAGACTTTCTTGAAGAGCACGCTCATGTCGTGATCGACGGCGGTTTCCAGATCCTTGAGCAACTCTTTCTTCGTCACGTTGAGCAAACGCAGCTTCAGGCGCGTGCTCGTCTCGGTGCCGTAGACCATGTCGTGCAGGCCCGTCCACGACGCTTCCAGTGCTTGGAACGCCTCGTCGTGCATGATCGCGTTCAGTTGATCGGTGAGCAGCTTGTCGATTTCGGCGACGCGCTCGTTGATCATCGCGACCACCCCCTTGTCCGGGCTCGTGCGCATGCCTTCGTCGAGGATCTGCGACGCGAGCTGACCGATCAGCTTTTTCGCGTACACGCCTTGCGAGGGTTCGACGGCCATGTTGCCCTCGAGCACGATACGGTCGAGCAGGCTCAGGTCTGCGGTCGTCGCGGCGCCGGCGGCCGACGATTCGGCGGCGGAATTCGTTTCCATCAGATAGTCCTTTATCAGTTCGTTGCATCAGCGACGACGGGCGCGCGCCCTCGTCGCGCCGCTCATGCCGACGGCGTGTCTTCGGCAGCCGGCTCGGCGCTGGGGGCAGCCGCACCGCCGTTCGCCTCGCTCTGCACTTTCTTCAACTCTTCGGAGTTTTGGACGATGCGCTCGAGAATCGAATCGAGCTCGTCGTTGCCGTCGAGCTTGCCGAGCAAGTCGCGCAACTGCTGACGCGCTTCGAGCAGCTTCGCCAAGCGCGGGACTTGACGCACGATGCTCTCGGGATGGAAATCGGAGAACTGATTGAACTTGAGTTCGACCTTCAGGTTGCCTTCGCCCTTCATCGTGTCGGGCACCGACAGACCCAGACGCGGCGCGACCTTGCCCATGATTTCGTCGAAGTTGTCGCGATCGATCTCGACGAAGCGCCGCTCTTTCAGCTTCGGCAGCGGCGTGGCCGGCTGACCCGACAAATCGGCGAGCAAGCCGACGACGAGCGGCAACTCGCGCTTTTCGACCGCGTCGCCGATCTCGACGTCATAGGTGATCTGAACGCGCGGCGGACGATTGCGCCCGACCCACTTCTGCAAACTATTGGACATGGTCCCCTCCGGACTGGAAAACACAAACACGCGATCGACATGGCGCCGTGCATGACGCTTCGCGATGAAATGACTCGGATTCGTAGGGGGGCGGGTCCTGCGGCGGGGGAGAAAAAATCACCCCGAAGATACCGGAACGGCGGGCGAAGCGAAGCAGCCCGATTGGGCCACCTGTGTCGCACCGAGTCCCGGCCATGGCGATGAACCGGCACGCCCCCCGACCGCATACCGATTCACTGCAAAGGCAAGCGAGATCGCCGATCCGCGCGTACCTCTTGATGGCTTAATCAAACGGTAGACGTTCGAAGATCCGTGGGTTGGTCCTGTGTTGAAAAGCTGAAGTGGTCTGTCACGCTTAGCAAACTTCTGTTCTGATGTCTTTGACGCCGGACTCTAGCATAGAAAACTTAAAAAGTGTGATCTAGCGAACAGACTGTGGGTATTCGAATTTCGGACCGCGCCACGCACGGCAGTTTTAAGTAACGAGCGAGATTTCCGAGTGTGACGGGCAGAACGTTATTAAGTAAAAACCCTAATCGCGCCGATGCAAGGACGAAACCGATCCCAGATGAAACCGATTCGATCCCTAGCGGAGAACTCTTTCAACTCAATGACAGGCGCATTGAATACCGATGCGGTATTTTCAAGCGCCCGTATTGAACGTTTTCAATCACGGGCCATCGATGGCCTGCCGCGCGCCGCGCAACATCGATTGGATCTCGCCCGGCGACACGGGCTTGCTGAAATGGTAGCCCTGAATCTCATGGCAATTGTTGTCGGCGAGGAAATCGACTTGCTCCTGCGTCTCCACGCCCTCGGCGATCACGCTCAGGTTCAGCCTCTGCCCGAGCGAAATGACGGCGATCGCAATCGCTTTGTCGTCTTCGCCGTGCGGTAACTCGCGCACGAACGACTTATCGATCTTGAGCCGTCCGACGGGGAAATGCTTCAGCGCGCTCAAGCTCGAGTAGCCCGTACCGAAGTCGTCGATCGAAAGGCGCACGCCCATCTGCTGCAAGCGCTGCATCGTCTCGATCGAGCCGTCCAAGTCGCGCATGATGAGACTCTCGGTCAACTCCAGTTCGAGATAGTGCGGCGCGAGCCCGGTGCGGGCGAGCGCCTTCGCCACTTGCTCGATCCAGCCTCGGCGCAAGAACTGATGCGCGGAGACATTGACCGACATCGTGATCGGCGGCAGACCTTCGTCTTGCCAGCGCCGATTTTGCGCGCACGCCGTCTCGAGCACCCAATCGCCGATCGGCACGATGAGGCCCGTTTCCTCCGCGATCGGAATGAAGTCGGCCGGTGAAATCGTGCCTTCGACGGGGTGATCCCAGCGCAACAGTGCCTCGACGCCGAACACCGCACCCGTGCGCGCATCGATTTGAGGCTGATACACCAGGCGGAATTGGCCCTCGTCGAGCGCGACGCCGAGCTGCTCGCGACGGCGCAACCGCTCGTGGACCTTGATGTTCATCTCCGCGGTATAGAACTGGTAGTTGTTGCGCCCCAATTCCTTGGCCCGGTACATCGCGGCGTCGGCGTTCATCAGCAACGTCTGCGCGTCCTCGCCGTCCGCCGGGTAGCGCGCGAGCCCTAGGCTGCACGTGACTTTATACGCCTGCCCTTCCAGCTCGACGGGCTCGGCGATCGCCTTGCGCACGCGTTCTATTACGGCCCGTAGCTCCCGCTCGTCGAGCAAGTCGTCGAACAGCACGAGCACGAATTCGTCGCCGCCCAACCGCACGACGGTATCGGTACTGCGTACGCATTCGCGCATACGCGTGGCGATCGTCTTCAACAATCGGTCGCCCGAATGATGCCCGAGGCTGTCGTTGATCAGCTTGAAGTTGTCGAGATCGACGAATGCAACCGTCACGCCGCGTGCATACCGGTGCGCATGCGCGAGCGCCTGGCCGAGCCGATCCGCGAGCAGCGTGCGATTCGGCAACCCGGTCAGCGCATCGTGATTCGCCATGTGACGGATGCTGTCTTCGGCGCGCGTCCGCTCGATGGCGATGCCGGCGATACGGAGCGCCATCGCGACCGTTTGTGCTTCGATCTCGTCGTAGGCACGCTCGCCGTGCGCGAAGACCGTGAGTGCGCCTAGCGCGCTGCCCTCGTGCGAGAGAATCGGCATGGCCCGGCAAGCGCTATACGCCTGCATCCGCGCCTTGACGACGAACTCGCTATGCCGCGCATGACCGGGCAGATTGTTGATGGAAACCGGCTGGTGCGTATAAATCGCCAAGCCGCTCGGTCCCGAATCGGGGCCGATCGTCCAGCCGTTCGCGAGCTGGCTGAACGCCTCGGGCAGACTCGGCGCCGCGCCGACACGCAAGTGCAAGCCATCTTCGTCGCGCAGCATGACGACGCACGCGCAATCGGGAATCTGCGACTCGAGCAAATGCATGAGCGCGCTCAGCACGTCTTCCAGCGGCGTGCTGGCGGCGATCATTTCCAGCACTCGGTTTTGCTCTGAGCGCAAGACTTCCGCGCGTTTGCGCGCGGTGACATCGCGCACGATCGCCACCACGCCGTCGTCCACGCGCACCAACTGCCGATGCAGCCAAACAGCCGAACCGTCCGGGCGCACGTGACGCCATTCGCGCTCGGCTACGTCTCCTCCGTCGAATAAGCTCGAAAATTCGCGCGCCGTACCGCCCTCGCCCCGATCGGCAAATACGTCATCGGGCAATGCGCCGATCAACGCATCGCGCGCCTTGCCCATCATTTCGACGCCGCGGCGGCTGACGTCGCGCAAGACGAAGTGCGACGGCGCAGCCTTGCCCGGCGCCGGCAGGTCGTGATCGGCGCTCACGCGCTCCCATACGAAAAAGGCGTCCAAGCTCGCTTCCGAGGCGACCGAATAGGTTTGGCGCAGTCTTCGAGCCCGCGCTTGGCTTCTCGACAACTCGCGGCTCTTTAGACTGAGGATCGTCGTCAGCACCACGAGCAAGACGCTCCCGACGATCGTTTCGCCGACATAGAGGAGACGGTCGTGCCGATAGCGGGCCAATTGCTCGTCTTTCGACAGCCCGACGATCGCGATCAGCCCAAAGCCGTGCAGCAGGCGCACGTTCGTGAAGCGCTCGACGCCCGCGTCCCACGGCTGGACCGCGAGTTCCTCGGTCTCGTCCGCCGAATCCGAGGCCGGCGAAATCGCCGCGCCCCAGGCGATGTCCTCTCCGGTCTGCTGCACTCGCATCGTCCCGTCGGTACCCAGCAGCCCGAGGAATCCCTGCCGCCCCATCCGCAACGAATCGTAGCTGCTCGTGAAATACGAAGGATCGACCGTCAAGGTCACGACACCGGCGAATTCGCCGGCGGCCGTCGATAGGCGGCGGCTGAATACGAGCTCCGGCGCGTTCGTTTCGCGATTGCTGCGCGTGCGGCCGACGAACAGCGCGTCGCCATGCCGCTGCACCCGGAAAAACGACCGGTCCGCCACATTGCGCGTGGTGACGGTGTGCGTACTGGCCGTGACGTTGCCGCGACTGTCCGTGATCGTCATTTGGAAAACGATCGCGGAGGGCAGCATATCCCTGTTTTGGAGCCGGCCCAGCGCCTCGTCGCCGCTCACCGTGTAGGCATACGCCACGGTCTTGAGCGTTTGATCGATCGAGACGAGGCTGCGCACGACTTGCGCCTCGTAGGTGTCGGCCAGCTCGCGGCTCGATTTGACCGCGGCGATGGTGGCCGCCGTATGTTCGACCTCCAGCACGTCGATGAGCGCGCCCCACGCCAGCACGAGCAGAACGACGGCAAACACCGGAAACCAAAGCCATGTTTGCGTCAATCGCGGCCGAGCGTAGGCGATCAACCAGCGCATACGCGCGCGTGCCCGCTGGAATACGGCACCTGCTGGACCACCCATCGTTGTTCTGGTCTCGCTCATTGGGATCCGGCGCTCATGTCAGAGTCAGTGCAAGGTCAGGACAGCTTTGACGCTAGCGTCGAGCTGGCTGCCGTCGATATAGCCGATCGCGTTCGTCCCGCTCGCGATCAGCTTCTTCAAAGCTTCGGCATCCGCGACCTCGCGCGGAGGCTGGCCGCTGCCGGTGAATACGAGCTTCGACCAATAGGCGCGTAGTTGCGCGGGCGACTTGCCGCACACGATCCGATAGAAGTTCGCCCGCCTGGCCGCATCGTCGGCCAAATCGATCGGGACGACGCGCGGGCCGCCCGGCAATTGACTCGTACGGCCCAAATAAATATCGGCCACCTCGTTTTCCGAAAGCCCGCTCACCGGACTTTTCGCCGACACGACGACCACCAGTTCGGCGCGGCACAGGCTCGCGCAAACGAGCAGCGCGGCACCGAGCGGGAACGCGCGCAGCATTCGAATCGCCGTTCTCATCGCGCCCTCGTCAAAACACGAAGTCGAGGGTTGCGGTGACGACGTCGGTGCCGCTGCCGAGTTGGAAGTCGGGCTGCTCGTTCATGAAGAGCCCCGTCGAGCCCGCCGGCGTCCATACGCGGTCATACTGCACTTTCAGATCGAGGTTCTTTGCAAAGTCCCAACGCAGGCCGGCCGACGCGCCCCGCTGTCCGGTATTCAGATTCGGCGAAAGCACGGGGCGATCGAGCGAATGCTCCACCGCGTACGTCAGGTACGGCGTGAACTTGCCCAAACGCAGGCCGGCCGTCGCATAACCCGCGATATAACCGGGCGTCAGCCCGTCGACCGTTGCGCGCGCCACCTCGCCCTGCAAAAACCAACGCTCCATATCGAGGCTCGCGGCCGCGCTATAGACCGTCACCGGCAAGTCACTCGCGAACGGCACGGTCACATGCGCACGCAAGTAACCCAAGTGCGCCGTCAGCGCGCGATACTCGGCCGTATCGAATACGCCGAAAATACCGGTGCCTTGCGTTCGCAGCGGCCCAGGCGCAACGTGAAAAACGCTTTCCCCGTAGATGACGTGCACCGTATTCGTGACCGCGCCGATATGCACTCGGTACGACGCGTCCACGCCGTCGCTGCTCGTGATCGGCTGCACGTCGTAGAGTTCGGGCGGCACGCGGACCCAAGGGTTCGCATAACCCACTTCCCGACAGTCGGACGTGAGGAATGTCGGTAGCTCGATACGGCCCGCGCGCAGATTGATATCGGGCGTGAAGCCATAGTCCAGGTTGGCCCATTCGAGCTTCGGCGTAAAGCTGTTGTCGTAGTTTTCTTGCGATACGACTTGTATCAGCGCCGAGAACTTATTCGTGAATTTCGCGCTCAACTGCAGACCCAGCCGCGAGTCGCCCGCGAAATCGATATGACGGCTCGCACCCGCGCCGTTCGGCTCGAACGGCCCGCCCGTGTAGTCGGCGGTGTGCAAACTCGAATAGGTTGCGCCGAGCGTGCCGAAGCCGCTCAGTGTGAAGATCGGAAAGACATCATCCGCGAAAGCGCAGGGCGCCGTGCAAAAGAGCGCGATCAGGGTCCCCACCGTAAACGCGCGCGCGGTGATGATTGCAAAGGGTCGAAACATTACCGCTTTTTATCGATTTGGCTTTCTTCATCTACGGCACAGAGCGGGTTTTCTTTAGCGCCCATCGACGCGTGCTGTCCGGGCCGGCACGAGTGCAACGGCCTCTCACTGGCGTCGTTACAAGCCCTCTACAAGCCGGTATCGATGTAGCGGCATATTTAGAAGTGGGCCTCGGCACGGGAACAGGGCTTGCTCATTGCTCGCGCCAAGATGCAACCGCCGGGAGAGGCCATGTCAAGCACCAGATCGATCGCCGAAGGACTTCCATTTCCGCTGGGCGCAAGCTGGGACGGCGCGGGCGTCAATTTCGCGCTGTTCTCCGCCAATGCGACCAAAGTCGAGCTTTGCCTGTTCGACGAAAGCGGGCAACGCGAACTCGAGCGGATCGAGTTGCCCGAATACACCGACGAAGTCTGGCACGTCTATGTGCCCGACCTTACGCCGGGCAGCGTCTACGGCTACCGTGTCCACGGTCCCTACGAGCCCGAAGCGGGCCATCGATTCAATCCGAACAAGCTGCTGCTGGACCCCTATGCCAAGGCGCACGTCGGCTCATTGAAATGGGATCCGGCCGTGTTTGGCTACACGATCGGCGCGCAAGGAGACGACCTGACCTTCGATAAACGCGACAGCGCGCCGTTTATGCCGAAGTGCGTCGTCGTCGATCAGAATTTTTCGTGGACGCACCCTATGCGCGTGCGCGTGCCATGGGACCGCACGATCATTTACGAACTTCACGTGCGCGGCTATACGAAGCGGCACCCCGCGCTCGCGGAACGCCTGCGCGGCACCTTCGAGGGCCTCGGCCAAAAGGAGGTCATCGATCACGTCAAGCGCCTCGGCGTGACCGCGATCGAACTCATGCCGATCCATTCCTTCGTCAACGACAGCTACCTGCTGGACAAAGGCCTGACGAACTACTGGGGGTACAACACGATCGGCTTTTTCGCGGCCGACCCGCGCTTCTTCGCACGCGGCGCGGGCGCGATCGGCGAATTCAAGGAGATGGTCGACCGCTATCATGACGCCGGGCTCGAGGTCATTCTCGACGTCGTCTACAACCATACCGCCGAGGGCAACGAACGCGGACCGACGCTGTCGTTTCGCGGCATCGACAATGCCTCCTATTACCGGCTCTTGCCCGACCAGCAACGCTACTACATCAACGATACGGGCACGGGAAACACACTGAACCTATCTCATCCGCGCGTCCTGCAAATGGTCACCGACAGCTTGCGTTACTGGGTCGGCGAAATGAACGTCGATGGTTTCCGTTTCGATCTAGCCACGATTCTCGGCCGCGAACCGTATGGATTCGACGAGGGCGGCGGCTTCCTCCATAGTTGCCGGCAAGACCCCGTGCTATCCAGCGTCAAACTGATCGCCGAGCCTTGGGATTGCGGCCCCGGCGGCTATCAAGTGGGAGGATTCCCGCCGGGTTGGGCCGAGTGGAACGACCGCTTTCGCGATACCGTCCGCGAGTTTTGGAAGGGCGACGACGGCGCCGCGCCGGAATTGGCCAGCCGGCTCACAGGCTCGGGCGACAAGTTCAATCGGCGCGGCCGCAGACCTTGGGCTAGCGTCAATTTCGTGACCGCGCACGACGGCTTCACGTTGAACGACCTCGTTTCATACAACGACAAACATAACGACGCGAACGGCGAGGACAACAAAGACGGCCATTCCGACAACAAGTCATGGAATTGCGGCGTCGAAGGCCCCACGGACGACCCGAACGTTCGCGCGCTGCGCGAGCGGCAAAAGCGCAACCTGCTGGCCACCCTGCTCTTCTCGCAAGGCACGCCGATGATCTTGGCCGGCGACGAATTCGGCCGAACCCAGCACGGCAACAACAATGCTTATTGTCAGGATAACGAAATAAGCTGGGTCGATTGGGATGCCATCGACGACGATGGCCGGGCGCTGACCGATTTCGTCGTCAAGCTGACGACATTGCGCCATACCTTGCCCGTCCTGCGCCGCAATCGTTTCTTGACCGGGCAATTCGACGAGCGCCAACAATTGAGCGAAGTGCGCTGGATGAGTCCGGCGGGCACCGAATTGACGCAGGAGCAATGGCAAGATCCGTCGATGCGCTGCTTCGGCGTCCTCTTGGACGGGCGCGCGCAAACGAGCGGGATTCGCAAACCCGCATCGGACGCCACGCTGCTCATCGTGCTCAATGCGCATCACGACGTGGTCGAATTCAGACTGCCCGATATCCCGGGCAGCGATCAATGGAGCTGCCTCATCGACACGAACATGCCCGTTCGGGAGGAGTTGCCTGAATTCGAAACGGGCGACGTCTATCAGGTGACGGGACGCTCGCTGCTGCTTTTCGCGTTGCACGCGAAGGGACAAACGCAGCGAATCTTCATGCGGCTGGAAAAAACCTTGACCGAAGATGCTCAATAACCGGCTCGCACAATAAACCCGCGTCGGGTGCGGGGCGGTACGGGCCTCCATCCGGGCCCGTACCGATACGATCGGTCAGTGATAAAGCAACGCGATCAAGATGATGATCGGAATCGGTACACCGAGCAGATAGAGCAGGATCGAGCGCATAGGTCCTCCTTAGTCGGTAAAGTGCGGATTCGGGGACGGTCAGGATGATCGAACAGCAACGACCCATCCCCTAGTGGAAACGTGGGCGGCTTCGCCATCGCGCTATACGTCGCGCAAGCGCCCGCCGAAGATCGCCATGAAGCTTGCGGAAAACGCACCGAGCAGCAGCGCGACGAACAGCCAAAGCGATACGCCGACACTAGCGCGGCGCGCCTTGTCGGCGGCCACCTTGGCGGCCCCCTCGATTGCCGCCGCCTTCTGCTGAAGCTGTCCATAGGTGGCCGCCACGCGCAATTGCGCGGCTTGCGGCGACAACCCTGTGTAGCTCGAGACGATCCGCGCCACATAGGCGGTATCGGCGACCGACAGCGGGTCGTCGGTGGCCAAGCTATTGAGGAAGATCCGCGTGATCTCGTCCTTCGGCGGCGGGCCGTTTCGCTCAGCCTCGCTTGGGGCGGCCGCGGGTTCGGCCGTACTCGTCACGGCTGGCGTCGCAACCGGCGCGACCACGCTTCCCGATGCGACGTTGGCATTGGCGCCTTGGCTAGCGGAGAGTGCGGGTGCCGCGGCGGCCGGCGCGGAGGCGCTGGACGCATCGCTCGCCGCCGTATTCGCGGCCGGGCTTGCGATCGCCGGTGCGGCCGAGGGCTGAACCGCGGACGGGGCCGGGGACGCCGCGGCCGGACGGCGAAATAGCGAATCGACGTAATACCCCACGGGCCAGCGGTCCATGCCGGCTTTCGCATCGCCGCGGTCGACGACGGAGGACGGCGATGCCGCTTTCTCCACGGCTTGCGCGCCGGCATGTTCGGCCGCCGGCAACATCGCGGCGGCAAGCGCCGCCGTGGCTAGCGTGGCGAGCGCCCACGAAAGGAAGCCATGGGCCGTATCGCGGAAGTAAACTTCATCGGTGTGAACCGCCGGCCATCGATGCCGGAGGCGGCCGGCGAGATATCCGCCGAGGCCCGAGGTCAAAACCTGCGTCACGCAAACCCAGATGACCGCGGCAAAGCCGAATGCCGTTGCACTGTTGCCCGCGGGATGCCAGGGCGACAGCGCGGCAAGCCCGAGGCCCGTGCCGAGCGTCAATAAGATCAAGCCGAATGCGGCGGCCGCGACTGCGCCCGCGAATACGGCACTCCATGAAACGACCGCCGAATGCGGTCGCCAAGCATCGACGTCTTCCGCCCAGGCGGCGGTAGTGGTAACAGGTGCGTTGAGTTCGGCCATGAGTTGTCTCCGAGAGCCGGGCGAGTCGCCGGCTGGGTTCAGGTGCGGAATGAACGCATGAACTCGGGGAGCACGTCTTGTGCCCAGCCTGGGGTGGAGCTACGCGGCGATCGCTCGAACGCACCGAATGATGGCTAGCCTTCGGCCTGACCGCAAGCGTGGCAAAAGCGGCTGAACGCGTTCTTGCGCGTCTGGCAGTGGGCGCAGTGGTTGAATACGGCGATGCCGCAATGGGGGCAAAAATTCGCATGCGGGTCGGCCGTATCGATGGGCCGCTCGCAGCCGGGGCACACTTTCGCGGCGACTTGCGCATAAGCCTTCACGAAATCGAGCGCTTCGCGCCGGCTCGTACTAGGCTGTCGTTCCTCCTCGCGCTTGCGCTCGATATAGCGCGAGAGCGCCCGAATCGCATATCGGCCGAGCAGTACCGTCAATACAATGCCGACCGCGTAACGCACATAGCCGCCGTAGCTCGGCAAATACGGCACCAGCTCGACGAAAAACGCAAACAGCGCAAAAAAGATGAAGCCCCAGGCAAACGGCCAGTAGCGGCTCTTGCGCTTTTTCGCAAATAGCCAACCGGCGATCAGCAGCAACGGCAACGTAAAGAGCAACCGTATCCCGAATACGCGCAGCTCGACGATGCGCTGCGCTTTTCGATACTGCTCATCGGCCCGCGCGTCCAGTTCGTCGAGCGAGCGCTGGGCCGTATCGCGCTCGCGCTCGAGCGTCAGCCGATTCTGTTTCAGTGTATCGATGCGCGCTTGGGCATCGCGTTCGCGCCGCGTCGCCGCCTCCAGCGCTTGTGCATGCGCCGTCACCGACGGATCTTGCTGAGCATCGGCGGTGGCATGGCGCGTTGCAATCGTGGTGCGAAACGCTTCCCGCGCCTGCTGCGTATCGTGCTCGGCGGCCGTGAGCAGCAGCATGGCTTGCTCGAGCGCATCGCCGTTGGCGCCGAGTTCGGCTTGCGCTTTCGATAGGCGCGCCTGCAACGGCGCACTCGCTTGCCGATCGACGAAGCCCTCGCGACCGGGCGCATTCTCGACGCGCGGCAAATCGTCGACGACCTTTCCGCCCAATCCGATCAGGAAGCCCGCGAATACGATCGCAATGATCCATAAGCCGCGTTGAAACCATACCTCGGCCAATCGCAGCCCCTTCGTCGACATCGTCATGAAAATGATCTCCGCGCATTGGCCGCTACTGCGCCGGCGAAGTCGCGGCGAGCACCCGTGCCATCCAACATGCCGTTCCTCGTTGACGGCAATACGGGAACAGATGATGCCAGATGTCGATGCCGGCCGCATTCAATTGTCGATCCGTATCGTGCGAATGCCCTTATACCGAGCGAATAGTCCGCTATTCGAGTCGTCATAGGCCTATTGATCGATCGCCGCCCCTTCGCGCAATCGATTGCGCCCTTGGGACTTTCACCAACGGCGCTCGGCAGACGAGTTGCGTCACGCAAAATTGCTGCGCCCAAAGACGCATTCGCCTCTTTGAGTGTGGTTCAACTCAATGCCATAGAGGAAATACCATGCAATTTCACGTCACGCCCGAATGCCGCCCCTTTGACGAGGCAGGCGAATTCAGTCAACTCTCGGCATACTACGAAGAGGACAGACGCATCATGTGGATGATGCTGCGCTCGGCGCCGCGCCCCTGCTTCAACCAGCAATTGGTATCGGACATCATCCGGCTGGCTCGCGCGGCGCGCGAGTCGGGGCTCAGAATCGACTTTTGGGTCACCGCCTCGCTCGTGCCGGAAATCTTCAACGTGGGCGGCGATCTCGATTTCTTCGTCGACGTGATTCGCAAGGGCGAACGCGACCGGCTCATGGCCTATGCGCGCTCTTGCATCGACGGCGTTTGGGAAATTTATAACGGGTTCGGCACCGACGCGGTCACGATCGCCGTAGTGGAAGGCAGCGCGCTCGGCGGGGGTTTCGAGGCAGCGCTCGCGCATCATTACGTGCTCGGGCAGCGCGGCGCGAAACTCGGCTTCCCGGAGATCGCCTTCAATCTGTTTCCGGGAATGGGCGGCTATTCGCTCGTGGCACGCAAGTCGAACATGCGCGTCGCGGAAACGTTGATCAGCACCGGCGAATCGCGTATCGCCGAATGGCATGAGCAGCGGGGACTGGTGGACGGGCTCTTCGAACCGGGCGAGGCCGCCATCTCGACTCGCACGTTCATCGACGTCATCAGACCCATGCTGAACGGTACGCGCGCGATGTTGCGCGCTCGTCAGCGCGTGTTGCCGCTGTCACGCGCCGAGTTGATGGACATCACCGAGGATTGGGTGAACGCGGCTTTCATGCTCGAAGAGAAAGACATTGCGTTCATGGAGCGGCTCGTCGTGCTGCAAAACAGGCGAGTATCGAAGCTCATGGCCGTTCCCTCGCCGGCCTAAACGCAAGCGCCGCGGCCAGTCCGGGAAGCTCAGGCGATGAGTCTGAGCTTCTTCTTGTCTAGGAGCCAAGCTTCGAGGACATCGGCAGCCATCGGCTTCGCATAGAAAAAACCCTGCGCGTAATCGACGCCGATATCTCTAAGAAACTGGACCTCCCGCTCGGTCTCGACGCCTTCGGCCACGATCGTGAAACCGAACGCGCGCGCGAGCCCCAAAACCGAGCGAACAAGCGACTGCGCCTGAAAATTCTGGTCGATGCCGGTAATGAAACTGCGATCCAGTTTGATCACGTCGATCGGCAATCGCGTCAACTGCGAGAGCGACGAATAACCGGTGCCGAAGTCGTCGAGCAAGATGCGCGCGCCGAGTTGCTTGAACTGCCTCATCAGATCGATGGCCGCTCTTTCGTCTTCGATAAAACAGCTTTCCGTCAACTCGATGTCGATCAGCGTGCGTGCCGCACTATCTTGCTCGACCAGTTCGCGCAACTGGTTGACGAGTTCGGCATCGCGCAACTGCCGCGCTGACACGTTGACCGAGACGCGGATATCGAGCCCGCTTTCACGCCATCGCGCCGCTTGCCCGGCGGCCTCCCGCATCAACCATCGACCGATCGGAATGATCAAGCCCGATTCCTCGGTGAACCGAATGAACTCCGACGGGGGCACCAACCCGCGGCTCGTGGACTGCCAGCGAAGCAGGGCTTCGACGCTATGCAGGCGGCCCGTGCATAGGTTGATGAGCGGCTGGTAGTGCAGCACGAACTGCTTTTCCTCGATTGCCTTGCGCAACTCGGTGTCCAGCCAAATATATTTGGCGACCTTCTGGTTCATCTCGGGCGAGAACACGCGATACGTCTGCTTGCCCGCCTCCTTGGCGGCGTACATCGCCGTATCCGCGTGCGAGATCAACGCCTCCAGGGTCTTCCCGTGCTGCGGGTAGAGCGCGATACCGATCGAGCAGCTCGCGTAGACATCGATCATGTCGAGATGGATCGGCATGCGCAGACGGTCGATGATCGTCCGCGCGAGCGTTTCGAGCGATTCCTGCGTGCACGAATCGACCAAGATCAAGAATTCGTCGCCGCCCAGGCGCGCCAGCGTGACGCCTTCGCCGAGGCACTCGCTCACGAGCTCCGAGACGCGCTTGATCAGGCGGTCGCCGTTGACGTGCCCATAGTGATCGTTGACGCGTTTGAAGTTATCGAGGTCGAGAAAGACGATGCCGAGCACGCGCGAGGGGTCCTCCCGCGCATCCTCGAGCGCCCATTCGATCTTCGCGTTGATCGCATAGCGGTTCATGAGGCCGGTCAGCACGTCCTTGGAAGCCAACTCCTTCAGGCGCCGCTGGGCATCGCGCTCGTCGGTGATGTCCGTCCCCGAGCAAATGATGAAGGTTTCGTCGACTCCGCTGCCGCTATGGACGAACTTATTGCGAAATTGATAGAGACGCCGCCCCTTGATCGTGTTGATTACCCGTTCGACCTCGAACGACTCCTGTCGCTCGAAGAATTGCCTGATGTTGGTGCGCGACTGCTCCCCTTGATCGGGCGTCATGAATAAATCGAATGCACTCTTGCCGATCACGTCGACTTCGCGTACGCCCGTCACCTCTTCGCACATCCGATTGAAACGCTGCACGATGCCGTTCCGATCGAGGATGACGACAAGCGAATTCACTTCGGATACGACTTGCTCGGCGGCGGCCAGTCCGTTCGATAACGCGTTCGCGACCGATAGCGTGTCCGAGTAGTCGCACGCGGTGCCCGCCCAACTGCGCGCGTCGACCTTCTTGCCGACGAGGTGGAGCGAGACCGGTTGGCCGCGCAACGAGACGTCGAGCAGACGGTGCGAAGTGACGCCCGTCAGTTCGCGGATACCGCGCGCCTGCTCGGGGGTGAGCGCGATGCTCAGGTTTGCCGCGCCGGGCTGGGCCGCCAATTCCAACGCGTTACTGTCGGCGGCAAGCCGCCAGCAGGGGCTTTTCGTTCCCAGCAACACTTCGAGCAACGCTCCGTCGTTTTCGTCGAACATAGCTGGCCCCGTTGAACGAGCACTCAAGTTGCACGTGCAATCAGCAAAATATGAACCGCGCAATGCATTATCCGGTTCTCGTTAGGCGGTAAACCGCTGAAATCGTGCAGACGCTGCTTTGCAGCAACGCTCCCGGCAACCCTAACCGGCGCCCGGCTTTCGCGCCACGGGACTTTCCCTCGGCCATCGCCAATCGTGCCCAACGCATGCCGCTAGGCGGCGCCCCCGGCACCTCCCTGCTGTGCCTGCAATTGCCCGTCGCTCAGCGCGCGATAGCGAACATAGCGGCGGTGCGGCGAGGTTTTCGCAACATACATCGCGGCATCGGCCTTGGCCAGTAGCTCCTCGGCGCTCGTGGCGTCGGCCGGGAATTCGCTGATGCCCATACTCGCGCCGACGCTCATTCGATGCGCCCCAATGGCGACCTCCTCGTCCAGCACCGCCGAAATCCGCTGGGCCGTCTGCCCGATCGCCTCGATCGAACGCGGGTTCGAGAACAGGACGACGAACTCGTCGCCGCCTAAGCGG
Organism: Trinickia diaoshuihuensis; assembly: GCF_003390925.1. Classification (GTDB taxonomy): domain Bacteria; phylum Pseudomonadota; class Gammaproteobacteria; order Burkholderiales; family Burkholderiaceae; genus Trinickia; species Trinickia diaoshuihuensis. The sequence continues at coordinate 41,188 of NZ_QUBS01000016.1, read as the reverse complement.
GCGACGAGTCCGGCTTCCTGCACGGCCGCGCGCAAACGCCGCGCAACGACGGCCAGCGTTTCGTCGCCGGCCGAGTGGCCGAAGCGATCGTTGATCTGCTTGAAGCCGTCGAGGTCGACGAACATCAGGGCTAGCGACTCGCCGTTTCTCGACGCTTCCCGAATCGACGCCTCGAGCCGCTCCATGAACCGCATCCGGTTCGGGAGCGCGGTGAGCGTATCGTGCCCGGCGAGATGACTCAACTCGAGCTGCCTGGCATGGAGTGTACTCATTTGGGAGCGAATTTCGAGTCGCATTCGATCGAAACAACGTGCGAGCACGCCGATCTCGTCGGAGCGCTCAACCGGCAAGCGCGGCGCGCTAGATTCTTCGAATAGGTGCGTAGCGGCGTCCGCCAGTACGCGCAGGGGACGCGCCAGCGCACGCCCGAACACGATCGCGAGCACGATCGCGATGGCGCTGGAAACGAGCACCATACGTACGATTTGCCCGCCCAATGCGTTCGCCGATTGCAGCACGCCCGTCAACGAGCGCCCGAGCCCGACGACGATGAAGCGGTTGCCGTCCACGGCGCCGAACGGCGCGCGCAAGAACGCGAAAGCAAACGCATGCATGGGTCCGGGCCCGATACCGGCCGATCCGTTGAACGTCACCCGGGCCGATCCGCCGTCGAACAAGGCGCCGGTAGCGGGAAACGTCTTTTGCACCAACACGCGCCGCCCATGTTCGAATCCGAAAGTCTGGCTCGCATCGGGATGAATCAGAAAGTCGCCCCATTGATTGGCGAGATAGACGAGGTAGCCGGCCGGTAAATCGCGCTCCAGGCGCTGAAAGACCTGCGTGAGGTCCGTCTCCACGACAAGCACGCCGACATTGCTTCCGCCCGCATCCGCGATCGGCGCGCCGATATAGATGGTCGGTCTGCCCGCTCCGGCGTCCGGCCCCCCACCGGCTTCGGGCGTGAGGCCGATCGGCGAGAGATACGCATGACCTTGGACCGTCGCCAGCGTATCGAACACATAGGCGAAGTGTCCTTTTTCCTGCAGTCGGCTATCGGGCACGAGAACGATGCCGTGCGGGCCGCGCTCCACGCGGATCCGTTCCAATCCGTAGTGGGATCGCGCGACGAGGCGGATGGTCAGATACTCCGGGTGATGCATCATGAATCGCAGGAACACCTGCGAGAGCCTCGCGCGGCCGGCATCGGACGCATCGTCGCCGCGCGCCACGGTCACGGCCGAGGGCATAGTCGCCAGCACTAGGGCATCGTCGGCCACGTCCGCTAACGCGGCGGTGAAGCGCTGACTCAGCAACTGCGTGGCGGGCAGCAAACCGCCTTGCGCTTCGAGCATCATCATCGAGCGGTTGGCGCGGTAGGCGTAATAGCCGGTCGCGCCCGACGCCGCCACGCCGATACAGACGAGCAGGATCGAGAGCCGGGTGCTTAATCCGAGTTTCATCACTTCAGGAAATTCACTAGACGGTCGCCCGATTCGATGCGCCGCCACAGCGCTGCACGCTCGCCGTCGCTCTCGACGCGCTCGATCCAAATCAGGCGGCGGGCGTCGCCCGGCGTTTGGTCGGCCTCGGGCAACAGCGTATTCGCTAGGCCTTCCCTTTGCGTGAGCTCACTGCCGATGGACGGCTCGAGCATCCCATCGATCCAGTCGTAGGCAAGCGCCGGGTTGGCCGCTCCCTTGACGATCGCCCAGCAATCGAGCCAAGCGAGCGCGCCTTCATCCGGAATGGCGTAGCCGACGTCCGCCCCGGCCCGGCGCAGCAGCGCGACCTGCTGAGTCCCGTAGTTGCCGAACATCAGCGCGACGTGATGCTGGACGAACAACGCCGTCGCCTCCTCGGGCAACGTGTAGTAAGTGAGCAGATTGCGACGCAATTGAACCAGCTTGCGCGCGACCGCGCGCATTTGCTTCGGCGACAAGTGGAACGGATCGCTATAGCCGAGCGCCAGCGCGGCAAACGAAAAATTGTGCTCCGCACTGTTGAAGTCGAGTACCTTGCCGCGATAGCGCGGGTCCCACAAGGCGAGCATCGAGCGCGGCGCCGCGGCCACTTGCTTGCGATCGTAGATCAGCCCCATCGACGAATAGGTGAATGGAATCGCGTAAGCGTCGTGGCCGTCGACGAGGCCCGGGATGCCGCCCAATCGCCGAAAATATCGCCGCTGCCGCGCGCGGTTCGGAATCGCGGACAAATCGAGAGGCGTCAAGAGGCCGGCTCGCGCGTAGCGCGCGATCTCCGCGGTATTGGCCGCGAGGACGTCGAACGGCGGCGGATTGGCGCTGTGCATGCGAGCCCATAGGGCCTCGTCGGAATCGACGAACGTGACCTCGACTTTGGCATGAAAGCGCTTCTCGAACGCGCTGACCCAATCGTCGTCCGCGTAGCCGGGCCACGCCAGCACCCTCAATACGGCCGGTTGGGGCAACGCCGCGGCGGCCGGCAATGCGCTCGTCGCGAACGCGAGCGCGAGCGCGAGTGCCATCAGCCGCCCGCCCCTTATGCGACCAACGAGCCGCATAAGCCTGCACCGCCCGAGGGGTGGCTTCGACGCCCGGCGCCGCACGGTCGCCATCCTACGCGGACAGCTTGAACTCGCCCACGGCTTGCGCAAGTTTCGCGGCTTGCTCTCGCAGCATTTGCGCCGCGGCGGCCGATTGCTCGACGAGCGCCGCGTTTTGCTGCGTCGTGTTGTCGAGCTGAGCGAGCGCTTGGTTCACTTGGCCGAGCCCCGTGCTTTGCTCCGTGGCCGCCACCGAGATTTCGCCGATCACGCTCGTGATCCCGCGCACGCCCTCCACGATCTCATCCATCGTCGCACCGGCCGTTTGCACCAAGCTAGAGCCGCTCTCGATCCGCTCCACGGACGAGTTGATCAACAGTTTGATTTCCTTCGCCGCTTGCGCGCTGCGCTGCGCGAGCGCGCGCACTTCGCCCGCCACCACCGCGAAACCGCGTCCGTGTTCGCTCGCGCGCGCCGCTTCCACCGCCGCGTTCAGCGCCAGGATATTCGTTTGGAAGGCGATACCGTCGATGACGCCGATGATGTTTGCGATTTCCGTCGATGCCTTGGTAATCGCATCCATCGTCGACACCACGTCGCCCACCACCTTGCCGCCCCGCAGCGCCACGTGCGATGCCGATTCCGCAAGCTCGCTCACTTGCGTGGCCGCATCGGCCGAATTGCGCGCGGTGCCTGAGATCTCCTCGAGTGCCGCCGCGGTCCTTTGCAAGTTCGATGCGGCAAGTTCGGTCCGGCTCGAGAGATCCTGGTTACCCTGCGCGATCTCCGCGCTCGCCACGTTCACCGACTCGCTGAAATCGCGGATATGCCGCAGGATCGCACTGATCTTCTCGGCGAACAGATTGAACGCGTGGGCGATTTGGGAGGCTTCGTCATGACCGCTGACAGGCAGCCGCCGCGCCAGGTCGCCGCTGCCGCTGGCAACGTCGGTCAGTGCGTCGCGTACCAGCAATACGCGTTTGAAGGCCGCGTTCGTCAATGCGCCGACCAGGGCGGCCGATATCAACGCGACCAAAACGATCGCGAGCAGCGTCGTCGTCGCGACGGCCCGCATACCGGCCGTCACGTCGGCTTTGTCGAGCGCGAGCACCAGGCTCCAGTCGGTGCCGGCGATCGGCTGGGCGCGCAAGAGCTTGGTCGCGCCGTCGATCTCGACGGCCAGCGAGGACGAAGCCCCTTGCATCGCTTTGAGCGCATCGGGCGTCAGGGCCGGCGCCATCTCGGTGGCCGGCTTCATGATGAGATCCGTTTTGGCGCTGGCGATGACGTTGCCCTTCGCGTCCACGAGGAAAGCGAAGCTCGCGGGGGTCGGGTGCACCGAGGTCACGATTTCGCTCACGCTTTGCATGAACAGACTCGCCGCCATGACCGCTTTCACATTGCCGTCACGAACGATCGGTACGGCGAAGGCAACGGCCGGCTTGCCCGACGACACGTCTCGGTAGAGCGCCGTCACGACGATATGCCCCGCCGCCATCGCTTGCTTGTACCAAGGCCGTCCGGTGGGATCGTAATTCGGCGGAAGCGTGACGTTCGAAAACGCCGTCTTATCGGGCAAACCGAGCGTCATGACTTCGAAACCGCCCGATTTGGCGAGCAGCTTGAGCGCCGGCAACGGGTCGCCCTCCCCGACCGCAATGGTATCGGCCAGCGCTTGCGTCTCGCGGGTACGGCTTTCGGCCCATCCGTCGATGGCGAGCGCATGACCCGTCAAGATGGATTTGAAGTTCTGATCGATGGCCTCGTCGTTATGGATCTTGACGACGTAATAGAGCAATCCGCCGGTGACCGCTAGCGCGGTCACCACAATTGCGACGCAAGCCATGAGGATTCGACCGCGAATGGTTCCGAGCATTACCGTAAGTCTCCGAGAGCGGCGAGATGCGATTGATAAGCGAGGGCATTACGGTGTAGATAACGACAGCTTACAAATGAAACTTGAGATGTAAGCATCGAAAAGTCGGCAACGGCTCATGCATCTCGCGATGCACACGGCACGCTCGAATTGCACAATTAAGGAAGTTCTTAACTTGCTCGATGGAACGGTCGCGGCAGGCGCGGGCGCCGTAGGAGGCGCACGCCGCCGGGTTAATTGACCGGCTCGATCCGTGCCGGTCCGCGATGAATCAACGTCGGCTCAAATCGGTGTGGGATAGAAGGTGCCGCCAACCACATCGTCCGTCGCGACGCTGTCCCAACTGAACTGTTCGACGTCGCGGCGCTTCACGCCCAAGTATTGACTATGGCAATACAAACCGTGTACCCAGCGGCCGCGCAAGTAGGAATCGGCAAGCGCGGAAAACTTCGCCGAGATGGGGTTCGCCATCGTGGCTTCCAGACACTCGAACCCTAGCGCCGGAGAAAACAGCGCGCGCAATCCCATATCGCTGAATTGAAAGAAATGCCAGGGCCGCTCGTGCGAGGAAAAAGAAAAATGCGTTTCGATGAACAGCATGCCGCCCACTTTCAGCAGCTTCGATATTTCGGCGGCAACCACCCAAGGCATGGCGAGATGCTCGAACACCGCACTCGAGAAGATCAGATCGAATTTTTCCTCGGGACCGAAGTAACTCGATAGTTTATGCGCGTCGCCCACCACATCGACGTTCGGTCCCGGGTAATAGTCGAAGCCGGTATATTGCGCCTTCGTGAAGCGCTCCCGTATCGTCGAGGCGCCGGTCACTTCGCGGCTACCGATCTCGAGCACCCTCATGCCCTCTTTGTTCCCGAGCTCGACACACAGGTTACCCTGGTTCTGGTGCGCGTCTTTCAGTTTGTCAGGCAACGGAACACTGTTATCCAGTAAAGCACGGTCTATCTCGGCGTCGGACATCGCCGGCTTGAATTGGCGTCTTTGCTCGTTCTTTCCAAACTGGGAAAAATGCACGAACCCGGTGATCAAGGGGTTGCGCAAAACCTCCTGCGCAACGTCGGGATTGGCCAACAAATAACCCAACTCACTGAAATTCTCGAAGGTCGCAAGCTCTGTCATCATTTTATTTGAACGAATTCGCCGTAACGGTTGATGAAACATTACGGGCTGCAATTCATTGGATTGCATGCCGGCGCTCGCGTCGTATTTTCGAACAATGGAGAAAATGCAACCACGGCGCAGGCAGATGATAGCGCCACGAAAAGAATGATTGCGCGACAAAGTCGCGCATAACGAATGACATTCCGTCAAACGGAATCAAAGTCCAACGACGTTTTAGTAAACGATTAGCGTCACGGGTAAACGTCGACCCCGGTTTAAAGCGACGGCTCCAATGCCTCCACCGGCTGCTGCTCGATCGGATGAAACACCTTCTTGGCGGCGTGATGCACGAGCGTATCGATAAAGAATTTGGCGCGCGGCCAAGGGCCGAAACCGGCCTCCGTATTGATATGTCCCACAGCGCCCAAATTGACGAATGCACTGCCGAGCCGGCTCGCCAATTGGAGCGCCTCGGGCGCGGGCATCCACGGATCGTTTTCGCTGCCGATCAGAATCGAAGGCACCGCCAAGCGGTGCGGGGATAGGCGGCCAACGGCGGCGAACTTCTCGGGGCTCGCCGGCGCGACCAGTAAAACGCCCGCCACCTCGGCCGTCGGTACATAACATTCGAGCGCGCGTATCGTCGCGAGGCATCCGTAACTGTGCGCGGCGAGCACGAACGGGCCTCTCTCGCGCTCGAGCAATTCGCCGACCGAACGCGCCCATGCGTCGAGCGAAGGCGCTTCCCAATCCGCCTGCTCGACACGCAGCGAATGCGCGAACTGCCGCTCTAGCCAAGTTTGCCAGTGCGCCTCCTCGCTGCCGTGCAAGCCGGGAACCGTGACGAGCCGCGGGGGCCAATTGAAATTACCGCATAGGCTCATCGATTTCTCCCTCTTGGTATAACGCTTCGAATGCCGGGCAGGCGTCGTCGGGCGACACGAACTGGTCGTGCCGCAGGCACAGCCTGCTATCGGCCACGCTCGATCCGTATGCCGATCCCAACACGGCGAGCCCCGCCACGGCCCGCTCGATGCCGGCGCGGCCGGGATCGCGATGCCGGCAATCTCGGCATCGTTCGGAGCGGGCGGCGCTCAAGGGGCGGAGCGAACTCATTGACCTAGATTGGCCCAATAATGGCCGAACACATGCACGGACAAGATGTAGCCGACGATCACATTGACGATGACGCCCGCCGTAAAGGCGAAAAACGGTCGCGCCCCGGTCGCCGAAAGAGACTTCAGGCGCGTGGTCAGCCCGATCGAAAAGAAGCAGAAAATAAACGCCCACGTGCGCAGAACGGTAATCGGCGCCGTGAATTCGGGCGCGACGACCTTGCGGTAGACGCCTAACGTATGGCCGCTCGCCACCCACGTCACGAACGCCGATGCAACGACGAAGCCGATGACGAACTTTGGAAACCGCGCCCAGATCTCGCGCGCCCGCGGCCTGGCCGTCACTTCGGTGCCGCCCTCCCAACGCGTCGTGGCGACGATGGCGAGCACGAATGCCCAGATGCCGATCCAAATATCGCGGCCGACGACCTTCATCAACGTGAACGCTTGCAAGGCGGACTCCGGCGCACCGGCGATCGCTCCCGCACCCTGTTTGGCCAGGTCGCCGTATGCCTGCGCGGCGGCTAGGCCAGCCGCATCGGCGAACTCCGAGGTGCCGATCCATGCGCCCGCGACGCCCGTCGGTAAGCCCAACGCCCGGGAAACGAGCGGCAAAGCGAAGATCATCACGATCGCCCAGACGATGACGAGCGTGATCGCCATCGGCGCATGTTCGCGTTTCGCCCGCACCGCGCCCGCGATCGCGATCGAGGCGGAGACCCCACAGACGGCACCGCCCGCGCCGAGCACGGCGGCGAAACGTTTGTCGAGCCCCAAGGCCTTGCCCGTGAAAAAGATGACGAAGAAGGTCAACAGCGAGACGATCCCGGCTTGGCCCACGGCGACGGGTCCCGCCCAGACGAGCAGGGTAAACGGCAGCGTCGCGCCCAGCAGAACGATCCCCACCTTGATATAAAGCTCCACGCGCAATCCGGCTTGAAACCATTCGGGCAGCTTGATGAGGTTCGATATCACGAGGCCCGCGGCCAACGCGACGAGCGGCGGTTCGAGGTTGTATTTGGAGGCGCCAGTCCAGGCGCCGAGCGAAAAGATAACGATTGAGCCGATGAAAACGATAACGAACGACGCGGCGAAGTGCGCGACGCGCTGGCCGAGCGCGGCGACGGCGATCGAAAAAAGCAGACCAAATACGGCAATCAGCGCGACGTAGTTGGGCAAATGCGAGGAGAAATGCCGGACGGCGTCGCCCACGCTCGTCCAAGGCGCCGGCGAGATCGCGAGCCATCGGATGCTACCGCCGCTCGCGTACAGGATGTAGGCGGCCAAGACCAGGCCGAGCCCGATTACGATCGACCATCCGTCTTCTTGCGACGTCAACGCGCGCCAGAAGGCGCGTGGCCCCCGGCCGTGAGCCGATGCATCGTTCTTCCCGTTTTCGGCGGGTGCGGTGCCCGCTTGCGATCCGCTCATTATGAATCCCCGTGAGTTGCGCACTTGGACGATTATCGAAAGCGAGAAGAGAAAAACGAACCAATAGTTTGGACTAAGGATAGTGCGCGCGGCACCGTTCCGAGATCCTCGGGACGTCGCCGCAGCAAAAACCATCTTATGGTGCCATTTTGGCACCACATGAGCTAGAATGGCACAAAACGCACTTCCATCGGAAAGCGCCCGAATTCGTGAGCAGCGGAACTCCCGCGGGCGGCGCCCCGCTAACATTCAGGTCCTGAGCCTTTGCCGTCCCGGTCCTCTATAAGAGGAAGCCGGAAAGGTTCGAATAGAGGAAAGAGAATGCCTATCCATAACGGTATGGACAACTCCAGCCGCGGGCGTATCACTGCTCGATTGAGCGCGGAGAAGCAGGAAATCCTGCAGCTCGCCGCGGACTTATCGGGTAGCACTCTCAATCAGTTCATCGTGCAATCGGCACTGCGCGCCGCGGAGCAAGTCATCGAGAAGGAAGAGGTGATACGTTCCATCCGCCTGACGCTGGAGGAATCGAAACGCTTCTTCGCGCTGCTGGACGAACCGTCGAAGCCGAACGAAGCGCTGCAGCGTGCAATGAAACGTTTCAGGAACAAAACGTTTGGAACCGCAGATCCGACGACTTAACGAACAAGACGACCGTCGAGACTTCGATTGCGGCGTCGCTTCGATGAACGATTGGCTACGCAATATCGCCAGTCAGCATCAAAAGAAGAACCTCTCGCGGACTTACGTCGCAATCCGGCGCGAAGCCCCAGACCAGGTCATCGGGTACTACGCCCTCGCGGCATTTCTCATCGAAACGGAAGGGATGCCGGGCAAACGCCTTCCCGATAGGGTCTCCGCGGTTTTGTTGGCTCGCCTCGCGATCGACAACGGCCGCCAGGGCCGGGGCCTCGGCGCCCATCTCCTCATGCACGCGCTCGATACCGCTCTGACCACTTCCGAAGCGGTAGGCGTGCAGTGCGTCGTTGCCGACGCCATCGACGAGCGCGCGGCTGGCTTTTACCGCAAGTACGGGTTCCAGCCCTTCACGCAGACGCCGCGTCGCCTTTTTTTGCCGATCGAAACGATAAGGCAAGCATGATCTGAAGCCGGCGCGCCCGCCATATATGGCACCATACGAAACTCGCGCCGCCCCGTTCATTCTCATGCACGCATCCGATTCTTCCTCCGGCTACCTGAGCGACGTGACGTTTCCGGACCGCTTCCATCGGGAACTGTCCCCGGCGTGGCTGAACTATGCAAGCGTGCTCGGCGGCGCTCGACCGAAAGCGCTGGACAGGCCGTTTCGCTATCTGGATCTGGGCTGCGGCTTCGCACACTCGACGATCGTCAACGCCGCGGCCTTCCCGCACGCCGAGTTTCATGCCTGCGATTTCAACGCGGCCCATATCGAGGCGGCTTCGCAGCGGGCGGCCCGGCTCGGCGTGCGCAACATCGCCTTCCACGAGGCAAGCTTCGAGGCGCTGCTCGAGCAAGATTTGCCGCGCTTCGATTTCATCGTGTTGCACGGCATCTACAGTTGGGTCGATGCCGGTGTGCGGAGCGTCGTGCGGCAACTGATTTCCGAACGCCTTGCCGACGAAGGCCTCGTGTACGTGAGCTACAACTGCCAGCCCGGCTGGTCCGCCGAAGCCCCGCTGCGCAAGCTGATGCTCGAATTCGCACAGGCGGCGCCGGGCGCTATCGAATCGCGCACCGGCGGCGCGATCGCGCGTATGCAGACGCTCGGCAACGCGAACTTTCGCTACTTTCGCGACAATCCGAGCGTCGCCGACGCGCTGTCCGCGCTGGCGGCAAGCCCCGTCGACTATCTTGCGCACGAGTATCTGAACGCCACGTGGGACATCCACTACTCGGTCGACGTGATCGACGAGATGGCGCGCGCGGGTCTCGCCTATGCCGGCAGCGCAACGCTGGCCGACAATCACCCCGCGCTGTTGCTCGATCGCCAAGCGGCCGAGGCGATCGCGGCCCTGCCCAATACTAGGCTCCGGCATCTCGCCGAGGACTTCGCCGTCAACCGCCGGTTCCGCCGGGACGTGTTCGTACGCGGCGTCCGCACGAGCCGCTCGCAAGCCGAAGCGCTTCAATTTCTAGAAGACATGCCGGTTGGCTGCACGACGCGCGTCGAGCAAATCGAGACTCGCGCGACGATCCCGCGCGGGGTGCTCAGTTTCCAGCAGGAATTTATCGCGGATTTACGTAGCTTGATGCGACAGGGCTCGATGCGCATCGGCGAGATCGTCGCACGGCTCGGTGGCGAAGGCCGTAGCGCGCAAGAAATCCGGCAAAACTTGCTCTTCCTCGTAGCCAGCGGCGTCTTGACGCCATTCGCGCAGGCGGGCGGGCATTGCGCGACAGGCGCGCGGCGCGCGGTCAACGCGGCGGCTCTGGCCGCGCTCGCCGGCGGCTCCGGCGACGCCGCGAACGCATACATCCCGAGCGAGCTGCTTGGAAACGGCGTCGCGGTCGGCGCCGACGAAGCGAAGCAGGCGTTGCAATGGATCGCCGGTGACGAGACGGTGCCTTGCCCGCCCCGCCTTGCGCGCCTCGGCGTGCTATGCGGCGCTTGACCGGGGCCTATGGAGATGACTCGATCACGCGAGTACGTGGCGCTCGGCCGGCAGTTGCTCGATCAATTGCCGCTAGAAGCAGGCGAGGTTCATATCTGGGTGGCCGTCGTCGGGGAAATGCCTGACGACGAACTCTCCGCGCAATTCGATTGCGTTCTGACCGCGGACGAACGCGCGCGCCACGGCCGATTTTTTTTCGAGAAGGATCGCCGCCGCTACGCCGTCACACGCTCGCTCGTCCGATATGGCCTCTCGCGCTATGTACCGATCGTACCGTCCGATTGGCGCTTCGACGCCACGGAATTCGGCCGCCCCATCATCGCGAACAGTCACCCCGCCATCGCGGGGCTGACGTTCAACATTTCGCATTCCGATCATGTCGTTTTGCTGGGCGTCACGCGTGACCGCCAACTCGGGATCGACGTCGAGGACCTGCAGCGCAGAACGCCGCTCGATGTTGCCGACGGCTTTTTCTCGCCGCATGAAGTGCTGCAATTAAGATCGTTACCGGCGGATCTGCAACCGGCACGCTTTCTCGATTTTTGGACGCTCAAGGAAAGCTATATCAAGGCCCGGGGCAAGGGGCTTTCCATACCGCTCGATCAGTTCGCATTCGATTTGAGCGGCGAAGCCGGGCTGCGCCTGAGCATCGACGAGCGGCTGGGCGACGCGCCGGAGCATTGGACGTTCTGGCAATGGCGCCCCAGCGCAGACTGCCTCTCGGCGCTTTGCGTCGAAAACAAACCCTGCGTGACGACGCACGTCACGGTCCGGCGCATCGTGCCTTTCGTTTCCGAAACGCAGGCGACGTTCGACGTATTGCGCGAATCTTCCAAATAAAACGCATTTCCATACCCAACAATGCAAAACCCGCCTTCGTCGTCGCGGCGGCGATCGTCCTCGTCGGTTGGATACTCGCGCGCGCATCGAAGCGCCGCACGCAGGTGGTGACCGAACGAGCCGGCGCCCTATAACGCCGCCGCCTGCGCGGCAATGAACGTCCTTAACCACCGCTGCGCCGGGTTCGGATCGCCACGACGATGCCAGATCAAATCGAATCGGACGTCCGCCAGTGCAATCGGCGGTGCGAAGAGCACGAGCTTGCGCGCCGCCGCGGAGTTCAGCGCAATACGCTTGAGCACGGTCGCCGTGGTTTGCGTTCGCGCGACGATATCGGGCACCGCGGACATGTGCGGCAACGCGACGGCTACCGTGCGACGCAAGCCCCGTTGCGTGAGCGCCTGGTCGACGAGCCCGTAGCGATCCCCCTCGGGCGACGCAAGGACATGCTTCAATCCTAAGTAGGTTTTCACCGTCATGGCGCGCCGCGCCGCGGGATTGTCCTTCGCGACGATCGTCACGAACTCGTCGCTCAAAATGGGCCGCGTGAAAATGCGCTGATCCGACTGCGTCGGCGGCACGCCGATGGCCGCATCGATCTCGCCCGCGTCGAGCAGATCGACCGCCGCGTCGCGATCGTTGAACGCACGCACGCCGATCGAAATTCCGGGCGCCTCGCGTTCGAGCGCAGCCAACAACGCAGGCAACAGCACATACGCCGGGTAATCCGACAGCCCGAGATTGAACGTCAACGATGCCTCACCAGGTTCGAAGCTCGGCTCGGCCACGAGCGTTCGTTCGAGTTGGCGCAACGCCTGTCCGATCGGATCCGCCAATTCCCGCGCCCGCGGCGTGGGCAGCAGCCCCTCGGCGCTTCGCAGAAACAGCGGATCGCCCAGCAAAGTGCGCAACCGCGAGAGCGCCGCGCTCATCGCGGGCTGGCTCACGCCGACTTGCGTGGCCGCGCGCGTGACGTTGCGCTCGCTCATCAACGCATCGAATGCCACGAGCAGGTTCAGATCGATCCCGTGAAAATCCATATTTCAAATAATCATTCATATCGGCTATTTGTTGGACGGATTTTAGTCGGATCGACAGAATCACGCCATGTTCATCAACGACAGGCGACATCACCATGCATGCATCCGACAGTGAGACCCATACGGTGCTGACGAGCGAACTGGAAGCGGTCAAGACGCTGTATCGCGCGTTCAGCGAGAAAAATCCCGCCCTCCTGGACGGCATCCTTGCCGACGATTGGGACGACATCCCTCTCGGCCCAGGCCAGCAGCCCGGTCCCGAAGGAATCAAACCAATCATTAAAAGCTTTGGCCAGGCCTTTCCCGACGTGCATATCGTCATTCACGACGTCGTGCAGACCCCAGGCAAAGTCGCCGTCCGCGCCGAAATCACGGGCACCCATCTCGGGGAGTTCTTCGGTATTGCCGCGACGGGCCGGAAGGTCAGCGTGCGCCTGCATGAATTCCATGAAATCGAACACGGCCGTTTGAAGAGGACGTGGCACATGGAGGACTGGTTCGGTTTCTTCATGCAAGTCGGCAAATTCCCCGATCAAGCTTAACGATCACAAGCGAGAGACACATATGAAAGCATCGTTCATCGAGACCTTCGGCAGCGCGGACGTCATCGTCGAAGGCGACCTCCCCTCACGTTCGATCGGCGCCGGCGACGTGACCGTGCGCGTCGAAGCGGTGGGTTTAAACCCGCTCGACGTGAAGATCATGGCGGGCGTTATGCAGCAGGTATTTCCCATCGAATTCCCGTACGTGCCGGGTACGGACTTCAGCGGCGTCGTCACGGCGGTGGGCGATGGGGTGACCGGGCTGCGCCTCGGCGATCGCGTGGTGGGCCGCGCCGCGCCGACTGCGGGCGGCGCAATCGCGCACTATCTGGCGATACCGGCCGACGAGCTATCCGTCATTCCTCCCGAGATGAGCTTCGAGCAAGCGGCCGCCTTACCCACCGCCTTCGGCACGGCCAGCCAAAGCCTTTTCGACGTGGGAGGCCTGCGGCGCGGCGAACGGGTCTTGATCCATGCGGCGGCGGGCGGCGTCGGCGTCATGGCCGTGCAATTGGCGCGGCAGGCGGGCGCGCATGTGACCGCCACGGCGTCCGCGCGCAACCACGATTTGCTGAAAGGCTTAGGCGCGGACGAGATCATCGATTACCGCGTCGAGGACTTCGCTCGAACCCGCGATATCGACCTGGTGCTCGATACGATCGGCGGCGAGACGCTCGAAAAATCGTGGCAAGTCTTGCGCGCCGGCGGACGCATCGCGAGCATTGCGGAGTTCGGCATTGAGCCGCGGGAGGGCCATGCCGGTCAGTTCGTCTTCTTCGCGCAAGCGAAGCGATTTCTTCCCGACGCCATCCGCATGTTCGAGGCAGGCGAACTTCAAATCGTCATCGATGGGATCTTCGCCCGCGATGAAGCGCGCGCCGCATTCGAAAAACTGGCGACCGGACATGCGCGCGGAAAAATCGTCATTCGCATGAATAGTGGGCATACAAAACCGTTAGACACCGCCGTTTGACGAGCGATGCGGCGCCGCCTAGGCCGTCCAGCCGTCCGCATGCGCGGCTTCGAGGCAAGCTTGAAACAGCAGCGCCGCGCGCGACGGCCTAGGCGAGCGGCGCGTGAGTCCCACGTAACGGCACTCATAGTGGAAACGCTGCGGCGCAACCGCTCGCAGCATGCCCCTTCGTTCGAAGCTCTCGGCATAGTGATCGGGCAGGAAACCGAGAAATCGCCCCGATAGAATCAAGGTCGCGATCGCTTCTTGGTCGAACGCCGTCGCACGCCGCGTGAGCTTCGCCCGATGGCTCAACTCCATATTCGGCGAATGAAAGCCTAGTCCGGCGAACGCATGCTTGCGAATCGCAGCCCAAGTCAGCCGCGCATGCGAGGCGTCGTACAGCGGGTGCTGCCGGCCGCAATAGAGCAGCATCTGTTCGCCGAAGAGATTCGTATAGACGAGGCTTTTCGACGTGCGATGCGCCGGGATGATGCCCACTTGATAGCTGCCGTCGATCACCCCGCGTTCGACTTCGTTGATCGATGCGACGTGCAGATTCAACGCGACGTCCGGCGCTTCGTCGACGAATTGCCGGATGGCATCGCCGATCCGCGCCTGGCGATTCGTCGCGGTCTTGTCGAACACCGCGACGTGAAGCTCGCCGCCCATCTTGTCGTGAATGCCGTCGATTCGGCTGCGGAATGCCTCGATCGAGGAGAGCAGCACGAGCGTCTCCTCATAGACGGTCTGCCCCTCCGCCGTCAGCGTAAAACCGGCCCGTCCGCGCCGGCACAAGACGAGACCAAGCCGTGTCTCCAGATCCTTCACATGGCGGCTGATCGTCGAAATGCCGATATTGAGTTCCAGTTCGGCCGCGGCCATCCCGCCGCACTGGACGACGGCCTTGAACACGCGCAGCAAGCGCAAATCCATGTCGCTGAGCTGACCCAGCAGCGCGCGGCTCTTCGTTTTTACTTGCACGGATTGGAAAGTAAAGATTGATATTGCGATATCGAAGAGACTAATCGTCCAGCCGAAAATACGCAATGTACCCACTGCGAGGGGCGCCCCGCGCCGACCGATATGAACGACATGACCGACATGACCGGAATCGAGAACGGATCGAAGCGCAGCCAGGATGAGGTTCGTACCGATGCGGCGTGGCTCGAAGCGCATTGGATGCCGTTCACCGCGAACCGGCAGTTCAAGGCCGATCCGCGCATGATCGTCGGCGGCCAAGGGGCCTATTACACCGATGCCGACGGCCGAAAGATCTTCGACGGCCTCTCGGGCCTCTGGTGCTGCGGCCTCGGTCACGGGCGCACGGAAATCACGGAGGCGGTGAGCCGCCAGGTCGCCCAACTCGATTACGCCCCCGCATTCCAATTCGGTCACCCGAAATCGTTCGAACTCGCCAATAAGATCAAGGCGCTGACGCCGGACGGGCTCGACTACGTCTTTTTCACGGGCTCGGGTTCCGAAGCGGCGGATACGTCGCTCAAAATGGCGCGCGCTTATTGGCGCGCCAAGGGCAAGGGGACGAAGACCCGATTGATCGGCCGGGAGAAGGGTTACCACGGCGTGAACTTCGGGGGCATTTCGGTAGGCGGGATCGGCCCGAACCGCAAGTTATTCGGCCAAGGCATCGAAGCGGACTTCCTCCCGCATACGCAATTGCCCGAAAACCGGTTCTCGCGCGGTCAGCCGGAACATGGGGCGCAGTTGGCCGACCGGCTGCTCGATCTGATTGCGTTGCACGACGCGTCGAACATCGCGGCCGTCATCGTCGAACCGTTCTCCGGCTCGGCAGGCGTCGTCGTGCCGCCGAAAGGCTATTTGCAGCGTCTGCGCGAAATTTGCACGGCGCACGACATTCTGCTTATTTTCGACGAAGTCATTACGGGCTTCGGCCGTACGGGCGCGATGACGGGCGCTCAGTTCTTCGGCGTCACGCCCGATATCGCGAATTTCGCGAAGCAAGTCACGAACGGCGCGCAACCGCTCGGCGCCGTCGTCGCGAGCAAGGAAATCTACGAGACGTTCATGGCGGCCGGCGGCCCCGATTACATGCTCGAGTTTCCGCACGGCTACACCTACTCGGCGCATCCGGTGGCGTGCGCGGCGGGCATCGCCGCGCTCGATCTACTGGAGAAAGAGGCAGCGGTGAGCCGCGTCCGCGAATTGGCGCCGCGGTTCGAAGCGGCGGTGCATGGGCTCAAGGGTCAACGCCATATCGCCGACATCCGCAACTGCGGGCTCGCGGCAGGCCTCACGATCGCGCCCAAGCCCGGCGAACCGGCGCGCCGGCCGTTCGACATTGCGATGCACTGTTGGAAAAAAGGCTTTTATGTGCGATTCGGCGGCGACACGATCCAACTCGCGCCGCCGTTCATCTCCGAACCGCACGAAATCGACGACTTGGTGAGTGCGCTATCCGATGCGCTCAACGCCGTTGATTGAGCCCCGGTCGGCGTTGCCGCCCGCCGCTCAGTCTTCGAACTTTTCGCTTGCGTCGGCGCGGCCTTTGATCCAATAACCGGTGGCCTTCACCGCGCTGGGCGGGCGCTTTCGCTCGCCGCGCATGTAGTCGCGCACCGCGCGCGTCACATGCGCCTCCGCCGCGATCCAGACGAACCCATCGCCCTCGGGTAGCGCGAGCTTCGCGAGCGCATCGAGGAACGGTTGCGGATCGTCGGCGCGCTCGGCCGGCCGGTGCACCCAGTGCGCCTCGTATTGCGCGCGCGTCTCGAAATGTTGCTCGTTGGCCTCGCTCGTGACGGCTGCCAGGCTGATCACCTTCGTTCCGGCAGGCGCTTCCTCGATCGTACGTCCGATCGCCGGTAGCGCCGTCTCGTCGCCGACCAAGAGCCACCAATCGGGTTCGCCTTCCATGACTCGCGATCCCTTCGGCCCGCCCACCTCGAGCGTATCGCCGGGCTTGGCGGCCAGCGCCCAGCGCGTGGCGGGTCCCGCGTCATGCAAGGCGAAATCCACGTCGAGCGTGCGCTCGCCCGTATCGAAGCGGCGAGGCGTGTAGTCGCGCGACACCACGTCGCCGTTCTCTTGCACGATAAAGAGCTTGATGTGATCGTCGGGTGCGGCGCTCGTGAAATTACGCAGATCGTCGCCCGCGAACGTCACGCGCAGCATCTCCGGCGTCACGCGCTGCGTCGCGCGGACGGTAAGCTTGCGTCTGCGCAACTCATGCATGACGCGTTTAAAGGTGAAACTCATCTCGCGCTCCCGGGTTCGGTTCCGCTTTGTCCAGATTGGCCGACTCTCGCATCGAAATTCAAAAGGCCGAAGGCATATCGCCCGCTTACATCAACGGATGAGCGAGAAGATAGTGCAGCAAGGCGGATGCGGTGAGGCCGGCCGCGCCGACGAGAGAGAGGGTCTTCAAAATAGTCATGTGATTCGCTTAGGATATTTGACGCTTCGCCGAATGGCGAACGAGGCCGATTCTAGCAAGGATGCCGCGTATTTCCATTTCAACTCGACGCGGACACGAGCGTCATTGAGCGCTTGGGCGGACGTCTAGGTCACCATGACCATCCTTGCTGGCCATATTGAGTGTCGTGGCGGCGGCCCCACCACGGCAAGTACGCGTTATTCCCACCTCGGGCGCGAAACCAATCGGCGGTTGGGTCGATCGGCACAGGTTGAGTTGGCGGGGCGATTACGATGGCGACAGGATGGTCAGCATCGCTCGTTCCGGCCACTAGGACGCGCTCGCCGAGATGGTTTGCACGGCCGATGGCAAGTACGACGTCCGTTAGCGCCGTGCCTGTGCCCATATCTCCGAGCAGACCCGGCGTGTTGAACGTCTGTTTTCGGAAATCGAATTCCGGAAGTGTTTCCGTCAACGTTCGGCCAAGCGTACCGATTCGCGACGATGCCTCGTCGTTGCCTTGGCCGGCGTCGTGGATGACGTAGTCGATGCTCGTCGCCGGGACGTTGGCGTTGCTAGCGGCTGTCGCGATCGCCGCTTTCCATGCTTCGACCGCGCGTGTCGTACCGACCTTTGACTCGAAGTCCTTTACGTTGCTCGTCGCGGCACGGCCGATCCACGCAAGCGGTGCGCGCTCGGTGTTGAAGTCCGGGCCTACTAGGAACAGCAGCACCATGTTTTCGTTGATTTGGCCATCTTTAGGCGGAAAGTTCGGCGCATCCCAGTTCATGACCCAGACGCTTTTATCAGGGTTCGCCTGTAGGTAGTCGAGTGCCGCGTTTAACGAGGTGAAGCCGGCGTTGGCGCCGCCCTGGGTTATGCGGACGTCAGGCGGGGTGTCGTGGCTCCATAGGCCACGAGCGGATCGGTTGCCGATCTCGTAGTTGTTGATGATTTCGTCCCGCAAGTACGCTTGAGCTTCGATCGGATCAAGCCGAGGCGGAATCGCAAACTCGACATGGATTCCCGCTAGCTCTCGCCAGTCGTTTCTGTTATCGGACTTGACCGTGTAGAAATACTTTGCGTTCATTACGTAGCGATCACCGAACAAGCCTAGGAGCTTATTCACGTACTTGTGATAGTAGCCCTTGAAGGTTTCTTTACCGGCATTGCCGTACACAAGTGCTCCGATCGATCGAAGCGTCGAAAACGTTTCGGGCATGGTACGCACCATGTCGTCGCGATCATTTGGTTTCACCAGCCCCATCGTCCACAGTATTTGCCACTCAGTGGGATAGTCACGGCGCTGGAGAGGATTTAGCCATTCAAGCCCTACGACTTGTGCCATGAACGGATTCGCCGACTCCCGACCCACAGAGGATAGTCCCATCGTAGCCTGGGGCGTTGCTGCTTCTGCGAACGTGAACGTCGCCATCGTCGTGACAAAAAACGTCACCAGGGCGAACAATCCCGGTACTACAGTCAGTCGCTTCATCCAATCTCCTAGATCTAGCTCATCCGCCGGCGTGGGGCCGACGCTCGAGCTCCAAACCAACACGATGACCGCAGCTAACGCCATTGCTACAAGAGCGAGGCCCATCCTTCGACGCCAAGTTGAGATCATGCGGTTCATACGATGCCCCCGACCTTCAGAAAAAACTCGCCTTCGCGTTCGTCGGCGATCTTCTCGGGCCGCCTCGCCTCACTATCCTTTGATGCAATCCAATCGCTGAGGAACTCTCCCTTCATTTTCCCCATCGCAAAATATGTTGTGTATTGTTTATTCGGATGTTCGTCTTCCAAACCCTCGCCCAACCGCCAGTCCGCTTCGATCCGCAACTCGGTCAATTGCTCGGGCGTCAAATAACACAACCCGATCGCCACGTCATACGCGAGCGCCTTCTCGGCATGCATCGGGTTCGTCATGATCGTCGAGTGATTGGTCGGATTGTTCGTCCGTCCGGCGTCCAGAATCTGCGTGACCTGCTTGTTGCGCCATTGCTCATAGCCCTCCGGCGCAACGCTCTTCCCGTCCTCGCCGATCACATTGCCGTCCTTGTCCACCCATGAAGGATCGCCGACCCTGCGCGCACGCATCCTCAAGACGGCATGATCCTCGTACCGCTGCGACGCCTCGCTCTCCACATTGCCGATCGCCTGTTGCGCCTCTTCCTCTGCCGCGTAGTTGTCGTACGGGTCATCGGCTTTCTTCTCCAGCTTTTCCGCATCTCGCGCAGCCGCAGGTGGATCGTTGCCCTCGTTGAAGACGCTCGTCGCATGTGGACCATCGCTGACGTTCGTGCGACGCCCATAACGCAATGCTTCCGGCTCGAACGGTTCGTCGAGCGGCGGTGCATCCACCCTGACCGTCCAACCCTTGGGCGGGTCGGCATTAACGCGAAACAGCTTGAATGCGGATGTCGCTAGCGTCACGACATAGAGCACCGGCGCGGTCGCCGTAGTCAACACCCGAGCTATAGCGTCTTCATTCCCGCTCCATGCACGAGTCAACCCGTATTTGGCCGGTGGCGAAGGGGGATACCAGAAGCCGGGCGTACTGCCCTTCTCATAGCGCCAGTCGTCTTCCCAAAACCGGTATTCGCGACACTCGCCCACCTTGATGCCGCTCGCGAACACGCGCTGAGTCAGCACACCCTGAGCGCCCACGTCGCTCAACTCTTGCGATGGCTGATTGCCGGCATAACCTAGCCCCCGCCATCCGATCCCTTGGACCGTCATCGCGGAAATCACCTGGTCGTGCGGACAGCAATAGAGTGGAAATCACCTGGTCGTGCGGACAGCAATAGAGTGTCACGCGTCCGTACGTGTTGCCGTTCAAGCCATGTGCGGTTCTATCGTCGCCTGCTGCGTACGGCTTGCCGCCGCTCTCGGAAGTGCGCGTATTGCCCATATCGCGATCGATTTGATCGGCAGGCATTTCCAACGCGGCACGGTCGCGAATGATGTCGAGAAACGCACCGAATGTCTTTGTGCGCGCCGTATACGTTTCTCGACCGCCACGGTTGTTGATGTCACGTGCCTTGCGTTGCGACCAATTCTCCATACCGGCCCCCGCGTTTGCGAGGCTGTAGGGTGGATTGGCCAAGACATACGCATCGGCGACGCAACGTCCCGTGTTATTCCAGGGATCCGTGACCGGCGGCAACGCATCGCCGAAGAACGCCGCCGCGAGGCCAACCATGTTGCCCTGGCTATGGCAAACGATCGTGATCGGCACACTTGCCTGTTTGCGCCGAATCGACTCTACCAGCTTAGCGAGGCGCAAAGCGGCCAATACGCAATAGCCGCGCGGCGGTGTCCGGAATAGTGGGCGCTGGGTCGGATTAACCGCCTGCACGGAAATGAAACCGAAAATGCGGTCGTCCAAGCCTTCGTGCCATAGATCGGGCAAGCTGGACGTGCCGTTCGCGAACGGCCCGCCTCCCCAATAGTTCTGCTCGTTCAAGAAGATCTTGTCGCCGTACTCCTTCAACTCCTCCTTATTGGCCTTGTAGCCCCAACGAAAATGGATGACAGGAGAGAACGACGGATCGGGCTTGATGTATGTGTCGGGCAGCAATGCCGGGTTCAAAAACCCATCCGGAGTCAAACTCCCGGTGTACTGAGCAGGCGCAAGCTGCCCACCGGCCACACCCCGATACGCCATCTGGTCGTCGAGCCGCGCGAGCCGCCGGTTCAGCCCCTTGCACAAGCCCTCCTCCGCCGCCTCGAACCATTCGCCTTCCGAATTCACGCCGTGCACGAAGATCACGATGCCGGGCAACGGCTGCTGCTTCACGCAAATCAATTCGCTGGTCGAGTCGAAGAGCATCGGCCCTCGCCCCTCGCCGATCACAATGCGTGGAGGCTGCGCTTGCGCAGCCGCGTTCGAAGCGCTCGGCATATTCGAATCGTTCACGACTCACTCTCTCTTTGACGGCGCATCGTCGCGCGTAGTGACCGCCGGCCGACCACATCAAAAGTATCGTCGGCCTCGCTATTGGAATGCGGAAACTAACCGTCTCGAAAGAATGCGTCAAACAAACCACTGCATCGAAAGCGCCCCTTTCGGAACGTTCCTAAAAACTAATCGTGGCCGTAATCGTGTCGCTATAGTTCCCCGGCGCCGGCGTGGTTTGCGCGGGCACATCTCCGTAAACGGTGAGCACCGTCGCATAGCCGCTCCCGGTTCCCGTTCCCGTCGATGTCCCCTTGGCGCCGTCTCCCCATACCGTCGCATGGCTGGAATCGAGGTAGAGCTGGTAGGCCACCTCGCCACCGCCGCCCGAACGCTGCATTCTCCGCGCGGATACGTTGCCGCCGGCGCCGGCGCTGAGGGCGATTCGCCACGCGTCCCCGTTCGTGCAGCGAGCGGTGATCGTGCCGGTGGAGCGCAAATGCGCTGTCGTCACCGATACCGCGCCAAAACCAACGCCCGTCGCCGTGATATTGCAGTCGTTGACCACGATGGCCGAAACGTCGAACGGGAAGCGATCGGTCGCCGCGAGTCCCGCGCATGTCGGTTCGATGAAGCGATAGAACCCATAGCTCAATGCGGTCGACGTGCCGTTGAACATCTCTTTGTACGTCGTGTTGCTATTGTTCACCGTTGGCACGGCCGGTTGATTGCCTGCGATCCGTCCGTAGATCGTGACCGATTGCGACGCGCTGACGCCGGCGGGCGGCTTGGTCAACACTAGCGCAATCGGCTGCGTACCCGCGGCGACGGAGCCCCATGCGGTCAAGCGCGACGCGTCCTGATACAGCGTGTATTGAAGCGTGTTACCGCCGTTCCTCAATACGCGCGGGTCGGGCCCGCCCAAGTTAAGGCAAACGAGCGCGTTAGGCATCACCGCGAGCGCGGGCCACGTGCAAGTCACCGTGATCGAGCCGGTGGTATCGACCTCCCGCAGCGCGATCGGGCTCAACTGCCCGAAATCGATCGACGAAGCGGAGGCCGAACAGCCCGCCGCATGAGCGGCGCCCGGCCGCAGCGCGAGAATGACGAAAACGAACGACACCCACGTCCATCGTGTCAGCTTCATTGTCTGGCCTCCGTCAAGCTTTCACATGTCAACGGTCCGATCGTCGGCAAGGCGTTGTCCGGCGCCGGCGTATACGCAAACTGCACGGCGCAACGTATCGCGCCGATGCCGACGAGCAAGTGGTTGTCCGGCCTCAAATCATCGATAAACGCAATCCCGTCGTAGCCGACGATCGAGTCGTTTCCGCTTTCGATGTCGTGCACAAGGGATCCCGCGGGAATGAGCGCACCATGCGAATCGCGAAGGATCACCGATGCAGCCGCATAGCGCGTAATCCCGAACCGCGCCAATACCCCCGAGCGTGCTTGCGGCGTGACGCTCATGGACGTCGCGCCAACGTGCGCATTGGCCGGCAATCTCATGCTGTCGATCGCGATTTCGTTGCTCTCATAGGCGTTCAAGTCGGGCACCAATAGATGACCGGAACGATCAGTCGTGCCGATCAACCGGTTGTCGTGCAGCACCGGCACGCCGCCCACGCCGTCGGTCGATATCAAAGCGAATCCATCATCGATATGGCGCGACAGCTCGATGCTTCGATCCATCAACACGACGGCGCCCGAGAGATCCAATGATGCGCCGGCCACGCCGCCCGTGCGTTGCGCCAAGACGGTCGCCTCGCCTGCGTTGCCGATGTATTGGACTTGCGTCTGCTCGAACGCGGCGCCGCCCATCCTTCCCGCTTGCACGCCCCAACCCCACCCGCCCGAATAGTCGGGCGTGCGGATCGCGCCGACGGTCGTGTCGACGCGGCCGTGCCCGAATCCGTTACTCGCGCTCGCGGAAACGCTGTTCGGCAGCGCAACGTTCAGGGATACGTACAGGCCCGACGCACGGTGTTGTTTGAAGTCCGTGTAGGCATTCAAATTCAGCGAAACCAAATGCCCGGCGTTTAGCGTATAAGACACGGCGCCGATCCGCGACGCGAGCGTGCCCGCGCATTTCGATCCGATGTAGCTCAGCGAAACCGATTGACGCCGCATGAGCGGCACGGCGAGCGTCAATTGATCGGTTGCCGACGCAACCAACGCCCCGTCGCTCGAAGCAAGATCGCCGAAGTTGCCGTATGCCCGCGTCATCTGCGCCTCTATCGAAAATCGCGGTTGAATCAGCCGATAGCCCATGCTGGCCTGAATACCGGCGAAGCGTCCCGCGCTCGCGGCAAGCGCTCCGTTGACCACGCCCGCCTGTCCCATGCCGATCAGGGCACCGCCGCCCGCGTCGATCATCCCGCGTGTCCCTTCGCCATGCGCCTCCAACGTGAGCGCGTCAGACAGGCCGTGCCGCACGGAACCGCTCAGCGCGGGACGCCGATCGTAGGAGAAAGACTCCAGCCCGTAGTCGCGGCGCAATAAACCGGCCTCGACGGAATAGCTCCAAAGCCCCGCGGCCAGCATGCGCGAGTCGACATACATCGGCACGGAAGTCGAGACCGTTCGGCCCAGTGCGTCGCGAGTGATCACCGTAGCCGTGCCCGCCCCCGTGATACCGAACACGTTGTTGACGATGAACGGACCGCCGGGCACGTTCGCACTGTATTGCTTCACATTGTTGACGTAGACATCCACGCTCGATGGGACGACCGCGGAGCCATACAGTGCGGGAACTGGAAACGTGACCCAATCGGGCCGCAACGCGAAGTTGCTGCGCCATTGAAATCCACCGATGCGGATCGGACGGCTCCAACTTAGCGACGATGTGACCGTGTCGCCGATCTGCATGGTGCTCGGCGCCGCGGGATTGGAGCGGCTCCACGATGTGTCGTAGCGCAAATACCGGCGATTGGCGCCGGACAGGTAGGCAATGCCCGAATGACTGAGCACGCCCGACGGCGTGAAATACCGCGCTTCGTCTCCGAACGCGATCGGCTGGCCCGAATTCGACGGCGCGAATAGATCGTAGTCGACGTAAAGGCCTCTCGACGAGGTGGCCGCCGGCGCTTCGGTCAGTGCGCGCGTATCGATCGTATAGGGTCTTCGCAAGGCATCGGGCACGGTTAGGTCCACCGCTTGGCGAGCCGCATCGTACCGATACCGTAGGCCGGGAATCGCGTCGAGCAATACCTCCCTCGTGGCGCCGGCGCCGAGCCGGTCGATGCGCAGTCCCACTTCTTCCAAATCCGTCGCATTCGCATAGAGCCGGCCTTGAGACAAACGGAAGTGCGCGATTTTCGAGGTGGGCTGACCGTTCAAGTCGACCGCGAGGTACACGTCCTGCGCGGCGTCCGTTCTTGCGGCGGCCAAATCCACCGCATGCTCGCGATCCGCTTGAGCGAAGCGCGACGCAAGCAGCGATGCGCATACGAGCACGGCGATGCGCCGGCGCGGTGCGACTCGAGACCAGCACAAGGCTCGGGCAACGCCGCGACGCAGGTGCAAGGCCATCGCCCTACCGAGCGGCTTGCACGTCCACCGCTGCTTCCATGGAACGCGAATTGACGAGTGCCCGCGCCTTTACGCCGCCTTGCAAGCCGGCCGTCGCCGGAAGCGTGACGGGCCATTGTCTGCCGCGCCCGGCAAGCACGTATCCGAGCAATCCTTTCGTCACCACGTACGGTTTGGCGCTGCCGTCCATCAGCTCGGCCGCCGCCACCTGCGCGCGCCGCGTACCGGTGTTCTCGACGCGGACGAACCACTGATCGCCGCTGCGCAGAAGGTGCCAAGAGAGCTTAGGCTCGCCGGCCGCACCAGGCGGCTCGATGAAAACCGGCACCGAGTAACGCAAGCGGATCATCACGCCGCGCAACGCGCCGTCGGCAGGGGCAGGCAGTTCGTCGACCAATACGCGATAGCTCTGCTCGCCGGCGACGGCCGACGACGCGATGCGTATCAATCGCACGAGTTGCGTCGATTGCGGACCCAGCTCGACGAGCGGGGGGCTGGCCACGAGTTCGGGCGTCGATTCGAGGCTGTCCTCGCCATCGACTTGATCCCAACGGAACACGCGCACTTGCCCATAGAGCGGCTGCATGCCGGGATTGCGCAAGGTCATCCCGGCAGCGGACTCACCGGCTTGCAACTCGAGCACGATCGGCGAGACCTGCAGCGTGCCCGCGACGGCCGCGTGCGATAGCGCGGCCCCGGCGAGCACGATCGGCCATAGGCGAAAGCGTAGACCCATACGGCGATATGCGATCAGAAGTACACCGTCGCGGTCACCGATGTTTGGTAAGTGTCGGGCTGGGGCGTCGCTTGAGCGGGCACCTGACCATATACCGTGATCGACTGAACGGCGCCGGTGCCGATACCACCGACGGTGTTGCTGCCTTGCGTATTGCCCCAGACGGTGCCATGGGCGGCGTCTTGATAGAGCTGGAACGAAACCAACGTGCCGGTGTTGCCGCTGGACGTGCCGGCCATATAGCGCGTCGCGATACTGGAGCCCGTCACGGTGCCGGCGTCGAGTCCGACGTTGTACGGCGTCGTGTTGGTACAGTTCACCCCCACCGTACTTTGTTGATTCACCGCGCTGGTGAGCGGACCCGTTGCCGTGAAGTTCAATGCATTGGCCGTGATCGTGCAGCCGCCTTGCAATACCAGCGACACGGTGAACGTCGCCGTTGCCGTGCCGTTGCTGTACGTTGCCGCGCTTGCGTCCCCGATGACCGACGTCGAGGCGAGCACCGTCGCGATCATCGGCAAGGAAAGATATCGCTTCATTTTTTCCCCTTAAGGCGTGTGGCGATTGTTCGCCGTCAATTGAGTACCCCTGACGCGGTGTGCCGCATGTCTGTCGATCGAGCGACTTGAAGCGGTCGTCAACGCGTTGAAATGAGTATCGTCGAATCGAAGCGATATTCGCGGCAGCCTTTTAATCGGCGAACCAGGCAATCGCACATACTGAAGCGCGAGACCGACGCTCGGCCGAGAAGACGTCGCCGTTTTGAAAAGGATGTCGCGAAACGGCGACAAACGTCATCACGAGAGCCGTCCTCCGTCGACGTTCGATCCGGATCGGTCAAGTCACGAACGCCTCGTTAAGGCCGCGCTCTGTCCCTTGCTTGAAGTGCCTTCGTCGTCGATGGAACCTGGGGTAGACTTCGGGTATCGATGACGCCAACGGTTCGAGCGGTAAGCGTTCGCGCTTGCGCAAGCCGTCTTGTTTTCACGCCCTTTACCCAATAGGTTCAACGCAATGGAAAATGTGCCGGCGCGACTGCGCAGCGACGTTCCGGGGCTCGACGAAATATGCGGCGGCGGCCTGATCGCCGGCTCGTCCTACATCATTCAGGGCCGCCCCGGAGCAGGCAAGACGATCCTAGCGAACCAGCTCGCCTTCGCACAGGCGCGGCAGGGCCGGAAGATCCTTTACGTGACGCTGCTCGCCGAGTCGCACGACCGCCTATTTCAGTCGCTCGCCACGCTCGACTTTTTCGATGCGGCTAGAGTCGGCAAGGACATCACATTCATCAGCTTGCTGCGTACGTTGCGCGAAGAGGGATTGCGCGCGCTCGTCGAAATGTTGCGCGGCGAGCTCGCTCGCCAAGGCGCGAGCATCCTCGTCTTGGACGGGCTGCTGACCGCGCGCGAAACCGCCAATAACAACCTCGACGTCAAGACGTTCGTCGCCGAACTGCAAGGCCACGCCGCGTTCACGGGCTGCACCGTGCTATTCCTGACCAGTGCCCGCATCGACGAATCGAGCCCCGAGCACACGATGGTCGATGGCGTACTGCAACTCGAGGAGGCCGTGGCCGGCTCGCGCACCGTGCGGCAAATCAGGGTCGCCAAATCGCGCGGCAGCCGGGCGCTGGGCGGCTTTCATCTGTTCGAGATCTCGGGCCGCGGCATCGACGTCTATCCGCGCCTGGAGGCGGCGCTGGCACAGCCCTCGGGAACCGACACGGCCCCGCCGCAGCGGCTGAGCACGGGCGTGCAAGGGCTCGACGAGCGTATCGGCGGCGGATTGCCCGTCAACTCCGTGTCGGTCGTCGTCGGTCCGGCAGGCAGCGGCAAGACCACCTTCGGCCTCGGCTTTTTGCACGCCGCCACGCCCGAGCAACCGGCCGTGCACTTCGGCTTTTACGAAACACCCCAACGGCTGGCGGCGAAAGCGGCCGCCCTCGGTATCGATCTGCATGCCATGGTCGAATCGAAGGCGCTGACGATCATGTGGCGGCCGCTCACCGAAAACCTATTGGACAAGCTTGCCCATGAATTGCTACGGACCGTTCGGGCGACCGGCGCCCGGCGGCTTTTCGTCGACGGGCTGGCTGGCTTCGAGCGGGCGACGGTGGATCGTAACCGGATCGTGGAGTTTTTCGCGGCGCTATCGAACGAACTGCGATCGATGGGTGTAACGACGGTCTACACCTGGGAAATCAAGGAACTGTCCGGGCCCTGGATTACCAATCCGTCCCCGGAAATCTTGAGTCAAATCGACAACGTCATCGCCCTGCATCACATCCTGACCGACGATACATTGCACCGCGGCATGAAGGTACTCAAGATCCGCGACAGTCTGTTCGATACGGCTATCGCCGAGTTCGAGATCACGGGCGACGGCATGGGGCTGCGAGTCACCGGCTCAGCCCCCGTCACCGCGCCGACGCGCGCCGGGGCAGGCTCTCGATAGGCGACGGATCAACGCATGACTACCCTGCTTGTCGTCGACGACGAGTCGCTCGTAACCGATTTCCTTTCGTTCCTTTTATGGCGCGAAGGATATGTCGT
This sequence comes from Trinickia diaoshuihuensis, assembly GCF_003390925.1. Classification (GTDB taxonomy): domain Bacteria; phylum Pseudomonadota; class Gammaproteobacteria; order Burkholderiales; family Burkholderiaceae; genus Trinickia; species Trinickia diaoshuihuensis. The sequence continues at coordinate 13,047 of NZ_QUBS01000016.1, read as the reverse complement.
GCATACGAGCCGAACCGGCAGTGAGGCACTCGAGGCAGCCGAGCGCATCCAGCCGGCGTTGATCGTGTCCGATTTGATGATGCCCGTGATGTCGGGCGTGGAGCTTGCGATGGCGCTTCAGCGCGACGAAAAGCTGGCGGCTATACCGATCGTTCTATGCACGGCCGCGCCGGGCGCGCTGACAGAGCCGGAAAGACGGTTGTTCGTCGGCGTGCTGCGCAAACCCTATTCGCCCGGGACGCTGCTCGACATCATCGCTCGCCACGTAGGGCCGGGTCAGCACAGCGAATAGACGCGACGCGGCACGCCGCTCGCGGCGGCTGAGCCGACGCAATCGAGGCGAGCAAACACTCGGGTTCTTGAGCAAGCAATGAAGCGTGTCCTTCTAGTTGACGACGAATATGAACTGCTCGAGGCCTTGAGCTTTGCCCTAACGTATGCGGGCTATGAGGTCGACTGCGCTCGCGACGGATGCGACGCGCTCGCCCACATGCAACGGCAAGTCCCCGATATCGTCGTCACCGATCTGATGATGCCCGATATGGATGGCGCCTCCCTGTGCCGGTCGGTGCGCGAGCATCCGCAGTGGGCGCGCATTCCGATCGCCCTGCACACGTCGGCGCACGTCGAGTGCGGCACCTCCGAGCCGCCGCCATGGGACGCCTTCCTGCGCAAGCCTGCCCGCATGGACGACGTCCTATCGACGGTCGAGCGGCTGCTTACGCGGGCTTGACGAGCACCTTCGAGATGGCGTCGGCCACGGGCCCGACGTTGCGCTCGTTCAATCCGGCCACGCACATGCGACCCGAACGCAAGATGTACACGCCGTGCTGCTCGCGTAGACGATCTACCTGGTCGGCATCGAGCCCCGTATACGTGAACATCCCGCGTTGCTCGATATAGCGCGACAGGGCCTGGCCGCCGATATGCCGGCTCAAACGCTCATGGATCGCGACGCGCATGCCGGCGATACGGCGGCACATCGCGGCCAACTCGTCGCGCCACATTTGATTCAGCGCGGGCGAAGTCAGCACCTTCGTCACGATCTTCGCGCCATGCGTGGGCGGGTTGCTATAGTTCGACCGGACTGCGCTCGTCAGTTGGCCCACGACGCGCTGGGCCTCGGCTGCATCGGCGCACAGCACGCTCAGCGCGCCGCAGCGCTCGCCATAGAGCGAAAAATTCTTCGAAAACGAATTCGCCACGAGCATCGGCACGTCGCGGCGCGCGAGTTCGCGCACGGCGAAAGCATCTTCATCGAGGCTCGAACCGAAGCCCTGATACGCCATGTCGACGAACGGCAGCAACTCCCGTTTTTGCAGCACGGGGATCAATTGTTCCCACTGCGCCTCGCTCAGATCGACGCCCGTCGGGTTGTGGCAGCACGCATGCAAGACGACGATGCTGCGTGGCGGCAAAGCGTCGATCGCGGCCAGCATCGCATCGAACTTCAGGCCGCCCGTCGCATCGTCGTAGTACGGATAGGTGTTCACGCTGAACCCAGCCCGCTCGAAAATAAAGCGGTGGTTTTCCCAGGTCGGATCGCTGACCCACACTTGCGCCTGCGGGAAATAACGCTTGAGGAAATCGGCGCCGATTTTCAAGGCTCCCGAACCGCCGAGCGTCTGCACGGTCGCGATACGGTCTTCCCTCCGGGCGGCAGACGCTTCGCCGAACACGAGCGCCTGTACGGCGTCGCGATAAGGCGCCAAACCCGCCATAGGAAGATACGGCTTGGGTCCGAGGTCGGCCAGCATCGCCGCTTCCGCCTCGCGTACGGCTTTCATGACCGGCAAACGGCCGTCGTCGTCGAAGTAAATGCCAATGCTCAGATTGATCTTCTCTTGGCGAGGATCCTTCTGGAAATTCTCATTCAACGTGAGAATGGGATCGCCGGGATAGGCGTCAACGTGTTCGAACATGATCAAATGCCGGTTCAAGGAAATGAGGGGTATCGCGCGCGGATGCGAGCAGGCGCTGGCTCGCGGACGACAGTTTACGGTCGAACGCGAGAAATAAAATTTCGCAATCGATACGGGGAAACGCGGATTTTGGGCCAGAAATTGCGCCGCATAGGCTATTCGCGGCGCCTATCCGCCTGGTTTCGTCGCCGTCAGCCAAGCAATCCGTTGCGCGCCGAATTGCTTTCCGCTCTCGATCAAGGGCCGCAGCCTCGCCTCGAAAAACTCGCGCTCGGCCGGCGTGAATTGCTCATTCAATATCGCCTCCAACGACGGCGCCAGCGGATGCGGCGAGCTCTCGATAAATACCTCCCAGGGAATCGGCTCGGCCGGCGCGACGTCGATATGCAATTCGAGGTGAATGTCGACGAAGCCCGCATCGATGGCAAAGCGCACTAGATCGCGCTCGCCGTAGTTCGTAATCGGCAGCGCGCTCGCCTTTTCCTCGGTATCGGGAAATTGCGCCGACCGCCAACGCAAGAGCAGCGGAAAAAACGCGTCGCCGGTCCCAGGCGGCCGCATATCGACCATTCTTTTCAATGCGCAAACCTCGAACGCCTCGTCGCGCAACACCGGTTCGGCGATCGATAAGCGCCCGCGCGGTTTGAGGATCCGATAAAACTCGCGCATGGCCGCGCCCTTGTCCGCGACGTAGGCCAACACCGCACGCATCACGACTGCGTCCACCGACGCGTCATCGATTCCGGCCAACGCATCGGCCGACCCTTGAACGAAGCGGCATTGCCGCGCCACGCCCCGTTCGGCGGCCAGTGCTTCGGTATGGCTCAGCAGCGGGGCCGAGACATCCGTCATGACGACATTCAGGGCGGGCCCGAAGCGTTCGATGGCGCGCAGTCCGACCAAGCCGTCGCCGGTGCCGATATCGGCCAACGTCATGGTTTCGGTCGAACACGCGCCGTCTAGAACGCGATCGGCGTAGCGCGTCACGTCGTTCAGCACCGCTTGCTGATATTGCTTATCGCCGCCGTGCCGGCGGCGAAGAACCCACTCGGACCATATGTCCGTGCCTTGCTGGCCTACTGCGCGGTCGGATCTCAAGTAACTTCACCCTAATCATGGTTTTCGCGCAGTCTACAGCAAGCGCCTATAGCCACTCATAGGGACTTGGTCAGCCCGGCGGCGGGGTCGGTTTGCGCGACGGGCATGGATGGCTCCTCGGCACGGTGCTTGGGCGCCAGCCGGTCCCATCGTAGGTCGGCGAAGCACGGCCCTTGCGTCGCTTCGCTGAACTTGATGTCGTTGTGCTCGGCGTTCCACTCCATGAGCTTAACGCGCTCGTCTTCGTCCACCGCCACGTCCCAACCCACGCAGCGCGCGTAGGGCACTTTTCGATGATGGTCGAGAACGGTCGCCAAACAATCCTGGAACGCGGGAACCTTGACGCCCGCGAATCGAATCTTGCTGTCGGGGTGCTCGCGCACCACCGTCCAATCCGTGAGATAGCCGTGCTCCCCCAGTTCGCCAGTGGCGCAATGGACCGGAATCCGAACATGGCTGCTCGATTTCACATGGGTATCGGCGTCCCGCCCGAGCCGCAAGTAACAAGCGCGAGCGGACACGATCCCCTCGTCGTTGACGGCCGTCGTGATGCGAAGCGTGGCGACCGACCGCGGCGCGAAGCGCCCGAGAATGTCATGCTGCGCAATGTTTTCTTGGAAGACGCCATTGCCGAGCGCCTTGACTTTCTCGATATCGAACGTCGGACGATCGAAGAAAAAAATACCGCGGCCCTGCAAAGAATTATCGACCTTGAAGATGACGACATCGCTCTTGGCGAACAACCGCTTGACGAGCGCGTCGGGGGCGATCACGGTCGCATCGGGCTGCATGAAAAGGCCGTTGGCGAAATAGGCGAGATCTGGAAAGGCATCGCTATTGAAAATCGTGCGCTGCAGCGACTTCAGGCTGGAGGCCATGCCGTAGTTGCCCTTGACCTTGGGCACCACCACATGGCCATAGTAATTGTCGGGAATCCAGCCTTCCTTGAAACGCCCCGCGATCGCCGCATAGACGTACAGCCAGGGGGCATAGCGCGCGTGCCCCAAGACATCGCGCGCATAGGCGTCGGCGCGCTCCAGGTCGGCGCGGCGGGTTTTCCCTAAGTATTGCTCGAGTGTTTTATGAATCGCCAGCGCCTGCGCACGGTGAGATCGATGAAATCGGACATCGAACAGACGGCGAGCCCACCTTCTCGCAACAACCTCGGCATCGGTCTTCATGAGTCGCTCCTCCTTTTTATCGTCCAACCGTGAACACTAAAATCGGATTTAAACGCCACCGGCGAAATCATCCAGAAACACGATACGTCGACTAACGAAACGCAAATGAAGCACGACCAGGGAAAGGTGTGGGCAGCGCGGCGAAAGCGACACGGCGCCGCGCCTTCCTCCCCAAACGGTCAGATGTCCGTTCTTTTGCGCCGCGTGAAATGCCGCATTGGCGAAAATGTGCGCCGCGATCACCATGCAGACGACGAACGACATGGCTTCAAGCCTGAACGCCTCGGAAACGAAGACGCGTTCGGGCACCCGGAACAGCAAGATGGAAAGCAGTGAGGAAATCTGAACGAGCGAGGCCGCAAGCGCGGCGACCAGCAAATTCGCACGCACGCGGCCGATCATCGAAGGCTCCATGTAAACTCCGGCTGTTTTCGACGGCGTAAGAAGCAGCCGCGCAAACGTTTCGAAGGCCCGCACGAATCGCGTCGCACCGACGCAGATGATCGAGGCGGATCATCGTATCCTTTCGAGCTTAAGAAATGCTGAAGAAATCGAGAATATGGCGGTATGTGGGGAGCTTCTCGTTTAAACTGCCGTGCGATTCGCCGCATCGAAATCACCAAGGCGCACCGCGCTGCCGCTAGTCATTGCACATGAGAATTCTTCTTGTTGAGGACGACGAACTAATCGGTTCAGGCGTCGAAATCAGCCTTCGTCAAGCGGGCTACGCCGTGGATTGGGCACGTGACGGCAGAGAAGCCGACCTCGCGCTCGCCACGAATCAATACGCGCTGGTCGTGCTCGACCTCGGTTTGCCGGGCCGCTCCGGGGGCGAGCTGCTCAAAGCGCTGCGCGACGCCCGCAACGATGTGCCGGTGCTGGTCCTCACCGCGCGCGGGACCATCGCCGACCGCGTGCGCGGCCTCGACGCCGGCGCCGACGACTATCTCGGCAAACCGTTCGATCTGACGGAATTGCTCGCGCGCTGCCGCGCGTTGGTCCGCCGCTCGCAGGGGCGCAGCGTCGAGACGATCGTCTGGCGCGATCTCTCGATCGATTTGATCGCGCGCAGCGTCATGCGCGGCGATACGCGCGTGCATCTGACGTCCCGGGAATGGGCCGTGTTAGTGCAGCTCATCACGCACCAGGGCATTCCCCAATCGCGAGCCGACCTCGAGGACAGCCTTTACGGCTGGCAAGAAGAGATCGAAAGCAACGCCATCGAAGTTCATATGTCCAAGCTGCGTAGAAAGCTCGGCCAGGAACTCATCACCACCGTGCGAGGCGTCGGCTATATGATCGAAAAGCCATGAGACAAGGCTCCATCCGCCGCCGGCTATCGCTGATGGTGCTGTTCAGCGTCGCGCTCGTGTGGGGCGTGACGCTCGTTTCGACGTTTCGCCACGCATCGGACGAAGTTCAGCGCTGGCAAGATGCCCGGCTCGTGGAATACGCCAAGCTCGTCGCCCTGTTGAGCGACGACGAGTTGGTCCGGCTTTCGCGTTCGCACATCGATGCACGCATCGAATTGCCCGGCCCCGACGAATTGGCTTCGGGCGCCGTCGATAGCGACGTCGCGCCGCGTGAACTGCTTATCGAAGTGAAGGATGCCAAAGGCCGCACGATTGCGGCCAGTCCCGCGCTCGCCGCGCTAGGCCCGACCGTATCGCCGCCGAACGAGAGCGACGGGCCGCGCTCGGCAACGCTTGCAAGCACGGTATGGCGGATCGAAACACTGCGCGACGCGGCCACGGGCCGCTTGATTCAGGTCATGGAAACTTCGAATTCGCAGAGCGACCTGGCGCGCGGGGCCGCACTCCAAGTGAGCCGACCGTTGCTGTTTGCACTGCCGGCGCTCGCACTGCTCGTATGGCTCGCCATCGGACGATCGCTCGCACCGCTGCGCACGCTTTCGGAGACGATCCGCGCACGCGATGGAACGACGTTCGCGCCCATCGACATCGAGCATGTACCGGCCGAGGCGCGCCCCCTCGTCGATGCGATCGATCAATTGATCGCACGGCTCAAGCAATCGATCGCGCGCGAGCGGGCGTTCACGTCCGACGCGGCGCACGAACTCAAAACACCGCTCGCGGCCATCAAGGTACAAGCGCAGGTAGCGCTCGCCGCCGACGATGCCTCGCAACGAACGCTCGCGATACAGCGTGTCGTACAAGGCGTGGACCGCAGCACGCGCCTCGCGGAACAGTTGCTGCTGCTCGCTCGGCTCGACGAAACCGATCGCATCGCGACGGTGCCGGTCGTGCTCGATACGCTCGTGCTCGAGGCCATCACGCGCCATGCCGAGCGGGCTCGGCACAAGCAGATCGAGATCTCGTTCACCGACGGGCGTGCCCACACCTTGCAAGCGGAGCCGTTTCTCATCGGCATCTTGCTCGACAATCTCATCGACAATTCGATCAAGTACGGCAAGCCGCTCGGGCACGTCCACATCGCCCTGTTCGACGACGGCGACGCCGTGAGCCTAGTCATTCGAGACGACGGCCAAGGCGTGGCCGCGTCGGAAATGTCGCGCCTCGCCGATCGCTTTTATCGCGGCGTCAATGCGGCCACGCCGGGCAGCGGCCTTGGGCTATCGATCGTCAGGCGAATCGTGAGCTACTTCAACGGGCGGCTGACGTTCGAGCCCGGCATGGGCGGCGCGGGCTTGACCGTGATCGTCTCGCTGCGTCGCGCGAACGAGAAGGCGGCGCCTCAATCGGCCGCCGCCGATAACACGTGGAACAGTTCCTCCTCTTGCTCGCAATGAAGCCGGACGATCGCGTCGAGGCCATACAGTAGGCGCTGAAATTCCGCCACGCCGTCGGCGTCGGGTCCTTCGGGCGGCAGATCCGCGGTCATGTGGCCGAGCAAGCGCACGATCCGAAATATTTCCCGATGCATGCCGCTCATGGCCGCCATCGGGTCGTCTCCACCCAACAAGCGCGCCAAGCCGGGATAGACGCGCGCGTCGTCGCGCCGTTCGTGGGGCAGCAATTCCCGAGTCAGCGATGCGTTCATCCTCGCGAGCGCTTCGGCCACCGATGTCCTGGGCATGCGCGGAAGCTCGTCGGCCAATGCCCTGATCCGAGCGATAACGGGGGCGAGCCGCAAATGTTCTTGCTTCAACCTATCCGCCTCCTCGCGCGCGAGCAAACCGGCAGCCGCGCGCGCATTCGTCCGCAATGCGCGCAGCGCATTGACGATGACCGCCACATCGATGAACTCCTGCGTAATCGCACCGGCAATCGGCGGCAGCCAACCGACTGCCGCCACGATCATCGCCGCGACGGACATCGCCATCCCCGCGACGACGCTTTGCATCGCGATGCGCCGGGCTCGTCGCGAAATGCGCAGCGCATCCGGCAAACGATCGAGCCGATCGACGAGCAAGACGACATCGGCAGCCTCGGACGACGCCGCGGCGCCGCGCGCCCCCATGGCAACGCCGACATCGGCAGCAGCCAACGCGGGGGCATCGTTCACGCCGTCGCCGACCATGATGACCACGCCGTCATGCCGGGCTGCCTCGATCGCGGCGAGCTTGTCGGCCGGCGTTTGCTGGGCCCGTACCTCGGTCACGTTCAACAACGCGCCGACGGTTTCGGCGATATCGGGACGATCTCCCGTCAGCATCACGAGCCGCTCGATTCCCTCGCGCCTGAGCAGCCGCAGCGCGCTGGGCGTCTCCAAGCGAAGCTGGTCCGCCATCCGGACGGCGCCTATCATCGCGCCATCGACGCCGACGAATACCGCTGCCTGTCCTTCGTAGCGCAAATTGCGCAGCACGGCCGCGCTCCACGGTGGGCTGCCGGTGGCTGCGCAAACGTACGGGTAGCCGCCGATCGCTACCGTCCGCCCCTCGACCTGCCCCATCAAGCCCGCCCCCGCCGTCTCCACAACCGCCGAGGGCGCGACCAAGCGCACGCCGCGCTCGCGGGCCGCGATCGTCAACGCTTCGGAGATGACATGTCCCGACGCCTGCGCGAGCGAGGCGGCATAGCGCAGGACAGTCTCCTCCGTGGCGCCGGGACCGCATTCGATCGCAACCAAACGCGCGTGCCCCTTCGTGAGCGTACCGGTCTTGTCGAAAAATAGAATGGACGCCTGCGCGAGCCGTTCGAGCGCACCGCCGCCCTTGACGAGGATGCCGCGCTTCGCGCAACTCGACATGCCCGATACGATCGCAACGGGCACGGCCAGAATGAGAGGACAGGGCGTGGCCACCACGAGCACGGCCAGCGCGCGTGAAAGGTGGCCGGTCGCCAACCAGCTTGCACCGGCCAGCGCCAACGAGAGCAGCACGAAAAACACCGCGTACCGATCGGCCAGTCGCGCGGCGGGACTGCGTTCGCGCTGGGCCGCTTGCACCATGCGCACGATTGCGGCGAAGGTGCTATCGGCCGCCAGCGCCGACGCGACCATCTCGAACGGCACGCCCGCGTTGAGCACGCCGCTGCGGACGGCCTCGCCAGCGCGACGCCGCACGATCGCGGACTGCCAGTCAGCGTGGCTTCGTCCAACTCGGCTACGCCCGCCAGCACGCCATCGACGGCGACGAGTTCGCCGCTGCGCACGAGAAGCCGATCGCCGGGGCGTACTGCATCGAGAGCGACCGAATACCATTCGCCATGCTCCAGCCGCGTGGCTTGGCGCGGCGCGCGGCTGAGCAATGCCGTCATCTCGCGCCGCGCGCGGCTTCCGGCGTAGGCTTCGAGTGCGCGGCCACTGGCCACCATGAGCGCGATGACGGCGGCGGCCAACGTCTCGCCGAGCATGAGCGCAAGCCCGATCGCGAGCCACGCCAGAACGTCGACGCCCGCCTGGCGCTTTACCAGACCTTGACCGATAACAACCGTCAACGCTGCCCAGATAGCCGCCGCCCCGGAGAACCAAAAAATACCGGCTAGCGACGTCGCTCGGAAGGCCATGCACGCGCCCCCGGCGATCAGCGTTGCCGCCGACACGATCAGCAAGGCGAAGTCGATGTAGCGAATCGCACGCGACATGGCGTAGGGGGCGTTCGAGCGACAATCGTGCGTCGAATCATCCGATAACGAAGGAGGGTTTCCGGGCATCGCTTCAATGCTACGAGTACGTGCCGGACCCGCATTGATCTGCAACAAAGGTAATACAGGGCACCACCGCGCCGTCGCATTGCCCAAGCCGTATCGACATTGATTTCGGTCAAACGCTTCGACCTATCCCGCCAACACAATAGGTCTACGAATATCGAAACATGCACACGAGGGACGAATCATGAGCGAATCGATTCCTGGCCGGTCCGCCAGCGCCCTACCCGATCGGGTCCTCATCGCCGTCGATTCGACGACAGCATCGGAGCATGCGCTCGTCTACGCCAAAGGCATGATCGCGCCGGGCGGTCGCGTCCGCTTGGTCAGCGTCGCCGAAAACCCCCGCACGCTGATGCCGATGGGGGCGTTTGCGAGCGAAGTGCTGGCATCCGCTCACGAGGAGTTGCTGCGCGACGCGAACGAGGCCCTGACGAGGGCTTATGCCGCGTTGGCGGACAGCGGCTTTCAGATCGAAACGGAAGCGATCGACCTTTCCAAGCACGGGAGCGACGTCACGCACGCGCTGATGGATGCCGCGCGAAATTGGCAGGCTCAATTGCTCGTCGTCGGCGCCCGGCAGCATCATGGATTGCTGCGATGGATCGAGGGCTCCGTATCGACGCCTCTGGCCAGTCTTGCTCAATGTCCTGTCCTGATCGTGCCGGTGGCATACCGAACCGATGCCCTCCTCTCGCCAGGGCGCATCCTGTTTGCCGTCGATGCGAGTTCGCAAGCGACCGAAGCGCTGCGCAAAGGCCTGCAATTCGCGACGCATACCACGGCAGGCCGAGCGATCTATGTCATCGATCGCGCAGTGCGCCTAGGCGACTTCGTCCCGATCGACGTGCTCGAGAATGCTTTCGTCGAAGAGGGCACGCGTGTGCTCGCGGCGGTAGAACCGCTAGTCGCCGACCGGTGCGGTCAAGCGAGTACGGCGCTTGTCGAGACGAAGCGCACGAGCGACGACGTGGCGCATGCGATCGTGCGCGAGGCGCATGATTGGCGAGCCGATCTGTTGGTGATGGGCACGCACGGCCGGCGCGGCCCTTCGCGCTGGATACTCGGCAGCGTGGCCGAACGGGTGGCGCGCTTGACCGACCTACCGCTGTTGCTGGTCCATACCCAAGCCGATGCAGGCTGAGTTAAAAGGCGTTAGCTGCGCGACCGTACGCGCGGGTGCATCGAAATCAGCGCCTCGCCGCACGAATCGAACCGGCCATCGCGAGCAGCAGTAACGTAAGCACACCGAACCCCGCGCCCGCATAAAACGTTGCTTGCACGCCGGCATGGTCCCACAACGCGCCGGCGATCACGCTCGAAGCCACCGTCACCAAGCCGCCGAGCAGATTGAAAAAACCGAACGCGGTCCCGCGCAGGTCAGCCGGCGCGGTTTGCGCCACCATTGCCGCGAGCAAGCCTTGCGTCATGCCCATGTGCAGCCCCCAAAGCGCCACGCCGACGATCACGAGCGCCCAATGAGCGCCATGCGCCAATACGATGTCGGATGCGACGAGCACCAGTAGCCCCCCAACCAGCAATCGGTTGTGGCTCATCTGATCGGAGAGCTTGCCGAACGGATAGGCTGACAACGCGTAGACGATATTCATCGCGACCATGACGAGCGGGACCAGCGCGATGGGTACGCCGCTTTTCATCGCACGTAGAACGAGGAATGCTTCGCTGAAACGCGCGAGCGAAAACGAGGCGCCAACGGCGACGACCCACCAATACGAACGGCTCAACCGCTTGATGCTGTGCCAGCGAATGGGATTGCCCCGACGGTGCTCGCCTTCATGCCGCGGCTCGCTGATCCCCATCGCCAAAACGGCGACGGCGAGCAAACCAGGGATCAGCGCCAGCCAGAAGGCGAGCCGGAAATTGTCGCGCCAGGCCAGCATCACCGCGACGCCGAGCAGCGGCCCGAGAAAAGCGCCGACCGTATCGAGCGACTGGCGCAATCCGAACGCGGCGCCGCGCAGATGCGAGGGCGTGACGTCGGCAACCAACGCATCGCGCGGCGCGCCGCGTATCCCTTTCCCCACGCGATCGGCGATACGGGCGGCCGCCACCACGCCGATCGTCGGCGCGATCGCGAAGAACGGTTTGCTGAGCGCACCCAGCGCGTAGCCCGTCACGGCCAGCCATTTACGGTTACGCAAATAGTCGCTGAGCACGCCCGAAAACAGCTTGACGATGGGCGCCGTCGCCTCGGCCACGCCTTCTATCACGCCGATGGTGGCGGCGCTCGCGCCGAGACTCGCCATGAGAAACATCGGCAACAAGCTGTGGATCATTTCGGACGAAACGTCCATCAGCAGGCTGACACAACCGAGCACCCACACGCTGCGAGGAATCTGCCGCAGCACGCCGGCGCGGGAATCGCTACTCATTCGCCTCCCAGCTTTCGAGAACGCTTTTGATAGGACGCCATCGATCGTCGCGATCGCAAGGACGGTTCCCCTACTCGTCCGCGCTTGACGGCGGACGACAGCCGTCGCAATGTACCGAATCGGATCGATGCCGTCTACACACCATGCAACCCAGACTCAACGCTGCCTTTACCGCTCTCCTTGCCGCCGCCCTATTCGGAGCAACCACGCCGCTAGCCAAACTATTGCTGGGCACGCTATCGCCCTTCATGCTGGCGGGGCTCTTTTATCTGGGAAGCGGAGTCGGCCTCGGCCTCACGATCCTCGCGCGGCGAATCGCGCGGCCCGAACAAACGCAGCACGAAACAACGCGTATTCAAAGAAACGAAATCGCATGGCTTGCCGGCGCGATCGCCGCTGGGGGCGTGGCCGGGCCCGCGCTCTTGATGCTGGGACTCGCCAGCACGCCCGCCGCGACCGCCTCGTTGCTACTCAACCTCGAAGGCGTTTTCACGGCGGTGATTGCTTGGGTGATATTCCGCGAAAACGTCGACGTTCAGGTTTTCCTCGGCATGGCGGCGATCGTGGCGGGGGGCGTGTTGCTATCGTGGAGCGGCGGCACGGCCGGCATTCCCGTCGGCGCGCTGCTGGTCGCGGGCGCTTGCCTGTGCTGGGCCATCGACAACAATCTGACGCGCAAGGTGTCCACCAACGACGCCATGGTGATCGCTTGCCTGAAGGGACTCGTCGCGGGTCCGGCCAATCTCGTCATTGCGCACTTCGCAGGCGCGGCCCTACCGGGCGCCACCGAAACCGCCGCCGCAATGGCAACGGGATTCGCGGGCTACGGTCTCAGCCTCGTACTGTTCGTCATCGCCCTGCGCAACCTCGGCACCGCACGCACGGGCGCCTATTTCTCCGTCGCGCCGCTGTTCGGTGTCGCGCTATCGCTCGCGCTGTGGCCCGCCATGCCACCGCTCGCCTTTTGGATTGCCGGCGCGCTAATGGCGATAGGCGTATGGCTGCATCTACGAGAACGGCACGAACATACGCATACGCACGAACCGCTGGCGCACACGCATCGGCATCGGCACGACGAACATCATCGGCACGAGCACGACTTCGAATGGGACGGCACCGAACCGCACACGCACCCGCATCGACATTCGCGCATCACACATACGCATGCGCACTACCCGGACATCCATCACCGCCATTCGCATTAGCCCTGTTCGGCACGGGCGCCCCCCGTCCCCGGTGGGCGCCTATTTTCATTTCCGCGACGAAACTGAAATCGTGCCCGGCGGCTGTTTCCCGAGCTAACGTCAATAGTGGTGTATGAACAAATTGACGGCGATCGATTTCAAGCGGCGAGTTTCTGCTGAACCGGCCGATCGTCTTG
>NZ_QUBS01000013.1 GCF_003390925.1 Trinickia diaoshuihuensis | reverse complement strand
TGAACCGCAAAGATGCTCGTTTCTACCCACTTCTACTGGCGCCTATATGCCGGAAATACCCGGCTCCTTTATGCCGGAAGGTGACACAGTCTTTGCTACCAGCGTAAATGCGGTGATCTGTGTCTGGAAGCGCCCCCTCCAAGCGGCCGGAACGAAGGACTCTGAGTTGCTGACGCTGCGCTGGCACGATCTCCGGCATGAGGCGGCTTCACGGCTCTTCGAAAAGGGATTGCATCCGATGGAAGTAGCGTCCGTCACGGGACATCGGAGCATGCAGATGTTGAAGCGATATACGCGTCTGAATCCGCAAAGTTTGCTCGCGAAACTCGGATGACATGTATCCGGCGACAAATATAAGGCGCTCGCGCACACCGCGAGCGGACGTTCGCGAGCCGCTGCTTCGGTTCCGATGAACAGGAGGACCGTATTCCTACGCAGCGACTCGAGGGCGACGCAGCCTGCGAGACCGGGTCAGCCAACGCAACTGCCCCACGGAATCGAGCCATGCCGACACGGCTCGTTGCGCTGCGCGGCGAGTTGCGGTAGGCTACTGTTATGCCAGCGACTAGGAGTATCTCCAGTCTTATGTCTGGCCTCTCCCGGCTCTGCATCCACTTTACGATTGGGCGGTGCGCCTCTTTGAGGTCGCCGCCCAAATTGTAAATGCTGTCAAAAAGCGAGACCTTCTCGCTCCCCCGCTTTGCCCCTATTCTGTCATCCGACGGCATAATTGTTTTCGGTCGGCCGTATCGAGAGACAGGCCTGTCGACCTTACCTCATGTGCCTCTATGACTAAGAAGCCACTCGCAGAGCTGTTTCGGGCGATGTACCACGGCAAATACGACTATCGTGACTTCATAGGCGAAGCCTTGAGTTCCCGATACAAACCCCTCAACGTAGGTGGAGCCCAAGTGTCGAAGGAACGTCTTGTCTATGCGCCAGACAAGACGTTGAAGATCTATCATAGTTTCCTCAATCTGTTTCTATTCGAATACCTTGATGTTAATGAAGAGGTCGTATTTTCCTACCGAAAAGGTGTCAATGTTGTCGGCGCCGTGAGAAAGCACGCGCATAACAAACATTTCTTTCAAGCCGACCTCCAGGATTTTTTCCTGAATATTAATTCAACGATGGTGCGCGCAGTCATTGAGAACGTCGCAGCGCGCACACCGATCTCCGACGTGTTGGATCATGTCGATCGAATTATCGAACTGGTTACGATCGACGGTACGTTACCAATTGGCTTTCCTGCCTCCCCGCTCATCAGTAATGCGGTGCTGCGTTCCTTCGACGATCGTTTCGAAGACTATTGCGCATTGCGCGGGATGGTCTACACGCGCTACTCCGATGACCTGATCGTCTCTTCGCAAAACAGGGATGAACTCACCAATCTCGCAGCCGTTATCGAAGAGATGCTTCAGTCCGTCGGATTAGCTCAATTCAAACTCAATCCGGAAAAAACAAAGATTACCAGCGTCGGCCGAAAAATCAAACTTCTCGGATTGGTGATACTGCCGAACGGAGTCGTTTCCGTCGATATAAAATTGAAGCAACAGATCGAAACAATGCTTCATTTTTACATTACGGATAACGCGAAATTTCGTGACTTTTCAGAGAAAGACCTCACTAAAGCCACGGAACAACTTTCCGGCTACGTAAATTACGTAAACACCGTCGATCCGGCATATCTCGATAAGCTCCGCAAAAAATATGGTGTCACCGTAATCGACACCCTTATGCACCAAGGATCAAAATGAAGTTGATCCTGAAAATTGAGAACGTGCAACACGTTCGCTCAGCAGAGCTAGCTCTTAACCTCGACGATAATGGAATTACCTGCCTGGTCGGGCGCAATGGGATCGGGAAGACCACCATTATTAAAGCATTGCGCAACCTTCGCATAGCGGACACATTCAAGAAAACGGCCATCGACAGCATTTTCTCGGCATCGAGCAAGATAATTTATTCGTGCGATCCCTATGAATATGTTTTTATATTCGATCCCAAACTTAAGAGTCTTAACTGCAAGGCAGTGGTCGCACAGCAACTTCGAGATAGTCTCGAAGTTGAGCTTCCGATGCCCTATGGCGATCGTTTCAATTTTTTTCAGAGTATCAGCGATGCCGATCACGAAATTCGACGTAACATCGTCCTTGAAAATTACACGCGCCCGGATGAGCTGATTGAGCTTTTCCGTGCGATCTACGGCAGTAGAAAATTTGACAATCTACGCTGCATTACCATTAAGAAAAGAACTTACTATTGCCTCATTCTTGATGAGAGTAGATACATCCGGGAAGACTATCTCAGTTCTGGAGAATATTTTCTGATATCGCTCTACCGAAACATCGTGTCAGGCAAAAAGCTGATTGTTATCGATGAGGTCGATATTTCCCTTGATGCCGCCGCCCAAGCAAAGCTTGCAGATCAACTGAGGCTGTACTGTCAGAAATATGCGGTGAACGTTGTATTCACGACGCATTCGCTTGCGATCATGGGAACTCTACGGGCCAATGAATTGCATTACATCGAATCACAAGACGGCGTGCTCGATATTCAGCCCGTTTCTTTCAACTATGCAAAGAGCCTGCTATTCGGATTTTCAGGATGGGACAAATACATTCTCACCGAAGACGATGTGCTGGAAAATTTCATTGAATTTTGCATTAAGAAATATCTCCCCAAGATATTTTACAAATACAAAATTATATTTATCGGCGGCGGAACCAACACAGTCAAACTGATGGACAGGAATTGCAATCAACACTTCTTTTCCACTGAAGACAACGTTATTTCCGTTCTGGATGGTGATCAGCGTGGATTGCGTTACGCTCGAGAGCGTAGAAATATCGAATTCCTACCATGGGAAAGCATCGAAAAACAGATTTTTATTGAATATACGGACGGGAATCATTGGCCACGGTTATCTGCGGAAGAAAATCCAGGCATCAACAATCCAGATGGGAAGAGGTTGTACGCCGCATTGATTCGAAACAGGATAGTGTCCCAAGAGGAAATGTTTCTGCACTTGTGCAGTAGATACGATGAGCAGGCACGCGCGTTTGCACATTCGCTGTCTGGTTTTTTGAATGCTTAGTGTACGTCTTGCTCCAAGGCCTGAATTACACGGGTTTTCGAGGACGCCGGTTGGGTTAACTTGAAAGCGCCTCAGCTGCCTCGCGGGCAAAGATCTCTAAGAGCATTCAGCATCCGGATCGCCAGTCGTGTCTCCATGAAGCTTTGCGGCAGCGAAGAAGGACGTTGCAAACTAACGCCCCCCCTGGTTCCTTGTCGCGGTTGCCGTTCAATGGCGGCCCGGGCCACCGGATCCGAACCCAACTAGTGCTACTTGACGGCGTCGTTATCCGGCTTCCGGCTCGTCTTCATCTAGACCGGCTCTGCACGCTGCCGCTTGCTCTGAACCACCCGGACAACAATGCCCAAAAATCGGGCATTTCGCAGCATCCATCTCAACGTCCGGCTCTTCCGGCGCATCGTCAGGCACGCCCTCTTCAATCTGCTTCGCGAGCATTTCCTGTATCTCGGGCGGCTTTTCTGCATATGCCCCCGCTACAAACTGCGCCCGTAGAAAATCAATGTGCGTTGCGTGCTCCGCCCTCGTAATTGGAGGCAATGGCATAAGTTCAATGCAGTGCTCCCATATGCAAATCACACCCGCTTGATTATCGCAAGCATAATTTGGCTCGAACATCTCGATATAACCCATGTGATTGGATATTCCTCGTGAGATGCAAAGATAAACGAGAAATACATGGGCAAATTCATCGTTGGCAAGCCCAATTGTTTCGTATGAGCGGTGTCCCCGTCTAGCATCCTGCTTGCCACTGAATGGCTGCACGAACCCCAGTTGTAGCAGTTTTTCAACTTGCCCCTTGCTATGGTTAAGCTCAGAGCTAAAGTAGTCGAATGGATAACCGTATCTATCTATTGCCCAAAGTGCGTCCAACTCCTCGTTTTTCAGCCATAAAAGACGCTCAAGCACTCCTCCGCTTAAATTGGCGCCAGTGCTGTTCTCCACATGATAAGCCCACTTAAATCCATGTTCATATAGTATGTTATTACCTTTTTCAATCCCTTCGCTTAACTGAATGCGCAACAACTCAGCCATTTTGTGATTGTGAAGAATTGCTTCTCTTTTGGAGAGCAGACTTAAACACGAAGAGCGAACCAGGTCGTGGACTGTATAATTAGCACCATCAAAGGCGAGTAGACTTTTCCGCTTCAATTCCCTCAAAATCAATTTTAGAGAATAATTCGTGACAACAAAACCATCGATCCAGTCTGCTGAAAAACTGTACGGGATAACGGAAAGGCGTAAAATTGCACCCCTTTGCTCATCCGGCAGACTCTCTATGGCCTTGGTGATTAAATACTCTTGCGCTGCACTGACTGTCTTGGCACTCAGTTCCTCAAATCCGTGGCGGCCTTCATTGTCCTGAGAGAAAAGTTGACAGTAGAGTTTGATAGAGAATGGGTGCCCCGAGACGGCATGCACAAGACGCATCAATTCGGTTTCGTCGAGTTCGACACCGTTTTCCCTGAGCAACCTCTCACACTCTGGAGCAGCCAGCCCAACGAGGTTGTACTCGGAAACCTGTCCTTGTTCGACATACGGTCCTGAATAAAGTGCAGGAATCTCGGTTGAAGTCAAAATCACCTGACCGGCACCAATTTTAGCTAGAAATATCTCGAGCGCATCTGCAAGTAGCAGTCTCAGCTCTTCCGACAGATTATTGACCCCATCAAGGAAGAAATAGGAATCTTTGGTGTTCAGCGAAGCTGCAACTGCCTTTGCTAGGTTGGCTCTTTCCGCTCCGAGGATTGCGGAGGAATGCCGTTGTTCCCCATGGAACGACGTGAAGCTAGCAAGAAGTCTAACGAAATCATTTGTAGTGGTTAGCTTGTTGATTGAGCACCAAAACACACGTTTGCCGAGTTTGATAAGCTGTTTCGCCATGCCTGCCGAAAATGACGTTTTCCCGACACCACTAAGACCGTAAATAACGTGCAACCTTGCCTTACCCTCGAGCAGGCCTTTGAATACAATTTCATCAGCACGTCTTTCGACATACGCGCTGACCTCAGGCATTGAAAGCCATGGCTCCGAGATAATCGACAGCCCGCTCGCTCTAAAAGTTTTCAATATGTCTTCTTTTGTTATCTTGCTCGAATTTTTTGACAAATCGAAAACTATCTTCCAAAGATTTCGATACAGATCATTTATACTGCCATCAAATTGAAATGGATGACTTTGCAAAATCTCCTTTATTTTCCTTTCTATTGATTCGGCCGGCTTCGAATCGTCGCTCGAAGGAAAAAATCTCGTAGAGATCTGAATTTTATTCAAAAGACTAACAAAATCGTCGTCGGATGCGCTCTTGGGCTTAAACTTAGCTTTGATTTCTTCGGACAGCCCCGCCCCACCCGATAAAACCTTTTTAAGCTCTACGACATCAACACTTCCGGCTGCATTTGATACGAACAAAAAATTGGAGACGCTATCTGTATTTTTACTATGAAACTTCTCAAAAATGTCGCGCAATTCACTCGGCGTCCAATGATAACCTTCGTTCCTCTTTTTTACTTGTATGAAGTGAGAAGATCCGTTCTCAAAGAAAACGTTCATATCCTCTTCGTCTTCAGTTAGGCTCTCAAATTTGAATGAAGATACGCGTCCGAAATCACCCTTTAGTGCTATCAGGGCAACCAGAAGAGAATAGGCCACCTGGTAGTCGATGCCCCTTAGATTATCTGCTCCACTCATCTTGATCTTGATCCTTATTGTGAGACTTACAGGCGCGCTTATATGAGGTATCCGAGTGTATTAATATACGACGCACCAATTTCCGGATTAGCTAAGTATGGCACTGAGTAAGCCGTGGCGGGGTACGGAGCCCGCAACAATACGCGGTCTGCCGACTGCGTGGAGGCAGATAGTCCTCGGATGACGTCCCGAGCTGCGCACTCCGCACGTTCTGTAATCGAGCTAAATGCAGTTCTGCGTTGCACGCTCACGCAGCGCCTGCAGCGATGAATTAAGCAGGCTTATATCCGCGTCGTAACGATCAGTTTCGGGGGTTCTGGCATCGGCATAATTCGCGCGCGAGCCGTCGAGTGGCACTGAGAGGGGTGCTGTGCGAACGACGGCATCCTCGCGTGCTTTGCCCAATGTAGAAATCTGCGCCTCCTTCGCGGATATTTCGCGTTCCAATCGGTCACATGCTTGCCGCCGGTCAAGCCCAGTCGCCAGCTTCGCCTGTAGTGCCGTGTTCTTCTCGATCAGGTCATCGCGCGCTTTTTCAAGATCGGAAGCGCGCGATCGCCAATTTTTAACATCATTCTCAAGTGCGTCGCGCCCGGACACAGTCATCCAAACAAACGGCCCGCCGACCAAAGGCACCCAACGTGGTGCGCTGCCGATAAGGCCCCCGATCACAACCGTAGCAGTCATAGCCCCGACGAAGAAGCTCTTCGGGTGAACCAAGGCGACCCGCACGGCACGGCTGCCGAGATTTTCTTTCCAGTTGCTCATTTATTCCTGTACTTTCGATCGCCCAGTCACGGTCGCGCGCCTAGATATTCGGACTCGCGCCACCTACGTGGAACGCATGGTGCACAAATGCCGGCGACAGCCTATCCTGCACGAGAGATTTGCATTCGCGATTGCTTGAAATTTTCAAGCCCCGTCGCCCTCGTTCAAATGGGGAGGTTCATCCCGGGAGGGATGCACTTTCACATACTATCGGTAATCGCACGGACCTAGCGTCCGCCTTACGGCCGCCAAGCTTACGACACCAGTTGGCAGAAGGCGGGCAGCCCCGCCTTCGCGCCCTGCGCGATGGGTTCGTCATAGGCGATCGCTGCATCGCAACTCTGAACGAGCGTAACCGTCCATTGCGAGCGCCAGACCTACGCCTTACGGACCGTTCGTGCATCTTGTTGGCCAACGCAACGATCACGACATTCGGCGGCCGCCGCTTTCTGATCTGCGCAACCCATGGACCGGGATCTTTAGCGTTTGCCAACACACTGCGCGCACCGTAAACCAGCGACGTGCGCAGATAAGTGTCGCCGCGCTTGTTGATGCCCCACAGATTGACTTTGCCTCCCGACCCTGACCATCGCGACTTTCTCTTCTACCGACCACCGCCGCCGGCGCTCGGGCCCCGCCAACGCGTCCATCACTTCTTGATTGCTGTTAGTCAAAAACGCAGTCGTATGCCTACCCGCTATTGTAAGTGGGAGACTGTGTCCGGACTTTCGGGGGGCCGGTCCATTCGGGCTCAAGCCGCTGCGTCCGCCCGCCGACGAGGATCTGCATGAACTGATCGCCGAGCGTTACGAGGCGGCCTCCACCATCGTCACGAGCAACCTTGATCTGACCGAATGGGATCAAGCGTTTCCGGCCAATCGATTGCTCGCCTCGGCCACGCTCGACCGATTGCGTCAGAACGCTTACTGCCAGGTATTCGACGGTCACTTCTATCGAAGCCCAAGGCACCTTCCGGAGCATCACTTGAACCTTGCAAATGCCACCTAAACGGCCCATTCTTGAACCGCAAAGATGCTCGTTTCTACCCACTTTTACTGGCGCCTATATGCCGGAAATACCCGGCTCCTTTATGCCTGAAGGTGACACTTCCCCCCATCAAGGTGCCTTGCACCTAAATCATCACGCACGGTCTCCCGCGCGCGTACAGCCCCCCGGAGCAAAAAGGTGCTTCCGCCCCTTGGTCTATCGGTCCTGCCGGGTGTCCCACACCCGCAAGATCGCGATGGCGGCGGGTTCGTCCGCGTAGGGCGGAAGCACCTCGTAATGAAGCTCATACCTCCCTTCGAGACACACCCACCGATGAACGTCGCGCGGTGGGTCGTCGTACCCGTCGAGTTCTTCGCCCAGCCGGTGGAAGAAGTCCTGCCCTAGCCGTTCCGCTTCGTCGAGCAGCGCGTTCACAGTCTTGCGCGCGGTCGCTGCGTCGTTGTACGTCTTGACGTGCTGCCGGATGACTTGCAGGTCCGACATGGCCTTGCTGGTCGGTACGACTTTGATGCTCATGCCTTACCTTTCGGCGTCGGGAGGGGAAGCTCGTCGTCCGTGTCGAGGCTTTCAGCCCATGCCCGAGCCTGCTGCATCGTGATCGTGCGTCCTGCCGTCACGTCGTCCAGCCCTTCTTGAATCAGCCGGCGCTTCTCCGCTTCGCGTGCGAGGTATTGGATCAACGCCTTTTTGATGATCCATTGCTTCGGGCGTTCGATCAGGTCGGACAGCGCATCCACTTGCTGCGCCAGTTCGACGGGCACTTGCGCCGTAAGCGTTCTCGTTTCCACCGTCATGATCGGCGTCCTTTATTGATTTGCAATAGGAATTATTATAGGCGAATAGCCATACTTCAGTTCAAGGAATCTGAGGTACCTATGCCCCGCAAGAACTTGTCTAATCAGGCACCCGGATTGGCCGACCAACCCTCGTATCACCCTTCACAGCCGCCATCTACGCGTTCATATTGCCCAGCGGAATGTTCTATGGGTTTTGAGCGGGATCTTGCGTCTGCGCATGTTGGCCACCGCATCGCTCAGATTATTGCTCTACAGGCGCTTTGCAAGCGTCATAGGGTCGAGGCGTCCACCCCATCGCGTACCCACGAACAAGTTTCACATTCCGAATAGTACCGATTCGGCGCCGCAAAAACGCCGGTCGGCACTTCGAGCACGAACGGCCCGTTCAACCGTGACGCTTCGTTCAGCGCATCTTCCAGTTCGTCGAGATGGTCGACCCTTCGCGCCGCGACGCCCAGCGAAGCGGCAAAAGCCGCCCAACTGTGGGATGGGAGCTTGCTGAATTGCTCCGGAATGGAGCCCTTGCTGATCGCATCGATATGGATTGCGCCATGCGCGGAATTGTTCAGAATGACGTAAAGGATTTTCACCTCGTAGCGCGCGGCGGTCTGAATCTCCATCCCGTGCATGAGCATGCATCCGTCTCCGGTCACCACGACACAAGGGCGCTCCGGCGAGGCAAGCTTGACACCGATGCCGGCGGCGATCGCCCATCCCATTGGCGCAAGCGAGCTCGACGAAAAATAGTTGCCGATGCCCGACGAAATCCAGTAATGCGCCATGAATATTCGGTGAGCGCCGGAATCTACGACGACGTTGCTGTCCTTCGGCAAGAGTTGACACAAACGCTTGACGACATCGCCTGGATAAAGCGACAGCCCGCCGGCTGACCTTCGCATATCTCGTTGTTCGAACCGAGGATCGTACAGCGGGATCTGACCAACTTCCGCGATCCATGCTCTCCGACGATTCAACGCGGTGCTAAAGTCGTCGTCTCGTTTTGCGTCGATCTGCAACAGGAAGCGAAAGGCCGCACATATTCCCGAGAAAATTCTTTTGCTCGCGATATGCCCCATCGCAGGGGCGTCGAAGCTGTCGTCGAAAACGATCAACTCTTTGCCTGCGCTTAGCTTTTCGGTCCAATTCATGCTGTCGCGCTGATTCAGGTCACTGCCGAACACAACGAGCGCGTCGAGTTCGTCCGAGTTGATCACGCGAACAGCTCGTGAATGAGCCGCGAATCCATAAACACCGAGCGAAAGAACGTGGGTCTCGGGAAACGCTCCCTTTCCCGATAGCGTGGTCGCAACGGGAACGGAGAATTTCTCGGCTACCTCAAGCAGGAACTTTGCTGTTTGCGGGTCGTTTCCTCGACTGCCGATCAGGAAAGCGACTTTCTTCGATTTGAGCAAGTACTGCTCGCACAGCGCTTCCAACGCCTCGCCGTTCGCCGGAGCCCCGAAGGCATTGGACTCGTGCTGGCCGACCATTTGCCGGGACACCGGCTGACCGGGTGGGACACCCTCTTTTTGGATGTCGACGGGAATGGTGAAAAAGGACTGTGATCGACGCATCCAGTTCAACCCGTCCAGAGCGCGACGCATTTCGGCACGAAGATTTTCTTTGTTCTTCAGTTCAACGGCGGTGCCTATCAGCCCTCTTACCACTCCGCTTTCAAACATGCCGCCTAGCGTCGCGTCCTGAAATGCGCCCTTTCCCTCCGCCCGCGACGACACGCCGCCGCCGATATAAAGCACGGGAATTCGATCTGCGTTGGCCGCCGCCATGCCGGGTACAAAATTCATGGTCCCGGGTCCGGAAATCGCCATGCATACGCCAAATTTCCGGCTACTGCGTGCATATCCGTCAGCCATGAAAGCGGCACCCGTCTCGTGGGCGCAAACAATTCCGCGGATGGACGGCGATCTTGCGATCGCCTCCAGAAGCGGGTAGATCATCTTCCCCGGCACAAGGAAGACATGGTCGATCTTCGCGGCTTCCAATGCGGCTACAACCGCATTCGATACGTTCAGGGGAGCATGTGATTCCATAGTCTTCGAGTCTGATCCGGGCAGAGAGCGTCAATCGGATCTCGCTATCCATCACCCATTCGCCGCGCGCCGCTTCGAAACGGCAGCGTCATCGGCAAACTAGTTGAGCTAGCAACGAGATAACCTTGAACGCACGGCACAAGGTCTGCCGTCGCGTTCCGTGCTGCGTCGTCGGGCCTATACAACCAAGCCCGTGTCTCCGCCCATGACTACGCTTTCCTCGATTCGCACGATTGCGAACCTCGGTTCATTCGAGACTGCTGATTGTTGTTCTGCGTGAACGCACTGTCCGGTTCAAAACGTCTGCCAGTCGGGAGTCTCATCGATACGAGCAGCAACGGCGTTGCTTTGTGCCTGGGCGACGCGCGGCGACGGCTTGGTCTTGAAGGACTTGGCCGGAGACGCCGCGGAAGTGCTCGGTTGTGCTCGCACTGATGCCATCCGCGGTGTGTTCGCCGGCGATGCCGATACGCGCCGCTGATCGACCTTGAAGAAAGCCACCGCCGCACGCAGGCCTTGGGCCTGTTGGGCCACCCATTGAGCCGCCGCGGAGACCTGTTCAACCAACGATGCATTCTGCTGGGTCACCTGGTCCATCTGATTGATCGCCAGATTGACCTGCTCGATACCGGCACTCTGTTCTTGAGACGCCGACGATATTTCACTCACGATGTCAGTGACACGTTTCACCGACCCGACGATTTCATTGATCGTGTCGCCGGCCTGTGCGACGAGAGCCGAACCTGCCTCCACCCGGCCCGCAGAGTCGGCGATCAGATCCTTGATTTCCCTGGCGGCGCTGGCGCTGCGCTGCGCGAGTGCGCGGACTTCACCTGCGACGACGGCGAATCCTCGCCCTTCTTCACCAGCACGCGCCGCTTCCACTGCAGCGTTAAGTGCGAGGATGTTGGTCTGGAAAGCGATACCTTCGATCACACCAATGATCTCGGACATTCTGGTCGAACTAGCAGCGATGCCGCGCATCGTCTCGACAACTCGACTCACGACTTCACCGCCTTGCTGCGCAACGTCGGACGCCGTGCCGGCGAGCGTTGCGGCCTGCTTCGCGTTGTCCGTGTTGTGGCGAACGGCAGCCGTCAGTTCCTCGATGCTCGAGGCAGTTTCTTCGAGCGATGCCGCCTGCTCTTCCGTTCGGCTCGACAGATCGAGATTCCCTTGTGCAATCTGGGCGCTCGCGGTCGCCACCCCTTCGGCGTTCTCGCGGACGTCCGCGACGACCCGCGACAGCGCATCGCGCATCGCCATCAGCGAGGCCATCAGGCTGCTCGTGTCACCTGGGCGGAGATCGATGGCGACGCCGAGGTCGCCGGCTGCCACGCTTCTGGCGAGATCGACGGCAATCGCCGGCTCGGTGCCCAACTGTCGTGTCAGGCTACGCGCAACCCAAACGCCAATTCCAATACCGATCAGCACGGAAAGAACCACAAGCACCAGCATGAGGTTGCGACCGTCGTCGTACACCTTGTCGTTGTTTCCGGCCGTCGTCTGCGCATCGCTCTGCTTGACGGCGACGAGGGTGCCCATCAGAACCAGCGTCTTGAAGCCCTTGTCGTGATATTCGCCCAGCAGATAGTTGGTGAGCGCAGCCTGGTCCTGTAGGCCAGCAGCATTGAGCCGGCCTTTCATTCCGTCGAAGGCCTGGATGAAATCGCGCCAACTCTGGTCCAGATCGGCGAAGGTAGCCTTGCCCTTTTCGGTATAGACAAGCGGTTCGGCCTGATCCAGATGCTGGCGCGCCGAGGTGATGGCTTTCTCGGCCTGGGCGACGGAGGCAGTCCGTTGCTCGACCGTGGCAGCCAGAATGGCATTGCGCAGATAGGTGCCAGCCCTCAGCACATCGGCGTTCGCCTGCTGGATCAGGTTAAGCCCGACGAGATCCTGTCGGTAAGTGGCGTCCGCGTTCGCGCTGATCTGTCCCATGCTGCGAATGCCGATTACGCTGACGATCGCGCTGATGACCGATACGAGGACGAAGGCGCCGATTAGCTTGGCGCCGAGTTTCATGTTTCCGATGTTCATTGCTGGCTTCCACGACCCGAGAAAACGTTTGACACCCGGCCTCATGCTCTGCGCTGAGATGGCTCGCCAAGGACGCTATGAGACCTTCAACTATCGGGATAACGGCATCGAGGAAGAATTCTTCATACGAATTTACGTTTACCCGTAAATTTATTTTGTCCCTGTCGAAGGTCGGGAGGGATGGGAGGGATGGCAGGTACCGTTCTCTGTGATTTTTAAGCGGAACGTACGGCACCGTGTTCTTCAGCCGCTACGGCGAGCGCAACCGCGTACTGGAAGAGATCTGCGTCGAGCATCTCACGCCCCGACCCGACATCGTCGAGATGCCCGTGCGTGTCCGGACCCGGCTCCCCGATTCGGAGCGCGGCATCTTCATTCTGAACGCCCTCTGGAAAGTGCCAATTTCTGAAATTGCCGGACAACTGCCCGCGCTGTCCGCCATACTGGACGAGCTTGCGCACATCAACACCGATGTCGGCGACGATCATGCGGGAGAAATGTGGCGCATCTTGCGCTACCTGATCCGCGAGGAAGCGGACGTCGAGAAGGTCCTACGCTATTTCGACGACATCCAGACCATCCTGGCCATGTACTTCCGGGAACTCTACGAAGCGACGATCGACACCCGGGCGGCAGCTTAATCCGCCAATTTCACTCAAGGTGTTCTGCCGGAACGGATATGTACGGGGAGCGAGGCTATTCCGTGCAATGTGTCGATGTTCGCCAGTTACCGCCGCATGCGCTCGTGCATGGCGACTATCGCGATCCCGCAGTGCGTGCGGCGCTCCACGCGGTGGACACCGCACGGGAGTGGCCGCGGTATTCGGCTCGTCTTCGCCGCTCTCGTCAACGGCGAATTAGCGCCTGGCTTCGGACCAAAAAATCTGGACGCAGGCTCCGGTGTTACCGAGCGTCCGACATTACGACGTTGACTGTCTTACTCGGGTCTCCGGCGAGGCCCATCGCGGCCGCGTCGTCGGTTGAGTACATGTAGGGCCGAATTGCATCGCCGTCGCCCGCCGTGCGGCCGTCCGACAACGTGACTGTCATATTCATCGCATTGCCGTCGAAATCCTTATTGCCGTCCACCTTGCTCACGTCCGGATTGCCTGCGCCCGTCGCCTGGCCGTTATCCGCGCCGCCATCCTCATAGAGGACCTCGTTCGGGTGCGTGTTGCCGTTCGCATCGGAAGGCGAGATTCTCACGCCGATATCGCCGGAACCCGCGACGAATGTGCCGGTTTGCCCCGGCTGCAACGTCATCGTCGCCTTGTTGTTCCCTTGAACCGAATAGGTGAACGATTCCGGCCGGCTCGTATTGTTGGTGACGTTGAACGTCTTGTCGTTGCCGGTCCCGGTATTGAGAACCTGCGTCGACGCGGGACTCACGCCACTGATAGCGGCGGCTTGCGCCACGCCGCCCGCATTATTGCTCAAGGACGCGGGGCTCGAAGACGTCGACGCGTCGGATAAGCCGCCGACGGGCGGAGTGACGGGCGGTGAGACGGCCGAAGAGCCCGCCGCACCCGTGGCGCCCGTCACCGGCGGCGTGGGCGCGGGCGCGGACGATCCGGGAACGGCGTCCGGCGAAAAGCCACCCGCGCCACCCGCCCCGTAGCCGCCCGCGCCACCGCTCCCGCCGCTTCCGGACACTCCCGACTGCGTTGCGGCAAGCAACAGCGGCGCGAGTTCGCTGATCAATTGAAGAAGGAATTGCTGCAACTGCTGCGATTGCTGGCTCGCCGATGCGGAATCGAAGCCGTAGCCAGTATCGAGATTCTGGGGAGAAATCGTGAGCGAGGACATGGGATGCTCCGTGGACGCTGGTGACATCCAATGTACCGGGCGCGGGGCGGCGGATACGAGCCGGCAAGAAGTTATGTTCGAACATGCGAAGCTGCGAAGCGAACGGCCATCACGCGCACCATACCGGGCACCCGGCGTTGCACAATGATCCGGTAGGTCTCGATCCGCTCACCGCCTGCGGAATACTCGAGAGCGACGGAGTCACTCACGCCGCCGTCGTCGATGAATACCTTGATGCACTTCGGGTCGCGAGCCAGCCCGCGGCCGATGCATTTGAGCACGGCTTCCCTGCATGTCCCGCCAAGCAGGAATGCGCTGCGCCGGTCGCTGCATCGTGACAGGGCATCTTGCTACCGGCCCTGGGGTGACCTGCCGCAGTTGCTGTCCGATGTGGTCCTCGAGCATCTGCTGCCCGACAACTTGCCGCCGGGCACGGATACGTTGACGGGACATCGAGACCCGGCTGGCGCAGTATGTCGAGGAGATGTCGACGCAAGTCGGCCGCAGCCTGCTGCGCGACGTACTGTCGAGCGACGACCCGCTCAATGCAGGGCCATGCGCACACTGCATCGAAGACCAGTTGGACGCGATGACTGCCGAATCGACCAGGAGGCCATTGCGATACGTTCCGCGAGCGTCCTCCGAACGGGTGGATGAGCGTTGAAAGACGGAATCTTGGAGAAGCATGCACCCGCACGGCCGAGCGCCTGTGCGACCGCAAATAGTTTAAAGCTTCGCCGGTGTCGTCGAAGTTTATGAAAACCAATGTCCCACTGTTTCGTTTCGAATTGCTGTGACCAACAACACCGCCGTATATCGCTCGACCTCATCAGGCTGACGTCGAGCAGCCCAGCTTATGCGGCCGTGCCTTATGCCGAGAAGTTGAGGGCGTGGGAGGCGTTACGCAAGTGGTTGGCGGTGAAGGGGGCGCATTAGCGACGCATCCGACTTGAACGTCTGCCTTAACGGCAAAACACAGCGAGATCCCGGCGCAACGGCATGCACCGGGAGCGAAGGCGCCGGGCATGTGCGCAGTGAGATGTCAAATTAACTAAAACGTCAACCATTCCTACACGTAGCACTGGGCCTGGGCAACCTTAGGGCCTGCCATCCACCGAGTGCGGAAAACGCCACCTGCTATGCACAGATCCAAGCTGCACTCGGCTCGCCAGACAACACGCCGAGTAATGCGGCGGTCCACAGCGCAACGCCACCGGATCCGACTACCCATGGACTCCGGGGCAAATTTCGCTCCCCTCTCCGAGTCATAACCCCAATCTCCTCACGATGCCGCGTGTCCCCCGCGCAGCTTCGATGCGGCTGGCCGCGTGGTAGCCATGAGCAGACCGCAAATCGCCAGCGCGAACGCCACGAGATGCAGGGCCGTGAATCGTTCGTTGAGGAACAACACGCCGGTTAGCGTCGCGCCAACCGGCAGCATGACGGTAAACACACCGCTTTGCGAAGCGGGTACGCCTTTCAGCCCCGTCATCCAAAGCCACACGCAGACGATACTCGCGGCGAGCGCGTAGAACACCAGCAACGCCCAAAGGTCTGGCGTGATCCGCGCAAAATCGAACCCGCGCGCCTGATACAAACCCGGCAACGTGAACAGCACCAGCCCGCTCAGGTTGATCAAGGCAGCCACCCGTTTGGGCGACACGTTTTCGGTCAGCTTCTTGCCGATCACGACATACGCCGCCTCGCACAACACCGTCACGAGCACCAGCAAGTTGCCGAGCCATGCGAGATGGCCGGCCCCTGAAGCGCCAACGCTCCCTTCCTGGCGCGCCTGCGCCAGCGAAAGGATGGCGACGCCGGCGACGCCCAGCGCGATGCTGGCGAGCATCCGGCTGCCGATGCGCTCTCGCAGAAAGACCCGGCTGAGCAACGCCACCGCCGCTGGAATGCACGCGAGGATCACGCCGGCCGACACGGTCGAGGTCAGCCGCAGTCCGTAGAGCATGCAGATCGTGAAGAGGAAGTTGCCGAAGAACGACTGGAGGAACAGCAGTCCCCGCGATTTCCACGACAGCGGCGGCGTGCCCGCCGGCGCCGGCAGCCAGCGCAATACGGCCACGGCCGCGATGCAAAAGCGCAGCCACGCCAGCAGGAAAATGGGCAACTGGGCTCCGAGCGGCTTGCATACGCTGACGTAAACACCGGTCAGCGTCATCGCAAGCGCCAGGCAGCCATAGCTGCCCAGCCGATGGACGGCACCGCCCTGGCCGGTCGACATTCGCTGGGACATGGTTCACGCACCTCCGTTTTTGTCAGGCGGGTTGCCAGTTATCCGTCGTCAGACGCTTGCCTTCGAAGTCGGCGACGACACCGGTGTTCTTTTCCCATATGGGAGGCAAGCCTCTTAAAAAACGGCCGCCTTACTGGCCGGCCCAAAATCCGCGCGTCCGAGGCTTACGCGCGGCGAGAGGCTGTTACGCTTTTTTGTGCACTCCGGCGGCCGCGCCGCATTCGAAATCGCGGCCCGCAAATGAATCGCGGTTCTCGTCTTCCGGCATCTTGTAGTTGCCGATACAGCCGGCCCCCACTATTCGCAAGATCCGTTGGCGCGCCGGTGACCGCGCTGCCTTCCCCGCAGAACCGGCAACTGTAAATGCAGCCGCGTCCGGTATCGCCGCAGCGATGCGCGGTGAGGCGGCCATCAAAGATGTCGAAGGGGGCGAGACACAGGAGATGGATACGAGCGACGGCAACTCGGCATGGCTGGCCGGATCTGCGCGATTCAGCGCCCGCTTGCTGTTTTTGCCGCTCGGCGGCTCGGGCGCTGACGCTGCAACCACTCCCAGGTTCATCAATGTTTTCACCTAGCACATGGTGGGGAACCCCAATGAGCAGGGGACGGCGCCCATGTAATCTTTTTGTCTTTTGGATCCAATCGATCTTATCCGATAGACTATCGGCAGTCATGACTTTTTACAACCGGGTTAAGCGATGGATCTAGGAACGGGCCGCGGCGAAACGCGTCGGTCCACGGCGGCCTTTGCCAACGAAAGAAGCTCGATGCTGGCGGTCGTGGCGCTGGGGGTACTCGCGGCAGCCCTGTTCTCCTCCACCTTCTTTCTGAACCGGTTCGTCAGTACGGTCGGCGGGCGCTGGCAATGGACTGCCGCGCTGCGTTTTTTCTATATGGTGCCGGTGCTCGCGCTGTGGCTCGCCCTGCGGCGGGGGGTGCCTTTTTTGGCGCGCACCGGTCGCCTGTTCGCCAGCCGGCCGCTGTTTTTTCTGATATCGGGCGGCGTCGGATACGGCGTGTTCTATACCGGTATCTGCTTTTCCGCGCGCTATTCCCCCGGCTGGGTAGTGGCCTCGGCGTGGCAGATTACGATGCTGGCCACGCCGATGGTCCTGCGGGCGTTCGGGCATCCCGTCACGCGGCGCGGCCTCGGCTATTTGCTGCTGGTCGCATCCGGCGTCTGTCTGATCCAGATCACTCGCCTATCCGCCGGCGCACCGCCCGGCGAAATTCTGCTGAACAGCCTTCCTGTCGTGGTGGCGGCGTTCGCTTACCCGCTCGGTAACCAAATGATCTGGCAGTTCAAGCGGACGAATGCCGACACAGCCATCGGGGAGGTGCTGGCGGACCCCGCCGCCTGCGTGCTGCTGCTGACGCTGGGCGCACTCCCGGTCTTCTGCGCAGTCCTGCTGTTCGGGGGCGTGAGCCTACCGGGAACGTCGGAGCTTCTCAGCACGGCGCTGGTGGCGCTGCTCTCGGGCTGCATCGCGACGCCGCTGTTTCTCTACGCACGCAACCTCAACCAGCAACCGATCGGACTCATGGCGGTCGATGCCACGCAGGCGGCCGAAGTGCCTCTGGCGCTACTCGGCGAGATGATATTCATTGGCGCCGCCATGCCGAATATCGCCGAATTCGCCGGCATCGCGATCATCAGTGCCGGGCTCGTCCTATTCGCGTGCTCGGGCCATCCCGCTAGCGCCGCAGACTGATTCGGCGCGAGGCGCAAGAGACGGCCATCCTGACGCGATTGCAAGGACCACGTTCTTGATGCGGGGGGTGCGCCAGTGTATCTTTCGGGCACTATCTGGATTCTGGATTCCTCATTGCCATGCAAGAACCCTCCAATGTCTCGGAACTGCACCCGGAGGAGCAACGAGGCTATCGGACCGCCACGGAGTATGCGGCGCTCGTTATTCGGGAGCGCATTTTGAACGGCAGCTTCCCCGACGGCATGCCATTGCGTCAAGACGAACTCGCGAAGAAACTCGATCTGAGCCGCATGCCCGTTCGCGAGGCGCTCCGTCAGTTGGAAGCCGAAGGACTTGTCGATTTTCAGCCGCGCAAGGGCGCCGTC
Organism: Trinickia diaoshuihuensis; assembly: GCF_003390925.1. Lineage (GTDB taxonomy): Bacteria > Pseudomonadota > Gammaproteobacteria > Burkholderiales > Burkholderiaceae > Trinickia > Trinickia diaoshuihuensis. The sequence continues at coordinate 44,306 of NZ_QUBS01000013.1, read as the reverse complement.
GTGGCGACGCTTTCACCGGACGATATCGTCGAGATCTACGAGTTACGGGCACAGATCGAACCTACCTTGTTGCAGCTTTCGATCCCGAATTTATCCGAATCCGCCTTGCAAGAAGCCGAATTGCTGCAGGCCCAGATCGAGACTCATCCCTCGCCGGTGCATACCGGCGCGTTGAATCTGCAGTTCCATCTGAAACTCTATTCGGGCGTGGAGCGGCAACGCACCAAATCGCTGCTGACTTCGCTCAACACTACGATCGATCGCTATCTACGCCTGCTGATGAGCCAACTGGGTTACTCGGCAAAGTCGGACAGCGAACACCGCGCCTTGCTAGCCTGCTGCCGCGCGCGCGATATCGAGGGCGGGTGCGCCATCCTTTCTCGGCATTTGCTTGAAGGGGGGAATTCGCTCGCTAACTTTGTTCGGGATCGACACGGTCGACTGGGCGGATGATATCGAATCGCTCTTGTGCGCAACAGTGGGCCGGAATGTCGCCGCCGTCCTTGCCGTAGCGACGATCGACCTCGATCCTCCAAAAAAACACCTACTCCTTCGCATCCGCCGTTACCGGCGCAATCGCCGCCGGCGTTCGCCGCCCCGTGCCGGCCGTCGTCCCCAGCGCGATACCGAAGATAATCATCGCGGCTGAGATGACCAGTCCCGTGTCGATCTTCTCGCCCAATGCAATCGCCGAAACGACGATACCCACCACCGGCGTCGCGAGCACGCCGAGCGAAGTCGTCGTAGCGGGCAGGCTGCTGTTCACGATCGTCATCGCCCAGTAAGCGATGACCACGCCGACGATGCTGCAATAGGCAAACGCCGAAATCAGTTTCGCGCTCGGCACCACATGCGGTCGTCCCTCGAGAACGCTTGCAAGCACCGCCAAAACGATCGCGGAAATGAACGCTTGCCACGGTACCAATTGAATCGGCGTCGATACCCAGCGATGGACACGCGTGTAGAGAATGCTCACCGACCAGCACAGTGCGGCGATCAGCAAAATGCCATTACCGATCACCGCATGCGGATTGTGCCAATCGAGCGAGGCGGGTTTGAACAGCAGCGCCGTCCCTAAAAGACCGATCAACACGCCAATGATCCGCCGCGCAGGCATCGGCTCCTTCAGAAAGAGCCAAGCGGCCGGCGCAACCCAAAGCGGTGTCGTATAGCCCAGCACGACCGAGCGGCCGACGGGCACGTACTTCAATCCGATCGTCATCAATACGGCGAAGGCGGTCATATGCATGAGCGAAATGACCAATACGATGGGCCAATCGCCTCGGCGCGGAACGATGAACCGGCCCGTCAACTTCAGTATCAAGGCCAGTCCCACCGCGGCCGCACCGTTGCGAATCGCAATGGCCCACAGCGGCGAAACCTCGGCCACGATCACCTTGATCACGACCCACATCGTGCCCCACGACGCAATCACGACCGCGAATAAGAGCATCGCCATATTCGAAGACAACGTCTTCAAATTGCCACCTTTCCCTGGGCTGGACATCGATCGTCTCACTTTAGTATTGAGGAAGCGGTTCATGGCGCCGGCCGAGCGCCATGAAACATCGCGGCGACGCACGACATTGATCGAATCTGAATGCGCAATGGCTCAAATGACTTGCGCATCATACCCAAAATACACGCCGATTTGCGACAAGAACCGCGCCCATGCGAAAACTGACGGGCGTCGGCATCGCGGATTGAATAAAGACTCTATTACGCGGCCGACCCATCAGGCCGCGCCCCCGCCGTGGCGGCGCTAGCGTCGGCCGCTTCGATAAAGCGAATGTCGCGCTCCGCGCCATTATCCAGAACTCGAAGCGCCGCTTGGTACGCTGGGCTGTGATAGGCGGCAACGGCGGAATCGAGCGATGCGAATTCAACCAGAACTGTCCGTATATCAAGCCCTGCTTCGAAAACTTTAACCGGTGCGCCACGCGCGAGAAACGTGCCGCCGGCACCGGTCAATGCCGGACCCGCAAGCTTCGCGTACGCCGTGAACTTGTCCGGGTCGGTAATGGCGCGGTATTGAGTAATCCAGTAAGCCTTGGGCATTTTCTCTTCTCCTTTTTTGATTAACGGTGACGCATCGATTTGCTGGAACGGCTCGAAACTGAACGTGAATGGATCCGCGCCGTCATTGCATATGCCAACCGTGGCTCACGAGGACCGATTGCCCGGTCAGCGCGGCGCTAGAAAACGATGAAAGAAACAGGACTGTCCGGGCGATGTCGTCCAGCGTGGTAAACACACCGTCCACCGTGTCGCAAAGCATCATCTCCTTGACGACGCGCTCGTCGCTCAGACCCGACGCCTTGGCGAGTTCCGGAATTTGCTTGTCGAGCAGCGGCGTGCGGACGAAGCCTGGACATACGACATGGGCGCGTACGTTGTGCATCGCCCCCTCCTTGGCGACCGCGCGCGCGAAACCGAGCACGCCATGCGAGGCCGTTGCATAAGCGGACTTCAGCGGCGACGCCTCGTGGGAGTAAACGGAGCCGATATAGATCACCGCGCCGCCTCGATCGCCCTGATACATGTACTTTAGTGCGGCCTTCGTGGTCAGAAAGGCGCCGTCCACGTAGATCGCCTGAATCTTCTTCCAGTCGGCGAACGCGTATTGGTCGATCGGGCTCACGATTTGAATACCCGCGTTCGACACGAGAATATCGATTGCGCCGAAGGTAGCCGCGACCCGGTCGATGGCGCTGTTCACAGCATCTTCGTCCGTCACGTCCATCATGACGGCGAGCGCCTTGCCGCCCGCCTCGGCGATCTCGTCCGCAATCGCGTTCGCGCCAGCCCAATTGCGGTCCGCAATGGCTACCGCGGCGCCTGCCTTCGCCAACGCGCGGGCAATGGACTCCCCGATGCCGCTGGCCGCGCCGGTCACGACCGCCACCTTGCCGTCGAGCCCGCCAAAGGACGATGCCGAACGTTCCGAATCAGCTTTCATGGTGCTGCTCGAACACTTCTTTAGCCGCATTCATCGCGTTGAGCGCCGCCGGGAAGCCGGCGTAAAACGCCATTTGAATGATCGTCTCGGCGATCTCGCCTCGGCTGAGTCCGACTTTCAGGCTCGCCGCCACATGGACCTTCAGTTGCGCGATCGCCCCCATCGCCGTCAATGCAGCTACCGTCGAAAGCTCGCGCTGCTGCAACGTCAAACCGGATCGCGAAAGAATTTCCCCAAAACCGAATTCGATCACGTATCGACCGAGATCCGGGTGAATGCCGTTCAATCGCTCGACTCGCTTGTCCACGTCGTCGTCCAGCTCGGCAATGCGCTCAAGTCCCCGCTGGTACGTATCGGCATCTCGCATAGCTCATGATCCCCATTTGCTTGCATTGGTTAAACGCCGGCGGCCGTTTCCGGCTCGATGTGCTTCGGCGGTCGAGGAATCGGATTGCTCGCCTCATAAGCGCGCGCGGCCCGCAGGACGAGCGCATCGCCGAACATAGGCCCCGCGATTTGCAAGCCGATAGGCAGCCCCGCGCTCGTCAGCCCGCACGGGATCGATGCGGCGGGTTGATGAGTCAGATTGAAGAGATAGCTAAAAGGCGTCCACCCAAGCAGCGATCGAGCGGACATCGGCGCTCCCGACGGCGTCGCGTCGAATGCCGCGATAGACACCGTGGGCGTCAAGATCAGGTCGTACGAGGCCATGAATTGCCGCATCCGCGAACCCAAAACCATCCGCGCTTGCTGAATCCGCAAGAGGTCCGCCATCGTCATCGCTTCCCCCAATTCGGCTTGACGCGCGACATCGGGATCGGTAAGCGCCCTCTGCTCTGGTGTCAGCGTTTGCCATGCCGCCCACATTCCCGAAAACCAAAGCCCGGCGATCAGGTCGATGGGATCTTCGATCCCGGGATCGACCTCCTCCACGCGCGCGCCCAGCGCTTCGAATTCAAGCGCGGCCCGGCGCACGGCGGCGGCCACTTGCGGATCGATATGCTTCGCGAAACCTAGCGTCGGCGAATAGGCGACCCGCACCCCTCGAATCCCGTCGCCGAGGCCCGTGCGATAGTCGGCCGGATCGAACGGCAATGCCGCCCAGTCGCGTGCATCGGGCTGCTTCAGGACATTCATCAACAAGGCCGCGTCTTCAACGCTCATCGTATGCGGCCCGATGTGCGATAGCGAGGCGAATGCCGAAGGGGGATAGGTCGGTGCCCGACCGAAGCTGGGCTTCATACCGAAGGTGCCGCAAAAGGCGGCGGGAATGCGCATGCTGCCGGCGCCGTCGGTGCCAACCGATAGCGGCCCCGCGCCCGCGGCAACGGCCGCGGCGCTGCCACCCGATGAGCCGCCCGGGCTTTTATCGCGATTCCACGGGTTGCGGCTAATGCCCGTCAACGGCGAGGTGGTTTCGCACTTGCATGCGAACTCGGGCGTGCAGGTTTTTCCGAATAGGACCGCGCCCGCTTCGCGAAGACGGGCCGTGCAAGGGGCATCGACATCCCATGCTTGATTCGGATCGATTGTCCGGCTGCCGCGCAACGTCGCCCAGCCTTTCGTCAAAATCAGATCCTTGATCGACACCGGCACGCCGTCGAGCAGGCCGAGCGGTTCGCCTCGCAGCCAACGCGCCTCGCTTTCCTTCGCGCTATCCAACGCGCGCTCATGATCGATCAAGCGAAACGCGTTGAGGATAGGGTTCACGCGGTCGGCCCGCTCGAGAACGGCGCGCGTCACCTCAACCGGCGACAGCCGCTTCTGTTCGAAATGCATTAGTAGGTCGCTTGCGCTGATTTCAGTCAGATCGACGTCGTTCATACGCGCAAGTCCTCCGCATAGCGCGTCTCTCGATCGAGCGCGGCATCTTGCGCCTGAATATCGGCCAAGATACTGACGGCGCAACGCCCCGAAAACTGTAGGAAGCGCGAGTTCACCTGCACGCGCGGCAACACGTAGGTGCAAAAGTTCGGACCTTCGGCCGGAATACCGAGCGCCCAGACGCGCTTTTGGACCTGCCCGTGTGCATCGACCACGTTTTGCGAACTGTCGACGTCCAGCCCGCCCGGCAAAAACGCTCCGTTCTTAAACGGCCGAATCATGCCGCCATCCAATAGGTTCCGCAGGAAGGGCGACGTCTGTCCGCCAAGCTCGACCGCGCAATCGGTCCGCGCCCGCACGAGTACGTCGAATGTCCGGCTGGCCGGTTCCGTCAACCTCGTCGAATGCAGCACAAAGCAGGCGCGAGTTTCGTCGAGGTCCAATTGCGCGTTGGGCCCCGGTCCAAACGAAAGCAAGCCGGCCTCGAACAAGGCCAACAATTCCATGTTCCGCTCCTTCGGCGCGCCGGCCGAGAGGCGATACATATTCGGCACCGCTTCGTTGAGAAACGCGCGATGGCTTTGCTCCGTCAATCCGCCGTAGTCCACGGCATAGCGTAGATAATCGCGTACGTCGCGCAATACATCCGTCGCGGCCTTCACGGGATCGCTGACGTTCCCGCCTCGGGCATGTGCGACGTCGTCCTCGACGTGTTGCTTGACCGCCGCCGCGAATGCTTCGCTCGTATCGAATGTCTTTCCTTTGAATGGGAAGAGGAGGCGCTCGATGATCGCGCGGTGACGCGGCAACGGTTCATAATCGAGCGCCTCGGTCTCGCCCGTTTCGCTCAGCCGATACGCGAAGCACATCTCCTTGACCAGGACCGGCCACAGGTCGCGCTCGAAATCCAATTGCTCGCTGCCGGTTTCACGATATCGGTCGCGGCGAATGCCATCGATCCAAGACCGAGTAAAAAATCGCGGCTTATAAAGCCCGCCGACGCCCTTTTCGTTCGTTGCGCGCGCACAGAAGGGAATCCCTTGCCGCGAGAACACGACGAGTCTCGGCTCCTGACCGCTTGCGCGATAACGCAAACGTCCATCGCTTTGCGCATGAAACTCGCCGCCTCGCCCGATCGTCAGGTCGGCGATGATGTCGTATGCGGTCAGCCCGATTCCCTGAATGCCGACGATCGCGTCGCCGGGAATCGATTGCAATACGCTGAAGGGCTTCACGCGCGGAATGAATCGCAGCCGCGGATTGACGGACTGCAACGCCTGCGCGCGGTCTAGGAGATGCCTATCCGCCTCGCTCAGATCGTTGTCGCCATGCCCGGTCACGATTACGACGTGATTCGCATCGAGGCGAATGCCGGAATCGAGGACGACTTCGTAGTGGCCGTTCGCTAACCGATGCACGTCTTTCGCAAGACAGCGGTGGTGTGTCACAACGACATTGGGCGGCAGTCCTTCGACGAGACGATCGAACACGTCGCTGAAGTAGCGTCCCAGCAAGCTGCGGGGCAGGTAGTCGTTTTCTTCGATAGCCGCGCCGCCCGCCCGCGCTTGCTTGAACGTGTTCCCGAATCTACGGTAGCCGGCCGCGTTCGCCCACTCCAGCAGTGAAGGTCCCGGCTCGATCGGTCCCGCGCCGCGAACCGAGTCGTCGGTGAACATCGTCACCTGACCGGCAACCGTGTTCGCGAGTAGATGATCGGGTTGGCCCGCCGGGTGGGCGCCTTGGCCCGGCGCGCCCGGATCGACCAGATCGACCGCCAACGCAAAGCCCGGCGCTAGACCGCGGTACGCGGCGGCTAGGCGTTCGAGAAGACTCAAGCCGCGTGGCCCAAAACCTACAATGGCAACTCGATAGTTACGCACGATAGTTCGATCTCTCAGGTGGCGATGGGGTCGTTCAGCTCGTGCGTTTGATAATCCAACCGTTATCGACCGCCGTGAAACCCGCCCCCGGGTAGTAGGTCATGGCATCGGGCGAAGCCAAGAGCAGCAGCATCACTTGAGGCCCCAGTCTCTCGCGGATATATCCGATCAGTTGCTTGCCGATACCCTGCTTCTGGTGCTCCTTCGACACGGCGAGATCGGATAGATAACAGCAGTAACTGAAGTCGGTTACCGCACGCGCGAGGCCCACGAGCTTTCCATCCTGATAGGCGCCGACGACCAGGTTCGCGTGCCGCAACATGGCTCCGATCCTCGGGAGATCGTCGACCGGCCGCCTGATTCCCGACGACCGGTACAGCTCGGCAACCTCGGTCGCAGTCACGCTCGGCGACTCGATCAGATTGATTTCCAAGCATTGGTCCTGTGACATGCCATCCTCCATATCGAATTGGGTTACCGATCTATCAAAACGACGCGAGCCGTTGGCCGCCTCAAACTGCGTTGAACTCGCTCAACTCCTCGCGCAGCGCAATGCCGCCCAAGTTCTGCAATAGCGGCGCGTTTTCGCAGGCGATATAGATGCACTCTTGGTTCGCGCTGTTTTGGTGCCGATGCACGGCCCAAGGCGGGATATAAAAGGCATCCCCCGCTTTCCATTCGACCACGCGGTCGCCGACGACCGACGAGCCGATGCCCTGCAGCACGTAGATAAGCGTCTCGTAGTTGTGCCGATGGGCGCCAGTCGCTTCGCCGATCTCGAGATGCCCTATCGTCATGCTGATCGTATGGCTCGGCAAATCGACGATATGCACTCGATGCTTACGTTCGCCCGAGAACTTATGGTCGGCCGCGCTCGAGACCGCCATGACGTCGGGGTGACTCAGCCGGATCGGAATATTGGCCGTCAAGCTGCTCGGCACGCGCCAGAAGTCCGACGAGTTGTGCGATCGGTTGAGCGCCGCCGGCATCGGCGCGGCTGCGGACGTCCACACGGCATCGAGCATTTCGACACGCCGCCGGATCATCTCGCTACCGACCGCCACGCCCACTTCGCCGCGCGCGGGGTGCTCGCTCACGATCTCCTCCATCATCCGCAGCATCGTGATCGCGTGCTCTTCGTCTTCCTCGATATGCAGCCGAAAAAATTCCGTCGCCTCGGGACCGAACCCGAACCGGCGCAACGCGTGCAAGATGGGGCCGTAAATGAGCGGCACGATGGCCTCCGCCCCCAAGCACATTGCGGCGAGACCGCACATTGGATCGGCGCTCTTGCAGTACGCCAGCATCGACGATCTCAATTGCGCTGTCGCGGGCAACGCCGCTTCTTGGTTTGGATCGACGCCGACGAGCCGCAGGCTGCGCTGGAACATCTCCGCATGCGTGTCCTGCCCATCCTCGTCCACGCCCATTTCCTCGCGTAGATTCGCGAGCAGCGCGCGAATGCTGCGTGCATCGCCGAATTGTCCCAGCAACGCGCACAGATAGCGCGTGAAATGGCGCGAGTAATGACTGTGCTGAGCCAGCAGGCGCTTGAGCAGTTCGAGGCTGGCCGTTCCATCTTCCAGCGCCACGAGCAGCGGGTGCTCGGTCAGCAGGCGCAGATCCTCTTGCCTGAGCCATTTGGTCCAAATAGCGCCGACGCTCGCCGGCATCCGTGCAGCATGCTCCGCATGGAGCGCTTGTGTTATCGCCATGATCACCGATCCTGTCCGAACTACATTGATTTGCCGCCCCGCGACCAGATACCGTTCGATGGCCCCTCGCCGCGGTAGCCGGTCGTTCCCGTGCGGTTTTACGTCGACTCCGGGAGCTCCAACAAATGGCGTTTGTCTCGGACGTTCGCCCATTCGTCCTTTTCCGCGCTCGCCACTTTGACGTTCGTCGCGCTCGGGTATATCCGAGCAAGCCGCCGATTGATTTCGATAAATTCCAGTTGATCGTCGGGCAGTTCTTTATCTTGGTAGATCGCTTTCACGGGGCATTCGGTTGCGCACACGTTGCAATCGATGCACATCTCCGGATCGATGACGAGGAAGTCGGGCCCCTCGCGGAAGCAATCGACGGGGCAAGGATCGATGCAATGTTTGTAGGTGCACTTGATGCACGGCTCGGTCACGACAAAGGTCATGTCACGCTCCTATCAGGCGACGCTAATTGCGTTCGTATAGAATTTTTCGATCCAGCGCTTGTCCCCGAAATCGAACGTGAAATCCGGGCCGCGGCCAGCCACGATGTAATCCATCAACGTTTGATAAATCAGGCCGAGTGCTTCGGTGTAGGCGATGGCCGTACCGAGCTCGACCATCGAATAGCGCTCGCCCTTCTGGCGCATCAGGCGCAAATCGACGAGGCCCAGCAATACGCGCTCGCCGACGCGAATCGGATAAGGCGAGCGGATGCTATAGCGCACCGCCGCATGAACGTGACCGGCATGATGCTGATCGGACCACTCCGCCAAGTCGGCCATACGGGGCGCGTGAAACCAGCCGCGCGTCGGCGGGATGGCTTCGATATCGAAGTAGCTCGGGGCGTAATGCCACGCGTTGTAGCGCATCCTGGAGGACACCGCGTTCAACAGCATCATCAGCCCTTTCGGCGGCATCGCACGCTCGAGCGCACGGCTTGGAACCGCCTGGCAGAAATAATCCGCCTGCGTCAGCGCGCACGCCTCGGCCGTATTGTTTTCGGCAAGCAATTCGCGCAACCGCGAGAATGACCGGGTGCCGCGCGTCATGCCCACGTCCGATTGCGTGACCTCGACGGCCTTGCGCACCACCGTATCGATCGCGTACTCGATGAACGACGCGAATCCTTGCCCGCTGTCGCCCGCTTCGACCGGCCGCAACCAGGCGCCGATGTTCTCGATCGACAGCGCTTGCCCGATATCTTCCGAGCCTTGTAGCGCATCCTCGATCAGTGCGATCGACTGCGCGCGCTGGGTCAGCTTGCGCGTGGCAGCATCGAGTGACCAGTGGCGAATGAACCGCTCTTTTTTACATAGGTTCAAGCCGTTGATATCGCGTACGAAACGCCCATAGTTCAAGCACTGCTCTCGCCATTTCCCCAGCATCAGCGCTTGCTGAGGCAGCGGGTGCTCGCCGAACGAGTCCAAGTCCGCGTCCGAGAATTCACATATCGCCTGATAGCGCCGCGCCAACGCCTGAAAGTGGCGGGCAACGGTAAGCACTTGCAACTGACTGGAGTTCATTTCCTCGAGCCGCGTAAAGGCTCCGGAGGCCCGCAGCAGCGCCATGCAGTAGATCAGCGTCAACGACTCGATACTGGCGAGCGCCCCGCGCTCTCCGACTTCCGCCAGCGCGCGATCCACGGTGCACTCGCGCGGATACCCGGATTGACCGATCTGATAGAAGTTCGAGAAGCATTGCGTGCCGACGTAAAACAACAACGGGGCCATGTGCTCCGCGGATTCTCCGAGCGTCTCGACGATCGCGCGCAGTCCTTGCGCCTCGAGGTATTGCACGATCTCGGCGCGCCGAGATTCCATCTCTTCGTTCTGCGCGGCGGCGGCATCGCGTGCGGCACGATAGAGTCGGCGCGAAACCGTCAGCCTCGCGGCTATGCTCAGCGCGGCTTCGTTATCGGCTGCGAACTCCGATTCCAAGAGAAAAGCCCTACCGTGAGGCCGAAATGCGAGCACGACCTCCACGCCCGCTTCGGGCCAATTCTCGGCCGGCCCATCGGCCTCCAATCCGTCATAGAGCACTCGCTCGAACGCACTCATTGCTCGCAAGGCATCCGCGTCGCTAATTCGCCCATCCAACGTGAAGCAGCGCTGGATGGAATTACCGTCCGTTTTCGATTGGGCCAGCTTCACAAGCTCGAAGACAATAAGTTCCACTGACATACTTTCTTCCTTAATGAGCAAGATGGCGAAACGATGATCGGTGCATTCAAAATACTTGTTCAGGGTTCCAAATTAACTGCCGTGCCACCCCCTGGTTTCAACGCAGGCTTGCAGGCGTGGAATCGGTAATACATCGATGCCGGACAGTCCATTCCGGACTGTCCACGCAAGAACCTTGGCGACTCATGCCATCGGCGGGGGCATCACCGATGGATCAATAGGATTGGCAACAATGCTCGGGGAATTCCCTTAGCACACAGGGACTCCGTGCTCTTTCGTTTCAGGGTGGTGCCTCGTACGACCGGCGGCCGGCGGTCACGGGTGTTGTCTCGTTGTTTCGTTTTCTTCTACAGCGCAGCAAGTTCGAGGGAATCCTATCACCGTCTTTCTTAACGAAATTCAGCTCTCAATTTTTTTGAACGAGCGCCTATTTTTCTAACCGAAGCGCATAAGTTTGAACTCTTTCGTTTTCACAGAGCCCTGTTCGAATCGATGGAACTTCGCACCGGCGTCACTGATCAGACCCGCCTGTAAATTGCGGTTATAGTCAGTTCCCTCATCCCAATCGCCTTTAATCGGTGCAAACAGCTCTGTCAGTCTCGCAAGTCGCAGTCGAACTTCTGCAATTAACCTGGAAAGGAGCGAGCGTGCTTGATCGGGATCAATTGGAAGCATTCGTAGCCGTCGTTGAACAACAAAGCTTTGAGCGCGCCGCGGCAACGTTGAGCATCACGCGTGGGGCGATATCGCAACGAATCAAATTACTCGAGGAAGCGGTATCCGCCGTGTTATTGATACGCGACCGTCCAATTAGACCGACTATTGCGGGAGAAACGCTATTACGCCACGCGAAGGCCGTGGCATTGCTGGAACTCGAGGTCCGACGTCAGCTTGCCCCCGCCGAAAGCGGTGACGAACGCGCGCGGTTGGCGGTCGCGGTCAGCGCAGACTCATTGGAGACGTGGTTCGGTGTGTGTTCCGCGAGATTGCTCGAGGCATTGCCGGTCGCGCTGGAAATCATCGTCGAGGATCAAGATCATACGTGGCCGATGCTTTTAAGAGGCGAGGTCATCGGCTGCATCAGCACCGAACCTAAACCCGCACAAGGATTCGAAGCCGTACGTCTAGGGGAAATGATCTATCGGTGCGTTGCGACGCCGGCTTTCGCGCAAAAGTATTTTCCGCATCGATTGAGGTTGCATGAGGCCGTCTCGGCCCCGGCGATCGTATTCAACCGAAAAGACGCGCTACACGATAAATTTCTCAAGACGCAGTTCGGCGTAGAGGTGGAGCGCTACGTCAAACACTATTTTCCGTCATCGAGTGCGTTGTTACGGGCGATAGAGATGGGTTGCGGTTATGGTGTCGTGCCTTCGGATCATATTCAAGCTTTACTTGCATCGGGGCGGCTGGTCGATCTCGCCCCGTTCTCCCCGCTGCGCGTGCCGCTGTATTGGCATCACTGGCGGCGCGAGCCACCGCTCGCCCGACGCGTCACGGAATTCGTCACGTTTTCGGCCAGGCAAGCGTTGGCATTCGAAGAGGCGGATGGCTTCGAAAGCTTGGAAAGCAGCGCCTGAAGACCGGCGCTCGACGAACCGGCTAACCGGGCCGCGCGACGTGCCAGATTCCCTTCACCCCGTCGCCGTTCTTCTGCCCGGCGGCTTTGTCACCCGAGAAGCGATAAAGCGGATGCCCCTTATAGGTCCACTGATGCTTACCCTGTGCGGCGGCGATGAGCCCCCAGTCCCCGCTCGGCTTGTCGTACGAATCGGCGATCGCGGCGGGCCAAATCGCCGCGCAACCGCCGGTGCAAGCGCTCGCGCCCGGCGCCGTGTCCCGGTCGAACGTGTATAACGTCATGCCGTCATCGTCGACGATCATGCCGCCCTGCACCTTTGGCGATTCGGCGTACGACGCAGCCGACGCGGCGCAGGCAAGCACGCAAAGTATGACTTTGATCATGATTGGCCTCTATCTATGAGGTGGTTGAAGGTTGATGCCGATCAAGCGAATCGCCGCGCGCCCCGTGGCGCGACCTCTATCGCCACTGCTCGGGGTGTCCGCCCAAGTCGCCGCAAACGTCGACGGCGATCTCGCGTAGACGGTCGTCGGCCATGTCGCCAGAAAGCGCATACGCCGTCTGGCGGGTCGCCCAATAAAAGGTGCGGCGATCGCCGTCGCGCAACAGCCGCACCGGCGCCTCCGTATGCGACGCGGCGCTGATATACAGCGCGAGGCGCTCACCGCGCCCGTTTTCGTACATGAATTGCGCGGCCGGACCGGCGATGCCGGGCAGCAGCCGACCGCCGAGGAACGAGTACCCGTACTCCGTGAGCGACGGCACGGACAGCGGGCGATTCAAACGTTTCGAAAGCCAACTGACGACGGTTCCCTCGCGCGTGGCGGCCACCTCGACCGCATGCTCCTGTTCGGGCGCGTAAAGCGCGTACGCGAGGTCGGCCTGCCGAGCGAACGCGCTTGGGGTCATGGAAAGCGAGTGGGAGGTCTCCAACACACCGGCGAACCAAACGAGCGCCGCGCCGGCAGCGAGCGAGCCGGCCCCGAGCATCGCGTGCCGCCACCAGGGCGTACGGACGCGCAGCACGATGCATGGACCGCTCGTTTGCGCCGCCGGATCGGCAAACAACGCACGCAACGCCGCTCGCTGAGCGCGCAAGTGCGTGACGTAAGCGGCCGCGCGTGGATCGGCACCGAGGCGCTCGGCGACAACCCGGCGCTCGCCTTCGGGCAACTCGCCGTCCACGAACGCCGATAGGGCGTCCAGTTCGGATTGGCTGAGGCCGTCGGTGGGCGTGACGTTCGTTTCGCCGGTCATGACGTATTCCTCACAGCCTTTAGCGCGGCAGGGTGTCTATGCGAGCCGTCCGCCAGCAGCGACCGCATGTGCTCTCTCGCGCGCGAAAGCCGGGACATCACCGTGCCGACCGGCACATCGAGCACGGCCGACACCTCTTGGTAGCTCAACTCCTCGACGCAGACGAGCAAGAGAGCTTCCCGTTGCTCGAAGGGTAGCCGGTACAGCATCCGTTGCACGTCGCGCAGCACGAGCGAATCGACTTGGCCGGAAGGGGCTTCGAGCGCGTGCCACGGCGCATCTTCGTCATCGACGGCGAATTCGCGGCGGGCGCGCAGTTGGTCGATATACAAATGGCGCAATATCGTGAGCAGCCACGCACGCAGATTGGTACCGGTACGAAAAGCGCGCATGCGAGTGAGCGCACGCTCCGCCGTGTCTTGAACCAAATCGTCCGCCCACGCGGGGTCGCCCGTCAGCGCGCGCGCATACCGCCGCAACTGCGGTAGCCACCCGACCACCTCTGCCTCGAAGCTCATAAGCCGCGGATGGCGCAGAGCTCAATAACCGCCGCTCCCACCGCCACTGCCGCCTGAGCCATCGCTGGCGCCGCTCGACGAATGCCAAGACGAATCGGGCGCGCCCGAGGACATACAGCCCATGGATAGCGCGAGCGAGAGCACCGCGAGCACGACTGACAGCATCCGTATCGATTTCATGTCCGCCTCCTGACGGTCGAGGGATATGAAATAAACGGTACACCGGTCACTTTATTCCATCCCTGTCGAAAGGCTATCGGGTTTCCCCGGGCGGCCCTTACGGGCGAACGTTGTGGCCAACCGGATCACTTCATTCGATAGAAAAATACAATGCCGCGCCAACGTTTGCGTCCTAACGCTCAGGTCTAGACCCACTTCAGCACACCGAATCACCGCCGTAGAACCGGAAGGACGGTGCGCGAGCATGCGATTTCTCGAATTGCTTGGACGCATACCTCTGCGACGCGGACATCGCCAATGGAATCGTCCGTGCCTGGGTTTATTGCCTTTAGCTCACTGGAATCGAGAAACATGAATTGGAATCACGTACCCGTAAGAACGAAGCTCACCGGAGCATTCGCCATCTTGGCCCTTATCGTATTGATCGTCTCGGCGCTGTCGTTGAAAGCGCTGAACGACGCGCACGACCGCTTCTCGGGCTACATCAGCGGCATCAACGCACGCGCCGAGGCGGCGCAAGCCGTACGTACCGCGGTGGACGATCGCGCGATGGCGGTACGAAATCTCGTTCTGGTTACGACGCCCGCAGACGTCGAGATAGAAAAGGCCGCGGTAACCGATGCCGAACACCGAGTCGAAATCAACTTGGAAAAGTTCAATGCGTTGGTCGCCAATGCTTCCGATATGAGCGAGAAAGGCAAAAGCTTGGCCGCCGAACTGCCCCGGATCGAGGCACTCTACCGCCCCGTCGCGTTGGATATCAATCGCCTCGCATTGGACAATCAGCGCGATGCCGCCATTGCCGAAATCGGCACCAAGTGCAGACCGCTCCTGTCGGCGCTCGTGAAGGCATCCAACGACTACGTCGACTTCACACGCGAGCACGCGGTGCAATTGGTCCAACAGTCGGCGGATGAATTTGCGAGCCAACGCAATATGCTGATCACGATCAGCCTGCTCGCCGTCATCGTCGCCGCCGTCGCGGGGACGATCATCACTCGGGGCATATTGCGCGCGCTCGGGGCCGAGCCGGCAACGCTCGGCGAAGTGACGCGGCGAGTCGCGGGCGGAGATTTGAGCCCTGTGCCGGGAGCGCAAGATGCCCCGTCAGGAAGCGTGCTTGCCTCGATGGGCGAGATGCAAGCCAGCCTCGTCTGTCTCATTAGTCAAGTTCGCACCGCTGCCGACGGGATCGCCACGGGCTCCAGCGAAATCGCCTCGGGCAATGTCGACCTTTCCTCGCGCACCGAACAGCAAGCTTCTTCATTGCAGGAAACCGCCGCGAGCATGGAGGAACTGACCTCGACCGTGAAGCAGAACGCAGAGAACGCGCACCAAGCGAGTTCGCTATCGGCTAACGCCTCGGATATCGCGGGGAGAGGTAATCAAGTGGTCGGCCAGGTCGTCGAGACCATGGGCGAAATCAGCGCCAGTTCCACCAAGATCGCAGACATTACCGGCATCATCGAAGGGATCGCATTCCAAACCAATATTCTCGCGCTCAACGCGGCGGTCGAAGCGGCCCGTGCCGGCGAGCAAGGGCGTGGCTTCGCGGTGGTCGCCAGCGAAGTGCGCAGCCTCGCTCAGCGTTCATCCAGTGCGGCTAAAGAGATCAAAGATCTGATCAATGCGTCCGTGCAAAAAATCCGCGATGGTTCGGCGCTCGTCGATGATGCGGGCAAAACGATGTCGGAAGTGACTCACGCGATCGGCCGCGTGACCGACATCATGGGCGAAATCGCAGCGGCATCGACGGAACAGAGCCGCGGTATCGAACAGGTCAACCAGGCCATCACACAGATGGACGAAGTGACCCAGCAAAACGCCGCGCTGGTCGAGGAGGCGGCGGCCGCGTCGAAATCCCTCGAGGACCAAGGGCGGCGGTTGAACGAGGCGGTTTCGCTGTTCCGGCTGGATGGTTCGGCCGGCGGCCGAGGCTAGATCTCTCGCTGTCGCGGCGACACACGGGGCAGACCATGGTGAAGGATGGAATACGTTCCGAGGCTGCTGTTTGTCGGTTTTTGACGGCGCGAACTGCGCCTGCAAAATGCAATGGATAAGTAGAATGCCTGACCGAGGCGCATGCTATGGCGGCCAACGCAAGCATGCGTCTTGTCACTTGCTCGCCCATGCTCGACGGAGAACCCGATGCTCGAACTCAGACCCGGATGTGAATGCTGCGACAAAGATTTGCCGCCCGAGACGGCCGACGCACTCATTTGCTCCTTCGAATGTACATTCTGCGTTGAATGCGCGAAGGACGTGCTAAAGGGTAAGTGCCCGAATTGCGGCGGCGAACTCGTCAGCCGGCCAAGGCGTCCGGCCGGTAAGTTGGCGAACAATCCCGCGTCGACTCAGCGCGTCTTCAATCCCGCGTGTGCGGAGCAGCAGCATTGATGGTCGGCCTCGTGACGGTTGCGGCCTCGGGATCAAACAACTCCTAGCGCGCCGGGCAAAGGGCGCCCCTCGACGAGCTGCGCACCGCTTTGCCCCGATATCACCATCAGTTGCACGAAACCGTTCGCGGGCACGAAATGCCGAAGAATGGTCTCGAATACGCGAGCGAACGAAGCGATTGCACAGTCGCCGAGTTGGTTGTCGTCGACTGCCAAGCGAACGCGCACGCCGCGCATCAGCATCGGCTGCGGCTCCATGGGCATCCATTCGAGCGCCGACTCGCGCGCGAGGTGCATCATGCTATCGATGTGCCGCATGGCAATGGACGAATGCGTACAGACGTGCGCCGCCATGAGCTTCTTAAAGGCCGGCAATCCGGCCGGACTCAAACTTAACGCGTGCGCGGACATCATTCCGACGATGTCCCACAGGTGACGCAATGCATTCGGCCGCATGGCGCTTTGCGTCGGCGCGCGCAACATCGATACGCGCCCGGCCATCGATTCGTTCGTATGAAGAAGGTCCCCGTTCCGATTGCCGATTCGCATCCTTGAAGGCAGATTGCCGTTCGTACAGGTTAGATCGATCTCGATCTGCTTGCCGGTTGCCTTCGTCAATTGACCGCTCGAATCGACGAGCGAAAGGACCATGTCATGGCCGGGCAGCAGCTCCGCGAGGCGGCCATCGCGCTGCGCCTCCCAAAAGGCGATGGGCCCGCCCTGGGCAGTATGGTGGAACAACGAATGGTACGGTTCGACGTTTCTTGCAATCGCGCCCTCCGGCCTGGCTTCCAGAAGCCGGACTGCCTCGATGCCATATACATGCGCGCTCGCGGCGTTCAATGTGCCGGGCACGACAGGGAAGATCGGAAAGTCCATCTTCTCGACTGGAACCGGCTCCGAAGCACAGTCGAATAAGTTGATGACCGGCGTGCAGGACAATTTAAAGTTCGTCGCATCCAAGTGCCGCAGACATTGAGCGGTCGCGCTGTCAGTCGACAGATCTTTGATGGGAAGATGGAGCGTGACGCTGTTGCAACGGCCCGCCGCACGCATGAGCGCTGCTAGGTCGAAGTCGAGGAAATCGAATTTCTCCGGAAAGGCAAAATATTCGAGCAGCACGCGAAACTGCGACTGGCTCGCGTCGCGGCGCTCGATCAGCGATTCACCGTAGGAGTAGCCGCATCCGGATAGAGGGACGGCGTCCAGTGCAATCCATGTTCCGCTCTCGTCGGCTTCGACGAAGGCGTTCGGTGCACGCAGCAAGAGCGTATCGATCGTTGCGGCAACCATGCGGCGCGTGCCGTCCACGAAAACGCGAGCGCGTTTGGGGGTCTTACTGTCGAGTGCGGTACCGCCCGCAAGCGCGGCGAATGTGATCGAAACGATGGCCGTGGAGTCTTCGCATAGCCGCACATTCCCCGGTGCGGCCGTGGCCGGCGCGTAGCGCGCCCGCGCGATTCGAAGCGGTGCTAACACCACATCGTAGACCGTGCGGAATAAGTATTCGCTCGCGCGTGTCTTGAGTTGGGTACCGCGTTTGATGGTGAGTGGTTGGGTAAGTTTGGCGATCGCCGCAGTGCCCTCGAAACGCGCGATCGAACACGATGGAAACGGCCGTAGATACTCCGGATAGAGGATCTCGAGCATGGCCGCGGGCAATTCCGGGCATGCATCGTCAAGACGCGCGGCGGCTCTTGCGTTGAGCAATGCAGCCGATTGTATGAGCCGCTCGACATGGGGATCCTGCGAGGATTGGCCCGAGATGGCTAGGCGCGCAGCGGCTTTCGGGTAGCGCTCGGCGAATTCGCCGAGCGACTGGCGTAGCACGGCCAGCTCGCGCTCGTACTCGGGAAGGAGGTCGTCCATCTAGGGGCTTGGCGTGGGCGGCAAAGACGCGGTTGAGCGTGCCGCGTCAGGCGCGACCCGACGTCGATACGCTCGATATCAGCGTCGCGCCGCAAGAGGTTTTGTGGCCGTCGAAGGCCGCGGGTTTGCCCTCGACGATGAACGCGGGATCGCCTTCGGCAATGACGCAGTTTTGGTGTCCTTGCATCGGGCATTGGCATCGATCGCCCTGCCGCGCCACCGGACGACCCATCACTCTACTCGCGGCGCTGCCCGCAATCACCTGCCCGCCGTGACTCGTTGCATCGCCGACGCGGATGATGCCTTTCATCGAGCTAGCCCCCCATCACCATGACCAGCCCTGCCGGCCATATTGGGTGTCGTGGCGCCGCCCCCACCAAGGCAAGTACGCGTTGTCCTCGCCGCGGGCGCGGAACCAATCGGCGTTCGGGTCGATCGGCACCGGCTGGGCCGGTGGGGCGATCACGACAGCGACTGGATGGTCCCGATCGCTCGTTCCCGCCACCAGGACTCTTTCGCCGAGATGATTTGCTCTCCCGATGGCGAGTACGACGTCCGTTAGCGCCGTGCCTGTGCCCATTTCTCCGAGCAGACTTGGCGTATTGAACGTGTGTTTTCGGAAATCGAACTCCGGGAGTGTTTCAGTCAAGGTTTGACCAAGCGTGCCGATTCGCGACGACGCTTCGTCGTTGCCTTGGCCCGCGTCGTGAATGACGTAGTCGATGCTTGTCGCCGGGATGTTAGCGTTGCTAGCGGCTGTCGCGATCGCCGCTTTCCATGCTTCGACCGCGCGTGTCGTACCTGCTTTTCTCTCGAAGTCCTGTACGTTGCTCGTCGCGGCACGGCCGATCCACGCAAGCGGCGCGCGCTCGGTGTTGAAGTCCGGGCCCACGAGGAACAACAGCACCATGTTTTCGTTGATTTGCCCGTCCTTCGGCGGAAAGCTCGGCGCGTCCCAATTCATTACCCAGACGCTTTTGTCGGGGTTCGCCTGCAGGTAGTCGAGTGCCGCGTTCAATGAGGTGAAGCCGGCGTTGGCGCCGCCCTGGGTGATGCGGACGTCAGGCGGGGTGTCGTGACTCCAAAGGTCACGAGCGGATCGGTTGCCGATCTCGTAGTTGTTGATGATTTCGTCCCGCAAGTACGCGCGAGCTTCGATTGGATCAAGCCGTGGAGGAATCGCAAATTCGACATGGATTCCCGCTAGTTCTCGCCAGTCGTTTCTGTTATCGGACTTCACCGTGTAGAAATACTTTGAGTTCATTACGTAGCGGTTGCCGAAACGCGGAAGCAGGCCATCTATGTATTTCTCGTAGTAACCCCTAAACGTTTCCTTGCCGTGATTGCCGTACGCGACACCGGCAACCGACTGCAACGTGGTGAATGACTCTGGATCGGTCCTGACCATATCGTCGTCCCGATTCGGTTGTACTAAGCCCATCGTCCATAATGCTTGCCACTCTGTAGGGTAGTCTCGGCGTTGAAGCGGATTTAGCCATTCAAGCCCTACCACTTGCGCTATGAACGGCTTCGCCGATTCCTGGCCTGCCGAGGATGGCCGCGTCGTG
This sequence comes from Trinickia diaoshuihuensis, assembly GCF_003390925.1. GTDB lineage: Bacteria > Pseudomonadota > Gammaproteobacteria > Burkholderiales > Burkholderiaceae > Trinickia > Trinickia diaoshuihuensis. The sequence continues at coordinate 24,387 of NZ_QUBS01000013.1, read as the reverse complement.
GCCTGGGGCGTTGACGCTTCTGCTGACGCGTACGTCGCCATCGTCGTGACAAAAAATGTCACCAGGGCGAACAGCCCCGGTACTATGGTCAGTCGCTTCATCCAATCTCCTAAATCTAGCTCATCCGCTGGCGTGGGGACGACCTTCACGCTCCAAAGCCATACGATGACCGCAGCTAGCGCCATTGCTACTAGAGCGAAGGCCATTCTTCGACGCCAAGTTGAAACCATACGGCTCATACGATGCCCCCGACCTTCAGAAAAAACTCGCCTTCACGTTCGTCGGAGATCTTCTCGGGTCGTCTCCCTTCGCTGTCTTTTTCGGTCATCCACTCGGTCAGGAATTTCCCGTTCATTTTCCCGAATTCGAAATATCTTCCGTACTTCGCGTTAGGACTGCTTTTGTCGATCCCCTTCCACATTCGCCAATCCGCCTCTATCCGCAATTCGGAAAGCTGCTCGGGCGTCAAGTAGCACAACCCGATCGCCACGTCATACGCAAGCGCCTTCTCGGCATGCATCGGGTTCGTCAAGATCGTCGAGTGATTGGTCGGGTTGTTCGTCCGACCAGCGTCCAGAATCTGCGTGACCTGCTTGTTGCGCCACTGCTCATAGCCCTGCGGCGCAGCGCTCTTCCCATCCTCGCCGATCACATTGCCATTGCTGTCCACCCACGACGAATTGCCGACCCTGCGCGCACGCATGCGCAAGATGGCATGGTCCTCGTATCGCTGCGACGCCTCGCTCTCCACGTTCCCAATCGCCCGCTGCGCCTCTTCCTCAGCCGCGTAGTTGTCGTACGGGTCATCGGCTTTCTTCTCCTGCTTTTCCGCATCTCGGGCAGCGGCAGGTGGATCGTTGCCTTCGTTGAAAGCGCTCGTTGCATGCGGACCATCGCTGACCTTCGTGCGATACCCATAGCGCAATGCCTCAGGTTCGAACGGCTCGTCGAGCGGCGGTGCATCCACTCTGACCGTCCAACCCTTCGGCGGATCGGCATTGACGCGAAACAGCTTGAATGCGGATGTCGCTAGCGTCACGACATAGAGCACCGGCGCGGCCGCCGTGGTCAACACCCGCGCCAAAGCGTCTTCATTCGCGCTCCATGCACGGGTCAACCCATATTTCGCCGGTGGCGAAGGGGGATACCAAAAGCCGGGGGTACTGCCCTTCTCGTAGCGCCAGTCGTCCTCCCAAAACCGGTATTCGCGACACTCACCCACTTTGATGCCGCTAGCGAATACGCGCTGAGTCAGCACGCCCTGTGCGCCTACGTCGAGCAACTCCTGCGATGGCTGATCGCCGGCATAGCCCAGCCCCCGCCATCCGATCCCTTGGACCGTCACCGCGGAAATCACCTGATCGTGCGGGCAGCAATAGAGCGTCACGCGTCCGTACGTGTTGCCGTTCAAGCCATGTGCGGTTCTATCGTCGCCTGCTGCGTACGGCTTGCCGCCGCTCTCGGAAGTGCGCGTATTGCCCATCTCGCGATCGATTTGATCGGCGGGCACTTCCAACGCGGCACGATCGCGAATGATCTCGAGAAACGCACCGAACGTCTTTGTGCGCGCTGTATACGTTTCTCGACCGCCACGGTTGTTGACGTCACGTGCCTTGCGCTGCGACCAATTCTCCATACCGGCCCCCGCGTTTGCGAGGCTGTAGGGTGGATTGGCCAAGACATACGCATCGGCGACGCAACGTCCCGTGTTATTCCAGGGATCCGTGACCGGCGGCAACGCATCGCCGAAGAACGCCGCCGCGAGGCCAACCATGTTGCCCTGGCTATGGCAGACGATCGTGATCGGCACACTCGCCTGTTTGCGCCGAATCGACTCTACCAGCTTAGCGAGGCGCAACGCCCTCGCCTGTTTGCGCCGAATCGACTCTACCAGCTTAGCGAGGCGCAACGCCGCCAATACGCAATAGCCGCGCGGCGGTGTCCGGAATAGTGGGCGCTGGGTCGGATTAACCGCCTGCACGGAAATGAAACCGAAAATGCGGTCATCCAAGCCTTCATGCCAGAGATCGGGCAAGCTAGAGGTGCCGTTCGCGAAGGGCCCGCCGCCCCAATAGTCCTGCTCGTTCAAGAAGATCTTGTCGCCGTACTCCTTCAACTCCTCCTTGTTGGCTTTGTAACCCCAACGAAAGTGGATGACAGGAGAGAACGACGGGGAGGGTTTGATATAAGTTCCAGCCCACAGTTTCGGATTCAAAAACCCATCCGGCGTTAGGCCCTCGGTGTACTGCGCAGGCGTGAGTTGCCCACCGGCCACACCCCGATACGCCATCTGGTCGTCGAGCCGCGCGAGCCGCCGGTTCAGCCCCTTGCACAAGCCCTCCTCCGCCGCCTCGAACCATTCGCCTTCCGAATTCACGCCGTGCACGAAGATCACGATGCCGGGCAACGGCTGCTGCTTCACGCAAATCAATTCGCTGGTCGAGTCGAAGAGCGTCGGCCCTCGACCCTCGCCGATAACAATGCGTGGAGGCTCTGCTTGTGCTGTCGCGTTCGATATACGTGCTGAATCGGCGTCCGTCATAGATGGGTCCGGAGATGGGTCGCTCATATCGGAATAAGTTCTCACGTGACGCTCAGACGTTTTTCTTGACGAACTGCACGGCCACCGATTCGAATTGATCGCTCTTGATCGGAGTAAGCTTGCCCGCGTCGTCGGTTTTTTGGCTCGGCAGTTCGCCGGAGACCTTTCCCACCACGGCATCGAATCCCGAGGCAGGCTGTCCATCCGTTGCCCGTACAAGTTTGGGTACCCGCCCCAGGGGCGCATGATCGAACCTCGGCATGTCGATACTCATACTGGCGGGCCCCGTCCAGGTATGCGTCGCCGCTTTCACTGTGAAAGCCCCCGGACATCCCAACTCGATATCGCCGCCCTGTAGCTTCAGATAGGCCCCGCCCGACGTCACGAACACCACCTGATCGCTTGCCATCCCCGAGAGCTTGCCGCCCGCCGCCGTCATTTGAAGGTTCTTCGCCGAATCGACCTGCGTGTCGCCGGCTTGGCTTTGCAATTTCACGTTGCCTTGGTTAGCAACCGCGGTAACGTCCCGCGCGTGCGCGAACATCGCCACGCCATGGCCGGCTTGCAAGTTGATCCGCTGCCCGCTCGTTACCTGCACATGCTTTTGCGCCACCTGATCGATGTTCTCGCCGGCATACGTAACATGCGTTTTAGGCGTGACATTGACTGCTCCGGCCTGTGCGCCGAACGCCATCAGCGGCTCGCCGCCCGGGGCTTGCCACGCTTTAAGCGCACTGGCCGCGGCGCGCTGCCCCGCGGTATCCATCGGCTGCCCGCCATGCTGTCCCGCGTAGTTTCCGAGCGACCCGCAGAGGTCCGTACACTCGCCGAGCAACTGGATAAGTTCCTCTCGATCGAGGTGATTACCGCTCGCCTGCGCGCGCGCATACGTCGTCAGCAAGATCCCTTGCGCCGCGCGCAACGCCGCGGCCGCATCCGTACGAAGCTCCGCGCCCTCCCCCCGAAGCTGCCCATGACCGTTATTGCGCGGATGGGTCAGATAGCCGAGATTCAGCTCACTGGTTGCGTGCTGACTCGCGAGTTGCACGCTGATTTGCGAGGGCGTGTCGTCGAACCGCAGTTGGTTATACCGTTCGCCCTTCACTTCGCGGGTCTTGTTGCCCGACACATAGCGATTGCCCGGCAGTGACCCGGTATTGCTGAACGCCGCGGGTCTATTCGGCCCGTTATGGAATACCCCGGCCACATACATCTTGTCCGGATCGCCCGACAGAAAATCGAGCAGTACCTCCATCCCTTTGCGCGGTAACCAGTTTTCACCGAAGCTGTCGCCGGCAAGCCCCGTCATCACCCGTACCCACGCGCTATCGCCATGCTTGCCGCTCGTGCCCATCCCGCCCGCGTGTTCGTGATCCGCGGCGTCGAGTCCCTGCAATTGGACATTGATTCGTCCGTACTCGTCGCAGTGCACTTCCTCCGCCTCGGGCGTGACCACGACGCCGACGATCGGATGGACTCGCGGAAGATCGACGTGAGGATCGTAAGTAGGCGTCAACGGCAGCGCGCGTGGCACGCCGCTGAACGTGTTCTCGTATCGGCTTTGCGCCGAATCCCCGAAGACGCTCGGCCTTGCGGGCGTATCGGTCGAGACGGGAGGCGCGTCGAATGCCCACCGGCTCGCCGCGAACAGCAACTGCGCCCGTTCGTGCAAATCTTTGGGGAGGTTGTTTTCCGCGCGATGATGCAGGGCGATAATCGTAATGCGCCGATCGTTATTCGTGAGCCGATTCAAGCCCGCATGGCCCGAGATTTCCACCCATTCGCCGATGGCGAGATCGCGCACGCCGCTCGCGCCATCCACGCGTGCGGCCCGCGCTCCATGCGACATCACACGCGCCAATCCCATCCGGTCATAGTCGGCCCATGAATCGGCGATATGCGGCGCATCAAGGCGCGAATCCATCAGCAACTGCGCGAGATCGTTACCGGCGCTGCCTTGGTCGACGCGCGTGCGCCCTTGGATACGATCCATGCGCGCCGGCTTATGGTCCCAACTGAAACGCCGTATCGAACCCGGTACCAACTGCCGCGCCGCGCACAACAGCGTCACGGCATCGCGTTCTCCAATGGTTGCATCGGGCCGGTAGGCAATGGAGGCAATCGCCGACTGCCTCAGTTTGACGGCGTTGTCGTACAGCACGAGCGTGTGAGCCGTATCGCCGGTCTTGCCGGCGTCGGCTTGCCCGGGCTTACCCGCCCGCACGAACCACCCGATCCCTTCGCGCCGGCATAAACGACGAATGAACGCGGCATCCGATTCGTCGAATTGCACGGTCTGTTCTCGACCGGGAAACCTTGCCGCATCGACATTCGATATATCCAAGTGGAAGGCGCCGCCGAGTACCGAGCTATTACTTCGCCATTCCCAGACGAGCGTTTGGACGACGTCGAGCACACTCTTTTGCCGAAAGATGCGCGTATTGAAGCGCCGTTCCAATATGGATAGCGCGTCACGGATAAACAACTGATAAGTGGCCAGCGAGCCATCCGACTCACCTTCAAGCGCATCGACGACGATGCCGCAGATCGGGTGCAAGCCGCCTCGGTCCGTCACGAGTTGCACCTGCACCGGCAAACCGATAAAAGTATCGAGGGGCATGCCGGCGCTCGTCGAAACGCAGGCAATGCTGCCTTGCACTCCACCGCACAACGTCTCACGTATGTCGACCCGTTGTGGAAACAGCACCTGCTCGAATTGTTCTTGTTGTTCGCTCCACTTGAGGCGGATGGAGCGGTGCCTTTGCGAAGGCAACGGTCCCATCGACGCGCGCGGCAAGTTCGGATAGTTCAAGACTCGTTCTCTCGCAGGAGGCGCGTCGTTACGCGCAGTAACCGCCGGCCGATTACATTCGATTCGTAATCGATCGCTGAATGAATAAGCGGAAACTAACCGTCTCGAAACAGTGCGTCAAACAACGGGAACACGCGAAAACGTTTCTTTCGGAATGCTCCTAAGTACCTTCAGATACGTCAGGTATGACGATCAATTTTTGGACAAAAACCTATTTAGTCGTTTTGGCTGGCCCACCGGCGCGCATCCACCCGGCCAGCGCGAGCGGCGCGAGACGATCACTAAGCAGCGTCGACAAATCAATCGCATCGAGCGAATTCTTCACGAGCAAGCCAAGTTCGGTATCGCCTTCCATCGTCAAGCGGCGGCTGAAGAAAAGCGTGTCCGGGTCTTGCGTTCGGCGTGCCAATTGGACGAAGTCATAGGCGCTCGCACTGATCGTGAGCGCCACCTCGCCTTCATGCTTGGCGGCATGAAAAATCCCGTCCTTGCAAGCGAAATCAAAGGATACGCCGGCATCGCGTACCTCTATACGCAGCGTGCGCCCTTCGAGATGCCGCAACGTATCGCCGGCCCAATACGGCTTCAATACGAAGTTCAAACCGCTCGTAAACAAGAACGACCCCGGATAGGCGGGCAGTTTCGACAACACCCCCCGAATCAATGCAGGCACTTCAAAGGCAACCCGGCTCATGCACGCTCCCTCATCGCTCCACCCATGTCTGCTCATGCTGGGCGAGCCCCGGCATGCCGTACCAGTAGCCGTCGCAGCGCGACTCGGGCATGAGGCGCTCCATGCGCTCGAGCGCTTCGGTTCCGGTCGTGCGCTCGTCGACGGCATCCCGGAAGATCTCTACGATCTCGCTCATCGCTGTCGATTGCGGGCTCAGGCGCAGCACATCGACGCCGAGGCGCTTGAACGTATCGACCGAATCGATGACGTTATAGACGCGCGCCGATTGGATCGACACACCGTTGAGCACGAGAAACGGCTCGCCCTCGCGCGTGCGCAGCGTGAGTCCGTCGGGATGTTCGAGGCAGACGTACTGGCAATTCTCGCGCGGCAAGTTTCGATTGCGCGCGGTAAAGCATCGCGCCGAAAACGCGAGCGGCATGCGCCCATAGGCGAACACCTCGGTCTCCAGGCCCGCCGGACGCTCGGCCTGCATGCGCGCCAGCGCATCGGCGCTCATTTCGAGCGGCGCCACCCAGCGCTTGGCGCCCGCGTCCGCCAGCACTTGCAGCGTGGGTTCGTTGTAGACGTTCAGCCAGGGACCCGCCACGAATGCCCCGCCGTTCGTGCAGTGCGCGGCGCCCATGTCGTTCGCCTCGACCCAATAATGACCGTTGCCCGCCACCGCTTTCATCGTCGCGACATCCTTGCCCGATTCGAGCAAAATCTGCGTCGAAAGCACGACTTGCTTGCCGGCGTCGGTCAGCATCTCGGCGATATCCATCCAATCGGCCGGCCGCAGCTCGTGACGGCGCGCGCAAACGGTCTCTCCCAGATAAACGATGTCGGCGCTCGTGCGACTCATCGCCTCGTAAAACCGCAGCGCCGCAACGCGCGACCAGTAGTAATGGATCGGACCTATCGCTATCTTCACTGAATGCACTCCGGCGCGCGGCCCGCACGGCCGCGCCGCGTCATTTCCATGGACGGTGGTAAGCACCGAGCGTGTGCTGTTGCCCCTCCGCTACCTGATCGAGGGCGCTCATCCACGCGGGCTTGACGCTATAGCGCTGCGCGTTGGCTAGGCACTGGTCGATGGCCTCGCGCCAGACGCGCGTCACTTGCGCCACGTAAGCGGGGCTGCGCTGGCGCCCTTCGATCTTGACCGCGCGCACGCCCATCGCCATCAAACGCGGCAGCAATTCGAGCGTATTCAGGCTCGTGGGCTCCTCGATCGCGTAATAGCTTTCGTCGCTCACGTCGAAACGGCCCTTGCACAAAGTCGGATATCCCGCGTTTTCGTCGTCGGCGTAGCGGTCGATCAGCACGCCGTTCAGGCGCGACTCCAAGCCTTGCGGCGTTTTTTGCCACCGCACGTGCTTGGCCGGCGAGCAAACGCCATGGGTATTCGGCGATTCGCCGGTGACGTACGACGACAAGGCGCAACGGCCCTCGACCATCACGCACAGACTGCCGAAACCGAACACTTCGAGTTCGACCGTCGTGTTTACAGTCACGTGCTCGACCTGCGTCAGCGAAAGCACCCGAGGCAACACCGCGCGTGCGATGCCGAAGCGCGTTTGATAAAAGTTGATGGCTTCGTAGTTCGTCGCCGAGCCTTGCACCGATAAATGCAGGCGCAAATCGGGGTGGCGTTCGCGCGCATAGCGCATCAGACCCGGGTCGGCCATGATCACCGCATCGATTCCGGCCGCCGCCGCGCGATCGACGGCGGCTCGCCACACGGGCCAAGCCGCCGGCTGGGGGTAGGTATTGAGCGCGAGAAATACCTTGCTGCCGCGTGCGTGCGCATAATCGATGCCGCTCGCGATCGACGCCGCGTCGAAGTTCAAGCCCGCGAAGTTGCGCGCGTTGGTCGCGTCGCGAAACCCGAGGTAGACGCAATCGGCGCCGTTGTCGACCGCGCTTTTCAAGGCGGGCAAGCTCCCCGCCGGGCACACCAGTTCCATCGTTGCGGAGCGATCGTTCATCGTTGAAATGTCATCGGCCGGCTTATGCCGCCTCATGAAAGCGCGCGCCTATCGAGTGCGAGCAAGGCGATTCATCGCCGGACGGACCCGCCGGGGCACTCTCGTGCTCCACCATCGTTCCGGTCAGCATGTATTCGATCAATTCGCGCGCCGGACGGATCCGCTTCCCGAACGGCAGCGCCTCCGATCCACGGAAGAAGAGTCCCCGTTTGACGTCGCCCTCCAGCGCATAGGCGAGCCGCTGGTCGATACAGAATTGACCTTGCTTGGCGATGCCGTCGCGCAGCCCGCATTGCTGCAGGCAATCGAAGCCGACCGTGCATTTGCGCGGCCTGGCCACGCGCTGCAGCTTCGCTTCCTTCTCGAGGTAGTCGGCCAGCCACGGCGTGCGTACGGCGCGGGCCGGAAGCCCGGCCACGCTCATGAAGGTGACGATATCGTCTGGTGCGGCTTCGACGAGCACCTTCTTGAAATTCGGATGCGCGTCGCCCTCTTCGGTCACGGCGAACGGCGTGCCCAATTGAACCGCGGTCGCGCCCAGCGCGATGAGCTCTCGAACTTGCTCATGCGTATGGATGCCGCCCGCGGCGATAAGCGGAATCTTTTCGCGCTCGAGGCCGAGTTCCCTGAACAGCGTCAGCGTCCCCTGGATGACTTCGGGGAATGCGAAATTCGGATTGACGACGCCCTCGAGCGTCGGCGCGCCCAGATGTCCCGCCGCATAGCGCGGGTTTTCGATGACGACGGCATCGGGCAGCCGTTGCTTGCGCATCCACTTCTTGAGCACGAGGCCGATGCCGCGCGCATCCGACAAGATGGGAATCAACGCGACATTGGGATGGTCGCTCGTGAGTTCGGGCAAATCGAGCGGCAACCCGGCTCCGACGACGACGGCATGGGCACCGCTCTCGCATGCGCAGCGCACATAGTCGGCATAGGCGGACACGGCCCGCATCACGTTCACGGCCACGGCGCCGTTGCCCTTCGAAAGCTCGAGCGCGGCTTGCACTTCGCGTTGGAGCGCTTCGAGATTGATCGAGTCGATGAGCGCCCGGTCGCGCGAACGCGCCGTCTTCGCCATCAGATCGGGATGATGCCGCCGCAAATCGACGCTCGATATCGTGCCGAGCGCGCCGAGCGAGGCGACGGTACCCGCTAAGCGATGCGCGGACACGCCCACCCCCATTCCGCCCTGCACGATGGGCAACAGCGTTTTGCCCTTGATATGCAGGGGTTCGAAACCAGCCTTCGGCACTGACACAGGACATCCTCAACACGATCGAAGTACGCGACAGTGTGGAGCGAGCCGCGCGCGCGGACCTTAACCTGGGTCAAGAAGGGTGCTTTAGATCAATTTCGAATACGAAGCCGCGCTCGGTCGTCCGAGGTATTGATCGAACATCATTGCACAAGCACGGACGAACAAGCGTCCCTTCGGCAAGATGCGAATGCCTTCCTCGTTCATTTCGACTAGCTCGGCTTCGACAAGCGGCGCCAGCGCGCGAAGCTCGTCCTCGAAGTAGCGCGCGAATTCGATATCGTGCCGGGCCTCGATCGCACGATATTGCAGCGGCATGCTGCACATCAACGTCATCACGATCTCGCGGCGAAGGACGTCGTCGGCCGACAACGTCAGCCCGCGTTCGACCGGCAGTTTGCCCTCGTCCAAACGCTCGTAATAAGTCTTCACCGAGCGCGTCGATTGACAATAGCTGCGCCCGATCTTGCCGATTGCCGATACGCCGAAGCCCACGAGATCGCATTCGGCCTTGGTCGTATATCCCTGGAAGTTCCGGTGCAGACTGCCCGCGCGCAGCGCCCGGCTCAGTTCGTCATCGGGCTTCGCGAAATGATCGAGGCCGATATAGACGTAGCCCGCATCGAGCAAGCGCTGCGTCGCGCGCATGAAGATGCGCAGGCGGTCCTCGGCGCGCGGCAACTCGCTCGCGTCGATCAGCCGCTGCGCCTTGAACCGGCTCGGCAGATGCGCGTAGTTGTACAGCGCGATGCGATCGGGTGCGAGCCGTACGACCTCGTCGAGCGTGCGGTCGAAGCTTGCGACCGTTTGCCGCGGCAAACCGTAAATGAGGTCGACGTTGATCGACTCGAACCCCGCATCGCGGCTCGCGCCGAGGGCGCGTTCGACCATGGCGAGCGGCTGAATCCGATTGACGGCTTGCTGCACGGCCGGATCGAAATCCTGCACGCCAAAACTCGTCCGATTAAAGCCCAACGCACCCAATTCCGAAAGCGTATCGGCCGTGACCGTGCGCGGATCGATCTCGACGCTCAGCTCGGCGTTGGGGGCGAAATCGAGGTGACGACGCAACGTATCGGTCAGACGCGCGAGTTCGGCGAGCGTGAAAAAGGTCGGCGTGCCGCCACCGAGATGCAGTTGCGAAACGTGCCGTTCGCCGCCCATCTCGGGCGCGACCATCGCGATCTCGCGCAGCAGATAGCCGAGGTATTCAGCCGAACGGCTGTGATCGCGCGTAATGATCTTGTTGCACGCGCAGAAGTAGCAGAGCGACTCGCAAAACGGTAAATGCACGTAAATCGAAAGCGGCGGCTTCGCGCTCGCCTGGGCCCGTTCGGCCAGATGGCCGCGATAGGCCGCCTCGTCGAACTCGGGAGCGAAGCGATCGGCGGTGGGATAGGACGTATAGCGCGGGCCCGCGGTGTCGAAGCGGCGAATCAACGCCTCCGACCATTCGATATCGGTCAAGCACGCCATGCCGGTGTGCTCGCCGCCGCCCGGCACGTCGCAGCGAGGCTGCGGATAAGCTGACATGTTCTTTCTCGTAACGGGTCTCGGCCTCACGCCGATTCTCGATCATTATCGAGCGCGCGAGCCCCGCGAACTTGATGCATGTCAGCAATGGTTCTATCTGAAGCGCGTACGGGCAGGGCGCGTCATAGCGCGTTCAAAGGAATCTTCAGATAGCGCACGCCGTTCGATTCGGGCGGCGGCATATCGCCCGCGCGAATATTGACCTGCACGGCGGGCAGAATCAGCACGGGCATCGAGAGCGTGCGATCGCGCGCGGTCCGCATATCGACGAATTCGCGTTCGGATATGCCCTCATGCAAATGGACGTTCGCGCGCCGCTCTTCCTCGACGGTGGTTTCGCATCGCGGCTCGCGCGTGGCGGGCGGATAGTCGTGGCACATGAACAAGCGCGTGCTCGGGGGCAGCGACAGCAGTTTTTGCACCGAGCGGTAGAGAAGGTGGGCATCGCCGCCCGGGAAATCGCAGCGCGCCGAACCCACATCGGGCATGAACAGCGTGTCGCCGACGAACACGGCATCGCCCACCTGATATGCCATATCGGCCGGCGTATGGCCGGGCACGTGGATGGCACGCGCCTGCAATGCGCCGATCGAGAACCGTTCATCGTCGGCGAACAGATGGCCGAATTGCGCGCCGTCTTCGGCAAGATCTGCCCCCAAGTTGAACACGCTCTTGAACTTATGCTGAACGGTGCGAATGTGCTCGCCGATGCCGATCGTGCCGCCTAGCCGAGCCTTCAAATACTGCGCGGCCGAGAGATGGTCGGCATGCGCGTGCGTTTCGAGGATCCATTGCACCTGCAAGCCGTGCTCGCTGACGAATGCGATCACGCGATCGGCCGACTGCGTGCACGTACGGCCCGACTTCGGGTCGTAATCCAACACCGAATCGATGATGGCCGCCTGCGTTCCATCACCCGCGTGCACGACGTAGGTGAAAGTGGATGTCGCGGGATCGAAGAACGGCTCTACGCACAGATGCATCGTCATGCCTCGGGTCAAACTGGGTGTTGCCTAACAATATATACATTCATATAATGTTGGTCAACATATTGTTAGGTAAGGTGCGGCGCACATGCAAGACCAGCTTAGTTCACCTCTCTCGGAAGCATTGCGCGAATCGGCGGCGCAATGCTGCGCGCTGCTCAAAGCGATGGCGCACGAGGACCGCTTGTTGCTGCTGTGCCAACTCACCTCGGGCGAGCACAACGTCGGCGAACTCGAGGCGAGCGTCGGGCTGCGCCAGCCGAGCCTTTCGCAGCATCTGGGCGTGTTGCGCGAAGAAGGGCTCGTGGCCGCCCGGCGGGATGGCAAGTACATCTACTACAGCCTCGCGAGCCATGAAGTCGTGCGCATCATGCAGACGTTGTCGGAATTGTTTTGCGGCAAGGCCAAAGGCGGGAGCGTATGAGCATCGACACGCTGCACTTCACGCCCGGCGCCGCTTTGGCGGGCGGGCTCATGATCGGCGCGGCCGCGGGGCTCTTTGTGTTGCTGGGCGGCCGTATCGCGGGCATCAGCGGCATGCTTGGGCGTTTGATCGATACGACCCCGGCCGATCGCGCCACGCCGCTTATGTTTCTGGCGGGGCTCGCCGCCGCACCGTGGCTATGGCGGCTTTTTGCGCCGATGCCCGAGATCGTCGTCGCGGCATCGAATCCCATGCTGATCGCGGCGGGGCTGTTGGTCGGTTTCGGCACGCGGTATGGATCGGGTTGCACGAGCGGTCACGGCGTGTGCGGCATCTCGCGCGGCTCGAAGCGCTCGTTCGCCGCCACCGCGACGTTCATGTCGTTCGGCTTCCTAACCGTATTCGTTCTGAGGCACCTCTAACATGCTTGCTGTGTCCGCGTTTGCCGCCGGCTTGCTCTTCGGCCTCGGCCTCATCGTCTCTCGCATGGCCGATCCTGCGAAGGTGCTCGGCTTTCTCGATATAACCGGCCGCTGGGACCCTTCGCTCGCGCTCGTGATGGGTGGGGCGGTCGCCGTAGGCGCAGCGGCATTCGCGGTTGCGCGCCGCCGCGGCAAGACCCTCTTTGGCGCGCCGATCTCATGGCCCGCGGCCACCCGGCTCGATCGCCCGCTCATGGTCGGCAGCGCGATATTCGGCATCGGCTGGGGACTCGCGGGCTTTTGTCCCGGTCCCGCGCTCGTCGCGGCCTCGAGCGGCCAATCCAAGGCTTGGCTCTTCTTTCTCGCGATGCTCGCGGGCATGGCGCTTCATTCGCTTTTCACGCGGCGCCTTGCCGCACGCACCTGATCGGGAGGTCTCGCTGATGGCAATACAATCCGCGCCCGCTTGCACCTGGGACAGCACGTTCGACGTCGTCGTGGTCGGCGGCGGCTCGGCCGGCATCGCCGTAACGGCGAGCCTGCTGCGTCGTCAAAGCGGCCTGAAAATCGCCGTCGTCGACCCGCGCGACACGCACGATTACCAACCGGCATGGACGCTCGTCGGCGGCGGGCTGTTCGATATCGGACGCACGCGCCGGCCGATGAGCGAGGTCATCCCCGAAGGCGTGACGTGGATCCGTGCGACCGTGACCCGCATCGAGCCCGAGGACAATTGCTTGCGGCTCGATAACGGGCAGACGTTGCCGTATCGCGATCTCGTCGTCGCGCCCGGGCTGCGGCTCGCCTGGGAGCGCATCGAAGGCCTCGAGCAAGCGCTCGGCAAATATGGGGTGACCTCGAACTATCGTTACGACTTGGCGCCCTATACGTGGGAACTGGTACGGTCGATTCAGAGCGGCTCCGCACTGTTCACGCAACCGGCGATGCCGATCAAATGCGCGGGCGCCCCGCAAAAGGCGATGTACCTCGCATGCGATCACTGGCGGCGCTCGGGCGTGCTCGATCGTATCAACGTGGAATTCAATACGGCGGGCGCCGTCTTGTTCGGGGTGGCCGCCTTCGTGCCGGCGCTGATGAAATACGTGACGCGCTACAGCGCCAATCTCGCCTTCAGCTCGAACCTCGTCGCGGTCGACGGCCCGGGTAAGGTCGCGCACTTCGACGTGACGAACGCCGACGGCGTCGTCTCGCGCGTGACCAAACCGTTCGAGATGATTCACGTCGTTCCGCCGCAAGTTGCGCCCGATTTCATTCGTGACAGCCGGCTCGCCGACGCGGCCGGCTGGTGCGAAGTCGATCATGCCACATTGCAGCATCCGCGCTATGCGAACGTGTTCGCGCTCGGCGACGTCTGCTCCGCGCCGAACGCCAAAACGGCCGCCGCCGCCCGCAAGCAAGCGGTCGTCGTCGCCGAGAATTTGCTCGCGATGCGCGCGGGGCGCTCGATGCCGCGCCGTTACGACGGCTATGGCGCCTGTCCGCTGACAGTGGAACGCGGCAAGGTGGTGCTCGCCGAATTCGGCTACGGCGGCAAGCTCTTGCCGACGTTTCCGCTGGACCCCACGCGGCCCAGCACGTTCGGCTGGCTGCTCAAGGCGAAACTGCTGCCGTGGTTCTACTGGAACGGCATGCTCAAGGCGCGCGAGTGGTTTACCAACACGAGCGCTTGACGGTGCAGGCCCGGCTATGACGGAACCCTTTGTCATCAGCGCGTCGCTCGGCGCGCTCGTTGGCGTCATTCTCGCGCTGACGGGCGCGGGCGGCGGCATCGTCGCCGTGCCGCTGCTCGTGTTCGGGCTCAAGCTCGATGTCGCGACGGCCGGGCCGATCGGCTTGGCCGCGGTCGGCATCGCCGCGGCGCTCGGCGCGTTGCTCGCGTTACGGGAAGGGCGCGTGCGCTACAAAGCCGCGACACTGATGGCCGGCGCCGGGGCCGTCGTCTCGCCGCTCGGTCTATGGCTCGCGCGCCGGGTGCCGAATGCGCCGCTCATGCTGCTATTCGCGCTCGTGCTGTTCTATGTCGCGGTTCGCATGTTTTTGCAGCAGCGCGCCGGCGCACGGGCGAGGGGCCCCGAGCGCAATGCGCAGGCCGCGTGCCGCCTCGACGAAGTGCGCGGCAAGCTGGCGTGGACGCTGCCTTGCGCTCGCGCGCTCGCCCTTTCCGGCGCGCTCGCGGGACTGCTGTCGGGATTGCTCGGCGTGGGCGGCGGATTCGTCATCGTCCCGGCGCTGCGCCGTATCTCGGACATTCCAATCGAGGGCATCGTGGCAACTTCGCTCGCCGTGATCGCGTTCGTGTCGATGTCCGGCGTCGTGGCCTCGAGCGTCAGCGGCCATATGGCGTGGGCCGCGGCGCTGCCGTTTACGGGCGGCGCCGTCGCGGGCATGCTCGGCGGGCGCCTCATCGCCCGGCGCTTGAGCGGCAGCCACATCCAGCGCGGCTTCGCCGCCTTCGCCGCAGTCATCGCGCTCGCCATGATGGTCAAGGCTTCGTCGATGATTTAACGGCTCGCCCTCAGGGCTCGCCGTTAGGGCTGGCTCGAATAATAACGGGCGGCCGCGTCGATCTCGGCCGGCGTCATCTGCCTGGCCACGTTGCGCATCTGCTCGCCGATATCGTTATGACGATCGCCCGTCGCGAACCCTTGCAACTGCGCTCGGACATAGGCCACCGGCTCGCCTTCGAGCCAAGGCGCGCCGGCCTTGTGATCGGCCGCGCCGTGGCACGACGCGCACGGTGCAATGTTGCGCATCGGCGAGCCCGAGGCGACGATCTGGGGCACCGGCTGGCTCGCCGGGTGATAGCCGACGAGCTTGGGCAGGCTCGCGTAGTACGCCGCGAGGTCGCGCATGTCTTGCTCGGACAACGTCCCGACCATCGGGCTCATCACCGCGTTCGTCCGCGCGCCGCTGCGGAAATCCTTGAGCTGCTTGTAGATCACGGTTTCGTACTGACCGGCCAGATTCGGCGAATTCGCTTGGCTGATGCCCTGCGGGCCGTGGCACATCGAGCAGCGCAGCGCAAGCGTGGCGCCGCGCCCGATCGAAAGCGGATCGCCGTGCGCGAACGTCGAAGGCGTGACGACCACGTCGCTCGTTTTCACGCGCGACGTGACGGGCGTCGAGACAAACCACTGCTGCGGCACGCCGGCGGCGCTGCAGATCGCGTTCCAAATGCCCGCGAATTGCGAATCGGTCTGGACCGAAGGCAGCCAAACGAAGCCGATCAGAATCGACACGATGGCCACGCCGGCGGTCAGGCCCACGCTGACGGTAAACCAGCGATTGCGCAGCGAGAATAGGCGTTCGTTGCTCATCGCGCGCCTCCCATGTAGATCGCCGGCACCGACGTTTGATTGAGCGCGATCAATTGCGCGATCGGGTAGCCGTAGTTCACCACGGTCAGTGCGATCATCAGCGCGACCCACAGACCGAAACTGTTGAGCGCGACCGGCAGCTTCGCGGGCGGGTGCACGGCCGTGGCGAACTGGAATTTCGGCTGTGCGCTCGGTTGCCCGCGATGACCGCGCGCGAGCACGATGAAGAACAAGATGCCGGAGACGACGAGAATCAGCGCGCCGACGAGCGACATATCGACGGTGATGGCCTCGGGCGCGATCGCCGGATTGCTGTAGTCGAAGTAGGCCATCCGTCGCGGCATGCCGAGAATCCCGGCGTAATGCCACGGGAACGTCGTCACGATCATGCCGATGAACCACAGCCACAGTTGCCAACGTATGAGCTTCACGCTCTTGAGTGCGCGGCCCGTGAGTTGCGGCCACAACTCATAGGCGATCGCGAAGTACATGATCACGATGGCGCCGCCGAAGATCAGATGGAAGTGTCCTGTGATCCACTGCGTATTGTGGATCGTCGAGTCGAGCTGGTAGCTCATATTGATGAGCCCGCCGGCGCCGCCGAAACCGAGCATGACGAACGAGAACGCAACGGCCAGCATCATCGGCTCATGCCAGGGCAGCACGCGCAGCCAACCGAACGGGCCGCGCCCGCCGCGCAAGCGTCCCGCAATCTCGACCGACGCGCAGATCGTGAAAACGGTCAACAGCGTCGGCACCGAAACGAGCGCCGTAAATACCGATTGCAGGAACTTGAAGCCCGAACCGACTTGCGGATCCGCGAACAAGTGGTGAATGCCGATCGGCATCGCGATCACGAGGAACATGATGAACGAGATGCGCGCCATCGCATCGCTGTAAAGGCGCCCGCCGACGGCGCGCGGCACGAGCGTGTAGTAGGCGATGTACGCGGGCATCAGCCAGAAATACACGATGGCGTGCAGTGTCCACGAGAAGAACACGCGCGCGAGGCCGGAGTCGATCGTCGATTTGAGTCCGAGCGCGACCGGCAGGATCTGAAAGAGGATCTCGATCGCGGCGCCGACGGCCGTCCAAGCCCAAAGATACGACCCGGCCACGTTGGCGAACATCGCGAGCGGCACAGGCTTACCGGGGTTCGCCCGTTTCCAGGTACGCAGATTGATCGACATCAGCGCGACCCAGATCCACGAGCCCACGACGACGAGCACGACTCCGATGTAGTAAAACGCGTGGCCGACCATCGGCGGATAGAACGTATAGAGCACCGAGGCGCGGCCGAGCGCGACGGGAATCACCGCCATGACCGATCCCACGGCGACGAGCCACCATCCGAGCCACGCCCAGCGCTTGCCGACGAGCGGCTGATCGAGCGACATCTCGCTGATCGCGTAGCCGAAGCCCATCGCGATCAGCGTGGGGAACACATAGCCCATGACCGAGCCGTGCGCCGTGACCGAACGGTAATAGAGTTCGGGCTGCTGCAGCCATGCATGCATGGGACTGCGCACGTACATTTGCCAGGCGCCCAGCAACAGTGCGACGCCGAACGTGGCGAACGCGAACCAGAAATGGGCCAGTACGAGTCGTTTGTTATTGAGCACAGCTAAGCCTCCGCGCGTTGGCCGCGAGCGTATCGAATGCGGCGCGATCGAGCACCTTGACGTGCGCCCACATGCCTTCGTGGCCCGTGCCGCAGTATTCGTGGCACGGCATCAGGTGTTCGCCGCTCGCCGCAAAACTCGTCTTGAAGGTCGAGACGTACCCGGGCTCGACCATGGAATTGATATTCGTATCGGCGATCAAAAAGCCGTGCACGACGTCGGCGCTCGTCACGCGAAACGTGATCGGCGTATTCGCCGGCACGACGATGCATTGCGGCGTGAAGGAGTATTGCTGCGCGACGATGCGCACGGTCACGGAGCCGTCGGTCTCCACGGCGCTGCCCAAATTGCTTTCGATGAATTCGCCCGATACGTGCAGCGTCGTCGGATCGACCGTCTCGACGCGCGAGGGCGGCATCATCGCCCAGTGCAGTCCGGTGTAGACGACCATCGCAACGAGCAACACGATGATGGCAACGACGAGCGCCGCCCATTTGCGCTCGACGCGCGCCGCGACCGCGGCGCTGTCGGCGTGGCTGGAAGAAGGAGTGTTCGACATGTCGCTCGCTCAGTGAATGACGCCGCGCGGCAAAAAGACCAGGAAGTAAAACGCGAACCAGAGCGCGACGACGATGGCCGTCGCGATGCCGGCTACGGCGATGGCCCCGGCCGGCCCCGAGCGCACGATGTCATCCACCCGCTGGGTCTCGGGATCGTTGGCGCTTTCATGCGCCTCGTTGTTCGGATTCATAACGTCCTCGATTCAATAAAGCGGCGCCGAGCGCAGCGCGTTCGCGTCTTTCGCCGTCACGGGCGTGCCGTGATTGCCCCAGGCCGTGCGGATGAACGTGACCACCGCCGCCACTTCGTCATCGGAGAGCGACTGGGCGAACGGCGGCATGCCGTAGGGCGAGGGGTTCTTCGCGGTGCCCGGCGCGTATCCGCCGTTGAGCACCATCCGGATCGGATTGACGGCCGAGGTCATTTGGATCGACTGATTGTTCGCGAGCGGCGGAAAGTCGGGCAATTTGCCCTCGCCGTGCTTACCGTGGCAACTCGCGCATTGGGCGTCGTAAATCTTCGAGCCGAGTTGCGCGAGCAGATTGCGCTCCTCGCCGGAGACGGCGCTCTTGCCGTTCGCCGTGTCGGCGCCGCCGTGCTGCGGCAACGACTTCAGGTAAACCGCCATCGCCTTCACGTCGTCATCGGACAAATATTGCAAGCTGTCGTAGACGACCTCGGCCATCGGTCCATAGACGGCGCCCCGCTTGGACGTGCCTTTTTGCAGTAGGTCGGCGATATCGGTAATGCTCCAATCGCCGAGGCCCGCCTCCTTGTTCGACGTGAGCGAAGGCGCGTACCAGTCTTGCATCGGGATCAAACCGCCCTCGAACGCCTTCGACTCCGAACTGCCGCCGAGCGCGTTGATCGCCGTGTGGCACATCGAGCAATGGCCGAGTCCTTGAACCAGATAGGCGCCGCGGTTCCATTCGACCGAGCGCATGGGGTCGGCCTGATACTCGCCTTCGCGGAAATAGAGCGTGCGCCAGCCGAGCAGGAGTTCGCGGTTGTTATACGGGAAGCGCAGCTCGTGCGGCCGGTTCGGCTGATGCACGGGCGGCACGGAGCGCAGGTAGGCGAAGATCGCGTCGGAGTCGGCGCGCGTGACCTTCGTATATGCGCCGTAGGGCATGGCGGGGTACAGCAGCGAGCCGTCGCGCGAGCGGCCGGAATGCATCATCCGGTAGAACTCGTCGGCCGTCCATGTGCCGATCCCCGTCTCGTTATCGGGCGTGATGTTCGGCGAATACAGCGTGCCGAACGGCGTCGGCATCGGCCGGCCGCCGGCGAACAGTTTGCCGGTGGATTGCGTATGACAGGCGATGCAATCGCCGGCGCGTGCGAGGTACTCGCCTTGCCTGACGATGTCCGAACTGGGCCCTTGAGCGAGCGCGAGCGCGCTCGATGCGGCAAGGACGAGGCCCGCGCCCACGCGCGCGAGGGTGCGTGAAAGAGAATGAATGGCTGGCACGAAAGACTCCGTCATTGCGGTTCGCTGCCGCAACGCAGCGGCATCTTCAAGCTTCCCGCCGGGGCGAACGCGGCGTTGGCGGCCCCCGGCGATGCCGCGAGCCACGCGGCAACGGCGGTGATGTCGTCGTTCGTCAAACGCGAAGCGACTTCATGCATGCAATCGGGCGCTAACGATTTGCGCGTGCCGTAGCGCCAAGCGCCCAGTTGCGCGCTGATGTAATCGGCGTGCAACCCAAGCAGCCCGGGAACGGCCGGCTCCATGCCGGTAAGCGCGGCGCCATGGCAAGCGGCGCAGGCTGGAATGCGCTTGCCCGGATCGCCCGATTTGACGAGTTGTTCCCCGCGGGCCAGCAACGGCGCCGATACGGCCGCGGTGACGGCGGCCGGGTAGGGCGGACGTTGCGCCGCGAAGTACTCGGCGATGCGATGCAGGTAGGCGTCGGGCAAGTAGGCCAGCAGGTAGTTCATCGGCGGGTACTGACGCCGGCCGTCGCGGAACGCGGCGAGCTGGTTGTACAAGTATCCGGCCGGCTTGCCCGCCAAGCGAGGAAAGTAGTCGTTGTCGGTGCCTTGGCCTTGCGCACCGTGGCAGGCGGCGCACGCCAGCACGCGGGCTTGCATGGTGTCGGGCGCCCGCTCGGGTTGCGCGTCTTGCGCGCGAGCGGTCACGCCGATGAGTGCGGTCAATACCACAGCGGCGATTTTTCTTTTGAGCATCACGTGATCGTCTCCGAGGGACACGACGATATACGGCGGCGAGAAGTCAGGACCCCGATCCGATCGCCAAAACCGCGTAATTACAACAGAGGGTTAAGCATATCGACTTGATTTGGATCATGCGTTTTGACGTCCCGCCCCGCATGGCGCCGGGCTATGCGACCGTTGGCCGCGCCGCATATGCGTGACAAAGTGGCCGCAACAAAAGAAGCTAACCACGTCGATCGATGCAACAGGAGAATAGGAATGTTCGGGACTAGCGACCGGGATAGCAAACACAACGCAGCCAACTCGGCAACCGGGGCGATCGCGTCCATCGAGGTGCGTCCTCGCTCGGCCTTGGGCGGTACTTCGTCCTCCTGCAAGAGTTGCGCGCTGCGCCCCGTATGCGCCGTGAACCCAGACGAGCTCGCCTGCTCGCAGCAAATGGAAGACCTCGTGCTGGGCTATCGCCATGTGAAGAAGGGCGAAGCGCTGTACCGGTTCGGCGACGTGTTCACTAATTTATATGCCGTCCGCACGGGTTCGTTCAAGAAAGTGACGCTACTCGCCGACGGTCGCGAGCAGGTGACGGGCTTTTACGTTTCGGGGGAATCGCTCGGCGTCGACGGCATCGCGGAAGATCACTACGCAAGCGACGTGATCGCGCTCGAAGACAGCAGCGTCTGCGTGATGCCGTTCGATCTATTGGAATTGCTCACGCGCGAGGTCAAGGCCGTCCAGCACCATGTGTTTCGCATGCTCAGCGCGGAACTCGTACGCGAGAGCAACTCGATGATGCTGCTCGGCACGATGACGGCCGACGAGCGCGTCGCCGCATTTTTGCCCGATCTGTCGAGCCGCTGGCAGGCTCGATCCTATTCGCCGAGCGCATTCGTGTTACGGATGACGCGCGAGGAAACGGGCAGCTTCCTCGGCCTTAAGCTGGAAACGGTCAGCCGAACACTATCGCGTTTTCAAAAGCAAGGAATCATTGAGGTACACGGGAAGGAAGTGCGGATTCTCGATTTCGCCGCCCTGAACGAAGTCGCCCATCGGGCTGCGTGATTGCCGCCCGGCATGAACCTTGCGTGCCGCTTGTATGCGTTTTGCAACCTTGCATGGGGCTCGCTCGAGCGTCGACGCGCTAGGTCGAGCCGATGGGAGACATCATCATGAAACGATCAGGACGACTAAGGTTGGCTTGCATAACCGGCGCGGCGATGCTCGCGCTTCTGAGCGGATGCACGCTGGGTGGTGCAGCCGTCGGCGGCGTCGCGGGTAATAAACTGACGCACGGCAGCACGCTCGGGACGGTGGGCGGTGCGGTAGCCGGGGGCGTTGTCGGCTACGAACTCAGCAAATAACGGATTCGCATTGAAAAAAAGGGGGCGCACGAGGCGCCCCTTTTTTACTGCATCGGCCAGGCCGCGCACGCCGCCTGCCGCGCCACATCATTAGAACTTATGACGAATGCCCACGCGCGCGGCAACTTGCGATTGCGAGTTGTTGCCCGACGGGCCGAAGTAGCTCGTCGAGTCGCCGATTTGCGCTTGCAGCGGCGTCGTGCCGTTGGTGCCCGAAGCATTTTGGTACACGCCGAGGACGTAGACGTCCGTACGCTTGCTCAGCGCGTAGTCGAGGCTCAGATCCACCTGGTTGAAGTGACCCGAGGCTGCGTCGGACAAGTGCATATACGTATAGCCCAAACCAGCCGTCAGGGCCGGCGTGAACGAGTACTTGCCGCCCGCTTCATAGGCGTCGAACACGAGGTTCGAGGGGCCCGTGCCCGGCAATTGGACCAGACGCGTGTTCGTCCACGATGCCCAGAATGCCGCCGGACCCATCAGGTAGCGCGCGCCGAGGCCGAACGTGCGCAGTTCCTTGATGTTGTTCGCGCCGATCGGCGATTGGTTCGAGATCGTCGTCGGCACACCCGCTTGCTGGCTCGGGAAACGGATGTCCGTGTAAGCGGCGCCGACACCGATCGGGCCAGCCGCGTAGTTCAAGCCGAAGCTGTACGTGCGAGCCGAACCGGCCACCGCCGTCGCGCCGCTGCCCGTACCCGGGGCACCGGCGAACGCGCCGGCTTGGTTCGAGAAGCCGTACAACGCACCGAACGTGAAGCCCGCGAAGTTCGCGCTTTGGAACTTGACCGAGTTATCGATGCGGCTCGACGTCAGTTGGTCGATGTCGTTGATGTGGTAGGCATAGTTGCCGGCGACCGTGTTGCTACCGGTCGTGTAGTTGCCGAGCACGTCGGTCGACAGCGAGTACTGGCGGCCGAACGTCACCGAGCCCATGCCGTCCTTCGTGAGGCCGACGAAAGCTTGACGGCCGAATTCACGGCTGTTTTGGCCCAGCGTACCGTTGCCGCTGTTGAAGCCGTTTTCCAACGTGAAGATCGCCTTCAGGCCGCCGCCCAGATCTTCGCTGCCCTTGATGCCCCAACGGCTGCCTTGCGCGACGCCGTCGTCGTACTTGTACAGGCTCTTCGAGTTGGTACCCGCGTGATTGACGTAGCTCACGCCGGCATCGATCAAGCCGTACAGCGTAACGCTGCTTTGCGCGTGCGCCGCGACACCGATGCTGCCGAGCACGGCAGCCACAAGAATACGTTTGTTCATCATTTCTCTTGAGTGGTCTTTGTTGAATTGGTAGCGGCCCCTATAGCGCCGGGGCGAATTTTTGCCGATTTCCACGGCACCTTTATGAACTTTTTGTTTAACGTGGCGAAATGCCCACACTCATTATTTCAGTTTCAGCAATACATTCTATTCAGCGGTCGTACGAATCATGCCCGCCGCTACCGTATGGTGCGTGGCTTCGTCGATGAGCACGAAGGCGCCCGTCGCCGGCTGTGCATCATAGGTGTCGCAGACGATGGGCTTTTGCAGCATTACCGTAACGCGCCCGATATCGTTCATTTTCAAGTCGCGTATGCCGCTCATCGTCGATAGGGTATGGACATCGAGAACCCGTTGTATAGAACCGATCCGCGCGAATACCGTATTAGTCGTCTGCTTGAGCAGATATTTACGCTGCGTGGAAAGCGGCTCGTCGTCGAACCAGCACAGATCGGCCTCCAGTTTCTTGGCCGGCTGCGGCGCCGCTTGCACCGCCACGAACGTGTCGCCGCGCGAGACGTCCACGTCCTGCGCCAAGCGGATCGTCACCGTCTGGCCCGCGAACGCGCGATCCACTTGCGCCGTGCCGCCCGGCACCGGAGCAATGATTTCGGCCACCGTCGCCTCGCGCGCCGCCGGCAACACGACGATCGCATCGCCCACGCGCACCTCGCCCGCTTCGACTCGGCCCATGTAGCCGCGGAAGTCGTCCGCGCTCGAGCCGTCCTGACGCGCCACCCACTGCACCGGGAAGCGCAGCGCCTCGCCCGTGGGCTGCGCAACGGGCAGCGCTTCGAGCACGTCGAGCAGCGGCTCGCCCGCATACCACGGCATCCGCTCGCTCGCCTGCACGATGTTGTCGCCCTTGAGCGCCGATACCGGCACGAAGCGCACGCCCGCAATGCCTAATTGGCGAGCCAACTCCACGTAGGCATCGCGAATCTCGTTGAAGCGCGTCTCGCTGTACTCGACCAAGTCCATCTTGTTGATCGCCACGATCACGTGCTGCAAGCCGAGCAGCTTCACGATCGCGCTATGGCGCTTGGTCTGCGGCAATAGCACCGTCTGGCCGTCGTCCGTCTTCGTCACGCGCGTCGCATCGACGAGGATGATCGCCGCGTGCGCCGTGGACGCGCCCGTCACCATGTTGCGCGTGTACTGCTCGTGCCCCGGCGTATCGGCGATGATGAACTTGCGCCGCGCCGTGGCGAAATAGCGATAGGCCACGTCGATCGTGATGCCTTGCTCGCGCTCGGCTTCCAAGCCGTCCGTGAGCAGCGACAGATCGATGTCCTCGCCCACCGTGCGCTTGTTCTTCGCGCGCGAGAGCGCCGAGAGCTGATCGGAGAGCACGGCGCGGCTGTCGTACAGCAAGCGCCCGATCAGCGTGCTCTTGCCGTCGTCCACGCTGCCCGCCGTGATGAAACGC
>NZ_QUBS01000011.1 GCF_003390925.1 Trinickia diaoshuihuensis | reverse complement strand
CGTTGCTGCGTCAGCAGCAGAGAAACGAGATTATGCAGAACCTTTTGCATCTCGTCAACAGTTTTTTTAGCGTCGCTTGCATCTGCTAGCTCTCGAACCGTTGACGCTCAACCTCGCGGAAAACCGCTTCACACAAGGCCTCGCTTCTCTTCGGTCAGTCGCACTGACTGCACGAAAGGGCGCAATTCTAGGCCCCTTCCGCGCAGCGTGCAAGCGGTATTTGCGAGGTACCGCCGACTCGCTCGCGCGCACTGCGCGGCATCGATGTGCGAAGGCGCTTGACGCCGATACTCGCTTGCGGGTTCCATACGGGGGCTTCGCGCGCGCCCCATATATATGTAGACGGATGGCGCATGCGCGGACAGGCCTCTCGCAAGCCTATCGGTCCATAAAACAGCCAATGACTCATCAGCCGAACTACCCGCTCATCCTCGAGCAGATCCAGCGCGACATCGAACCGTGGCGAACCAAAGGCCGCGTCGCCAATTACATTCCCGAGCTCGCCAAAGTGCCCGCCGAACGCTTCGGCATGGCCGTCGTCACACTCGATGGGCAGGTGTTCGCCGTCGGCGATGCGCACGAACGCTTCTCGATCCAAAGTATCTCCAAGCTCTTCGCGTGCACGCTCGCGTTCCAACTGCTCGGCGACGCACTGTGGCAGCGCGTCGGGCGCGAGCCGTCGGGCACGGCATTCAACTCGCTCGTTCAATTGGAAACCGAGCGCGGCCTGCCTCGAAACCCGTTCATCAACGCCGGCGCACTCGTCGTGACCGATGTGCTCTGCCGCCGGTTCGTCGGGGCGGAGACCGCCCTCGTACAATTCGTTCGCCGGCTATCCGGCGCCGCCGACATCGATTACAACTCGCGCGTCGCGCAATCGGAACTCCAGCATGCCGAGCGCAATCGCGCGATGGCTCACTTCATCGCGAGCTTCGGCAATCTGGAAATGCCGCCTGAAACGGTGGTGGACGCCTATTGCCGGCAGTGCGCCATCGAAATGAATTGCGTGGAGCTCGCGCGCGCAGCACTGTTTCTCGCGGGCGGCGGCGTCTCGCCCGCTACGCAAGAGCGCATCCTCGATCCGAGTTCGACTAAGCGCTTGTCGGCACTGATGTTGACGTGCGGCACCTACGATGCGGCCGGCGACTTCGTCTATCGCGTCGGGCTGCCGGCCAAGAGCGGCGTCGGCGGCGGCGTCGTGGCGGTGCTGCCAGGGGAAATGGCCGTGTGCGTTTGGTCGCCGGGGCTCGATGCGAACGGCAACTCGCTCGCCGGGACGTTGGCTTTGGAGTGGCTGACCACGCACTCGGGCCGGTCGATCTTTTAATCGGCCTTAACCCAGGATATAGAAAAGCCCGCCCGAGAGGGCGGCCGTCACCGGCAGCGTGATCACCCAGGTCAGTACGATGCGCGCAATCATATTGCCGTGAACGCCCTCGCCGCCCGCGGCCATCGTTCCCGCGATACCCGAGGTAACGATGTGCGTGGTGCTCACCGGTAACCCCGTAAATCCCGCGGTGCCGATCAACACGGACCCCACCAGTTCGGCGCAAGCGCCCTGCCCTGGTGTCATCTGCTGCCGCCCGAGACGTTCGCCGAGCGTCCGGACGACGCGCCGATATCCCACCATCGTGCCCGCCCCTAAGCAAATCGCGCTCAGCACACGCACCCACCAGGGCGCATATTCGACGGGCGGGCTCATCGACACCAGCAACCGCGAAGCCTCGCGCCGCCGCTCGTCCGGCACATCGCTGCGCTCGCTGACGTACTTCAGTTGCGATACGACGTCGTAGACATAACCACGCAGCTGCGAGCGCGCTACGCGATCGCCTTCCCGCGCGGGTTCTCGCGCATGCAGTTCGGTCAACTGTTGCGTCAACTGCGACTGTGCGCGTACCAGCGCCTGAGCGGCAGAGGCCGCCTCGCTCTTCTGATCGTTGCCGTAAGCCGCAATCAAACCTTGCGCTTGCGCCGCGTGCGAGGGCAGCGATGAGAGTTGCGCGACCGCATTGGGATTGAGCGCGTAGGTGGCGGGCAGTAGCCCGATGATGGTCAGCATGATGAGGCCGATGCTCTTTTGTCCGTCGTTCGTCCCGTGCGAAAAACTGACTGTCGTGCACGTTGTCACGAGCAAGGCGCGCAACCACCAGACCGGCCGCTCGTTCCGGGCCGGCGGCGTGAGCAAGTGACCTCGGCGGACGATTAGCCTCAACGCAAGATAAAGACCGCCCGCGATAACGAACCCAAGAACCGGCGAGATAGCCAATCCCTTCAGCACCGTTGCGATCAATTGCCAGTCGACGCTGCGGCCGAGGTTGCGCGAATTCATGAGCGCGTCCGCACAAGCGACGCCGATCAAGGCGCCGATCACGCAATGCGAACTGCTATTGGGCACGGCAAACGCCCAGGTCAATACATTCCAAAAGAGCGCCGACGCGAAGATCGATACGAGCATCGGGACGGCTGGGGAGCCGTCTGGCGGCGTCAGCACGTCAGGAGGGAGTATCTCGACCAGCGCGTAGGCCACGGAAATGCCGCCCACGAGTACACCCACGAGATTCATGATGCCCGACCAAACCACGGCATGCACCGGCTCTAACGAGTGCGTATAGATGACCGTGGCAACAGCATTGGACGAGTCGTGAAACCCATTGCTCGCCTCGAACGCCAGAACCATGACGAGGCACACCACGAGCATCGCGACAATGACAGCGGAAGACGGGGCAAAGTGAGCAAGCATGTTGGCGGCAAGCGGTTGGTATCAGGCACCCAAAACGGCACCGCCGACGCTCATCGCTAAATGCGTACCCGGACGTGTGAATTTTGCGTGACGGCCTGGCCCTATTTATGCTTGGCGGTCGATGGACGATTGCGCGGTTCTAAGACCGCGTGCGAGAACTTCGTCGAGATGCGTGAGAACACCCATCACTCAGACGCAAGGTCGTGGACTCCGTACTGGGCGACTAACGCATTCCATAAGCCGAAAATTTCCCGCATTGCCGGATCGTGGTCGCTGGTCCAGACGGCAGTCTGTACAAGTACGAGTTTCGAACTCGGGTCGACGATAATTCTCTGACCGTCCATTCCCTGCAACGCGAACATGCGCCGCTCGCCTGGCAGTATCCATACCTGATAGCCGTATCCGAATACGGGGTTCGCGGTCCCCGGCGCTAGAAAGCTGTCACCGGGCGCGACGGTCGTGGCGCGCAAAATCCAATCCCTCGGTACGATTTGCTGCCCATTCCACCGGCCGTCATAGGCGAGCATCAAGCCGAACCTCGCCCAGTCGCGCAGCGTAGCGTTCATACAGCAAAAGGCGATGGTTTGACCGCTCGCATCGTGCCCCCACGAGGCGTCGGACTGCATACCCATCTTTTTCCAAATACGCTCGCTCGCG
Source organism: Trinickia diaoshuihuensis (assembly GCF_003390925.1). Taxonomy (GTDB): domain Bacteria; phylum Pseudomonadota; class Gammaproteobacteria; order Burkholderiales; family Burkholderiaceae; genus Trinickia; species Trinickia diaoshuihuensis. The sequence goes on along the minus strand of NZ_QUBS01000011.1, from coordinate 523 downwards.
TATTGGGCGACGCTCATATGCGTCGCACGGCTCAAGACTAGCCCGAGCACCTCCGTTTCGATGCTTGCGTAGCTGAAATGCGTACCGGGTGCGCGTTCGCGTACATGGAAGAAAGAAGAAATGTTCAAGGTACCGCACCAGGTGTACACGGCGGAGTTCAAGGAAGCCGCCGTGCAACGAGTCAAGGACGGGCAAGGCATAAGCGCCGTGGCTCGCGAGCTAGGCATGTCGATGCAGACTTTGCGCAACTGGCTCAAGGCTTCCGAGGCGGGCAAGCTGAACGGCCCCGGAGCGAAGGTCGTCACGGCAGAACAGATGGAACTCTCGCGCCTGCGAGCGGAGAACAAGCGCTTGCAGATGGAGCTGGAAATCGCAAAAAAAGCGGCGGTAGGTTCAATGAGTCGCTGCAACAGCCTCGCGTAGTTTATCGGCCGGAGATATGAAGCCCAAGGTCTTTCTGGGCCTTTCGTTGAGCCGTGCTGCGATTTTGTTCAGCTGCGCCTGCGAGTATTGATCAAGTTGC
>NZ_QUBS01000009.1 GCF_003390925.1 Trinickia diaoshuihuensis | reverse complement strand
AGTTCTCGCGTTGTGCCGTATTCCAAGTCATCTTTCGATCACTTTAAAATACATTGATACAATCACTACCCATTGATATCTTCCACGCCCATCTCATAGACGCTTCCAATATCCATTACTACTTCTTCCAGATTGTTAAAGATCGACAGCCGACTCATACCTTCAGTCGCTCTGACTGGCTCATTCGCCAATGACAAACACTCGATACCCATCGACAGCCGACTCATACCTTCAGTCGCTCTGACTGGCTCATTCGCCAATGACAAACACTCGATACCCGCATCGAACACTTGTCATTAGGGAATGGTGGAGGCAGACGGGATCGAACCGACGACCCCCTGCTTGCAAAGCAGGTGCTCTCCCAGCTGAGCTATGCCCCCATTCACACAGAGTTCACCATCCAGTTCGATGATGATCCCAGGGGACGCAGACATAAGTGGTGGGTCTGGTTGGATTCGAACCAACGACCCCCGCCTTATCAAGACGGTGCTCTAACCGACTGAGCTACAGACCCCTGAGTCTGT
>NZ_QUBS01000008.1 GCF_003390925.1 Trinickia diaoshuihuensis | reverse complement strand
CCACCTGCCGCCCGAGGCTCGCGCGTTTCTCGCTCACGATCGCCAGTGGTGTCTCGAACAGGCAACGCGCGTGGGACCGGCTTGTGCCGAACTCATCGAGCTGCTACTGGCCGACCATATCCTCGAACGCTTGCGCGCGGCGCAGGGCGTCATGCGGTTGCAGAAGCCGTACGGCGCCTCGCGCCTAGAAGCGGCCTGCGCTCGGGCGCTGGCACACGCCAGTCCCTTCTATCGGACCGTCAAGACCATCCTCGTGGGCGGCTTCGACCAGCATCCACTTGCCGCTCCGAATGAGCACGTCCACGCCCCCGGCGCACGTTTCGCCCGCGACGCACAGTCTCTGTTTGCTCCCGACGCCGACGTGCGTCCTTAACCCAGGAGATGGCCATGCAACCCATGCCAGCCTTGACCCCGCATCTGAAGCAATTGCGTCTGTCCGGCATCCTCGACTCGCTCGAGGCGCGCAATCGTCAAGCGATCGATGCGAAGCTCTCTTACGTCGACTTCCTTGCGCTGCTGATTGAAGACGAAGTCGCCCGGCGCGAACAGAAGAAGTTTGCGCTGCGCATGCGACGCGCCGCCTTCCGCACCAGCAAAACACTGGAGCAGTTCGACTTCGATCGGTTGCCGCAATTGAACCGTGCACTCGTGCACGATCTGGCCGGCGGTCGTTACCTCGGCGAACATGCGCCGGTGCTCATCGTCGGGCCTTGCGGTACCGGCAAGAGCCACTTGGCGCAGGCCCTCGGCCACTGCGCCGTACGTCAAGGCGTCGACGTGTTGTTCACCACCTGCACCCAGCTCACCACGAGCTTGAATGCAGCACGTGCCACCGGCGCCTACGAGCGCCGACTTGCCAGCTTAATGCGCGTCGAATTGCTGATCATCGATGACTTCGGGCTCAAGCCGCTGCGTCCGCCCGCCGACGAGGATCTGCATGAACTGATCGCCGAACGTTACGAGGCTGCGTCCACCATCGTCACGAGCAACCTCGATCTGACCGAATGGGATCAAGCGTTTCCGGCCAATCGATTGCTCGCCTCTGCCACGCTCGACCGATTGCGTCACAACGCTTACTGCCTGGTGCTCGACGGTCACTCCTACCGAAGCCCGAGGCACCTTCCGGAGCATCACTTGAACCTTGCAAACGCCACCTAAACGGCCCATTCTTGAACCGCAAAGATGCTCGTTTCTACCCACTTCTACTGGCGCCTATATGCCGGAAATACCCGGCTCCTTTATGCCGGAAGGTGACA
>NZ_QUBS01000026.1 GCF_003390925.1 Trinickia diaoshuihuensis | reverse complement strand
CGGCGCCGCGGACGGCACCGGCGTCGAACGCGGAGCCGCCGCGCTCGGCACCGCGCCGCGGCCCGCCTGAGCGACGACGGCAGCACCGCGCGCACCCGCCGCGCCGGTGGACGCGCCGGGACCACCCGTGCGTTTCGGCGCGGGTCCGGCGGGTCCCGATCCCGGCGGCAATGCCGGTTCGAACGCGAGCATGCGCAGCAGGGTCATCGTAAAGCCCGCGTATTCGTCGGGCGCGAGGCCGAGTTCGGCGCGCCCCAGCGTGGCGATCTGATAGAACAGTTGCACTTGCTCGGGCGTCAGCATCTGCGCGAACCGGCGCAGGTCGCCCGCCTCGGGCCACTCGTCGAGCACCGAGGCCGGGGCGAACTGCGCCCAAGCCACGCGATGCAGCAGACTCGCCAAATCTTGCAGCGCCGTCGAAAACGACAAGCTGCGCACGGCCATTTCGTCGGCGATCGACAACACGAGCGGACCATCGCCGGCGGCGATCGCATCGAGCAAACGAATCAGATAGCTCTGATCGAGCGCACCGAGCATGCCGCGCACGGCCTCCTCGGTCACGTCATTGGCCGAGTAGGCGATCGCCTGGTCGGTCAGCGACAGCGCGTCGCGCATACTGCCCTCTGCCGCTCGCGCGAGAAGGCGCAAGGCCTGCGGTTCGAACACGATTTGCTCGGCCGCCAGAATCTTTTCCAGATGCCCGACGATATGGCCGGCCGGCATCTGCTTCAAGTTGAACTGCAGGCAGCGCGAGAGCACCGTGACGGGAATCTTTTGCGGATCGGTCGTCGCGAGGATGAACTTGATATGCGGCGGCGGCTCCTCCAGCGTCTTCAACATCGCGTTGAAGGCATGGTTCGTCAGCATGTGCACTTCGTCGATCATGTAGACCTTGAAGCGCGCGTCGACGGGCGCATAAACGGCGCGCTCGAGCAGCGCGGCCATTTCATCGACGCCGCGGTTACTGGCCGCATCCATTTCGACGTAATCGACGAAACGTCCTTCGTCGATTTCGCGGCACGCGCGGCACACGCCGCACGGCTTCGCCGTGATGCCGGTTTCGCAATTGAGCGCTTTTGCGAAGATGCGGGAAAGCGTCGTCTTGCCCACGCCGCGCGTTCCCGTAAAGAGATACGCGTGATGCAGACGCGCGCCGTCGAGCGCGTGCGTGAGCGCGCGCACGACGTGTTCTTGTCCGACGAGCGAAGCGAAATCCCTCGGTCGCCACTTGCGTGCGAGAACTTGATAGGTCATCGCGAAATTGTATCAGCAACGCCGCGGCGCCAATGCAACTGCGCGCGTTCGCGAAGTGAAAGTACAGCGAAGCAAAGCGGGAAGAGAAAGGAAAGCTGAAGACAAGCGGAAGGTGACGAGCCCGACCCTCGGCACTGGTGGAAAACGGCTGTGGCTGCTTCGTTCCCGACCTGACCAGGTTGACCGCCCCTCCATGCGAGGAGGCCCGTCACGTCGCATTCTATCACCGCTTCGAGGCGCTCGCGCAATTTGTTTCGCAGCGCACCATCGGCGCGCTAGCGCGCCGACCTGCCGAACGCGGCATGGCCTAGCGGCGGCGACGCTTGTGCGGCAACGCTCGCGTGGAGACTATCGCCTCGCACGAGACATAGCAATTTGGGCTAATATGACAGATAGGCGACCCGCAACTCGAGCGAGCCGTGGATCGGCTCCCCTCACGCGCTGTTCTTGCGAGGCCGGCGCCGCGTCCGTGTCCGGCTCATCCGGCTAGCCGCGCGCGTTCGGAACGATTTCCGGTTTTAGTGTATCGTGGCGGGCAATTTCAGACGCGGGCCTCGAACCCGAAGAGGTACTTTTACATGAGCGAACAAATCAAGCACATCAGCGACGCATCGTTCGAACAGGACGTCGTGAAATCCGACAAGCCCGTGCTTCTCGATTTTTGGGCCGAGTGGTGCGGTCCGTGCAAAATGATTGCCCCGATTCTCGACGAAGTCGCGAAGGATTACGGCGACCGTCTCCAGATCGCGAAGATCAATGTCGACGAGCACCAATCGACGCCCGCCAAGTTCGGCGTGCGCGGCATCCCGACGCTGATTCTGTTCAAGAACGGAGCCGTGGCGGCGCAGAAGGTCGGCGCTTTGTCGAAATCGCAATTGACCGCGTTCCTCGACAGCCATCTGTGATAGACCGGCCGGGCCTGTTGCAACATGACAACAGGCCCGGCCTGCGGCACCGAGCCCAATAGAGCCGCGCGCCGCGTGTGCTATGCTAGAATCATAAGACTTCAAGACGTATAAGTCTCTGAGCGGTTCCGCTCAATTCTCCTCCCACATTTCTTTTCGTCGCACCTTCCCCGGCGGGATTTCCGTATGCATTTATCCGAGCTTAAGTCTCTGCACGTGTCTCAATTGATCGAGATGGCGAACGGCCTCGAGATCGAAAGCGCGAACCGTTTGCGCAAGCAAGAGCTGATGTTCGCCATCCTGAAGAAGCGCGCCAAAACCGGCGAGACCATTTTCGGCGACGGCACGCTCGAAGTGCTGCCCGACGGCTTCGGCTTCCTGCGCTCGCCCGAAATGTCGTACCTCGCGAGCACGGACGACATCTACATCAGCCCCTCGCAAATCCGTCGCTTCAATTTGCATACGGGCGATACGATCGAAGGCGAAGTGCGCACGCCGAAAGACGGCGAGCGCTACTTCGCGCTGGTCAAGGTCGATAAGGTCAACGGACAGCCGCCCGAGGCCTCGAAACATAAGATCATGTTCGAGAACCTCACGCCGCTGCATCCGAACAAGCCGCTGCTGCTCGAGCGCGAAATGCGCGGCGAGGAAAATGTGACGGGCCGCATCATCGATATGATCGCCCCGATCGGCAAAGGCCAGCGCGGCTTGCTCGTCGCCTCGCCGAAGTCCGGTAAGACGGTCATGCTTCAGCACATCGCGCACGCGATCAAGCAGAACCATCCGGACGTCGTGCTGTTCGTGCTGCTCATCGACGAACGCCCCGAGGAAGTGACCGAAATGCAGCGTTCGGTGGCGGGCGAAGTCATCGCCTCCACGTTCGACGAACCGGCCACGCGTCACGTGCAAGTGGCCGAGATGGTCATCGAAAAGGCGAAGCGTCTCGTCGAGATGAAGCAAGACGTCGTCATTCTGCTCGATTCGATCACGCGTCTCGCGCGCGCCTACAACACGGTCATCCCGGCTTCGGGCAAGGTGCTGACGGGCGGTGTCGACGCGAACGCGCTGCAACGTCCGAAGCGCTTCTTCGGCGCCGCGCGCAACATCGAGGAAGGCGGCTCGCTGACGATCATCGGTACGGCGCTCATCGAAACGGGCAGCCGGATGGACGACGTCATCTACGAAGAGTTCAAGGGCACGGGCAATATGGAAGTGCACCTCGAGCGCCGCCTCGCCGAGAAGCGCGTCTACCCCTCGATCAACCTGAACAAGTCGGGCACGCGCCGCGAAGAATTGCTGATCAAGCCCGAAATCCTCCAAAAGATTTGGGTGCTGCGCAAATTCATTCACGACATGGATGAGGTCGAGGCCATGGAGTTCTTGCTCGACAAGATCCGGCAAACGAAGAGCAATTCCGAGTTCTTCGATTTGATGCGCCGCGGCGGCTAAGGCGTCGCGCCGCCTTCTTCGAACGATGAAGGCGGCAACCTCGATTGCCCTCCCAATGCTCTCCAAGCTCACGCGCTGGTTCGATGCGCGCCGCCGCGAGCGCGCGTTGCGCGAGCACGCCATCGACGATGCGCTATGGCAGGCAACGCTCGAGGGCCTGCCGTTTCTCGGCTATCTCGATGCAGGCGATCTTACCCGCCTGCGCGAGATGACGAGTCTGTTCCTCGCTCGGAAGCAATTCTCGACCGCGCACGAACTCGAATTGACCGACACGATGATGGTCGGCATTGCAGTGCAAGCGTGTCTGCCGGTTCTCAATTTAAGTCTCGATCTCTATCGCGGGTGGGTGGGCATTACCGTCTATCCGGGCGAGTTCGTCATTCGCAAGACCGTCGAGGACGAGGACGGCGTGGTCCACGAAGTCGAGCACGACGCGAGCGGCGAAGCTTGGGAAGGCGGTCCCGTGATTTTGTCTTGGGAAGACGCGCAACTCACCGATGGCCAAGACGCGTACAACGTCGTCATCCACGAATTCGCGCACAAGATCGACATGCTGACGGGCGAAACGGACGGCCACCCGCCCCTCTTTCGGCGCTGGCATGCACCGCTCGACGCGCAAGCATGGGCGGACGTATTCGACCATGCCTACGATCGCTTCTGCCGCACGGTCGATGCCGTCCCGCACCGCCGCTGGTCGCGCTTCGAACGCGAATCGCTGATCGACCCCTATGCGGCCGACCATCCGTCCGAGTTCTTCGCCGTCTGCAGCGAGGCGCTATTCGTCCAGCCGCAGGCGTTCGAACAGGCGTATCCCGAACTGTACCGGCTGCTTGCGCGCTACTACCGTCAAGATCCCGCCCGCACGGGCGTACTGGCGCGGCACGAATAATTCGTCAACCAACTGATTTTCTGGCATAATTGCCGTTTTTCGACCTTAGGCAAGTGGCTCGCGCCTTAGGCATGCCGTACGTTCGTTCTTTACGGGGCGATTTGCGCGGCAGTGCAGCGTGGGTTGGCTACCGCCAGACTAAAGGAATTACCATGAAAGAAGGCATTCACCCCGATTACCGCGAAGTCGTTTTCCACGATCTGTCGAACGGCTTCATGTTCGTGACGCGCTCGACGATCCAAACGCGTGAAACGATCGAGCACAACGGCAAGACCTACCCGCTCGCCAAGATCGAAGTCTCGTCCGAATCGCACCCGTTCTACACGGGCCAGCAAAAGATCATGGACACGGCAGGCCGCGTCGAGAAGTTCAACAAGAAGTTCGGTGCGCGCGCAGCCGGCAAGGCAGCGAAGTAAACGTACGGCGCAACCGCTGCGCCCGGCCGTTATGCCGGAGCGAACCGAAGGGCAGCAATATGCTGCCCTTTTTTACGTCATGGGCAGCCTTTCGCTGCCCATTTTCGTTGGTGCTGAGGCACAGATCCGCTGCGTTGCATGGCGGTCGCGGCGGCGCGCGACTACAATGCCGGATCGCGCGCGTCCCGCCGCCCGCCTTATAAGCATGACAACCGCCTTCCGAGACCCGCAGCCTGCATGAGACCCGTCGTTCGCCTTACCGCATCCGCCACCCGCGCGCTTCCGCGCTGGCTGTTGCTTACGCTTTGCATCGTCTACGCCGCGTTCGGCCTGTTCGGCCGCGACCCGTGGAAGAACGAAGATGCGGCGGGCTTCGGCGTCATGTGGACAATGGCCGGCGGCAATACGCACGATTGGCTCCTGCCGAACCTCGTCGGCAAGTTCATCACCGATGACGGCCCGTTCGGCTACTGGCTCGGCGCGATCTCGATCCGCGCGCTCGCGCCGTGGGTCGACGCCTCGAACGCCTCTCGGCTCGCCACGGGCCTGCTCTTTTGCGCAACCTGCGCGTTCGTTTGGTACGCGGCATATCTGCTCGGCCGTCGCGCGGAGGTTCAGCCGTTCAAATACGCGTTCGGCGGCGAACCGGAGCCGCGCGATTATGGGCGCACGCTAGCCGACGGCGCCCTGCTCATTCTCGTCGCTTGCTTCGGACTCGCCGAGCGCGGGCACGAGGCCACCCCGCAACTGTCGCAGGTCATGGCCGTCTCGATGCTCGTCTACGGGCTCGTGCGCGGCGCGGAAAAGCCGTTGCAGGGCGCGCTCTGGTGGGCGCTGGCGCTGGGGCTTCTCGCCCTGTCGGGCAACCCGCTGCTCGTCATCGCGTTGCTCGCGAGCACGCTGGCGATGATCGTGTTCGTGCGGGAGCTGCGCTCGATTTGGCTATTGGCGGTCGGGCTGCCGCTTGCGCTCGCGTTCTCGGTTGCGTGGCCGCTCGTCATCTTGCATGCCTACCCGGACGATGCTCGCTGGTTCGTGGAGCAATGGATCAACGGCAGCATCAATCGCTTCTCGGCGCCGCCCGGCCATGTCTGGCTTTACGCGTTTAAGAATCTCCCGCTCTTCACTTGGCCCGCCTGGCCGCTTGCCCTCTGGGCCTGGGTGAGTTGGGGCGGACTGCGCCGCAAGCCGCACGTGGCGATCCCCGTGTCGGTCGCGTTGCCGCTGCTGGTTCTTGCGGTGCTGCAAAGCCATCAAACGAACCGGCTTTATATCCTGCTGCTGCCGCCGCTAGCGACACTGGCCGCGTTCGCGCTGCCGACGCTCAAGCGCGGTGCCATCAACGCCATCGATTGGTTCGCGGTACTGAGCTTTTCGATTCTCAGCATCTTCGTTTGGCTCGTTTGGCTCGCGGCGCAAACCGGTTTTCCGCATCCGCTGGCGCGCAATCTCGCGCGGCTCGTGCCCGGCTTCGTCCCGCAGTTCAACGTGCTCGCGTTCGCGTGCGCGATCGCGGCGACGGTGTGCTGGCTCGCACTCGTACGCTGGCGCATCGCTCGGCACCCGAAGGTACTCTGGCGCAGCGTCGTGCTGTCGAGCGCCGGCACGACGCTGATGTGGGTGCTGTTGATGACGCTCTGGTTGCCGATGGTGAACTACAGCCGGACGTATCGAGACGTCGCGCTGCAGATCGCCGAACACTTGCCCGACGACTACACGTGCATCTCCCCCGTGCGGCTCGGCGACGCGCAACTGGCCTCGTTCGCCTACTTCGCCGACATGCAGTTCTCGTTCAATCAGGACTGCGACGTGCTACTACGGCAAGATACCGCCGACTTCAGCGCGCCGAGTCCGATGCTCAACTACGCTTGGAAGCTCGTCTGGGAAGGCCGGCGCGCAGCGGACCGCGACGAATTGTTCCGCCTGTACGTGCGCGTCGACCGGCCCGTGCCGAAAGTGGAGCGGCATCGACGCCCTATTCGCCCACGCCGCTCCTAGCTTAGCGCCGCCCATGTTCGCCGATATCCGTAAAATCGCCGGTCTTGCTTGGCCGGTCCTGATCGGCCAATTGGCCGTGATCGCCTTCGGCGTGATGGACACGGTGATGGTCGGCCGCTTCTCGGCCGTCGATTTGGCGGCGCTCGGCCTCGGCTCATCCGTCTATATCTCGGTATTCGTCGGTCTGACCGGCGTCGTGCTCGCCCTGCAACCGATCGCCGCGCAACTGTACGGCGCGGGGCGTTATGCCGAGATCGGCGAGGAAGTCCGTCAAGCGCTGTGGCTGTCGGCAGCCCTCGCGGTGCTCGGCTTCGCCGTCATGTTCTTTCCGGGGCCGCTGCTGGCCATCTCCAAAGTGCCGCCCGCGCTGCACGAACGCACCGAAAGCTATCTGCGCATCGCCGCGCTCGGCTTGCCCGCGAGTCTCGTCTTTCGCGTCTATACCTCGCTCGCCAACGGCATCGGCAAGCCGCGCTTGGTCATGATCTTGCAAGTCGCCGCGCTGCTGCTCAAGATCCCGCTGAACCTGTGGTTCATCTTCGGCGGCTTCGGCGTGCCCGCCCTGGGCGGCCCGGGCTGCGCGCTGGCCAGTACCGTCATCAACTTCACGTTCGCCGCCATCGGCATGACGCTGCTCGGCAAGCTCGACTTTTTCGCGCAATTCGAGATCTTCAAGCACTTCTGCTGGCCCGAACGCAGGCGCCAAATCGCCCTGCTCAAGCTCGGCGTACCGATGGGGCTTTCGTACCTGATCGAGGTGACCTCGTACACGTTCATGGCGCTGTTCATCGCGCGCTTCGGCACGACGACGCTCGCCGGCCATCAAATCACGGGCAATCTCGGCGCCGTGCTCTATATGACGCCGATGTCGATCGGCATCGCGACATCGACGCTCGTTGCGCAAGCGCTCGGCGCGCATCGCGAGCAAGACGCCCGCACGCTGGCGTTGCACGGCATCGTTATGGCGTGTGCGATCGGGTTGGCCTACGCCACGATCGCCTTCGCGCTGCGGCCGGCGATTCTGGCCGGCTATACGACGAATGCGGCCGTCATCGCAGCCGCGATGCCGTTGCTGCCGATCATGCTCGCCTATCACATCTTCGATACCTTCCAGACGGTCACGGCGTTCGTGCTGCGCGCCTATAAGGTCGCGGTCGTGCCCACCGTCATCTACGCGCTCGCACTATGGGGCGTGGGCCTCGGCGGCGGTTATGCGCTCGGATTCGACGTGGGCGGCGCGATTCCGTCCTGGCTGACGGGTGCGCGGGGGTTCTGGGCGGCGAGCGCCGCCAGCTTGGCCGTGGCCGGAGGCGGCCTGTTCATCCATTGGCGCACGATCAGCGCGCGCCGGCTCGGCGAGGCGCCGGCCGCGCGCTAGCGTGATTTACGCGGCGATGGCCGAGTGGGCCGCGTCGCGCGCGGCGAATACCTCGCGTGCGGCGAACAGCGCGTTCAGCGCAGCCGGGAAGCCGGCATACAGGGCCATCTGCATGAACACCTCGACGATCTCCTCGCGGGTGCAGCCGACGTTCAGGGCCCCTTCGATGTGGACCTTCAATTGCGGCTGAGCATTGCCGAGGGCCGCGAGCGCGGCGATCGTCGCGATCTCGCGCGACTTCAAGTCGAGGCCCGGGCGGCTATAGATATCGCCGAAGCCGAATTCGATCAAAAGCCGGCCGAAGTCCGGCGCGATGTCGGCCAAGGACGCCACCACGCGCTCGCCGACTTCGCCGTCGACTTCTTTCAGTTTTTCCCATCCGCGCGTGTAGCGGACGTTCTGGGCGTTGTGCTCGTTGCGTGCGTTCGTGTCGATTGCCATGGTCGTTCCTTTGACGATTGAGGGTGGTTCTTCTCATCCGTCATGTCGCTCAGCATCGCATCGTAGTCGAGGATCTTTTGCTCGATCGCGGCGAGGTTCGCTTGCCACTGCCGCAACTCGGCTCGCACAGCGTCGCGATGCTCGAGCAGCAGCGCGCGCCGCTCTCCGGCCGTAGCCGGGCCCTCGGCTCGGAGCCGGGCAATCGCCTGGATACCGGCGATCGGCATACCCGTGGCCTTGAGCCGCATCACCAAGCGCAGCCATTCGATATCGGCCGGCGAATACAGCCGGTGTCCCGCCTGCGAGCGCGACACGGGCCGGATCAATCCGGCTTGTTCGTAGTAGCGCAGCGTGTGCGTCGAAACGCCAAGTGCTTCAGCCATTCGACCGATGGTAAGTGCTTCCGACATGACGACCTCAACGTTAAGACTTCGAGCACACTCTAAGTCAAGCGCATTCGCACCGGGTAAAAAAAATGGCCGAGCGCATCAACGCTCGGCCATGGCAGGCGGCTCGGCTATCGCGCAATCAATGCACGACGCGCTCGAACACCAGCTTGCCGCCCTCCACTTCCACGGGGATCACGTCCTTCGGCCCGAAGCGTCCCGCGAGAATCAGCTTGGCGACCGGATTCTCGATTTCTTGCTGGATGGCGCGCTTGAGCGGGCGGGCGCCGAACAGCGGATCGTAACCGACCTTCGCGATCTGTTCGAGCGCGGCGTCCGATACCAGCAACTGCATGTCGAGCTTCGCGAGCCGTTCGTGCAGACGCTCCAGTTGGATCTTGGCGATCGACTCGATATTGCTTCGATCGAGCGAATGGAACACCACGACCTCGTCGATCCGGTTCAAGAACTCCGGCCGGAAGTGCTCCTTGACTTCAGACCACACCGCCTCGCGCACCGCTTCCTGCGGCTCGCCCGCCATCGATTGAATCATCTGCGAACCGAGATTCGACGTCATCACGATGACCGTGTTCTTGAAGTCGACCGTGCGCCCTTGTCCATCGGTCATACGGCCGTCGTCGAGCACTTGCAGCAGCACGTTGAAGACGTCGGGATGCGCCTTCTCGATTTCGTCGAGCAAGATCACGCTGTACGGCTTGCGGCGCACCGCTTCCGTCAAATAGCCGCCTTCCTCGTAGCCGATATAGCCCGGCGGCGCGCCGATGAGCCGCGCGACGCTATGCTTTTCCATGAACTCGCTCATGTCGATCCGGATCAGGTGCTCCTCGGAATCGAACAGGAACGAGGCCAGCGCCTTGCACAACTCGGTCTTGCCGACGCCCGTCGGCCCGAGGAACAAGAACGAGCCGTAGGGCCGGTTCGGATCGGCAAGGCCGGCGCGCGAGCGACGGATCGCGTCGGCCACCGCCGAGATCGCTTCGTCCTGGCCCACCACGCGTTCGTGCAGCTTCCCTTCGATTTGCAGCAGCTTCTCACGCTCGCCTTGCATCATCCGCGACACGGGGATGCCCGTCGCCCGCGAAACGACCTCCGCGATCTCTTCGGCACCGACCTGCGTACGCAGCAGACGCGGCTGCGTCGGATTGTTCTGCTCCTTCGCTTCGGCCTGCGTCACCTGCCTCAAGCGCGCCTCCAGTTCGGGCAGCTTGCCGTACTGCAACTCGGCCACCTTCTCGAGCTTGCCCTCGCGTTGCAGGCGCGCGATCTCGGCCCGCGTCTTTTCGATCTCTTCCTTCAGTTGCGCGCTGCCTTGGACGGCCGCTTTTTCGGCCGTCCAAATCTCTTCGAGGTCGGAATACTCACGGTTCAACCGCTCGATTTCCTCCTCGATCAGTTGCAGCCGCTTTTGCGACGCCTCGTCCTTTTCCTTCCTCACCGCTTCGCGCTCGATCTTCAGTTGGATCAAGCGGCGATCGAGCCGGTCCATTTCCTCGGGCTTGGAATCGATCTCCATCTTGATTTTCGACGCGGCCTCGTCGATTAGATCGATGGCCTTGTCGGGCAAAAAGCGGTCGGTGATATAGCGATGCGAGAGTTCGGCCGCGGCGACGATCGCCGGATCGGTGATCTCGACGCCATGGTGCAACTCGTATTTTTCCTGCAGGCCGCGCAAAATTGCGATCGTCGCCTCGACCGACGGCTCGTCCACGAGCACTTTCTGGAAGCGCCGTTCGAGCGCCGCGTCCTTTTCGATGTACTTGCGGTACTCGTCGAGCGTCGTGGCGCCGATGCAGTGGAGTTCGCCGCGCGCAAGGGCCGGCTTGAGCATATTGCCGGCGTCCATCGCCCCTTCGGCCTTGCCCGCGCCGACCATCGTGTGGATTTCGTCGATGAAGACGATCGTCTGGCCTTCGTCGCGCGCGATGTCCTGCAAGACGGCCTTCAGGCGCTCCTCGAATTCCCCGCGATACTTGGCGCCCGCGAGCAGCCCCGCCATGTCGAGCGACAGAACACGCTTGCTCTTCAGCGATTCGGGCACTTCCCCGTTCACGATGCGCTGCGCGAGCCCTTCGACGATCGCGGTCTTGCCGACACCGGGTTCGCCGATCAGCACGGGGTTGTTCTTCGTGCGGCGTTGCAGAATTTGGATCGAACGGCGGATTTCGTCGTCGCGGCCGATCACAGGGTCGAGCTTGCCCGCCCGCGCGCGTTCGGTCAGGTCGATCGTGTACTTCTTCAGCGCCTCGCGCTGGCTCTCCGCGTCGGCGCTATGCACCTGCGCGCCGCCGCGCACGGCCGCGATCGCGGACTCGAGCGACTTGCGGGCGAGGCCGTACTGCCGCGCGAGCCGCCCCGCCTCGCCCTTATCGTCGGCCACGGCCAGTAGGAACATTTCGCTCGCGATGAACGTATCGTTCAGTTGCTGAGCTTCCTTGTCGGCCTGATTGAGCAAGCCGTTCAACTCGCGGCTGATCTGCACGTTCCCGTCGGTGCCTTGCACCTGCGGCAAACGCCCGATCGCCTCGTTCAAGGCGGTTTGCAGGGCCTGCACATGCACGCCGGCGCGCGACAGCAGCGAGCGCGCCGAGCCGTCCTGCTGCGCGACGAGCGCCGCTAGGACGTGGACGGGTTCGATGTATTGTTGCCCACGCCCCACGGCAAGGCTTTGGGCATCGGCGAGCGCTTCTTGGAATTTGGTGGTGAGCTTGTCGATTCTCATGAAGAGACCTCCAATTTTGACTATCACCAAAATGAGGTGCGCTTGGCTCGTTTCAAGCGCTTTTTTTGCCCCACCGCATCCGGTTTGCGCGCTCGGCCACCCTATGTCGCGGCAATCGGCACCACCGGCCGCCCGCTCGCGCCCCGGGCGGCGGCCAGACCGAGCAGCTCGGCCAGCGGCGCGGCGGGCTCCGCGAGCTCGCCCAGCGTGTACCGGTCGAGTTCCGCAAGGAACGCGCCGCGAGCTGCCTCGAAAACGTGCTTGAGGCGGCACTGCGGCTCGATGACGCACTGCCGCTGCTCGGCGCCGTCATGTCGAAAGCAACCGACGAGAGCGAAATCGGTCTCGGTGCCGCGCACCACCTCGCCGATCGTCAAACTCAGCGAGCGCGCATTGAGCCGCAGGCCACCGTGCCGCCCGCGCACCGTCTCGATCCACCCCAATTCTCCAAGCCGCTGGACGACTTTCATGAGATGGTTCTTCGAAATGCCATAGGCCTCCGATATGTCGTGGATGGTCGTTAGGCCCTCGTCGCGAACGGCCAGGAACAGCAGCACGCGCAACGCGTAATCGGTGTAATCGGTCAGTCTCATGGGCAGGCTACGGCTGAATGAGGGCCCGGTGCGAGGCGGCGGGACGCAACGCGCCCCGCGGCAAAACCGCACCGCGCGAAGGGTTGTATGGGCGGCGGCTTGACCATAACATGCATCGACCGCACAAGTAATATCGTGCGCTTGCTAGGGCACGAGCGTTTTTCGACAATTTAGTTTGCTTTGCACGCGGTTTGCGGCGGATTAGACCACAAACCGTTCATGACTTCCTGTACTTCGATGCCAACCTCCACGAATTCGGGCGATGCAGCCGCCGACGTATCCCCCGCGCGTCACCGCGAACCCACCGCCGAGAACATCCGCGAACTCGTTTATGCCTTCTATGATCGGGTGCGCGCCGATGCCTTGCTCGGCCCGGTGTTCGATGCGGTCTTGCGAGGCCGGTGGGACGATCACTTGCCCAAGATGTGTGTATTTTGGGGCAGCCTAGTGCTCGGAGACAAACGTTACCGCGGCAACGTCCAACAAGCCCATCAACCGCTCGAAGGCATCGAGCCGCGGCACTTCAGCCGATGGCTGCACTTGTTTCTCGATACGGTGTGCGATCGCTACGAGCCGGCGGCAGCCGTTCGCTTCATGGAACCGGCGCTCAGAATCGCTCAAAGTTTGCAGTTGAGCCGTTTTGGCTGGAATTACGCGATTCCGCCAGAGCAGCAAGCTCTGCTCGATCGCATCGCACCGAGGCGGCCGCGCGACGATTTGCCGCATGACAAGCCGGGCCGCGACCCCTTCCCGGTCAAGATCATCGGCGGGTCGAAAGCGCCCGATGTCGATTCGACGGAAGAACGCTGACGGCAGCGCGGCGATCCCGATCGCCGTGTCGCGCGTTGGCCGATGAGCGGCCCGACATTCAATGCTCCGGCGCATCGTTCTGCGCCGCGTTGGTCCCCGCAATCCCCCATCGAGCGAGCGCGACATCGTCGGTCACGCGGGCGTCCACCCAGCGGGCGCCGTTCGGCGTCGTTTCCTTCTTCCAGAACGGCGCCTGCGTCTTCAGGTAATCCATCACGAACGAGCACGCATCGAACGCGTCGTGCCGGTGCGCGGAGGTCGCCGCCGCCAACACAATTTGGTCGCGCGGCAACAGCTTGCCCACTCGATGCACGATCAGCAGTTCCGAGCCCGGCCAACGCCGTTTCGCTTCCTGTTCAATCCCCTCGAGCGCTTTCTCGGTCATGCCGGGGTAATGCTCGAGTTCCATCGCCTCGACGCTATCCCCTTCGTTAAGGTCGCGTACCGTGCCGATGAACGCCACCACGGCCCCGATCTTGGGATTTTCGGCCCGCAGCGCTGCGATTTCCGCCGATAAATCGAAGTCTTCCGTCTGCACACGCACAGTCATCGCATCACGCTCCCGGTTCGTCGTCTAGCCGTCTCAGCCACCCGTCACGGGCGGAAAGAACGCGACTTCGCACCCGTCCGTCAGCCGCGCGCCGGCGTCCGTCATCGTGTGGTTGCAGGCCATGCGTAAAGCCCGGCCTTCGGCCAGTGCCTCGGCCCACGCGCCGCCGCGCGTGCGCAGCCAGGCCCGCACGTCGCCGACGGTCGCGACGCCTTCCGGCACGGTCACCGCTTCCCCGGCAAGTCCGACCGCCTCGCGCACGCTCGCAAAATATTTGAGCTCGATTTTCATTGTGGACACCGTGTGGGACTGGCCTGCGCAAACGCGCCCTCAGCCGAGCAATTCGGAAAAAGGGAGAAACCGCACCGTCTCGCCGGCGCTGATCGCGTGATTAGGCGGATTGTCGATCAACCCGTCCCCCCAAACCGTCGAGGTCAGCACCGCCGAGCTCTGATTCGGGAAGAGTTCAAGCCCGCCGGCGGCGTTCACGCGCGCGCGCAAGAACTCGTTGCGGCGATCGGCCTTGGCCTGCGTGAAATCGGCCCGCAGCGAAATGGCGCGCGGCTCGACGTCGCGCACGCCGGCCAAACGCAGCAAGAACGGCCGCACGAACAACAAAAACGTGACGAAGCTGGAGACGGGGTTGCCGGGCAACCCGATGAAATGCGCTTCGCCGCGTCCGGAGGCGCCGGCACCGGCGCCGACGCCTCGACGCACCGCGCCGAACGCGAGCGGCTTGCCCGGTTTCATCGCGATCTGCCAGAGTGCGAGCCGGCCCTGCGATTGAACCGCGGGCTTCACATGGTCTTCCTCGCCGACCGATACGCCGCCCGAGGTCAGAATCAGGTCGTGCTCGCGCGCCGCCGCGGCCAGCGCATCGCATGTGGCATCCAACCGGTCGGGCACGATGCCGAGATCGGTCACGTCGCAATTCAAGCGTGTCAGCAGCGCGCGCAACGTGAATCGGTTGGAGTTGTAGATGCCGCCCGGTTGCAGCGGCTCGCCGGGCATCGTCAGTTCATCGCCGGTGAAAAACACCGCGACCTTCAAGCGGCGCACGACCTCGAGCCGCGCGGCCCCGATCGAGGCCGCCAAGCCGAGCGCTTGCGGCGAAAGCCGCGTCCCGGCGGGCAAGATGACGGCGCTGCGCCGGATGTCGGCGCCCTGCGCGGTGATCCATTCGCCGGCCTTCGGCGTGTGCAAAATCGCGACGGCATCGCCGTCCGTTTCCGTCTGCTCTTGCATGACGACGGCATCCGCCCCCGGCGGGATCGGCGCGCCCGTAAAAATCCGCGCGGCCGTGCCCGCCGCCAGCGGCTCGGGTCGATGGCCGGCCGGCACGCGTTGCGAGATCGGGAGGCGGCGATCGCCTTGCAACAGATCGGCCACGCGCACCGCGTAGCCATCCATCATGCTGGTGTTCGTGGGTGGGACGTCGAGTTCGGACACGACGTCGGCGCCGAGTACCCGGCCGAGCGCGTCGAGCGTCGGGACCAATTCGGTATCGGTAATCGGCGTGGCGGAGGCCAACAACGTCGCGAGTGCCTCGGCCGTCGAGAGAAGCCGTGCGCGGGGCGTCGGATGAGCGGGGGTGGACATCGGCAAGCGGTTCTCGCTGCGAAAGCCCTTATTGTAGCGAGGCATCGGCTTATGCGACATAAGCCGTGCCGCGGGCCGCCCACGCGGGCGGCCGCCGGGTGGTCATGACTCATCACCGGGGCCGTATCCCCCCTCGGCCCGTCAATCGCCCGTATGCTCGGCGATAAACGTTTTGACGCGCGCCGCATCCGCCGGCAGTACGTCGAAGCGTTGCGGCAGCGATTCGAGCCCCTCGAACGCCGCGGGCCGCTGCGGATCGCGGCCGAGCGCTTCGCGAATCGTCTCGCCGAACTTGATCGGCTGCGCCGTCTCCAGCACGATCATCGGCACGCCCGGATCCAAGTGCTCGCGCGCCACCTTGAGGCCGTCGGCCGTATGCGTATCGATGACTTGGCCGTAGCGCGCATCGACGTCGCGAATCGCCGCGACGCGGTCGTCGTGCGTACTGCGCCCCGACACGAAGCCGAATTGCCGCACTCGCGCGAAATCTCCGCTCGCGGCGAGGTCGAAGCCGCCCTTTTCCTCGACGTCGCGGAACAGTTGCAGGACGCGCGCCGGATCCCGGCCCAGCAGATCGAACACGAAGCGCTCGAAATTGGACGCCTTGGAGATGTCCATGCTCGGGCTCGTAGTGTGGTAAGTCTGCGCGGCGCCGCGAACGCGATAGACGCCCGTGCGGAAAAACTCGTCAAGCACGTCGTTTTCGTTCGTGGCCACGACCAGTTTCTCGATTGGCAATCCCATCATGCGGGCGATATGGCCGGCGCAGACGTTGCCGAAATTGCCCGAGGGTACCGTGAACGACACCCGTTCGTCGTTCGACTTCGTCGCGGCGAAGTAGCCCTTGAAGTAATAGACCACTTGAGCGACGACGCGAGCCCAGTTGATCGAGTTAACCGTGCCGATCTTGTGGCGCGCCTTGAACGCGTGATCGTTGGAGACGGCCTTGACGATGTCCTGGCAATCGTCGAATACGCCTTCGACCGCCAAATTGAAAATGTTCGGCTCCTGCAGGCTGTACATCTGCGCGGTCTGAAACGCACTCATCTTCCGGTGCGGCGAGAGCATGAATACGCGAATCCCAGCCTTGCCGCGCATCGCATATTCCGCGGCACTGCCCGTATCGCCGGACGTCGCGCCGAGAATATTGAGCCTTTGCCCGTTTTTGGCGAGCGTGTACTCGAACAGGTTGCCGAGCAACTGCATCGCCATGTCCTTGAACGCAAGCGTCGGCCCGTTCGACAACGCCAGCAGCGACAACGGCGCGCCGTGTTCGACACCGAGCAGCGTAAGCGGCGTGATTTCGCCCGCATCCTCGCCCGCTCGCACGTTGCTGTAGACGTCGGCGCGATACGTGCGGCGCGTCAACGCGCGCAGATCGTCGGCGGCGATGTCGTCGCAGAACTTGCTAAGCACCTCGAAGGCGAGATCGGCATACGGCAACGCGCGCCAACGCGCGAGTTCCTCTGGCGTCACGCGCGGATACTGGGCCGGCAAATACAAGCCACCGTCCTTGGCGAGCCCGGTGAGCAAGATGTCGGAGAACGTATGGCGCTCACCGATACCGGCGCCGCGCGTGGAAATGTAGTTCATGTTCAACTCGATCAATCGATTTCTGTGTGGGACTTAGCCGTGGGCTTCGATCCGCAACTTGGTAACGTTCGAGACGACGGTCGAAAGCGCTTCGATGCGCGCGATCGCCGCATTCACGTTCTTCTCGAGCGTGTCGTGCGTGATGATCACGACGTCGGTCTCGCCGTTGTCCGCGACCTGCTCCGCTTCTTTTTGCAGCAAGGCGTCGATCGAAATGCCCGCGTCGGCCAGGATGCGCGTGATATCGGCCAGCACGCCCGTTACGTCGGCCACGCGCAAACGCAGGTAGTAACCGCTCGTCACGTCATCGATCGGCAACACCGGCGTATCGGCCAGGCTTTGCGGCTGGAACGCGAGGTGCGGCACGCGATGGCCGGGATCGGCCGTATGCAAGCGCGTCACGTCCACGAGATCGGCCACGACGGCCGAGGCGGTCGGCTCGGCGCCCGCGCCCTTGCCGTAATAGAGCGTCGTGCCGACGGCGTCGCCATGCACTTCCACGGCGTTCATCGCGCCCTCGACGCTCGCGAGCAACCGCTTCGCCGAAATCAGCGTCGGATGCACGCGCAACTCGATGCCGCGCTCCGTGCGGCGCGTGATACCGAGCAACTTGATGCGATAGCCGAGATCCTCGGCGTATTTGATATCGATCGCGGCGAGTTTGCTGATGCCTTCCACGTACGCGCGATCGAACTGCATCGGAATGCCGAATGCGATCGCGCTCATGATCGTGAGCTTGTGCGCCGCGTCCACGCCTTCGATGTCGAACGTCGGGTCGGCCTCCGCATAGCCGAGCGCCTGCGCGCCGGCCAGCGCCGTGGCGAAATCGAGACCGCGTTCGCGCATCTCGGAAAGAATGTAGTTCGTCGTGCCGTTGATGATGCCGGCGATCGATTGAATCCGGTTGGCCGTGAGCCCCTCGCGCAGCGCTTTGATGATCGGGATACCGCCCGCGACCGCCGCCTCGAACGCCACCATCACGCCTTGGGTGCGCGCCGCCGCGAAAATTTCCGTGCCGTGCACGGCGAGCAAGGCCTTGTTGGCCGTGACGACGTGTTTGCCTTTCGAGATCGCCCGCAGCACGAGTTCGCGCGCGATACCCGTGCCGCCGATCATCTCCGCCACGATGTCGATCGCCGGATCGTCGATGACGGCGTTGAAATCGCTGCCGAGCTGGACCGTGCTGGCGGCCTCGCCGAGCGCGGCGAGCGCCTTGGCCGGATTGCGCACGGCGATGCGCGTGATCTCGATCCCACGGCCGGCGCGGCGTTTGATTTCTTCCTGATTGCGGCGCAGCACCGTGAAGGTGCCGCTGCCCACCGTGCCGAAGCCCAGCAAGCCAACTTTGATCGGTTCCATGCAGCGTTTTCTAGTTAATGATTCATTGAAGAGGGAAAGCGCGGGGCCGGCACCCAGCCGCCCCCCCGCCAGCGCCGGCTAGGTGCCGTGCCGCTTGCGATAGCCTTCGAGAAAGCGCCCGATGCGGTTGATCGAGTCGGTCAAATCGTCCACGTTCGGCAGGAACACGACGCGGAAGTGATCGGGCCGCGGCCAATTGAAGCCGCTGCCCTGCACGAGCAGCACGCGCTCCTCGAGCAGCAGATCGAGAATGAATTGCTGGTCGTCCTTGATCGGATAAATCTCCGGATCCAGCCGCGGGAACATATAGAGCGCCGCTTCGGGCTTGACGCAGCTCACGCCGGGAATCGCGTTGAGCATCTCGTAGGCGA
Source organism: Trinickia diaoshuihuensis (assembly GCF_003390925.1). GTDB lineage: Bacteria > Pseudomonadota > Gammaproteobacteria > Burkholderiales > Burkholderiaceae > Trinickia > Trinickia diaoshuihuensis. The sequence goes on along the minus strand of NZ_QUBS01000026.1, from coordinate 191,363 downwards.
CCTGCCGCTGGCGCGATAGCCGCCCGCTCGGCCCGATCAGTTCGTTGATGCTCTGATAGCCGCCGAGCGCCGTCTGGATCGCGTACTGTCCGGGCACGTTCGGACACAGCCGCATCGAGGCGAGGATGCCGAGACCTTCGAAGTAATCCTTGCCCCGGCGTCGGTTTTCACCGGTCAACCCCGAGATATACATCCAGCCCGCGCGATAGCCGCACGAGCGATAGCTCTTGGACAGGCTGTTGAACGTGACGGTGACGACGTCCTCGGACAACGCCCCGAGCGCCGTGTGCTTCTTGCCGTCATAGACGATCTTGTCGTACACCTCGTCGGCGAAGACGATGAGCCCGTGCTGGCGGGCGATGTCGAGCAAATCGAGCAGCAACTCGTCCGAATACAGCGCGCCGGTCGGGTTGTTCGGATTGATGACGACGAGCGCGCGCGTGCGCGGCGTGATTTTCGAGCGCAGATCGTCGAGATCGGGCATCCACGCGTTCGATTCGTCGCACAAATAGTGCACGGGCGTGCCGCTCGATAGACTGACTGCCGCGGTCCACAGCGGATAGTCGGGCGCCGGCAGCAGAACTTCGTCGCCGTCGTTGAGCAAGCCCTGCATCGCCATGACGATCAGCTCGGACGCCCCGTTGCCGATGTAGATATCGTCGAGTTCGACGCCGGCCACCCCCTTTTGCTGGGAGTAATGCATGATCGCCTTGCGCGCGGCGAATACCCCTTTCGAATCCGAATAGCCGGACGACGCCGACAAATTACGGATCATGTCCTGAATGATTTCGTCGGGCGCGTCGAATCCGAACGGGGCCAAGTTGCCGATGTTCAGCTTGATCACGCGATGCCCCTCTTCCTCGAGACGCTTGGCGTGTTCAAGCACGGGCCCGCGGATGTCGTAGCAGACGTTGAGCAGCTTGTTCGATTTAAGAATCGGTTTCACGGCGGACACAGTTCCTGGGGAGAGCCGAAAGACGGGAAGCGCGCGCGTTTCCATGCGCGCAAGGCATTGCTGCGCCCATGTGGCGGCGGTTCGCCGAATGAAGCGCGCGCGGCTCGTTCGCCCGGTTGACGGCGCGCTTATGGCGCGCACGGGGGGGCGGCGGATGGGATGCGCTCGCGCGCGTGCACGATGCTGGGCGCCGCGGGGCGGCTAAAAAGTTATAATTTAGCGGATTTCGGCCGACTTTCGCAATGCACCATTCTAGCGAAAGCCCCCTTTCGGCCTCGATGAGGTCGCGAGCGGTCATGCTCCGGCCGACGGAACCACGGAAAGAAATTTGAAATTACACCAGGACTCGAGCGGCGCGCTCAATACGGTGACCGGCTACGGCGCCCATTACGTCGACGTCAATCTCGTGCGTCACGAAAGCAGCATCTTGCTGTTGCCCGACACGCCGGTGCAGCCTTGGCCGGTCGCGTCGTTCGACGCGCTCGGCCCCGAACATTTCGAGCTCTTGCTCGCGCAGACGCCCGAGCTGGTCGTGTTCGGCAGCGGCGCGCGCCTGCGCTTCCCGCACCCGCGGCTCACCGCGGCGCTCGCCGCCCGGCGGGTCGGCGTCGAGACCATGGATTTCATGGCCGCGTGCCGTACCTACAACATTCTGATGGCCGAAGGCCGGCGCGTCGCGGCCGCCCTGCTCATCGAGCAATGAACGCGCGCGAGCCGGCCAGCCGCGCGGCAAGCGAATATCGATAGACCTCCCGAACGCCGCCCTATGCCGTTTCAACGATTCTCCCCCGCCGACAGCGCAGCCGCAGCCAATAGCACGCCGCCGCCGGGCGCCGCGGCCACCTACCGGCCCGCCAGCCGGCTCACGGTCGTGTTGCTGATCGTCGCGCTCGCGCTCGTTTGGTTCGTTCCCCTCGGCTGGCGGCACCTCGTGCCGAGCGACGAGGGCCGGTACGCCGAAATGGCGCGCGAGATGCTGCTGACCGGCGATTGGATCACGCCCCGGTACAACGGCTACAAGTATTTCGAGAAACCGCCGCTGCAAACTTGGTTCAATGCGCTGACGTTCGCCTGGTTCGGCATCGGCGAATGGCAAGCGCGGCTTTACACGGCCTTGACCGGCTTCGCGGGCGTGCTCGTCGCCGGTTATACGGCGGCTAGGCTCGTGAACCCGGCGGCCGGTTTCGCCGCGGCGCTCGTCCTCGCGAGCGCGCCGTATTGGCAGTTGATGGGGCATTTCAATACGCTCGACATGGGCCTCTCGTTTTGGATGGAGGTCACGCTGTGCGCGATGCTGCTCGCGCAGCGCGTCGGCGTCGGCGCGCGCGAGGCGCGCCGGTGGATGTGGCTATGCTGGGCGGCGATGGCCCTGGCCGTGCTGTCCAAGGGACTCATCGGCGTATTGCTGCCGGGCATGGTGCTCGTCGCCTATTCGCTGATTCAGCGCGATTGGGCGCTTTGGAAGCGCCTCTATCTGCCGAGCGGACTGGCCGTCTTTTTCGCGATCGCGACGCCTTGGTTCGTCTTCGTACAACAGCGCAATCCCGAATTCTTCAACTTCTTCTTCATCGTTCAGCAGTTCGATCGATACCTGACTCCGGATCAGCACCGCCCCGGCCCCGTGTACTACTTCGTCTGGGTGCTGCTCGTGGGCTTCTTGCCCTGGCTGCCGCTCGGCTGGCGCAGCATTCGTCACGCGCTGGCCCAGCCGCGGCAATTGAACGGGTTTGCGCCGGGCAAATTGCTCGTCGTCTGGAGCGCGTTGATCTTCCTGTTCTTCAGCGCCTCGCACTCCAAGCTAGTATCGTATGTGCTGCCGGTCGCACCGGCCCTTGCGCTCATCATCGGCGCTTACTTGCCGCACGTCTCGCGCCAGGCTTGGCGCCGCCATCTCGTCGGTTACGCCGGGTTTCTCGTCGCGGGCGCGATCGGCGCCGTCTTCATTGCGCGCCTCGGCGATGCCCGTACGCCGAACGGGCTTTATCGCGATTTCCAGATCTGGGTCTTCGCCGCGCTCGGCGTAGCCTTCGTCATGACCCTCGCGGCGCTCGCCGTGCTCAAACGCCCCGAGCGCGGCGTGCTGCCGTCGGCGGTCGTATTCGGCGCCGCCTGGGTGATGCTCTGCACGATCGCCGGGGCGGGCCATGAAGTATTCGGACGCCAAAGCTCGGGCGCGCTGCTCGCACCGGCCATCAAGGCGGAACTGGCTCGCCTGCCGGCCGGCACGCCGTTTTACTCGGTCGCCATGCTAGACCATACGCTGCCGTTCTACGTCGGCCATACGATGATCATGGTCGCCAGCCCCGATGAGTTGACGTTCGGGGTCACGCAAGAGCCGTCGAAGTGGGTGCCGACGATCGACGAATGGATCGCCCGCTGGAACGCCGGCGGCCCGGCCCTCGCCGAGATGAAACCCGATCGTTACCGCGACCTCGCCGAAGCGCATGTTCCGATGCGCGTCATCGCAAGCGATGCGCGGCGCGTCGTCGTCGAGAAACCCTGACCGCCGCATCCGCCGGCACCGCTTGCCTTTTCATCGATGAATCCCATTTCCCTCTTTTGCATTTTGGCGGGCGTGACGCTCAACGCCTGCGCGCAGTTGCTGCTCAAGGCCGGCGTGAACGCCGTTGGACACTTCGAATTCACCCGTGCGAATATTCTGCCGATCGGCTTCAAGCTCGCGACCCAATTGCCGATCATCGGCGGCCTTGCCTGTTACGTGATCAGCGTGGTCGTCTGGATCGTCGGCCTGTCGCGCGTCGACGTTTCGATCGCCTATCCGATGCTCTCGCTCGGATACGTGGTCAACGCATTCGCGGCCTGGTATTTGTTCGGCGAGGTCTTGAGCCTGCAGCGACTCGTCGGCATCGGCATCATCTTGGTCGGCGTGCTCGTTTTGGCACGCAGTTGAGCCGCCGCGATAGACGCATTGAAAGCACCGCTCGCCCCGGCGAGCGCCACGAGAACCTCAGAACGACACAACACTTCGATACTCGAGCCAAGCCCATGACCCAAGACTCCCTTTCATTCCTGCCCTTCGTGCGCCCCGAGATCGACGAGGAAACGATTGCCGGCGTGGCCGACGTGCTGCGTTCGGGCTGGATTACGACGGGTCCGCAAAACCAGGCCTTCGAAGCGCAGCTTTCCGCGTTTTGCGGCGGCCGGCCCGTTCGCACGTTCAATTCGGGCACGGCCACGCTCGAGGTCGGATTGCGTATCGCCGGCGTGGGACCGGGCGATGAAGTCATCACGAGCCCGGCATCGTGGGTGGCGACGGCGAACGTGATTCTCGAAGTGGGCGCGACGCCCGTTTTCGTCGATATCGACCCGCTCACGCGCAATATCGATTTAAATCTGCTCGAGAAGGCGATCACGCCGCGCACGAAAGCAATCATGCCCGTTTATCTGGCCGGGTTGCCCGTCGACATGGATCGCCTTTACGACATCGCGCGCGCCTACAAGCTGCGCGTGATCGAAGATGCTGCGCAAGCGTTCGGCTCCACCTGGCGCGGCGAGCGCATCGGCAAGCTAGGCGACATCGTCTCGTTCAGTTTCCACCCGAACAAGAACCTGACCTCGATCGAGGGCGGCGCGCTCGTGCTCAACAACGAAGAGGAAGCCGAACTCGCGCGCAAATACCGGCTGCAAGGCATCACGCGCAAGGGCTACGACGGCATGGACTGCGACCTGCTCGGCGGCAAGTACAATCTCACCGACGTGGCGGCGCGCGTCGGCCTGGGCCAGCTCGCGCATATCGAACGCTTTCAGGCGCAACGCAAGGCGCTCGCGCGGGCCTACTTCCAGGGGTTCGAAGGCGGCGCGGCGCGCTCGCTCGGCGTTGGGCTGCCGCTCGCCGAATTCGAGAACGGCAACTGGCACATGTTCCAGATCACATTGCCGCTGGAACGCCTGACGATCGACCGCGCGAGCTTCATGCAGAAGCTGCATGACGATTACCGGATCGGCACGGGCGTGCATTACCCGCCGATTCATCTTTTCTCGCTCTACCGCGCGCGCGGCTTCGCGCCCGGCATGTTCCCGCATGCCGAGCGCTTCGGCGCGACGACGGTCACGCTGCCGCTGTTCACGCTGATGACCGAGCGCGACGTGGCCCGCGTATGCGGCGCCGTCAACGAGATCTGCGAACAATTTGGGAAATAAGCGGACATGAGTTATACGGAACACCGGCCGGCACGACCGGAAGTCACGGTCGTCATCCCCGTCTACAACGAGGAAGAGGGATTGCGCGCGCTCTATGCACGCCTGTACCCGGCCCTCGATGCCTTGGGGACCAGCTACGAAGTCATCTTCATCAACGACGGTAGCCGCGACAAATCCGCCGCACTGCTCGCCGAGCAATTCCGCGCGCGTCCCGATACGACGCGCGTCGTCCTGCTCAACGGTAACTACGGCCAGCATATGGCGATCCTCGCGGGCTTCGAGGCGTCGCGCGGCGAAATCGTCCTGACGCTCGATGCCGACTTGCAAAATCCGCCCGAGGAGATCGGCAAGCTCGTGGCGAAGATGCGCGAAGGCTACGACTACGTCGGCTCGATCCGCATGCAGCGCCAAGACACGCTCTGGCGCCGCAAGGCCTCGCGCGCGATGAACCGGCTGCGCGAGCGCATCACGCACATCAAGATGACCGACCAAGGGTGCATGCTGCGCGCGTATAGCCGTCAGATCATCGATACGATCAACCGCTGCGGCGAAGTCAATACGTTCATCCCCGCCCTCGCCTATACGTTCGCGCAAAACCCGATCGAGGTCGACGTCGCGCACGAGGAGCGCTTCGCGGGCGAATCGAAGTACTCGCTCTATAGCCTTATTCGGCTGAATTTCGACCTCGTGACGGGCTTTTCCGTCGTGCCGCTGCAATGGCTGTCGTTCATCGGCGTGATCTTGTCGATGGGTTCGGCCGGCTTGTTCCTGCTGCTGGTGGTGCGGCGCTTCGTGATCGGCGCCGAAGTTCAGGGCGTGTTTACGCTGTTCGCCATTACGTTCTTCATGCTCGGTGTGATCATTTTCGCGCTGGGGCTGCTCGGCGAATATATCGGCCGCATCTACCAGCAAGTACGCGCGCGGCCGCGCTATCTCGTGCAGACGATCCTTGAAGGGCGTCCCGGCGATCTGCCCGCCGCCGCTCAGGTGCCGAGCACGGCGAATGTGACGAACGTGACGGGTGCCGCCGTCGCGCCGCAAACGAGCGCACCGGAGCGCGACCGATGAAACCGCGCGCCGTCGTCTTCGCCTATCACAACGTCGGCGTGCGCTGCCTGCGCGTGCTGCTCGCGCGGGGCGTCGACGTCGCGCTGGTGGTCACGCACGAAGACAATCCGGCCGAGCGCATTTGGTTCGGCAGCGTCGCGCAAGTCGCCGCCGAGCACGGCATCGAGACGATTACGCCCGCCGATCCGGCCGGGCCGCCATTGCGCGAGGCCGTCGCGCGCGCGCGGCCCGATTTCATTTTCTCGTTCTACTACCGGCACATGTTGCCCGCCGACCTGCTGGCGCTTGCGCCGCGCGGCGCCTACAACATGCACGGCTCGCTGCTGCCCAAGTATCGGGGCCGCGTGCCGACCAATTGGGCGGTGCTCAACGGCGAAACCGAGACTGGAGCGACGTTGCACGAGATGGCGGCCAAACCCGACGCCGGCGCCATCGTCGCGCAAACGAGCGTGCCGATCCTGCCCGACGACACGGCGCAGGAAGTGTTCGACAAGGTGACGGTTGCCGCCGAGCAGACGCTTTGGCGCGTGTTGCCGGCATTGTTGGCCGGCGAAGCGCCGCATCTGCCGAACGACTTGGCGCGCGGCAGCTACTTCGGCGGGCGCAAGCCCGAGGACGGACGCATCGACTGGTCCAAGCCCGCCGGCGAAGTCTATAACTTGATCCGCGCGGTCGCGCCGCCCTATCCCGGCGCGTTCACCGAGATCGCCGGCGAGCGCTTCGTGATCGCGCGCGCTAGGCTGGCCCCTATCGACGCGATCGCCAAGGCCGGATTGGCCGATTTGCCCCCCGGTCTGCACGTAAGCGATAATACGTGTTTCGGCGTGTGCGGCGACGCGCGCGCCATCGTCATTTCCGAGCTGCGGCACCAGCGCGACGGGGAAGAAACCGTCGTGACGCCTGCGCAGTTCGCCCAGCTCACTTATCGTTCCCGCCACCCATGAATTCCGTCAAAACCGAACGTTCCGCCAAGAAAGTCCTGATTCTCGGCGTCAATGGCTTCATCGGCCATCATTTGTCCAAGCGCATCCTCGAGACGACCGATTGGGAAGTGTTCGGCATGGATATGCAGACGGACCGCCTCGGCGATCTGACGCAGCACGAGCGGATGCACTTCTTCGAAGGCGACATCACGATCAACAAGGAATGGGTGGAATATCACGTGAAAAAGTGCGACGTGATCTTGCCGCTCGTGGCGATCGCGACGCCCGCCACCTACGTGCAGCAGCCGCTGCGCGTGTTCGAACTCGACTTCGAGGCGAATCTGCCGATCGTGCGCTCGGCCGTCAAATATCGTAAGCACCTCGTGTTTCCGTCGACGTCGGAAGTCTACGGCATGTGCGCCGACGAAGAGTTCGACCCCGAAGCATCGCCGCTCACGTACGGCCCGATCAACAAGCCGCGCTGGATTTACGCGTGCTCCAAGCAATTGATGGACCGCGTGATTTGGGGCTACGGCATGCAAGAAGGCCTGAACTTCACGCTGTTCCGCCCGTTCAACTGGATCGGGCCGGGCCTCGATTCGATCTACACGCCGAAGGAAGGCAGCTCGCGCGTGGTAACGCAGTTTCTTGGCCACATCGTGCGCGGCGAGAACATCAGCCTCGTCGACGGCGGCTCGCAAAAGCGCGCGTTCACGGACATCGACGACGGCATCAGCGCGCTGATGAAGATCATCGAAAACCCGAACGGCATTGCCTCGGGCAAGATCTACAACATCGGCAATCCGACGAACAACTTCTCGGTGCGCGAGCTTGCGCACAAGATGCTCGCGCTCGCGGCGGAATACCCCGAATACGCGGAATCGGCCAAGGCCGTGAATCTCGTCGAGACGTCCTCGGGCGCCTACTACGGCCAGGGTTATCAAGACGTCCAAAACCGCGTGCCGAAGATCGAGAACACGATGACGGAATTGAACTGGGCGCCGAAAGCGACGTTCGACGACGCGTTGCGCAAGATTTTCGAAGCGTATCGCGGCCATGTGGCCGATGCGCGCGCCCTCGTCGAGCAGCAGTAATCGCGGCCTCGCCGCGCAGCCGCCCCGCTTGGGAAGGACCGCCTTTGCCACGTATCGTTCTTAAAATCGACGTCGACACGCTGCGCGGCACGCGCGAGGGGGTACCCAACCTCGCGCGCATGCTCGATCGCTTCAAGGCGCGCGCGACGTTCCTGTTCAGTCTCGGCCCGGATCACACGGGCTGGGCCCTGCGCCGCGTCCTGCGGCCCGGCTTCTTGAAGAAGGTCTCTCGCACCTCGGTGCTCGAGCACTACGGCATCAAGCAATTGATGTACGGCGTGCTGCTGCCCGGCCCCGACATCGGCCGGCGTGCGGCGGCCGAGATGCGCGCGATCCACGAAGCCGGTTTCGAGTGCGGCATCCATACCTGGGATCACGTGTATTGGCAGGATAACGTTCGTTCGCGCGGACAAGCCTGGACCGCGGGCGAAATGCAAAAAAGTTACGGGCGCTTCGTGGAGATCTTCGGTGCGCCGCCCGCGACGCACGGCTCGGCCGGCTGGCAGATGAACGACCACGCATTCGAGCAGATCGATGCCTGGGGCATGCGCTACGCATCCGACGGCCGCGGCCACTCGCCTTACCGGCCCGTCGTAGGCGGCAAGACGCTCGAGCACGTCCAGTTGCCCACCACGCTGCCGACGCTGGACGAATTGATCGGCGTGGACGGCTGCGACGAATCGAATGTCGCCGAGCGCCTGCTTGCCTCGACGGCGCACAGCCCGAGCGACCAAGTCTTCACGCTGCATGCTGAGCTCGAAGGCCAGAAGCTTGCCCCGATCTTCGAGCGGTTGCTGGCGGGCTGGCACGCCCAGGGCCATACGTTCGCGACGATGGGCGACTACCATGCCGCGCTGGACCTCGGTGAGTTGCCATCGTACCCTGTCACCTGGGGTGCGATACCGGGGCGTTCGGGCGAGCTCATCGTTCAGCCCGATTAAGGCTTTCCCGGCCGGCGCTCGTATCGGCCCATTCGACCATTTGCGCGATAAAAACAGGAGAACCACGTGCCCATTGCAGTCGACCAACCCGTCCCCGATTTTTCGGCCCCCGCGACGGGCGGCGATTTCACGCTGTCCGGCTTGCGCGGCAAGAAGCTCGTCTTGTACTTCTATCCGAAAGACAACACACCGGGCTGCACGACAGAGGGTTTGCAGTTTCGCGACTTGTATCCGAAGTTCAAGAAGGCCGGTGCGGAGATCGTCGGCGTGTCGCGCGACAGCCTGCGTTCGCACGAGAACTTCAAAGCCAAGCTGGAGCTGCCGTTTCCGTTGATTTCGGACGCCGACGAAGCGCTGTGCACACTGTTCGGCGTCATCAAAATGAAAAAGATGTATGGCAAGGAAGTGCGCGGCATCGAGCGCTCGACGTTTCTGATCGATGCCGACGGCGTCTTGCGGCGCGAATGGCGCGGCGTGAAAGTCCCGGGGCACGTCGATGAGACGCTGGAGGCTGTACAAGCACTTTGACGCGCGTTATATTGCGTTGCAATGAGTTCCCGTTCACTTCGTCTTGTCCGCTTGTGCGCCGTCGATCAGGTCGACGTTTCATGCATCAGGCGCCGCGCGATGCTCGAAACCGAGCCGCTTGCTCCATCGCAACAGGAGCGGCGGCTTTTTTGTTTTTCGGCGGCCTCGCCATTGGCCGGCCGCCGGTCTCTTGCGAAGGAGCTGATCGAAATCTAGGCGAACCGGCGAACCGAAACCTGAAACGCGCTGCGCGAATCCTGGCCCACGTAACCCGGGGCCGAGTATTCGGCGGCGTATGAGATGCGACCCGATTCTTTGAGGGAAACCATGCCTTTGCCTACCCCGCCCAGCAAGCTCGGCAGTCTGTTGCCGCCCGATGAATTCAAGGCCAAAGCCAGGCCGGCGCGAGGCGCCAAAAAACAGGGGACCATGGGGGAGCAAACCGAAGCGGCCGAGTACGGCGCGACCACCCATGTCGCCGCCCCGATGGGCGCGGCTGCCAACGCGGGCGCAACCGTGCGCGCGCTACAGCCTTCGCCGGCCGCCGCCGAGCCCGCTCCCACCGCCCGTGGCCGCAAACCGAAGCAAACCGCCGCGCTGCTGCAACCGGCAACGCCCGTGGCGCCCCCCGCATCGGCTCCCGTTCCCGCGCATGCACGCAAGCAAGAACCGGCGGCCGTGACGGAACCGGTCTCGCCCACGGGTGCCGCCCGCGGCGCCGCCAAGCCGCGCTCGACCAAAGCCGCCGCGGTCGAAACCGAATTGCGCAAGCTGTTCGTGCTCGATACGAACGTGCTGATGCACGATCCGACCTGCCTCTTCCGTTTCGAGGAACACGACGTCTATCTGCCGATGATGACGCTCGAGGAACTCGACAACCACAAGAAGGGGATGTCCGAAGTTGCGCGTAACGCGCGCCAAGTCAGCCGCACGCTCGACGCGCTCGTCGCGAACGCCGGCTTGATCGCGGAAGGGTTGCCGCTCGCGGGACTCGGCAGCCGCGAAGCGCTCGGACGGCTGTATTTCCAGACGAAGCTCGCCGATATCGAACCGGTCGAGGGGCTGCCGCAGGGCAAGGCCGACAATCAGATTCTCGGTGTCGTGCGCGCCTTGCAGCGCGATCGGCAAGATCGCCAAGTCGTGCTGGTGTCGAAAGACATCAACATGCGGATCAAGGCGCACGCGCTCGGCCTGCCCGCGGAAGACTACTTCAACGACCAGGTGCTCGAGGACAAGGATTTGCTGTTCTCGGGCGTGCGCGCCCTGCCCCAAGACTTCTGGACGAAACATGCCAAGGGCATGGAAAGCTGGCAGGACAATAAGACGGGCACGACGTATTACCGCGTGACCGGCCCGCTGTGTCCGTCGCTGCTCGTCAACGAATTCGTCTATCTCGAACCGCAAACGGGCGAGCCGCCGTTCCAGGCGATCGTACGCGAGCTGAACGGCAAGACCGCCGTCCTGCAGACCCTGCGCGACTACAGTCATCACAAGAACAACGTCTGGGGTATCACCGCGCGCAATCGCGAGCAGAACTTCGCGTTGAATCTCTTGATGAACCCCGACATCGACTTCGTGACGCTGCTCGGCCAAGCCGGTACGGGCAAGACGCTCGTCGCGTTGGCGGCGGGCCTCGCCCAAGTACTGGATGAAAAGCGCTACAACGAGATCATCGTCACACGGGCCACGGTGCCCGTCGGCGAGGATATCGGCTTCTTGCCCGGAACCGAGGAGGAGAAGATGCAGCCTTGGATGGGCGCATTCGACGACAACCTCGAAGTATTGCAACGGACCGAAGATAGCGCCGGCGAATGGGGCCGCGCCGCCACGCAGGAACTGATTCGCTCACGCTTGAAGATCAAGAGCATGAACTTCATGCGCGGGCGGACCTTCGTCGACAAGTACCTCATCATCGACGAAGCGCAGAACCTGACGCCCAAGCAAATGAAGACGCTCGTCACGCGCGCGGGCCCGGGCACGAAGATCGTCTGTCTCGGCAATATCGCGCAGATCGATACGCCCTACTTGACCGAAGGCAGTTCGGGGCTCACTTACGTCGTCGATCGCTTCAAGGGCTGGACGCATAGCGGGCATGTCACCCTCGCGCGCGGCGAGCGCTCGCGGCTGGCCGATTACGCCTCCGACATCCTCTGATGCGCCGCCGAGACCGTGCGGGTCTCGGCGCGATAACCTGCAACGCCCGGCTCTGCCGGGCGTTTTCTTTTATGGGGTTGAATCACCATGTCGGCACACTGCAACGCATCGCCGCCAAACTTCAAGTAAATTATGAAGAATTCTTGCCGAAGCCCCGCCGGCAGGGCTACTATCGGCCGCAATAGCGCGTGCCGGCCGTTTCCAGACTCTGAAGCGTCGGCCGAGGAGTCGGCTTGAGGGGGCCTCGGATCGCGCGCCCACGGTTGATCGCTCATGAGATTTTGGCTTGTCATTCTTGTCGTGCTGTCGTTGGCGGCGTGCTCGAGCGCGCCGCCTAGGGCCGTGCGCTCGAGCGGCGCCCCATCGGCGGAAAACGCTTGGCGCACCATGCCGCCCGGCGCCCCGCGATTCGTCGATCACAGCACGGGCCGCGAAGAGATCTCCATCGAGGCGATGGGGCTCATCGGCATTCCCTACCGCTGGGGCGGCAACACGCCCGACAGCGGATTCGACTGTAGCGGTCTCGTGCGATATGTCGTCGCGCGCGCCGCCGATGTCGATTTACCGCGAACGACGGTCGATATGAGCCGCCGCGGGGACTCGATCGAGCCCGACGAAATCGCCCCGGGCGACCTCATCTTTTTCAATACGACGGGCCGGCCGCATTCGCACGTGGGGATCTACGTCGGGAAATTGCGCTTCGTGAACGCGCCTTCGACGGGCGGCACCGTGCGGCTCGACTATCTGACCAACCCCTATTGGGCGAAGCGATTCGACGGGATTCGGCGCGTGGCCGCGCCGGTCAAGCCGAAGTCGCCGTTCGACGCACCGACAGAACTCGCGGCGCGACGCTCACCGGCGACGCCCGACGCGCCGGCTGAAGCGCCTAAGCAACTTGCCGTGGGGGTTGCGAGTCCGCCGCCGGTCATGGCGGCAATCGCGCCCGCCCCCGTGGTGTCTGCTCCATTGACGGCCGCCTCGCCGGCGCCTGTGGCGGCCAGGGGCAACGAGGATGCGATCGACGCGGCAGCCGATGCGTTCGAACCGCCTCCGCCGGTCGCCCGCCAGGCCGCTCAACAAGCGCGGCAAGCGGGCGCTGTGTCGGTGCAGCCGATGCCTGTCGAACCCAATGTGCAGGTCATGCGCGCTTCAACGATGCCGACCGTGCAACCTGCGCCAACCGCAACCAGCGACGACCCGATCGCCCGTTTCGCGAACAACGGCGAATAACCGCATCGCGGCCCTCTCCCGGGGCCGCCACGCGGACCAACCTATAGGAAGCGCCGCCCAAGCCACCAAGCGGCCGCCGAGAGCAGCGCCGAGGCAGGGATCGTCAACACCCATGCCCAGACGATGCTGCCGGCAACGCCCCAGCGCACGGCCGACAGCTTGCGCGTGGCGCCGACGCCGACGATCGCGCCGGTGATCGTGTGCGTCGTCGACACGGGGATACCGATCGCCGACGCAGTAAACAGCGTGATGGCCCCGCCCGCTTCGGCGCAAAAACCACCGACGGGTTTGAGCTTCGTGATCTTCTGCCCCATCGTGCGCACGATGCGCCAACCACCGAACAACGTGCCGAGCCCCATCGACAGATAGCACGCGCCGATCACCCATACCGGCGGCGCATCGGCGGTCGCCGACGCATAGCCCGTTGCAATCAGCAGCATCCAAATAATGCCGATCGTTTTCTGCGCATCGTTGCCGCCGTGGCCGAGACTATAGAGCCCGGCCGAAAGGAACTGCAGGCGCCGGAAACGCCGATCGACCTTGCTTGGCGGCGTTCGGAAATAGATCCACGACACTGCGGTCATGAAAAACGAGCCGAGCACGAAACCGAGCAGCGGCGAGATGAAGATGAACGCGACGGTTTTCAAAATGCCGTCGATGTTCAGCGCCCACCAGCCGGACTTGGCCAGCGCCGCGCCGACGAGGCCGCCGATCAGCGCATGCGACGAACTCGCGGGAATACCGAAACGCCAGGTCAGGATGTTCCAGACGATCGCCCCGGCCAGCGCCCCGAAAATCACATAGTGGTCGACGATCTTCGGATCGATCGTACCCTTGCCGACCGTCTGTGCGACCTTCAGGTGGAAGATGAAGTAAGCGATGACGTTGCAAGCCGCGGCGAAGGCCACGGCCTGCTGCGGCTTGAGCACGCCCGTGGAGACGACGGTGGCGATTGAATTGGCCGCGTCGTGAAAGCCGTTCATGAAATCGAAGGCCAGCGCGACGACGATCAACGTCGCGAGGCCCCAAGTGGCGATCTGAATCGATTGCATCGGTGTGGTCCGCCCGCGTTACGCGTTTTCCAACACGATGCCTTCGATGATGTTCGCCACATCCTCGCACTTGTCCGTGATCGACTCGAGCAACTCGTATACGGCCTTGAGCTTGATCAGCGTCTTGACGTTGTCTTCCTCGCGGAAGAGCTTGGACATCGCGGCACGGAGCACCCGATCGGCTTCCGATTCCAAACGATCGATTTCTTCGCAGGCCGTCAGGATTTGCCGCGCCTGGCTCATATCGGAGAGCATATTGACGGCCTTTTGCACGTGCTTGGCCGTTTGCGTGCAGATATGCGCGAGCTGGCTCGCCTCCGACGTCATGGCCTGCACGTCGTACAGCGAGACGGCCGTGGCGACATCCTCCATCAGATCGAGGATGTCGTCCATCGTCGTGATCAGCTTGTGAATCTCGTCCCGGTCGAGCGGCGTGATGAAGGTTTTGTGCAGCAGATCGATCGTTTCGTGCGTGAGCTTGTCGGCCGCCTTTTCGTTGGCTTGCACGCGTTGCTTATGGACCTCGGCTTCGCTCAGGTTGTCGACCAGACGCTCGAGCTCCTCGCTCGCCGAGACGATGCACTTCGCGTGCTCGTTGAAAATCTCAAAGAACTTGCCCTCGGTGGGCATGAATCGACCAAACATAGAGTCAACAAACCATAATAAAATCAATCGGTTAAGGAACGTGCCGCCGACGTCTGAGCCGCATGCGCGCGCAGGAGCGGATTTCATGCGTGGGTAAGAGGTTACGCCGCGTCTGGCTGTGACACTTTCGTGACGGCGCACAGTGTACCGGAAAGCGCCCCACTGCCGACGATCATCGTCAGGTCGCGGCGCATGCGAGCAACAGACCAGCCCGCTTGCGCCGGAGAAAGCCCGATCACCCCCGGACGTAATGCGCGCGCAAGATGCAGGCCGCCTCGCCCTCCCAATATCCGGCAAATACCGATTCCGGCGAGCGCTCCTTGCTATTCGTGCAGGTTTTCGTGCCTAAAGCTGAACTAGGCTTTGGTATGTCTGCATCGATCCGATGAGACATTTATCGAGAATGGAGAAGAAACATGCCGAATACGCGCACAGCCGTTCGTTTAGGCTCTGTAGTCGTTGCCGCAATGGCGGGACTAGCGGGATTAACACTTGAGGCGCGAGCATCGATGACGGACATCGCGATCTGGTGTGTCGCGATCGCCAATCTGCCCGACACCGCATATCAACGTGACTATGACTATGCGTGCGGCGCCGGCGCGGATTGCAGTCCCTTGCAGCCGGGAGGCGCGTGCTACACACCCAATAACCTCTACGCGCATACGTCGTATGCAATCAACAGCTACTTCCAGAATAATGGGCAAAATGCCAGTTTCTGTAATTTCAACGGAACGGCTCAGCTTACGACAACCAACCCCTCGACGCCGGGCTGCGCCTATCCGTATTGACGCGCAAGGCAGGGACGGCGATTGCGGTCCCTGCCTTCGTTGCTACAGTGCGGTCCGAGCGGACAGTTACCACCCGATCCTGATCGTCGCGATGGTCGGATTGGTGCCAACCAGCGACGAGCTGAATCCGCTCACGTCATCGTACGGGAAGCCGTACGTCAGATTGTTGATGGCGTGAGCATGCCAAAACTGCGAGTACGAGTTGGTCGGCTGCGTCGCGTAGAAAGCGCTGGCCGTACCCCATAAGGAGGGATTCTCGGCGACGTGCCGATTCAATGCCGCGCACAACTGCGCCTGTATCTGCAACTGTTTTGCCGTCGCGACGCCCGGCGCCGCGTTTCTCGCGTCGTTGAGCACCCCGTTGCCGAGCAGCACCTCCCCGGTGGTCGGCATGGCGTTGACGTAGTAAGTGCCCTGTCCGTCCGTGAACTGGAACTGACCATTGACGACATGCCCGGTGAACGTGCCCTGCGCGTCCGTGAAGGTCAGGCTTTGCGTCGTGTATTGATTCCAGATCGATTGAATGTAGCTGTCCAGATAGGTCGAGTTAGGGCCGCCTGCGCTAAAGCCGCCGTGTCCCGGCGCAACGATACGATAAGGCGCGTGCACGAGCCCTTGGAACGCCCCCGGCACCTGCGCTTGGAACTCCTGGAACAAGGCCGCCCGGCTCTCCGTCTCGCCCACCGTCTGATCGTACCCACCTTGTCCCTGCAATCGCAGTTGGAGCGGGAAACCGAACTGATCGACGCGCGTGGTGTTGCCGAAGAAGTTCGCGCTATTGATATCGAATTCGATGAAATCGAACGTCACATCGATATTCGGATCGGTTGGGTTATCGATGTTCGGACCAGTGTACCCTGTTACCGGGTTGCCGACCGCTTGCAAATACATCGTGCTGCCTAAGCTCAGATATAACCGGGCCGATGTAATTTGCGGAATCGTCACCGAGTTGCATTGCGACAAGGGAATCGAATAATTCGCATAGCCGATACCGTTCTTCGTCTGTTCGGAATCGTCTGCGGCGCTCATCGGAACGAGTGTGCCGGCACAGTTGACATGGACATAGGCATTGTTGTTCGCCGGGTCCATGCCCACGATCGTCCAATAGACTTGACTGTCCGGATAGGCGCCGTTAGTACCGTTGACTAGGTTGATCGTCGTTCCGGCCGATGGAAACGACCCTTGGCCCGGAGGCGGCGTTGTCGAACCCATCGTGAACTGGGCCCAAGTCGTGTCGAAAGCCGAACCATCCGCCTGCCCCACGGTGAACGAATATTTGACGACAGTTCCTGCCGGAATGCCGGTCACCGAATAGCTGCCGTTCGTTCCCGACATCGTCATGGCGACATTGAGCTGGGGATTGTTACCGACTACATAATGAAGAATGATCCATGCACCGCCTGACGCGTTAAACGCCACCGTATTGGCGTTGACGACCGAGTAGCCGCCGACCGACGACGGCGGCGGGTTGGATGCCGCCGCCTGCGGCGCGTGCATACCGATCAAAAGGACCGCGACAAGCAGCCTTACCCAGATGTTGAACAACGGCTTGAGTTTTTCTCGACTCATCTCTTTCTCCTTCGGGAAAGTGGATTTCGAATTCGATCCGGAACTCATTAGAAAAATGCAGATGCGAGCCAGTGCTTCTCGAGAGCACTCTGAAACCCGTGGCGATGGATAATGCGGATCAAAGATATCGACGCTAATGAATGCAGTCAAACATATTCATAGAGCGCCAATAAAATGCAGGCGTTTTAAACACCGGATCGAGAAACAAAGCCGAAAATCGCAAGCCGTTTTGTAAAACCTCGTATTTCTGGAGAAAATGGAGATACTGAAAATCTAGTATTTTTGGGAGGCAAAATGGGCGAGCGCCTTCGAAAGCATACTGAATGCTTTTATACCGACGCACGGTCGTGCGTCGGTGCCCCGCGGCTTGCCGAGCGGGGCCGCGAGGTTGGGAGCATCAACGCAAAGGAAATGCCGCGACCGGGCGCCGCGGCACCGGATTACTCGCCGCCCATGAACGTCTGCGGGCCGGCGAAGTTATCGAACTTGGTGTACTGCCCGAGGAACGTGAGCCGAACCGGGCCGATGGGGCCGTTACGCTGCTTGCCGATGATGATTTCGGCCGTCCCCTTGTCGGGGCTGTCCGGGTTGTAGACCTCGTCCCGGTAAATGAACAGAATCACGTCGGCATCCTGTTCGATAGCGCCCGATTCGCGCAAGTCCGACATCACGGGCCGCTTGTTCGGCCGCTGCTCCAAACTCCGGTTCAACTGCGAGAGCGCAATCACCGGCACATCGAGTTCCTTGGCGAGCCCCTTGAGCGAGCGCGAGATTTCGGAGATTTCCGTCGCGCGATTCTCGCCCGAGGACGAGCCCGACATAAGCTGCAAGTAATCGATGATGATGAGCCCCAGCTTGCCGCACTGGCGCGCCAAGCGTCGCGCGCGCGAGCGCAATTCCATCGGATTCAAGCCACCCGTTTCGTCGATGAACAACTGGGCTTCGCTCATTTTCTGCACAGCGTGCGTGAGCTTGGGCCAGTCTTCGTCGGTCAGGCGGCCCGTGCGCATCCGATGCTGATCGAGACGACCGACCGAACCCAGCATCCGCATCACGAGCTGCGTACCCGGCATTTCCATCGAGAACACCGCGACGGGCAATCCATACTCCACCGCGACGTATTCGCCGATGTTCATCGAAAATGCGGTGTTGTGCGTCACCACGTAATCGTCCGTGACGTAGAGCCGCGTCGGATGCGATACGGAAATGCATTGCGTCTCGGTCCGACGCGTCGGTTCGATCGAGACGACGACGGGCATCTTGCGCCGCGTGCGCCCGCGCTCGAGCCGCTCGCGCTTGCCTTCGAATAGAAACAGGCTTTGCGGGTCCGGATGACTGATCGTGCATTGATAGGCGATCGCGCCTTCCTGCCTCACGCCGTCGCGCACACACCATGTCTTCTTCGTGGATACCGAGCACCATCCGCCAAGCGAGCGCGCGAGTTCCGTCACGTCGGCCGCAAGCCGGGCGCTCGCGGTCGAATAGCGCACCGTGCCCCACGACTCCACCCAGCCGTCGGTATCGAGCAAACCGCGCAACACATCGAGCCGCACCTCTTTGGCGGCATCCAAGTAGGCGCGTGGGATGAATTTGTCGTAGCTCGTGCAGCCCCACAAATCAAGCAGCTCCAACGCCTGCTTGATGGGGTTTACGCTGGGGCGCTGGGTGCCTGCCGCGGCCGGGCGGCCTTTGATGCGCCAATCGTACTGCCCCGCATACTCGAGTTGAAGGCTCTCACCGACGCGCGCGCGCATCCGCGCAAGCGTCTCGTCGGCCTTGACGCTAAAGCGCACCGACGTTCCATCGATCGCTCCATCGCCCAACAGCGCGCCGAGCACCCACGGGTCCACGGGCAGCGCTTCGCGGTGACCGAAATCGCCGCTCGGCAGGTCGATCCATAGGCGATTTCGGTACCGCTCGCGCGTCAGCAGCGTACGCAATTGCGCCGTATCGACGACGCGTGGCCGTTCCCACTCGCGATAGTGAACTCGCCAAAGGTGCTCGTCGCAACACTCGGCCGAGCGTCCATCGGAGAACGTCACGCGATAGACTTGCCGCTCGCCCTGCGGGTAGATGCCGGTCACCATCGAGGGGGCGCCATCGACTGACGCCAGTGCGTCGCCAAGCTCCAGGTCGCCCATCCGCTTCCAGCCCGTGAGCGTCTTGACTCGCGCATCCAGGGGCTGGGCTTTACCCATCGACGGGCGTCCGGCCACGATGATCAGTTCGCCGCCGTGCATACCGGACGTCATCCGGTCCAAATCGACGAACCCCGTCGGCGTACCCGTCACGTCGCTCGGATTGGCCGTGTGATACAGGGTATCGATGCGCTCGACCACTTCCGTCAGCAGCGGCCCGATCTCTAGAAAACCCTGGGTGCCGCGCGCGCCTTCCTCGGCAATCGAAAACACCTTCGATTCGGCCTCGTCCAGCAATTGCCGGACTTCCTTGCCCTGCGGATTGAACGCATCGGCCGAGATCTCGTCGGCCACCGACACCAAGCGCCGCAACACCGCGCGGTCGCGGACGATTTCCGCATAGCGCCGGATGTTCGCCGCGCTCGGCGTGTTCTGAGCGAGCGCATTCAAATAGGCCAAGCCGCCGACGTCGTCGGCCTTACCCGAGGTCGTCAGCGCTTCGTATACCGTCACGACGTCGGCCGGCCGCGTCGTCGAGATCAGCTTGCCGATATGCTCGAAAATAATCCGGTGATCGTACCGGTAGAAGTCGCTTTGGGACAGGAAGTCGGCAATGCGGTCCCAGGCGGCGTTGTCCAGCAGCAGCCCGCCGAGGACCGATTGCTCGGCCTCGATCGAATGCGGCGGGACTTTTAGCGATTCGAGTTGCGGATCGTTCGTCGGAGCGTTCATGGGGAGGCATTATCGCGAAATGGCCGGGCATCCGCCAGCGGCGAAAACGAGGCCAAAACAAAAAAGGCAGGAACCGGCGCGCCGGCTCCTGCCCTTTTCAATCTATGCGCCAAACCGGGGCGATACCCGGTTCGGCTAGCGACACTTACGCGTGCTCGCCGAGCACCGAGACCGTCACGTCGACCGTCACGTCCGTGTGCAGCGAAACTTGCACGGGGTGGTCGCCCACCATCTTCAGCGGGCCTTGCGGCAGACGCACTTGCGCCTTTTCCACCGCGAAGCCTTGCTTCGTCAGCGTTTCGGCGATGTCCGCGTTCGTGACCGAGCCGAACAGACGGCCGTCGACACCGGCCTTCTGACCGATCTGGATCGTCAGACCGGCCATCTTCTCGCCTTGCGCTTGCGCGGCGGCGAGCTTCTCGGCGGCAGCCTTTTCGAGATCGGCGCGGCGCACTTCGAATTCAGCGATCGCAGCCTTCGTTGCACGGCGTGCGAGCTTTTGCGGGATCAGGAAGTTACGGGCGTAGCCGTCCTTGACCTTGACCACGTCGCCGAGGTTGCCGACGTTGACGACTTTTTCCAAAAGAATGATTTGCATTCGAATTCTCCTTATCGCGCCGTCTGATTAGGCCTTGTGCAGGTCGGTGTACGGCAAGAGCGCGAGGAAACGCGCGCGCTTGATCGCCGTATCGAGCTGGCGTTGATAGTGGGCCTTGGTACCCGTCAGACGAGCCGGCGTGATCTTGCCGTTTTCGCCGATGAAGTCTTTCAGCGTTTCGATGTCTTTGTAGTCGATGTACTCGACGCCAGCAGCCGTGAAGCGGCAAAACTTCTTGCGCTTGAACAGCGGGTTTTGTTGCTGACGGCGCTTGTCGAATTTCTTACCAGTCGGGCGGGGCATGTTCAGTCCTTTCCAATGTCCTGCAATTCTGTGATGTGAAACACCAAGGTTCTCGCGTTGCGGTTCTTCTTCGCCAGGAAGCCGGTGAAGAGCGTTTCGACGCCCATCTCACATGTTTCCAGCTTCCCGCTCGCGGCACCCGCGGCCAGCGCGGGCATCGTCAATTCAACTTGCCGGACGATACCGGCCTCGACGACTTCCCCGCGATGCTGCAGCGTACAGCTTGCGATCGGAACGCCCGCCGGCGTATAGCGCAGCGGCTCGCGCTCGACCACGCTGGCCGTGAGTTGCAGCCTGTTCACGAGAGCGGCGGAAAACCGATGGAACCCAGGTGGCTTAAACCGTGAATACCGTTAAGCCTGCGCTTCGGACGGTTGCGACGAGGCAGCCGCCTTCTTGGCTTCTTCGCGCTGCACTTCCTTCATCATCGGCGACGGGCCGGTCTCGGCCTTCTTCATCTTGACGATCAGGTGACGCAGCACGGCGTCGTTGAACTTGAATGCGTGCTCGAGCTCTTCGAGCGTAGCTTGATCGCATTCGATGTTCATGCAGACGTAGTGAGCCTTCGCGAGTTTCTCGATCATGTAGGCCAGTTGGCGACGGCCCCAGTCTTCGATGCGGTGGATATTGCCGCCGCGCGTGGTAATCGTGGACTTGTACCGCTCGATCATCGCGGGCACTTGCTCGCTCTGATCGGGGTGTACGACGAAGACGATTTCGTAATGACGCATACACACTCCTTGTGGATAGAAGCCACCCGGGCGTCGATGCCCCGATACCTTTTTGCACCGCGAATGCGATGAACTGGATCGGGCCAACCGGTGTGGCAAGTGAGAAGCCGGAGAGTATAGCGCATCGGCCGCCGGGGCGCAATTTAAGGATTGCACGCGACTCCGGCCCACGCCAATGGGTCGCGGCCGGAGGACGATCGCCCGCCAATCGGTCGCCCGGCTAATCCGCCGCGGAATCGGCGCCGGACGCGCTACCGCCCCAATAGCCGGGCCGCGCATAGACTTCCTTCAGGTAATCGATAAAGTACCGCACCTTGGCGGGCACGTAGCGCTGCTGCGGGTAGACGGCAAGGATGTCGTACTCGGGCAACGCGAATTCGTCCAATACGGTTTCCAGTTCGCCACGGGCGAGCTGATCGGCGATCTCCCACGTGGAGCGCCAGCCCAGCCCGAGCCCTTCGGAGGCCCAACGGTGCAGCAGTTCGCCGTCGTTGCAATCGAGCGAACCAGTCACGCGCATCGTCACGCGCTTGCCGCCGCGCTGAAAGTACCAGCCGCGGTTTTGTCCGCCTTGCAGGTTGAAGGCAAGGCAGTTGTGGGCGAGCAGATCGTCGAGCGAACGCGGCCGGCCGTGCCGCGCGAAGTATGCGGGCGTGCCGCAGACGACGCGCCGGTTGGTCGCCAGTTTGACGGCCACGAAATTCGGATCCACGGCGCCGCCGATCCGGATCGACAAATCGTAGCCCTCGCGCACGAGGTCGACGACTCGGTCGGTCAGATTGAACGACATTTGCAGCCCGGGCTTGTCGGCGAGGAACGACGGCGCGAGCGGCGCGACGTGCTTGCGCCCGAACGCGGCCGGCGCCGAGACGATCAAATGCCCGCTCACGGCCCGGCGGCCGGCGGCCAACTCGTTCTCGGCCTGATCCCAATCGGCCAGCAGCCCTTTGCAGCGCTCGAGGAAAGCGGCGCCCGCCTCGCTCACGACGAGGCGCCGCGTCGAGCGGTACATGAGCTTCACGCCGAGGCGTTTTTCGAGTGCGTCGATTCGGCGCCCGAGAATCACCGGTGACACGCCCTCCTCCAATGCCGCCGAGGCCAGGCTGCCGGCCTCGGCTACGCGCACGAATGTTTCGATCTGCTTGAAACGATCCATCTTCCCGTCCTCGCACTGCCTGCGACGCAATCGCGCCGCGCACCTCTTCGCCACCGATTCGATACTTTTTGTATCGAAATAACGAACTCGAAGCGATCTTATCAAACCTTTCCGGTGGTCCTACAGTGCGACTAACCCGCGATTTGCGCATTGACGAACAGGAGAAGGAGACACCATGCCGAAGATGAGAGCCGTCGACGCAGCCGTGCTCGTGCTGGAAAAAGAAGGCATCGACACCGCGTTCGGCGTCCCCGGCGCCGCGATCAATCCGCTCTATTCGGCGCTGCGCCGCGCGGGCGGCATCAGCCACGTTCTGGCCCGTCACGTCGAAGGCGCTTCGCATATGGCCGAGGGCTACACGCGCGCCGCACCGGGCAACATCGGCGTATGCATCGGCACATCGGGACCCGCCGGTACCGACATGATTACCGGACTTTACTCGGCGCAGGCCGACTCGATTCCTATTCTCGCCATCACGGGACAAGCACCCCGAGCGCGGCTCTACAAGGAAGACTTTCAAGCGGTCGATATCGAATCGATCGCCAAACCCGTCACGAAGTGGGCCGTCACGGTGCGCGAGCCGGCGCTCGTGCCGCGCGCGTTCCAACAGGCGTTCCATTTGATGCGCTCGGGCCGGCCCGGGCCCGTGTTGATCGATCTGCCGATCGACGTCCAGTTGGCCGAGATCGAATTCGACATCGAGACGTACGAGCCGCTGCCGGCGTACAAGCCCAAGGCGACGCGCAAGCAAATCGAAGCCGCGCTTGCGATGCTCGATGCCGCCGAGCGCCCGTTGATCGTGTCGGGCGGCGGCGTGCTCAATGCCGGCGCCGAAGCCCTGCTCGTGGAGTTCGCCGAAACGGTGGGCGTGCCCGTCGTGCCGACCCTCATGTCGTGGGGCGCGATTGCCGACGATCACCCGCTCATGGCCGGCATGGTCGGTCTGCAAACGTCGCATCGCTACGGCAACGCCACGATGCTCGAAGCGGATTTCGTGCTCGGCATCGGCAATCGCTGGGCGAACCGGCATACGGGCAGCATCGACGTCTATACGAAGGGTCGCAAGTTCGTGCACGTCGATATCGAACCGACGCAAATCGGCCGCGTGTTCGGCCCCGATCTGGGCATCGTGTCGGATGCGAAGGCGGCGCTCGAGTTGTTCGTCGAAGTAGCGCGCGAATGGAAGTCGGCCGGCAAGCTGAAAGACCGCGGCGCTTGGAGCGAAGCCTGCCGAGCGCGCAAACGCAGCCTGCAGCGCAAGACGCACTTCGAGAACGTGCCGATCAAGCCGCAACGCGTATACGAAGAAATGAACAAGGTGTTCGGCCGCGATACCTGCTATGTCAGCACGATCGGGTTGTCGCAAATTGCCGCCGCGCAGTTTCTGCATGTGTACAAGGCGCGCAACTGGATCAACTGCGGCCAAGCCGGCCCGCTCGGCTGGACGATACCCGCCGCGCTCGGCGTGAGGGCCGCGGACCCGAGCCGTCCGATCGTCGCGCTCTCGGGCGATTACGACTTCCAATTCATGATCGAAGAGTTGGCTGTGGGTGCCCAGTTCAAGCTGCCCTATGTGCACGTCGTCGTGAACAACGCGTATCTCGGGCTCATTCGCCAAGCGCAGCGCGCCTTCGAGATGGATTACTGCGTGCAACTCGCGTTTGAGAACGTCAACGCGCCGAAGTTGAACGGCTACGGCGTGGACCATGTCGCCGTGGCCGAAGGCCTCGGTTGCAAGGCCCTGCGCGTGTTCGAGCCCGAGGAGATCGCCCCCGCGCTGCAAAAGGCGCAAGCAATGACCGCCGAGTTCAACGTGCCGGTCGTCGTCGAAGTCATCCTCGAACGCGTCACGAATATCGCGATGGGCACGGAAATCGACGCCATCAACGAGTTCGAACCGCTCGCGGATTCGCGCAACGACGCGCCGACGGCGATCTCGCTGCTCGACTGACAACCGACCGAAGAGTGACAGCAACATGCCGAAATTCGCAGCCAACCTGACCATGCTGTTCAACGAAGTGCCGTTCCTCGAGCGTTTCGAGGCGGCGGCACGCGCGGGATTCAGCGCAGTGGAATTCCTGTTTCCTTATCCCTTCGCCGCGGCCGAATTGGCCGAGCGGCTCGAGGCGAACCGTTTGCGCCTCGTTTTGCATAACCTGCCGGCCGGCAATTGGGAAGCGGGCGAACGCGGAATCGCATGCCTGCCCGATCGCGTGGCCGAATTTCGCGACGGCGTGGGGCGCGCGATCGACTACGCGAAAGCGTTGGGCGTGCCGCAGCTCAATTGTCTCGTCGGCATCCCGGGCCCCGGGCTCACGCCCGAACGCGCGCGCTCGACCATCGTCGAGAACTTGCGCTACGCGGCCGCCGCGCTCGAAAAGGAAGGGATCAAGCTGCTCGTCGAGCCGTGCAATTCATACGACATCTCGGGCTTCGCGCTCAATCGATCGAGCGAGGCGCTCGACGTGATTCGCGATGTCGGTTCGAGCAATCTATATCTGCAGTACGACATCTATCACATGCAGCGCATGGAGGGCGAAATCGCCGCAACCCTGCAAACGCTGCTGCCGCGCATCGCCCACATTCAACTGGCCGACAACCCCGGCCGGCACGAACCGGGCACGGGCGAAATCCATTACGCGTTTTTGTTCGACTGGCTCGACCGGCTCGGCTACGGCGGCTATATCGGCTGCGAGTACAAACCACGCACGACGACGCTCGAAGGTCTTACGTGGGTGCGCGAAATCGCCGGGGCGCGGTGACCCCGCGCTGACCTCCATTCGCGGGGGCGGCGCTTGATCATCCCCCCCCGAAGCAAGACGACAAACAGCTAAACGGACTCTATCGACATGGCAAAGATCGGATTCATCGGCCTCGGCATCATGGGCGCGCACATGGCGCGCAACCTCCTCAAGGGCGGCCACTCGCTCGTCGTCAACGGCGCCTATCCCGTACCCGACGATCTGCGCGAACACGCTACGATAGCGGCGGATTCGACGGCGGTTGCACGCGCATCGGACATCGTCATCTCCATGGTTCCCGATACGCCCGACGTCGCCAACGTGCTGTTCGCCGACGACGGCGTGGCCAAGGGCCTCTCGGCCGGCAAGCTCGTCATCGACATGAGCTCCATCTCGCCGCTCGACACGCAAGATTTCGCTAAGCGCATCAACGCGCTGGGCTGCGACTACCTGGACGCCCCCGTATCGGGCGGCGAAGTCGGCGCGCGCGACGCGACGCTTTCGATCATGGTGGGCGGCCCGGAGCAGGCCTTCGAGCGCGCCAAGCCGCTGTTCGACTCGATGGGCAAGAACATCACCCTCGTGGGCGAAAACGGCGCCGGCCAAACCTGTAAGGTCGCCAACCAAATCATCGTCGCGCTCAATATCGAGGCCGTCGCCGAGGCACTGCTGTTCGCGGCGCGCTCGGGCGCCGACCCCGAGCGCGTGCGTCGAGCGCTGATGGGCGGGTTCGCATCCTCGCGCATCCTCGAGCTGCACGGCGCACGGATGACGGCGCGCACGTTCAAGCCCGGTTTTCGCGTCGATTTGCATCGCAAGGATTTGAATCTCGCACTCGACGGCGCGCGCCGGCTCGGCATCGCCCTGCCGCACACGGCCAGCGCCCAGCAGTTGTTCAGCGTGTGCGCCGCGCACGACGGCGGCGGCTGGGATCACTCGGCGCTGCTGCGTGCGCTGGAAATCATGTCGGGCTTCGAGATCGCTCGAGCGCCGGCCGAAGCCGTCGCGGCATGAGGACTCG
The DNA here is from genome assembly GCF_003390925.1 of Trinickia diaoshuihuensis. GTDB lineage: Bacteria > Pseudomonadota > Gammaproteobacteria > Burkholderiales > Burkholderiaceae > Trinickia > Trinickia diaoshuihuensis. The sequence continues at coordinate 164,835 of NZ_QUBS01000026.1, read as the reverse complement.
GCCCGAACATCGGGCTCGAGGCAAACGAACGAAATCAGCCGTATTCGGCCGTTCGATCGAACGCGAACGGCCTACACGTGGGGCGCCTCGCCGGCGCGTGCAAGGCAAGACCGAGAGCGACCGGGCATCGATCGATGCATGGGTGCGTACGAGGTCGGCGCCGAGTACACGCATGGCAGGCAAAAAGCCGCTTCCGGGCTGAAAGCGGCAGTGGGGTCCGCAGCGGCACCCGGCGGCGCCGGGGAAGCCTTGGTCGGTCAGACGTCGTCGTCGGGTGTCCGCCTGTCGGATTGTCACGCATGCAATCGCCGCGAGCATGCGCTCTCGCGCGCATCGCGCCGAGGCCCCGCCGGGCCGGTATCCGTATTCCGTCAGTACGTATCGAACATCCGTTGCAGCGCGGCCGGTTCGTGTACGCCCGCGTTCAACGCGAGCATGAGCAGCACGCGCGCCTTGTACGGATTGAGCGAACCCGCGCTGACGAACCCAAGCGCATCGTCGGGCGCGGCGCCGTTGCGCATGACGTGCCCCGAGCCCACGCGCGACGAGCGCACGACGGCGATGCCGCGCTCGCGCGCGTCGGCCAGCGCCGCTTGCACCGAGGCATGAATGGAGCCGTTGCCCGTGCCGGCGACGACGATGCCGTGCACGCCAGCGGCCACGAGCGCATCGACGGCCGTGCGCGAGGCGCCGGCATAACTCGCGACGATTTCGACCACGGGCCAGCCCGCGCGCGCGGCGAAAGGGGTCCCGTTCGTATGAGCGCGCGTGACGGTGCGGGCAAATTCCACGCGGCCGTCCTGCACCCAGCCCAATGCGCCGATCTCGGGCGAATGGAAGGCATCGACGGCATACGTGCTCGTCTTCACGACGTCGCGCGCGCTGTGGATTCGATTATTGAAAGCAACCAGGACGCCCTGCCCCCGCGCGGCCTGCGACGCCGCCACGGTCACGGCGCCGAGCAGATTGAGCGGTCCGTCGGCCGAGAGCGCCGAGGACGGACGCATGGCCGCCGTCATCACGACAGGCTTGGCGGTCTTCACGGTCAGATGCAGCGCATAAGCCGTTTCCTCGAGCGTATCGGTGCCGTGCGTGACGACGATGCCGTCGATGTCCTCGCGCGCCGCCAACTGCGCGATGCGCTCGGCAAGCGTCGTCCAAAGCGAGACTTCGAGGTCTTTGCTGTCGATGCTCGCCACCTGCTGCGCTTCGATATCGGCGACGCTCGATAGCGCCGGCACGGCGGCCAGCAATCGATCGACGCCGACGACGCCGGCCTGATAGCCCGAGGTTTGCGAAGCGTCGGCCGCGGAGCCGGCGATGGTGCCGCCGGTCGCGAGCACGGCGATGCGCGGCAGCGCCGCGCCTAAGGAGGAGGATTGGGTCGTCATCATGGGCGCCATTCTAACCGCCCGCCTTCGCGGGCGAACGCCCTCGTTTCACCTACCCGCGCACAAGCGGGTTAGCGGTGCATCAAGCCGCTTCGCGCAACTGCCCCGACATGCCCGCCTCCGACAACTGCGGCGCGAACATCTCGATGAAGCGGTACGCGTACGCGCGCATGAAGGCGCCCCTGCGCAGGCCCACGCGCGTCGTGCTGCCCTCGAACAGATGCTGCGTGTCGAGCGCGACGAGTTCGGTATCGCGCTTCGGGTCGTAGGCCATCGCGGCGACGATCCCCACGCCCATCCCGAGTTCGACATAGGTCTTGATGACGTCGGCATCGATTGCCGTGAGCACCACGTCCGGCAACGCGCCGATCTTCGCGAACGATGCGTCGATATGCGAACGGCCCGTGAAATCGCGGTCGTAGGTCACGATGGGATACTCCGCGACCTCCTCGAGCGTGACGCGTTCGCGCGCGGCGAGCGGATGGCCCTTGGGCACGACGACGACGTGATGCCACGTATAGCACGGAAACGTCACGATGTCGGAGAAGCGATCGAGCGCTTCCGTCGAAATCGCGATGTCGGCCTCGCCGTCGATCAGCATTTGCGCGATTTGCTGCGGATTGCCTTGGCGCAGCGCGAGCTGAACCTTCGGGTAAGCGCGCGTGAATTCGCGCACGACCTTCGGCAACGCATAGCGGGCCTGCGTGTGCGTCGTCGCCACCACGAGGTGGCCGGTCTGCTCGTCGGCATATTGCCGGGCGACGCGCCGCATGTTCTCCGCGTCGAGCAACATCCGCTCGATCAATTGATGGACGGCCTTGCCCGGTTCCGTCAATCCCGTGAGCCGCTTGCCGCGCCGCACGAAGATGTCGATACCGAGTTCGTCCTCGAGATCCTTGATCTGCTTGGAGACGCCCGATTGCGACGTGAACAGCGCGTTGGCGACTTCCGTGAGATTCAAGTTGCGGCGCACCGCTTCGCGCACGAAGCGCAACTGTTGGAAGTTCATGCGTGGGTTTCTCCTGGGCAAGCGGGAATCGTCGATCGGCGCCGTCTCTCCCATCTCTCGGCGCCCGGGTCGAGCCAGTCTAGGCGATGCTTTTTATTCTCATAACTAATAAATACTTATTTTTTAATAACTATATGTTTTAAAGCGGCGCGACGGGGTCGCAACACAGCACTTGATCTTCCGCGAATACTGTATAAAAATACAGCAACCTGTCTATCCATACAGTGCGACATGACCAAACTCACCGCAAGGCAGCAGCAGGTATACGATTTGATCCGCCAGTCGATCGAGCACAGCGGCTTTCCGCCCACGCGTGCCGAGATCGCCGCGGCACTCGGCTTTTCGTCGGCGAACTCGGCCGAGGAACATCTGCGGGCGCTCGCGCGTAAAGGCGTGATCGAGTTGGCGGCCGGTGCGTCGCGCGGCATTCGGCTGCTCGCGCCCGAGGACATGCCTCATCAGTTCTCGCTGCCCCATCCGGGCCTGATGCAGCTATCGCTGCCGCTCGTGGGCCGAGTCGCGGCGGGCAGTCCGATCCTCGCACAAGAGCACATCTCGCAGCATTACGCCTGCGATCCGGCGCTGTTCTCCAGCAAGCCCGACTACCTGCTGAAGGTCCGGGGGCTCTCGATGCGCGACGCCGGCATTCTCGACGGCGACTTGCTTGCCGTGCAACGGCGCACCGAAGCGAAGGACGGGCAGATCATCGTCGTGCGTCTGGGCGACGACGTGACCGTGAAGCGCCTGAAGCGCCGTCCCAACGGCATCGAGCTCATCGCCGAAAACCCGGACTACGAAAACATCTTCGTTCAAGCCGGGAGCGCCGATTTCGCGCTGGAAGGCATCGCGGTCGGGCTGATTCGCCCGTCCGAATTCTGATTTCGTACACCGCATACGTTAGGGAGCCGTCATGGATCGCCTTGCCCGCCTCATGCCTTTTCGCGCTTTCGGCCGCTTGCGCCATTTGCGTGGCGTCATTCCATGCCCGCCGCTGGTTGCCGCCGTCATCAGCCCCGAGCGGCACGACGATGCGGCTCGGGCGAGCATGCAACCGAACGCGTTGCCCGCATTCGCGCGCGTTTCGCTCAATAGCGCATTGCACGCCGAGCCAGCGAGGCGCGCCCCCGTGCGCGTCTACCATGGTCCTTCGCGCGTGATCATGGTCGGCACCATCGACGCTGTCTGCAAAATGATCGACCGGTGCATCGACGATGAGCGTGCAGGCGTACCGGCGGCGCAGTGGGGTTGAGCGGCTTTGGGTAGGCGGGCGATGCGCGCGGATCGTTTTGGCGCGTTTGCGGTCAATGTAGATTGACCATCGATAAAGGCAATCTCTCATGACCGCTGAGTACCGTTCCCCTGCACGCAAACCGCTAACCACGACGATCGTCACGGGCGTCGTTTTTGTCGTCGTCGTGCTTGCGGCTTTCTCGTACGCGTCGCCCTATCTTGTGCTGAGCCGGCTGCGAGACGCGGTGCAGGCGCGCGATAGCGCAACGATCAATCGGTATGTCGATTACCCCGCCTTAAGAGTCAGTCTCAAGGCGGAGGTGACGCAGATGTTGAGTCGACGGGTCGATGCCGAGAAGCTTCAACACCCGCTGACGGCATTAGGCGCCCTGGTCGGCATGGCGTTCGTCAATCCGCTCGTCGATGCTTACGCAACGCCGGACGGCGTAGCCGCATTGCTTAAAGGGCTGCCGCCACGAGGCGAGCCAGGCGAAGCGCCGCCGCCGGCCGGCGACGCGCAAACGGACGCTGCGCAACAAGGGCAAGCAGAACGACAAGCACCGGCCTCACCGGCGTCAGCGCCAACATCCGCGGCCAAAGCAAACGCGGGTTACCGGGACAGCAGCACATTCGCGGTCACTTACACCCGTGATCCCGGCGGCGTGCCTTATAGCGTCATTTTTCATCGCCGCGGCTGGTTCACGTGGCAAATCGACGCCGTCGAACTGAATCCGTAGGCGTCGAACGGGCATCAAAACCGATACGAGGCAGCGACGGATGACAACGCGCCCCCGCCTCGGCCTCGGCGCGTTCAAGTGCCGGAGGCACCTGCCGGTGTCGTTGCCGTAGCGGCTTCCACGGGTTCCTGCTCGCGCGGCGCGGAAACGGCCACGAGAATGCTGCACGAAACGCGGTCGAGCAACAGCGTATTGCCCGAGCCCATCCACCATCGCGACAATCCGCTGCGCGCGCGATGACCGACGACAATGAGATCCACCTTGAGCTCGTTGGCCAGATTGGTGATCTCGTCGATCGGATGGCCGAAAGCGAAATGACCATGCGCCAGCACACCGCGCTCGGTTAGCCAGTCCACGCCCTCTTGCAGAATTTCCCGCGCGGCATCCTCGAATCGGCCGCACGCCACGTCCGTCAGCAGGCCGGCGCTTTGCGCGATGCTCGTGCGCATATCGACGACCGAGAGCAAATGCGTCTCCGCCTTGAGATCGAGCGCGAGATCGGCACCGCAGCGTAGCGCCTTGCGGCCCTCGCGGGTACCGTCGTAGCACAGTAGGATTTTCTTGTAGCTCGCCATCATGGCCTCCGAGCCGCGCGAATCGCGGTATGTCGTTTCAATCATGGTGCGGCGCAGTGGGACTTGCAAGGCTAGGAAAACGCCTACTTCCCGCTCGTCCGCGCGCGCCCGCACCGCCATCCGCGCTGCGCCGCACCAGCCAGGCACGCATTGGCTTTGCGCAGGGGAACGAGTGCTATGCAATAGAATGGGGCACCGTCGGCCCTGAACTAGTGCGGTACCTCTCGTTCGTCCTCATGTCCAACAACGCCATCGAATTTCGCGACGTGGTGAAGTACTACAGCGATAAGGCCGTCGTCGACGGGCTGTCCTTCCATGTCCGCGCTGGAGAGTGCTTCGGCCTGCTAGGGCCCAACGGCGCCGGTAAAACCACCACACTGAAGATGTTGCTCGGTCTCGTGGAGCCCGATGCGGGAACGATAACGCTTGGCGGCTACGCTATCCCGTCCGGCGCGCGCTTAGCGCGTCAGCGCGTAGGCGTGGTCCCACAGTTCGACAACCTCGACCCTGATTTCAGCGTGCGCGAGAACTTGCTCGTCTTCGGCCGCTACTACGGACTATCGGCGAGCAAGACGCGCGCCATGGTGCCGGAGTTGCTCGAATTCGCGCGCCTGGAGAGCAAAGCCGATGCGCGCGTCGGCGAATTGTCGGGCGGCATGAAACGGCGGCTGACGCTGGCGCGATCGCTGATCAACGATCCGGATGTGCTGATTCTCGACGAACCGACGACCGGGCTCGATCCACAGGCGCGTCATTTGATTTGGGACCGGCTGCGCTCCTTGCTCGGCCGCGGCAAGACAATCTTGCTGACGACGCATTTCATGGAAGAAGCCGAGCGGTTATGCGATCGGCTTTGCATCATTGAAGAAGGACGCAAGATCGCCGAGGGCACGCCGCGCGATCTGGTCGAGAAGGAAATCGGCTGCGATGTCATCGAGGTCTACGGACCGGCGCCGACGGCTTTGCGAGACGAGTTGGCACCGTTCGCCACGCGTACCGAAATCAGCGGCGAGACATTGTTCTGTTACGTGCGCGACGCCGAACCCGTTCATGCGCGCCTGACGGGACGCGCAGGCTTACGGTACGTGCACCGGCCGGCGAATCTCGAAGATGTGTTCTTACGGCTGACCGGACGAGAGATGCAAGACTAAATGCGATCGCGGCCCGTATGCGCGGGCCGCAACCCGAAACGACGAGAACGAAACGATGGATGCCCCCTCCTACCACTCGCGCGCACCGGCACGCAGCAGCGACAAACAAGCGAAGCCGAACCGCTGGCGGCTAGCGCTGCCGGCCAACGCGACGAACTGGACCGCCGTGTGGCGCCGCAACTATCTCGTCTGGCGCAAGCTGGCCGCGGCTTCGATGATCGGCAACTTGGCCGACCCGATGATCTATCTGTTCGGGCTCGGTCTTGGACTCGGCTTGATGGTCGGTCATGTGGACGGCGTCTCTTATATTGCCTTCCTAGCGGCCGGAACCGTCGGCTCGAGCGTAATGATGTCGGCCACGTTCGAGGCGATGTATTCGGGGTTTTCTCGCATGCATGTGCAGCGCACTTGGGAGGCGATCATGCACACGCCGCTCACCCTGGGCGATGTCGTCGTCGGCGAAATCGTTTGGGCGGCAAGCAAGGCGGTGCTCTCGGGCGCGGCGATCATGCTGGTCGCCGGCGTACTCGGCTATGCGCAATTTCCGTCCATGCTCGTTGCGCTGCCCGTCGTGGCGCTGACGGGACTCGCGTTCGCCAGCCTCGCGATGATCATGACGGCGCTCGCGCCTTCGTACGATTTCTTTATGTTCTATCAGACGCTCGTGCTCACGCCGATGCTGCTGCTTTCGGGCGTATTTTTTCCGCTATCGCAGTTGCCCTCCGGCGTGCGTCATGCCGCCATGGCGTTGCCGCTCGCTCACGCGGTGGAACTGATACGCGCCGCGATGCTGGGGCGCCCGTTGGACGGCGCAGCCCTGCATCTATGCATACTTGCCGCCTATGCGATTGCGCCGTTCTTCGTGTGCGCCATGCTGTTTAGGCGGAGGTTGATGCGGTAAGACGCCCAGGGCCAGGGTGCCTTACTCTTCGTCGTCGCTCCACGGCACCTCGACATCGGTGATGTACGCGACCATGGCAAACGGACGGGCCTCGTGCCGCCCGACCTTGCCGTCGGCGCGTTGCCATTCGAGACGAAAAACGACCGATGGCTTTTCCGCCAGCAGCCATACCGTGCGCAGTTCGTCCGGGTCGGCCTCGGCGACGGGACCGTCCAGCGAAATCAACAGCTTCTGCGGCCAGAGGCCGTCGTGCGGATCGTAGATGCGCTCGCCGTCGGGAATCGACGTGAATGCTTCCACGCCGATCGTGGCGCACGCATCGACGACCATCTTGCCGAGGGCCTGCAACACCGCGGTGGCGCGCACGGAATTCGCCTGCCGGATGGCGAGGTCGCCGCGCGTCAATGCTTGCTCGAGTTTGGGATCGGTCTTTTGGTTGCCCATGATCGTATAGTGGCTCGCTCGTTTGTCGGTTGTTCGCGCCGGCGCCCCGTGGCAGCCGTCCAATGGACGAATCGTACCATCTGCGATGAGCCGCTCCGCGGCTTATCGGCTTGTTGCCGTGGGCCCGACCGCAATTAGGAGGCCGACGGCAGGATTATCGCTATGCGCTGGCACGCCGAGGAGCGCGTGGCGTGCAAGAGGTCCGATCGTGGCGGCCAACAACGTGAAGGCAATTCATTAAATGGAAGCAAGAGGCGCAAAGTCATCGCTATCGACAAAGGGCACAAAGTCTTCCGGCCAATCCGCTTGCAAACTGCAAAGCAACCGCATTGACAATGGCGCCCTCCTGTTTACTCGTTTGACAGTGACATAGACTCGAGACGGATCACGACGCAAAAGTGTGCAAAGGGTCTTCGTGTAGTATTTAGGACAATACCCAACCAAATACGAGGGATCACTCGTCCGCAGCGATAGTGCGAATGGATCGAAGCCATTCTGAATATCGTGCATGAGAAAAAGACGGGCACCAGCGACAAGCTCGTCAGCCGCGTTTAAATTAGGTTCAGCAACATGCCTAAGCCCGCGAGCGAAGAAATCGACTTTGAATTTGTTATCAGCCGTTCTTGCGGGCGCCGCGAACAGTTCGATCGGGTCGGTTCCTCGGAGTCCACCGGTTACCGCCAGAATTGGCAAAGGATCGGAGATGCTCTCTTCCGGCAACCCTGTCCATCGAAAATAATCAGCAAACTCAGGCCGCGAGCGCGTCAATACTCGATTATTAAACAAAGGGAACAGTTCAGTAGAGTAATAGGCTTTATCTAGGGCGACCATCCGCCCAAATGGGCGAAAGCCCGAAGCGCGCTTGGCGCCCTTTGTGTAGACAAAGCGAAAAACGTCATCCTGCCGGTCGAGTCGTGCAACCGGGATCCACTCCCGCGATTCCGGCTGCTGCCAAGCCAAATATAGCGCTTCCATGCTTACGATGCCTCACGCAACGCCAGCAAGCGCTGGCGATTTAATTTAAGATACTCGACCACAAATTCGCGTCGAATTTCGCTGACGAATTCATCCGGCAGCATATGTACCATTTCATTAATTCGCTCATGGGTGATAGATTCAAGTCGTCGTAACCATGCATCACCTGCGGATGGCAATTGACGCCGCGCAAAAGCAAATGCATCAAGAGTAAAAAGAGCTTTCGGTTTTCCCGTAGCTCCATGCGGGTAAAGTGCTGATCGCGCGCGCCCCACATAAGCCGAAATATGACGCCCTCTGTCCCGGGTTTCGAGCATTTCACGGCAGGATTCGTCCGTCTCGTTTCGCGCAAGGCTTGAGCCATGATCGAAGCTCGGCGCGAGCCGCAGAATCATTTGCGGCTCGCCGCCCAGCCCATGAAGCTCTACGACCACGCCCCAATTTTGGTCGTGACGGTCCTGATTGCCGATCCACGCATCGAGCATCAAGTATCCGACGAATACGTCGGCCGCAGTCGTCACCCCAGGGAATGCCAGGAAGCCGTCTGGAGGCTGAAGCGGCCAATCGTCGCTCCCTACGGCGGCCATCAGCATCGAGAGCACAAGCGTAATCGTATGTGCTCGAGACTGATAGAACCGAGCATCCCGCGCTTGCTTGTACTCTTTCGTAACCGCCAAGACCTCATTGCCGTGAACCAAACGGCCTCGACGCGGAACGAAATTAGGAGTACTGACACCGAGGTCGTCACCACAGCGCGCCAATTCGTAGTATGCGTGAGGAACCCCGAGCACTGCCGCGAGTTCGCAAGCGAACTTTTCGGCCCAGTTTTCGCCCGTATTTTCTCTGCCTCGCTTGAACAGGCACCGCCCCATCTGAGGATCACGATACCAAAACTTTGCCTTGGTACCGAGTTGCTCGTACATCTCAGCCGTGTCGATATCTACTTCGATGACGGGGAACATGTGCACCTTGTCGTAGCATTAGCCTCGTCGCATAGCTTAATGCTCTCCCCAAAGCTTGAGAGAGCATCCTCCGAAAATTCGGATTCGTGCGCCAAAACAAAACAGCGCCGTGTCAGGGCGCTGTTTTTGCAGGAAATTTTGGGGTGGCTGATGGGACTCGAACCCACGACGACAGGAATCACAATCCTGGACTCTACCAACTGAGCTACAGCCACCACTGTTACTTCTTACGCTTCGCCACCTCGGCAACGAAGAAGCGAGATTATACGAATAGAATTGCTGCTTGCATAGCCCCTCAGTCGATAATTTCCGAAGGCTCGCGAAGATGGCTGCGCGCCTCGTCGAAAATCGACAGATCCCCGGACGCGAGCCGCTTGTTATCCGAAAGCACGCGCCGCCAACCTCGCGCGCCGGCCACGCCGCGATAGAGCCCGAGCGCATGGCGCGTAATCGCCCCGAGAAAAGTGCCGCGCTCGAGTTCCGCAGCACAGTAATCGATGAGCCCCGCCTCCACTTGCTCGCGGCTCTTGGCGTCGCCGCCGCCGTAGAACCGCGCGTCCACGCCGGCCAGCACGTAGGGATTGTGATAGGCCTCGCGTCCGAGCATCACCCCATCCACATGCTCCAGGTGCGACTGCACTTCGTCGAGCGTCTTGATCCCGCCGTTGATGACGATCTCCAGCGACGGAAAGTCGCGCTTCAGACGATACGCATACTCGTACTTCAGCGGCGGAATCTCGCGGTTTTCTTTCGGCGAGAGGCCCTTAAGGATCGCGTTGCGCGCATGGACGATAAAGACCTCGCACCCGGCGTCGGCCACCGTGCCGACGAAATCGCGCACGAAGGCATAGTCCTCGACGGCGTCCACGCCGATACGATGCTTGACGGTGACGGGCACGGAGACGGCGTCGCGCATGGCCCGCACGCAATCGGCAACGAGCATCGGCTCGTTCATCAAACAGGCACCGAACGCGCCGCGCTGCACCCGCTCGGACGGACATCCGCAATTCAGATTGATCTCGTCGTAGCCCCACTGCTCGCCGAGCTTGGCGGCGCGCGCGAGATCGGCCGGCTCGCTGCCGCCCAACTGCAGGGCGACAGGCGCCTCTTCCGCGGTAAAAGCGAGATGCCGAGCCACGTCGCCGAACAGCAATGCCCCCGTCGTCACCATTTCCGTGTAGAGCCACGTATGGTGCGAGATGAGCCGATGAAAATAACGGCAGTGACGATCGGTCCAGTCCATCATCGGCGCGACGGATACGCGGCGGGGACTGATTGGGGGGCGTGGCGACATGGCGGATAAGGCAAACGGCGAGCCCGTAATTTTACCTCACCCGCTAAAAGTGGACGCGCAAGCCGATGCCGGAAGGTCAGCCAGCGGCTCTATTATTCTTGTGCGAGGTCAATATCCGCGCCGATTTCCCGCATCCGCTCGAGTACACGCGCGAGTTCCTCGTCAGATAGGGCAAGCCGAGCAGCGCCGAAAAATAGAATCTGCGGCGACATCTGGCGCGACTCGGACCTGCTCGTATATTTGCGCCATTGTTGACCGCCGGCCACTCCAAAAAGCTCAGCCATTTCGTTACCTGTCTTTCCGAGCGAATGCTTTAAGCGCTCAAAGTCATCAGCGGACGGGGACGAATATCGCATATAGCAAAAACCCGCCTTTCGGCGGGCCTTGTGTGTTTAGTGGAAGAGCTTCGCGAACCCCGCCGCCGCGCCAATAAAGGCAACGGCCCAGAATGCCGGATACCATCGTGCCTCACGGTTCAGCTTCGCCGTTTCGGCTTGCAGCTTTGCTGCTTCGTCGCTGAGCTTTCGTGTCTCGGCCATCAACTTACCGATTTCTGCCTCGGTGCGAAGGATGTCCACGGTTCTTTCCATTTTCAGCGTCCGTTCGGGATCGGGCGCCCGCAGAATGCGCCACCTCTAATAGCAGATATTAGCACCACCGGAGCTAACTACAAGCGCGGTCCCAAACGCACCGCGCCACTGTGAAGCGGCGCTACGACAGCGGCACGCCATTACCCCATCGAGTAAAACGAACGGCGAGCCCGTAATTTTACCTCACCCGCTAGAATGTAGGCCGCGTGAACGCGGCGAGGCCTGCGACTATGCCGCCTTGCCGGCCCGCCGCCAGACATATAGGAGCTTCGGTCAATGAGCGACGGATCGTCCCGTCAGCGCCTCGCCGCGCGCGTCTTTCTCGTGCTTGTGCTAGCGATGCTGGCCGGGTGCAGTACATGGTTTGGACCGCCGCCCCTGACGCCGGCGCAAGACCCCGACCTCAATGCGATGCCCCTGGAGCAGGAGGCGCTGGAACCCGCATCCGAGCCGCAAGCGTCCGCGCCGGCGGCGGCCTCGGCGCCGCGCGAAGCCCCGGAACGCAAGCGCGTGGCGCCCAGGCCCGTCTATCATCCGCCGCGCCGGCCTCAGAGCGCGCCGCCGCCTCCGCCCGCCAAGCCCGCCGCGCCGCCGCCGCTGATCGCCACCCGCGCGCTCGCCGACGGCGACACCCACGGTCTGCTCGACGCACGCGTGCAACGCCCCGACGGCAAAGTCATCGGGCGCGCCATCGACATGCTCGTCGATACGGCCGGCAAACCGCGGGAGATGCTGGTCCGATTGGCCGGCTTCATGGGCATCGGCGACCGTAAAATGCGCTTTCCTTGGAGCGATTTTCGCTTCGATCCGAAACAGCGCACGGTCCCCATCACGCTGTCGATCGGCCCGAACGAGGCGCCCGCGGCCGCCTCGTCCAAGGCCAAGGAAAACGGATCGGGGGCGGGTGCGAACGATGCGCGTTTGCTCGGCATCATCGACGCCACCGCCGAACGCGCTAACGGCGAGCGCGTGGGTCGCGTCGTCGATGTCCTGCTCGACAGTCATGGAGAACCGCAAGCGGCCGTGGTCGACGTCGGCAGTCTGATTCACGAACGGCGCAGCATCGCGGCCGATTGGTCGGCATTGCGGTTCGTCCAAAAGGAGGATGGCTTGGACCTGCAAACCGATCTGACCGATGCGCAGGTCAACGCCGCGCCGCCCTATACGCCCAATCAGCCCGTGCGCACCGTCGCGCCGGCTGCGGCAGACACGGCGGCCTCGGCCGGCCATCCCACCAAGTAACGAACGCGCAGATGGCCATTTCACGAAGTCTTCGCGCGCTCGACTGGCTGAATTTCTTTCTGGCGAACGTCCAGACGGGGTTCGGTCCGTTCATCGCCGCTTACCTGACCGCCAACAAGTGGACCCAAGGCGAGATCGGCATCGCCTTGAGCGTAGGCACGGCAACGGCAATGCTCAGCCAAGTGCCGGCCGGCGCGCTCATCGACGCACTGCGCAATAAAAAGGCCGCCGGGGCCGCCGCGATCCTGGCGATCGCGGCGTGCGCGCTGCTGCTCGCCGCCAGCCCCACCTTGTTGCCTGTCCTCGCTGCCGAACTCTTTCACGGGTTCGCGAGTTGCATGCTGACGCCGGCGATCGCCGCAATCTCGTTCGCACTCGTGGGTCGCCACGCCCTGGGAGACCGGCTCGGCAGGAACGCGCGTTTCGCCTCGATCGGCAGCGCGTTCGCCGCGGCGGCGATGGGCGCATTCGGCGAATACTCGTCGGCACGCGCGGTATTCTGGCTGACCGCCGCGCTGACGGTCCCTGCGCTCATCGCGCTATCGATGATCGAGGACACGGGACGAGCCGCATTCTCGCCGCCGCCCGAACCGAGTTCGCCCGACGCCGAAAAAACGCCCCCGCCGGACTCGCGCCAGCATCGGGAAAGCATCGGTTCGCTACTGCGCGACCGTCGCGTGCTGATCTTCGCCGCTTGCATCGCGCTGTTCCATCTGTCGAATGCCGCCATGCTCAATCTGGCTGCCGGCGAAGTGACGGCCCGTATGACCGATAACGTCCAACTCGTCATTGCGGCCTGCATCATCGTGCCGCAGATGGTCGTCGCGGCCATGTCGCCTTGGGTCGGGCGATCGGCCGAACGCTGGGGGCGGCGCCCGCTTCTCGTCTTCGGATTCGCGGCGCTGCCCGTGCGCGCGCTACTGTTCGCGGGCGTCTCGAGCCCCTATCTGCTGGTGCCGGTGCAATTGCTCGACGGCATCAGCGCGGCTGTCTTCGGCGTCATGCTGCCGCTGATCGCAGCCGACGTCGCCGGCGGCAAGGGGCATTACAACCTATGTATCGGCTTATTCGGCTTGACGGCCGGTATCGGCGCGACGCTGAGCACGTTAGCCGCCGGCTTCATTTCCGACCGGTTCGGCAATACGGTCAGTTTCATGGCCCTAGCCGCGGCCGGCGCCCTCGCGGTGCTGCTCGTGTGGGCCACCCTGCCTGAAACGCGCGACGCGGGCGAGACCGGCTCGGCCAAGCGCGCGAGCGAACCGTCGATCACCTGACGAGACTTCGATCGGGCGCGCGGGCGTCGGCCGCCCGCGTGCCGGAGTCGATGCCGGTTACGGCTCGCGCGGCCATGCGCACATCAACTCGGCATCCACCGCCGCCCGCGCCGCGCCGAGCGCATGCTGTGCGGCGCGCTGCTCCGTCGGCCATGTATCGTCGACCGAAAGCAAACGCCAATCGAGTGCGATCTCGCTGTCGCGCAAGACGCGGTAATGCGACTTCAAGCCCGTCGCGACCTGCTCGACGGCAACTTCGAGCGTAAATCCGCGATAACGCTCGACGTAGTCGCCCATATCGATACCGTTCGGTTCCATCGCTACCCTCCGATACGGTCTTCGCGTCGCCGCGTCGGGCCCAGAGTCGGCACCGGTACGGTTCGACGCTCGCCGCCTAATCGCAATCCCCGGACAAATATTTGCGGCCGTCGCAAGTAATCTCGATCACGCCGCTCCCGTTTTCGCCGGCGAGACCCGCACCGAGCAACTCGGCCGCGATCGACGTGGAGACCAGCGGCGGCGCCTGACCGACGCCGACTTCATCCAAGCGACGCAACGCCTCGACCGCTTCCGGACTCAAGGATTTGGACATGGCCCGCTCCTCATCTCATGCCATCGCTCTTTCAGAGTAGCATTTTCTGAGCGTTGCACAGCCGGCATGCCGCAAGCGCCCGGCGCAAGCGCGGGGCCCGCCTATAATGTCGCTCGTTTCGATTTTCGCGAAGCCGCGAATCCGCATGGGCCGCGCGCCGCGCCGCCCGCATCCAAGACATTCGCCCCGCACTACATGCAAAAATTCATTCTGCCTTTCGTTTCGGGATTCCTCGCGGCGCTGTTTTTTCGCGAAGCCACGCTCGGATTGCTGCATGCGGCGGGCTTGATTTCGGCCACGGGTTTTTCCACCGATCCCTTCGCGCCGCTCGGCATCCCCGAATTCATCGCCAACGCGCTTTGGAGCGCCGCCTGGGCCGTCCTAATGGCGTGGTTGCTGCGCGTCGGACCCGAAGGCACGGCGCCTTGGCTGCCGGCGTTCGTATTTGGCGGCATCGTCCTGACGGCCGCGCGCGTCTTCGCGCTCGACCCCGCACGCGGCATCTGGCCGAGCGGCAACATGCTCCCGCGACTCGCCGTGGGCTTCGCGGCCAATGCGGTATGGGGATGGGGGGCGCTCGTATTCATGCGCGCCTTCATGCGTCCGCTGCAAGACGAATCTTGACCGGCGCCGTCTACCGCCGGAGCTACCCCACCAGATGGCGCAGCGGATGCGCTTCGGGCGGCCAAGAACTGACGAACATGTGCTCGACTTCGGCGCGCGTGACGTCTTCCGCTCGGGCGATACGCCATACGGGACGGTCGTCCTTGTCGACGATACGGGCGCGCACGCCCTCGATGACGTCGCCGTGATCGAACATCGAACGCGTCAAATCGAGATCGCGCCGCAGGCAATCGGACATCGTCCCTTCCGCGCGCGTGACCACCTCGAGCGCGACCGCCATCGACAACGGCGAGCGCGCTCGCATCACCTGAATCATGTCTTGCGCCCACTCGCGCCCGCCGGGCTCGGTCTCCGACGCCAGCGAACCGAGGATGGACTGAACGTCGGGCTGGCTAAAGTGCCGATCGATCCACCCGCGCGCCGCGGCAAGCGATAAGCCGTCCGCATGCTCCCCCTGCCTGAGCTGCGCCACCGGCGCGTTCGGGCTTGCGAAACCCTCCACGCAGGCGAGCACATCCCGCGCGTCGGAGAACGCTGTTCGACTGAGCGCATCTAGGAGCGCCGCGATCACCGAACTGTCCAGGTACGCATCGGCCAATCCGGCATACAGCGCATCGACTGCGCCGATCGTCGCACCCGTCACGGCCAAATAGCGGCCGATCGCTCCAGGCGTGCGCGCGAGGAACCAACCGGAACCCACGTCGGGGAAAAAGCCGATGCGCGTCTCGGGCATCGCCATCTTCGTCGTCTCGCTGACGATCCGCATCCCGCCGGTACGATGAGCACCCTGCGAAATGCCCATGCCACCGCCCATGACGACGCCTTCCATCAGCGCGATATACGGCTTGGCGTAAGTAAAGATGGCGTGATCGAGCGCGTATTCCTCGGTGAAGAACGCGTCGCGCGCCGCTACGTCGCCCCGGCGCCCGGCCTCGTAAAAGAAGCGGACGTCGCCGCCCGCGCAAAACGCGCGCGGATGCAAGCTGTGCGCAACGACCGCAAGCACCTCGGGGTCCTCGCGCCACGCATCCAACGCGGCGTGAATCGTGCGGATCATCGGAAGCGAAAGAGCATTGAGCGCCTGCGGCCGATTCAGCTCAATGAACCCGATGCGGTTTTCGACTCGGGTCACGACGTCGTCGCGCGAAGCGGCAATCGATTCTGACTTGGACATGGGCGGCATGCGAAAAAGTCGAGAAACGATGAAGGTAGCATGCGCGAGGCTCAAGCGGCACACCGTGAGCGGAGCCCGTTTTTTGCTACGCAGGATCAGCCGAAATTTCTAACGAGCGCCGCCATGGATCAGTACTTTTTGCACGACCGCCCGGTGCCCGAACCGGAGGCATCGACGGCTTGGTTCGACTACGCCGAACGTAACGGAATCGACGTGCCTCGGGCGATCAACTTATGGGAAGATGCCGCGACGCCCGAGGGCGAAACAAGCCGCGAGGCGGTTGCGCGCGCGGGCATCCGCGTGCTTGTCGATCAAGACGGCCGCCCGCAGGGCTGAGGCCTCGGCGCTCAACGAGTTCGCCGCCCGCTAGTGCGCCTGCATCTTGGAAAAAACGTTCAACACGACCACGCCCGCGACAATCAACGAGAGGCCTGCCACAGCCGCGAGATCGGGAATTTGCCGATAAAGCACCATGGCGACGAGCGTAATGAGGACAATGCCGACGCCCGACCAAATGGCGTAAACGATGCCGACCGGCATCGACTTGAGCGTCATCGACAGACAGTAGAACGCCAGCCCGTATCCCGCGACGACGATGAGCGCCGGCGCGAGGCGCGTGAATCCTTCGGATGCGCGCAGCGCCGACGTGCCGACGACCTCGGCGACGATGGCGATCGCCAGCCAAACATAGCCCGAGCCGCGCATCGATCAAACCTTGTCGAGCGCAAGCTTGGCGAAGTCGTGCTCGAGCTCCGCGCACAGCGCCTCGACGACGAGTTCATGATCGGCCCGCTGCGAGAGACCCGACACCGTGACCGCGCCGATCGCGCCGACGCCCGCCAGCGTAATCGGGAACGAACCGCCGGCCGCGGCGTACTCGGCCGGGAGCAAACCATATTTTTCCGGGAGCGTCGCGTTCGTTTGCTGCAGACGCAAGCCCACCGCGTACGAGCTGCGCCGGAAGTGCGCGACGACGTTGCTCTTGCGCCGCACCCACGCCGAGTTATCGGGCGTGGTGCCGTCGAGCGCGGTGAAAAAAAGCGGCAATCCGAACGTGCGGACGTCGATCGCAATCGCATGATTGCGGGCAATGGCCAGCTCGCGCAAAAAGACGCCGAGCTTCCACGCTCGCGCTGCATCGAAGCGCGGAAAGACGAGCGTGCGCTCTTGATCGGCAATGGCTAGAAGGTCGTGTTCGAGGTTCATGGGCCGATTCTAGCCTACGCGCGCGATGGCGACGTTCCTGAACGCGCCGCGTATTTGCCCTGCTCCGTCGATTTCAGTTGCACCGCATTCTGGTTTCCCCTATACTCTTATCTTTCGACGGACGCGGGGTGGAGCAGTCTGGCAGCTCGTCGGGCTCATAACCCGAAGGTCGTAGGTTCAAATCCTACCCCCGCAACCAAGCGCTCATGCCAAAGCGCAGTCACCGCGAGAAAATCTGAAAGAACCGCGCACATTCGCTTCTTTCAGGAGCATCGCCCAAACATCGAAGCCCGATCCCTTGATCGGGCTTTTTTGTTTTTCGGGCTTTGCTGACATACCAATATTTGACCAACTTGATCGGACGTCATCCGTCACAACCCTTTATGCATTCCCGTTTCCTATTGCAGGCACTAACCTGCGCTCATATCGTTGAGCGCGCAACAGTTCTGTCCGCATGTCGAGCATGCATGCTCGCCCGCTGACCCACGCCAACGAGACGAGATGGAGACCCCAGTGAGCAGCACGACTCATTCGACCGGCATCGCCGGTTCGCCGCCGTTCTTTTCTAAACAGGCGACTATCGCCAAGCCGGGCTTTTCGCGCTGGATGGTGCCGCCCGCCGCCCTCGCCGTGCATCTTTGCATCGGGCAAGCGTATGCCTTTTCCGTGTTCAACGGGCCGCTGACCAAGGTCATCGGCATCACGCAATCCGCCCCCGGCGACTGGTCGCTGACCACGCTCGGCTGGATCTTTTCGCTGGCGATCGTCTTCCTTGGACTGTCGGCCGCTTTCGCGGGCAAATGGCTCGAGCACGTGGGGCCGCGCCGCACGATGTTCACGGCCGCATGCTGCTTCGGGGGCGGCTTTCTCGTCTCCGCCCTCGGCGTATGGCTGCATCAGATCGCGCTGCTCTATTTGGGTTATGGCGTCATCGGCGGGATCGGGCTCGGGCTCGGTTACGTGTCGCCCGTCTCCACGCTGATTCGCTGGTTTCCCGACCGCCGCGGCATGGCGACGGGGATGGCGATCATGGGCTTCGGCGGCGGCGCGATGATCGCCGCGCCGCTGTCCGTCGCGCTCATGAATCACTTCAAAAGCGCGACGAGCGTCGGCGTGGCCGAAACGTTCGTCGTCCTCGGCATTGCCTACTTCATCTCGATGACGATCGGGGCGCTGGCCATTCGCGTGCCGCCCGCCGATTGGAAGCCGGCGGGCTGGGTGCCCCCGGACACCACCCATAAGATGATCACGCGCAACCACGTGCATATCGATCGCGCCTTGACGACCCCGCAGTTCTATCTCGTCTGGCTCGTCCTGTTTCTCAACGTCACGGCGGGCATCGGCATTCTGGGTCAAGCGTCCGTCATGATCCAGGAAAGCTTCAAGAACACGGTCAGCGCCTCGGCGGCCGCCGGCTTTGTCGGTCTGCTCTCGCTGTTCAATATGGGCGGGCGCTTCGTCTGGGCGTCGTCGTCCGACAAGCTCGGGCGCAAGAACACGTACTTCGTGTTCTTCGTGCTCGGCGCGCTGCTGTATTACCTCGTTCCGAGCTTCGCGCAAGCGGGCAACATCGCCCTGTTCGTGTTGTCGTATTGCGTGATTCTGTCGATGTACGGCGGCGGCTTCGCCACCGTGCCCGCCTACCTGGCCGACCTGTTCGGCACGGCGTTCGTCGGCGGGATCCATGGCCGCCTGCTGACGGCATGGGCAGCGGCGGGCGTGGCGGGCCCCGTTCTCGTCAATTACATCCGCGCCTATGAAGTCGCGCACGGCGTGGCCAAAGCCGACGCCTACACGATGACCGTGCATATCATGGCCGTACTGCTCGTCGTCGGGTTCGTCTGCAATCTGCTCGTCAAACGCGTCGATCCGGTTCATCACATGAGCGAAGAACAACTCGCGGCCGAGCGTTAAGGAGATCCCGCTATGCAAAACGATTCGCAAACCACGCGGCAAACGAGCTCCGCCCGCCTGATCCTGTTTTGGGCCTATGTGCTGATCCCGCTGGCCTGGGGCGTCGTCAACACCCTCAGGCAAGCGATGAAATTGTTCGGCTGAACGAACGCGAGCCGCATCGAAAGGAGCCGGGCATTGCCCGGCTTTTTCGTTGGCGGGTGCGGCGTCCGAACAATGATGCCGTCGCACTGCACGCGCCGCGCCCGGTGATACACTCGCATCACCCAGTTCCGCACCGTCCCTATGAAATTCTGCTCAGTCTGCGGCCAAGCAGTCAGCTTACGCATCCCTCCCGGCGACAACCGCGAACGTTTCGTTTGCGAAAACTGCGGCACCGTGCACTACCAAAACCCGCGCAACGTCGTGGGCACCGTCCCCGTATGGGAAGACAAGGTGTTGCTGTGCCGGCGCGCCATCGAGCCTCGCTACGGTTATTGGACGCTGCCGGCCGGGTTCATGGAGATGGGCGAGACGACGGCGGAAGCGGCCGCGCGCGAGACGCTGGAAGAAGCCGGCGCCCGGGTCGAGGTGCAGCACCTGTTTTCGCTGCTGAACGTGCCGCACGTGCATCAGGTGCACTTGTTCTATCTGGCCCGGCTGCTCGATATCGACGTGGAGGCCGGGGAGGAAAGCCTGGAGGTGCGCCTGTTCGACGAGGCCGAGATTCCCTGGGACGACATCGCCTTCCCGACGGTCGGCCAAACGCTGCGTTTCTTCTTCGCGGACCGGTCAGCCGGCACCTACGGGTTGCACACGGGCGATATTTTCCGCTCGCTGCGCGACGGCTGATCGCACGCCGCCTCCTAGTTCGTATCCCGATACGTCAAGCATGGTCCCCTGGCTCGGCCCCGACGACCCCTTTCCGCCTGTCGCGCGGGCGCTCGGCCGCGCGAGCGGTGCGCCGGGCTTGCTGGCCGCGAGCTCGGATTTGCTGCCGTGGCGGCTCGTCGATGCCTACCGCCAAGGAATCTTTCCGTGGTACTCCGACGGTCAGCCCGTTCTCTGGTGGAGCCCCGACCCGCGCATGGTGCTGCTGCCGCGCGAATTCAAAGTCTCGCCGTCGCTGCGCAAAACGCTCAAGCGCGTCCTGCGCGATCCGCGCTGGGAAATCCGCGTCGATGCCGATTTTCCGGCCGTGATGCGCAGTTGCGCCAACTCGCCGCGACGCGGCCAGCAAGGCACCTGGATCACCGATCAGATCCTCGACGCCTATACCTCGCTGCATCGCATCGGCGATGCGCATAGCATCGAAACCTGGCTCGACGGTCAGCGCGTGGGCGGATTGTACGGCGTCTCGCTCGGCCGCATGTTCTTCGGCGAGTCGATGTTCGCGCAGGTCAGCGACGCCTCGAAAATCGCGCTCGCCGCACTCGTGGGCCACCTGCGCCGTCACGAAATAGAAATGATAGACTGCCAGCAAAATACGCCGCATCTCGCGTCTTTAGGAGGGCGTGAGATCGCGCGCAAGACGTTCGTCGCCCATGTGCGCACCGCTGTGGCCGCGGCTCCCATTCCGTGGCAGTTCGATAAAGCGGCGCTGCTCGAAGTCCTGCCGCATGCGGTGTAGCTTGACGCGCGTGCCGCCGCTCGCCGATGCCCGAGGCGGCGCGTTGGAATAACGGACAATGCATTGAGAGCCGCCGATGACTCACCCGAATGAGCTGCCGCTTTCACCGCTTTCCGCGCTGCAGTTTTACGCGACCGCGCCCTATCCCTGCAGTTACCTGGAAGGACGCATTGCCCGCTCGCAGGTAGCGACGCCTAGCCACCTCATCAACTCAGACGTTTATACCGACCTCGTCAAGGCCGGGTTCCGGCGCTCGGGTGTCTTTACCTATCGCCCCTATTGCGAAGGCTGCCGGGCCTGCGTGCCGGTGCGCGTACCGGTTGCCGCCTTTGCGCCGAACCGCACGCAGCGCAAGGTCTGGAAGCGGCACGGCACGCTTGCCGCCGCCGTCTCCGCGCTGCATTACGAGGAAGAGCATTACGTGCTCTATATGCGCTATCAGGCCGCCCGCCATGCCGGTGGCGGAATGGATCGCGACAGCCGCGATCAGTACGAGCAGTTCCTCTTGCATAGCCGAATCAACTCGCGTCTCGTCGAGTTCCGCGAGACCACCGGCGATACGGACGTGCTGCGCATGGTGAGTATGATCGACATTCTCGGCGACGGCCTCTCGTCCGTTTATACGTTTTTCGAGCCCGACGCGGCCCACGCCAGTTACGGCACCTACAACATTCTGTGGCAAATCGAGCAAGCGAGAAGCTTGGGGCTGCCCTATGTCTATCTCGGCTATTGGATTCGGGAAAGCGCGAAGATGGCCTACAAGTCGAATTTTCGGCCGCTCGAGGGACTCGTGGACGGGCGCTGGGCGCCGCTGGATCAGCAGCGACCTTAACCCGGCCATCGGACAGCCGAACGGATACCGGTAAAATAACGCGCTTCTCATTTCCTAAGCGCCGGCCCTCTAGTGTTCAGCTCCCTTTACCCGCTCGTCCGCTCCCGCCTCTTTCGCATGGACGCGGAAGATGCCCACCATCTCACGCTCGGCATGCTGGGCGCCGCCGGCCGCACCGGCGTTGCGCGTCTGCTCGCGCCGCACGTGCCCGACTTGCCGCGCACCGTGATGGGCATCGCTTTCCGCAATCCGGTCGGTCTGGCCGCGGGGCTCGACAAGGACGGCGCCTGCATCGACGGGCTCGCCGCCCTCGGCTTCGGTTTTATCGAGGTGGGCACCGTGACGCCGCGCGCGCAACCGGGCAACCCGCGCCCGCGCATCTTCCGGCTGCCCGAGGCGGGCGCGCTCATCAACCGGATGGGCTTCAACAACCGCGGCGTCGATCAGTTCGTGAAAAACGTACAGGCCGCGCGTTACCGCGGGCCGCTCGGCTTGAACATCGGCAAGAACGCCGACACGCCGATCGAGCGCGCCGCCGAGGACTACCTGTACTGTCTGGAGCGCGTCTACCCGTTCGCGAGCTACGTGACGATCAATATTTCGTCGCCGAACACGAAAAACCTGCGGCAACTGCAAGGCGCGGACGAACTCGATGCGCTGATCGGAGCGTTGAAGGATAAGCAGCAGCGGCTCGCCGATCTGCACGGCAAACTCGTGCCGCTCGCACTGAAGATCGCGCCCGATCTCGACGACGAGCAGATCAAGGCGATCGCCGATACGTTGTTGCGCCACCGCATCGAAGGCGTCATCGCGACCAACACGACCCTCTCGCGCGCGGCCGTCGCGGGCATGGCCCATGCGGACGAGACCGGCGGCCTGTCGGGCAAGCCCGTGTTCGATGCCTCGAACGCGGTGATTCGCAAGCTGCGGGCCGAAGTGGGCGAAGACGTGGCCATCATCGGCGTGGGCGGCATCGCATCGGGCCTGGATGCGGTGGCCAAGCTCGCCGCGGGCGCCTCGCTCGTGCAACTCTATACGGGCTTTATCTATCGTGGGCCCGCGCTCGTGGGGGAATGCGTCGACGCGATCGCGCATGCGGCCCGCATATAGACATAAACAAACGATATTTATGGCTTGATTGCGATTTCGCTATCATGGCCGCACTCGCAAGCGCCGCTTTCCGGCGCTTCGCCAAGGAGACTTAAACCATGAAATTTGCGACGCTCAAGAAAATCCTCACCGCCGGCGTGATCGGCTTGACCTTCGTGGCGGCCACCGCCCATGCCGAAGACCTGCTCGATCAGGTCAAGGCCCGCGGCACGCTGCGCATCGGCTGCGAGGGAACGTTCCCTCCGTTCGATTCCAAAGCCGCGAACGGCGAGCTGGTGGGGTTCGACGTCGACATCGCGAAGGCCGTGGCCGCCAAGCTCGGCGTCAAGCCCGAGTTCGTCACGACGGAATGGAGCGGCATCATCGCCGGTTTGCAAGCCGGCAAGTTCGATGTGATCGTCAATCAAGTGGGCGTGACGCCCGAGCGTCAAAAGTCGCTCGACTTCTCGCCGGGCTACACATTCTCGGGCGCCGAGCTGATCCAGCGCAAGAACGACGACCGCCAGTTCAAGTCGCTCGAGGAGTTGAAGGGCCATAAGCTCGGCGTCGGTCTAGGCACGAACTACATGGATATGGCCAAGTCGGTGCCCGGCATCGACGTGAAGACCTATCCGGGCGCGCCCGAGTATCTGAGCGACCTCGCCGCGGGACGGATCGACGCCGCGCTGAACGACCGCTTGATGGTGGCCTATCTGCTCAAGAACTCGCAACTGCCGCTGCGCCCGGGCGCCCTCGTCGGCACGGGCAATCCTTCGGCGATTCCGTTCAAGAAGGACAATCCGAAGTTCGCCAAGGCGATCTCGGACGCCGTCAATCAACTGGAAGCCGACGGCACGTTCGCGAAGATCTCCGAGAAGTGGTTCGGCATCGACGTGACGAAGCCGGTTGCCAAATAAGCGGCTTCTTCGCAGATGGAACGCGTGAGGGCGGCATCGAACCGATGCCGCCCTTAGCTTTTTTGTTCGGCGCGCACGCAGCGCGCATGCCGACTATGAACCGGCGCGGCCTTTTCGTCGCGTATATCATGTGCGCTCACGCGCCCGGCGCCCCCGGGCCGGCTCGTTAGCTGTCCTCAACAACATACGCCATGTCCACCACTACGCTGCTCGTCCAATCGCTGCCCGTGCTCGCGCAGGGCGCCGTCTTGACGGTCAAGTTCGCGGTTCTTTCGATGATCTTCGGGCTCGTTGCGGCCGTCGTGCTCGCGCTGATGGGCATCAGCCATAGCAAGCCGCTCAATTGGATCGCGCGGGTGTACGTGAGCGTCATGCGCGGCACCCCGCTGCTCGTCCAGATCTTCGTCATCTACTACGGGCTTCCGAGCCTCGGGATTTCGCTCGACCCCACGCCCGCGGGGGTCATCGCCCTGTCCGCCAATGTCGCCGCCTATCTGTCGGAAAGCATGCGCGGCGCGATCAACGGCATTCATCGCGGTCAGTGGCTCGCGGCCTATAGCCTCGGCCTGTCGCGCCGGCAAACGTTGCGCTACGTAATCGGGCCACAGGCGCTGCGCATCGCCGTGCCGAGCCTCTCGAATAGCCTGATCAGCCTCATCAAGGATACGTCGCTCGTCTCGGTCATCACGGTCACGGAACTGCTGCGCAGCGCGCAGGAAATCATCGCCGCCACCTATCAGCCGCTACCGCTTTATCTCGCGGCGGCAGCCGTCTATTGGGTGCTTTGTCAGGTCCTCGAATGGGTGCAGCACCGCTATGAGCGACGGCTGGCGCTGCCGACGCGCCATTGAGCGGATCGAATCGGGCGGCTGTTCGCTTTCGCTACGGCGATCGTCACGCGCCGCCCGGACGGCATCATTGAACGCAATAACGAAAATCCACTAATCGTTATTAAACTGTGAGAATGCGCCATTACGCGCATCCAACCCATAGAATGTACCCGGCCGCCTTGAGGTAACATTGCCTCTGAATTTAGCCGATCAATACCGACCACGCTTAATTCACGCGATAGAAATCATAAATTTTCTTGCAGCATAACGCGCCTCGAGATTCAAAAAACTCAATAAAGGAGAGCGGCTATGGCGAGTTATTCCGGCATCGTTTCTTCGATTAACATCCGACCTGGCTGGACCTCGGCGGGTTGCTTTCTCACGCTCACGCAAAGTGACGGTACAAAAATAGGCAGTTTTCTCATCGACAAGGGAAGCGACGGAGACAGCGTCGCCAACTGCCTATTTGTCGCTTGCGCCGCAGCCAGTAACGTTACGATATGGACCGACGGAGACATGACTGACGGTTATGACCATATCAATTCGGCTTACGTGTACGGGCCGCAATAGACGGCGATATCTTCGCCGGCGCGTCACCGCGCGGTGACGCCCGGTCCAATATCAGTGGTTGAACGCGATCGGCTCGTCGAGCGCCGCGCCGAACCGCGTCACGCGCGGCAAAAAGAAGTGCTCGGGATCGAGCGAGAACGCCACGTTGCGCGCGCGTCCCATGACTTCCTTGCGCGGAACGAAGCCGATATAGCGCGAGTCGGCGCTATCGTCGCGGTTATCGCCAAGCATCAGATATTCGCCCGCGGGCACCGTGACGGGACCGAACGAGCTCACGGGACTAGGCGCCAACGGCGAGAGGCGAACGACGTGAGAGACGCCGTCGAATCGCTCGGTCAAATAGACGGCTTGGCCCGATGCGGCATCGAGCATGGGCGCGCGAGCGAGCGGGCGATAATCGGCCCGCGCGCCGTTCACATACAACACGTTCTCACGCATTGCTATGACGTCGCCGGGCACGCCGATTACCCGCTTGACGAGCAATTCGTGAGCGGCTTTCGAATCGATCGTGACGATATCGCCACGCTTCGGATCGGCCAAGTGCGCGATTTCGATATGCGTAAGCGGCACGCGCAGATCGTAGGCCATCTTATCGACGAAGATACGATCGCCGATGCGGATCGTCGGGAGCATCGATCCCGTCGGCACGACGTTCCAATCGGCGATGGCGCTGCGGAATAGCACCATTAAAAACAGAAAGGCGATCAGATTCTTGTTCGAGCGCCATAGATTGGCGAAATGTTTGGACATGAATCCCGCTCCGTGAACATGATGGCGCATCGTAGCATGTCCGGGCCCCGCAACTTCGCCGCGGCTTCAAGCGGTACCGCGCGGCAAGCCGGGAGCCCAATGGCGCGCTTAGTGGAAGTAAAAATCGATCTCGCCGTTCACCGCCGACTCGCTGACGATCACCGTTGTCTTTCCGCTTTTCGTCGCAGGCGGCGTGGTGGTCGTGCTGATCGTCCATTGGAAGTTCGACTGCGGAAATGCGCCTTCCCTTCGCACCAGATTGATTTTACTCATCGCGGTGTACTCGTTGGCCGGCCATTGAGTCGGGTCGGGGGTGTAGGCCTCGAAGCACTGGCAAACGGAACTGACGTCGTTTGGACGCACCACCGTCAGGTCGGCCGCCGGATAGCCGTCGAACGACTCTTTAAACGTCCACTTGTCTCCCGACCCGGCGACGAACTTAACAATGCCTGTAAGCACGTCCCCCGGCGCAACGGGAACGTAGGTTCCATGGAAGTACCCGCCCACGTAGGCCCAGTTTGCGATCTGGTAAGCAAGCGTGCCATTCCCCCACTGCAACACGGGCTGCAAGCTCCCGCCGTCGGCGCCGTTCCAGATGAAGAAGGTTCTATTGACTTGATCCGTCGGCAGGTCGGGGACGACCCACGTGGTGCTGAAGCGATCCACTCGCGTCGCGGCCGCCCACGTGTAGTAGCCGGGATAGAGCGTGTCCAGACGATCGACGGTCAACCCGTTTTCTTTCAGATAGTCCTGGCAAAGCCTTTTCGCGCGAACGCGCGGATCCTCGCTCAATGCTTCGGCAGAGACCGCGCCGTGGTCGGCGACAATCTCGCCGGTTTTCATATCCTTCGAAACCAAGCGGCCATCCGCTAGGCCGACGATTTGATTGGCACTCACCTCGATGACCTCGGACGCCGGCAACTGACCGTACGGCGTCAATACCAACCCGTTTCGATCCACTTCTAACATGATGCCTCCGTGTATTGATCGGCAAGCCGCCATGCGGTCGCTTTCGCCGTCGTCGAACGAGAGGACATCGTATCGCGCGCATGCCTCACTAGGGGCTGCGCGCCGGTAACGCTAACAGGGACATCCCAGAGTATGCGAATACCGTGCGCCGAGCCCGGCGCAGCGCCTATTCGCCGGGGAACTTCAATCCCAGCGAAGCACGCGCGGCGTCGCACATCGAGATCATCTGCAGCGACTTCTCGTGCGTCATGATCGGGCTTTCGAGCGCCCCCTCGCGAATCAGTTCGCAAAAGTGCGCGGTCTCGTAGTTAAGCCCGCCGCCTTCGAACGGAACATTCAACTCGACGATGCGTCCGCCCGCGTAACTGACGGTCGCCCGCACCGGGTTCCACCACTTTTCGTGGATCCAGACGTGCCCGAGCGGCCCCGCCAGCAGCGCGTCGCCCTTCGCGTCCAGATCGAGGCCGCAAAAGATTTGCGCGATGCCCGACTCGTGCCTGCCATGGACGCTTGCAAACGTATCGACGCCCGAAGGCCCGAGTCGGCCAAACGTTTGCACGTCGAGCGGCGCGCCGAGCCAGTCGACGGCCAGAAACATTTCGTAGATGCCGATATCGAGCAGCGCACCGCCGCCTTCGCGCAGCGAGAACGACGGGTGGTCCGCGGGAACGTCCGCCACGGCGAACCCGGCTCGCACGAGACCGACCGGCCCGATCGGATCGTCGCGCAAATGCTCGCGCAGTTTGCGGTACAGCGGAAAGAAAGGCGGCTTCATGGCCTCCATGAAAAGACGCTTCGATGCGCGCGCCGTATCGAGCACGGCTTCGAGCTGGCGCACGTTCAACGTCGCCGGCTTTTCGCAGAGTACGTGCTTGCCGGCCGCCAACGCCGCGCGCGCGAAATCGGCATGGGTATCGTTCAACGTGGCGATGTAGACCGCATCCACGTCGCTGGCCAACAGCTCATCGAACGTGGCGCTCGGCTGCCCGCCGTGACGCTGGACGAATGCGTCCACGCTCTCGGCGCGACGGGACCAAACCCGCGCGATGCGCGCATCGCTCACATGAGCCAACCCTTGTGCGAAGCGATGCGCAATGCGCCCCGCGCCTACGATGCCCCAGTGGATCGTTGCTCTCGCATTCATCGTCGAATCGTTCCTCGTTGGATGACATTGCCTCGATCGCCGTCGATCGAGGCGTCCGCCATCATAAGACGCGCAAGCGTGGCCCGGGTTCTCTTGCCACTGAACGAAAGGATCGGCGAATCATTGCCTAAAACGACAAGACCGGCGCGAAACGGCGCCGGTCTTGTCATGCGGTACGAACGATCATCTCCGGTTGGGCATTTCGACCGAGAATTCACGGCTGATTTCATCGGCCGCAAAGTCGATCACGGCCAACGCGGCGGCTTCGGCCTCCTTGGGGTCCCGCCGCTCGATCGCCTCGACGAGCCGCTCGTGGGTCCGCACCGAGATCTCCCATGCCCCCGGCTTTTGACTGAGCATCGGATGGGTGGCCGATAGCGCCCCGCGAATGATGGCCGCCATCTGCTGGAAGAATTGATTCCCGCTCGCATGGACGATGCGCGTATGCAACAGTTCGTCGGCAGCTTGATAGCCGGGATCGCCCGGTGCGAGCGTTTTAAACACCTCGAACGCTTCGCGAATCGCCGCCACTTCCGAGACGCTTGCGCGCGACGCGGCCTGCGCCGCGGCCCGCGGCTCGATCAACATCCGAAATTCGATCACGTCGCGCATGAACTGCGGATCGGGCTTGGCCCGAAACCGCCAATTCACGACGTCCTCATCGATCATGCGCCAATCGCGCATGGACCGGATCCGCGTTCCGACTTTCGGCCGAACGTCGAGCATATCGCGTGCAAGCAACATCGAGAGCGCCTCGCGCATGACCGTCCGGCTTACGTCGAACTCTTTCGATAGCACGTCCTGCGGCGGCAGAATCGCGCCGTACTTTTCCTCGACGATGCCGCTGACGAGCCCGTCCA
Source organism: Trinickia diaoshuihuensis (assembly GCF_003390925.1). Taxonomy (GTDB): domain Bacteria; phylum Pseudomonadota; class Gammaproteobacteria; order Burkholderiales; family Burkholderiaceae; genus Trinickia; species Trinickia diaoshuihuensis. The sequence continues at coordinate 135,980 of NZ_QUBS01000026.1, read as the reverse complement.
TGACCTTGCTCACCAGCGAACGGTCTTTGCCCTGCTCCATAACTCCCCCCGATGCGCCATGCGACGCTTCTTTACCTGATTCATTGCGCACCTCCCGCCAAACTTCGGCCGGTAAGCGTTACGGTGCTTGGATCCGTCACGACGCGCCATTGGGAAACGCCTGAACAGGGTTATCCCTCTGACGAAACCGGCGCAGGCCGTGCGCCGCCAATCGTCTGCGTATTGAGCCGTCGCACCGGCGCGCTCGGCGTTGTTTCGGACACCTGCATAATTTCCCGAGCATGCCCAGACCGGCTTGACGTAGCTCACACCCTCGATACATTGGACCTCGAGCGAAACGTTTCGTTGTCCGAAACAACATACGACGAATCGCCATGGCGCCACGGTACGTCGCGCGCAACCGTAATACCGTTCGGCATCGCACCCACGTCGACCGGTTCGTTCGCCATTGGGGAAATCACGCAACGACAAGGCGTCTTGGCCGTGTCTCAACAATGACTCATTTGCGGCGCGGCGCCTTTCAGGGCTTGGCGCCAACGCCCGGGGCCTCCGACAGCCGCGCCGCCGGGCATTGTCCGCCTGCGTTTGGAACGGCGGACGCGCGAGGAGCGGCGCGGCATGGTCTCAAACCTCAAGCCGATCAAGCACTTGGGCTGACTAGTTGAGCACGCTTGGCAACAAGCCAAAGGCCCGGCCCCTTGTGCAGATTTGAAACAAAAAGCGGGGGTAGCGCACATTGCGCTCGATGCCGCCGCGCTTCGTTGGCGCCTGGGCTCGCCGCGACTGGGCTTGGCACGATCCTCGCACCTGCCGGGGCGCACACACCGAGCGCTGCCGCACAGACGGCGCACCGGCCGGGGAGACAGGCCAAAACGACGGCGCGGCGTGCGAGCATCATCCGCCGATGATTCGATCTTCGCCGATGCCCGCGCCTCGCCCGCCTAGTAACGAACAAGCCGCAACACACACGTGCAAGAGAGCGCACGGCGCGGCAAGCAACCGAGGACCGATCATGTTGACGCTACAATCCGACCTTCACGGCAATCACCTGCTCGGCGCATTGCCGTCGCATGAATGGCAGGCGCTGACGCCTCACCTGGAATTGGTCCATCTGCGTACGGAGCAATTGCTTTGCGACTGCGGCCATAAGATCCATCACGTCTATTTTCCGACGACGGCCATCATTTCGATCCTCTCGATGATGGAAGACGGCGGCTCGGTCGAGCTGGCCGCCGTTGGGCGTGAAGGCATGACGGGCGTACAAGTGCTGACGGGCGGCGAGACCATGCCCAGCCGCGTGCAGGTGCAATGCTCGGGCTTCGCCTACCGGATGAGCGCGCAGCAACTCAAGCACGAGATCGCCCGCTCCGATTTGCTGCGCCGGCTGATGTTGCTGTACATGCAGGCCTTGCTGACGCAGGTCGCGCAAACGGCCGCGTGCAATCGCCATCATTCGCTGAGCAAGCAGCTATGCCGCTGGCTCTTGATCGAAATCGACCGCGCGGCGACGAATGAGTTGGCCGTGACGCAGCAGTTGATCGCGGATATGCTCGGCGTGCGGCGCGAGGGAATCACGGAGGCGGCGGGCAAGCTGCACGATCAAGGGTTGATCCATCACAGCCGCGGGCATATCAAGGTGCTCGACCGCAAGGGGTTGGAAGCACGGGCATGCGAGTGCTACGGACTCGTCAAGCGCGAGTTCGATCGGCTGCTGCCGAGCTTGCATCAAACGAACACTGTCGATTGAACCCGATTGAACTGATCGAACCCGCCTCCCGGCGGGCTCGCACGCCGGACGGAGCGCGTTCACCGCGCGTCGGAGTCGATCCTGATACGCGCCTGGACCTCGAATAAAGCGGCGAGCATGCCCAGATGAGCGCGCTCGCCCGCCGCTTCCTCCTCGGTCATCCCGCCGCAGGCTTGCCCGCCCGCGACGATCCCAAGTCCCAACGCGTAGTGGCTCGCGAACGTGGCCGGTTCCGCCCGTCCGTCTTTCAGCCGCGAATAGGCCGTATCCAGGGCCCGCCTGAGTTCGCGTTGCATGATCGGATCCAATCCTCAAAACGTGTGGTGTGCCCGTGTGGTGTGCCGCCGTGCGCGGTATCGCGCGGCGGCTCGACTACGGATACCGGGTACTACGGCAAAAACCGGTCCACCCTTTAGCCGTTTGAGCGATAGACGAGCGTTTCCACGCCCGCGTCGGAGCCGAGCAGGCACAAATCGGCGCCGCGGCCGGCGAACAGACCCACGGTGACGACGCCCGGCCACGCGTTGATTTCGGCTTCGAGCGCGCGAGGATCGTGGATCGTCAGCTCTTTGACGTCCAAAATTTCATTACCGTTGTCAGTGATATAGGGCGCGCCTTGGGCGTTCACGCGCAACACGGGCACCCCACCGAGCGCGGTTACCCGGCGGCCGATGGCGGTGCGCGCCATCGGCAGGACTTCGATCGGCAGCGGGAATGCACCGAGTACGGGCACGCGTTTGGACGCATCGGCGATACACACGAACACCTCGGCGACCGAAGCAACGATCTTCTCGCGCGTCAACGCGCCCCCGCCGCCCTTGATCATGGCGCCTTTCGGATCGATTTCATCGGCACCGTCGACGTACACGGGCAGCGATTCGACTTCGTTGAGATCGAACACCTTGATGCCGTGCTGCTCGAGCCGCGCCGTCGTCGCGACCGAACTCGAGACGGCGCCGCGGTACCGGTGCTTTTGAGCCGCGAGCGCATCGATAAAGCAGTTGGCCGTCGATCCGGTCCCGACGCCGATCACGGCCCCCTCGGCCACGTGGGCGTTTACATAATCGGCGGCGGCTTGGCCGACGAGTCGCTTGAGTTCGTCTTGAGTCATGGCGCGAAGAAAAAAAATGCGGGCGAAAGGCGTGAGTTTACCGGAGTCGCGCCCGCCCATCGGAATCGGCGCGGGCGGACACCTCGCCTTGGCGGATCACCCCCGCCGCGAGGCCGCCATCAGAAGAACGGCGATTGCGTCGAGCTCGCGCCGCTGCCGTAGAGCGTGCCGCCGCGGAAATCCGATTGCAGCACCGAAGCGAGCGACGCCATCAGCGACGAATCGCGGGTCACGAGCCCCAGTTCGCGATTGCGCGTGAGCGATGCCACCGAAAAGTTTTCGGAGCCGACGAACGCATCGGCGCTCGACGTGCCATAGTCGGCGAGGATTACTTTGGCATGGATATAGAGCGAAGCCTTGGGATCGTAGGTACTGATCAGCACGCCGGCGGCGCTCAGCTTGTCGTAGTTGCTCGCGTATTTCGAGTTGTAGGTCATCGTCACCTGCACCTGAACGCCGCGATTGGCTGCGTTGACGAGCGCCGTCACGATCTTCGAGTTGCTCATCTCCTCGTTTTCGATCTGCAAGGTATTCGTCGCGGAATTGATCAGCTTGAGCAGCGCCGACGTCGAATTCGTAGGACTCCAAACCAAGTCGTCGCCCGTCGGCGGCGTCACGGCATTGCTCGCGAAGTCGGCCTCGAAGGTCGTTTCGATAGCCGCCACGTCGTTCGCATCGTTCTCGATAACGGCGAAATCGCGCGAGCTCGCGTAGTAGCGGCTCGTCAGGTTGAGCGTCATCACCGCGGCGGTTCGACCGTCGACGACGATCGCCTTCTCGTGCGTCGCCGAGTAAGTCGGGTTCGCCCACACCACGTTCACGCCGTTTTGGCTCAGATAGTCGTACGCGGGTTGGTTGTTGTTCGATTCGAGATTTTGATCGAGGATCACGCGTACCGCGACGCCCTTGGCCGCCAGTTGCACGAGGATGTCCTCGGCTTGCGTATCGACGAGCTCGTACATCGTCATATCGAGCGTTTTCGTCGCCGACTGCATGAACGTATAGATGGGCGTCAAGCCTTGGTCCGGCTCCGTCACCAGCGTCGGTGCCGCGACGGCTGCGGCCGATAAGAGCCCACCGGCAGCCAGCAGCCATGCGCCGACGAATGCCTTCAATACGGATCGTTTCATCGATGAACCTCCAGAAGAGTGAGAGTGCCCCGGCAGGTACTGACTGGTCTTTCGGACTATCATCCGTATCGCCAGTCTTTCGAATCTCTCTCAATCTGGCGTTCGTTTTATTCAACGAACCGTATTGAACCCTATCGATAAACAAATAACAAATGCCCCCCGCTACAAAAACTAGCAGGCCGCCGATCGGCTTTCTCACTATGCATCGAGCGCCCCCGCATCGGAATGGACTCACTCCTCGGTTATTTCAAATTTATTACGACATCCTTGTATTAGACTTCGATTAAATCGTTAATCCTGCACGATATTCCCGGTGTGTCTATGCGCCGAGCGCGGCGCCCAGCCCGTGCGCCGGCCGGCGCTTGAGCGCGACGTCGAAGGGATTGGTCAATGGGCCGATCGAATCGGCTTGCCGCTTCAACAACTCGACGACCATCGGCAGCCGGTCCTCACCGAGCCGAGACGACAACGTACCGACGCTGAGCGCCGCCACCGCCGTTCCGGTGCGATCGAGAATGGGCACGGCGACGCCCGCCATCCCTTCGAGCACCCCGCTGTTGCGCGCCGCGTAGCCGAGCTGGCGCACGCGTTCTATTTCGGTACGCAGATAGACCTCGTCCAGTACGCCATGACCGCGAATACGCGGCACGTTGAAGCGAATGATTTCCTCCCGCTCGGCTTCGGGCAGGAACGCGAGGATCGCGAGACTCCCTTGCCCCACCCCTAGCGCGATGCGTCCGCCCACGTCGTTCGTAAATGAACGGATTGGAAAAGGGCCCTCGCATAGATCGAGGCACACGGCGTCGAACCCGCTTTTTGCGAGCAGGAAGATCGTCTCGCCCAAACTCGCGCATAGCCTAAGCAACGCGGGGCGGCACAACATACGCATGCCGCCCGGATTTCCGGCCTGCGCCGCCAGGGCGAAAAAATCCACGCCTAGCCGGTACAGCTTCGAGCGCTCGTCCTGTTCGACCATGCCCTCCGCGATGAGGGCGCGCAAAATGCGGTGCGTCGTGCCTTGCGTGAGCCCGACCATCTTGGCCAGTTGGGTCACGCGCGCCCCGCTCGCTTGGTGCAAGGCGAGTGCCCGCACGAGCGCGAACGCCCGTGGGAGCATGCCCACGCCGGGGGCATCGGCGCTCTCGTCGCCGGGCTTGAACTCGTCTTCCTGTAGGGATACCCCGCTCATTGGGCCATTCTCCGTCCTCAGGTTCTGATCAGTGGAATATCGTCGGCTTCATCGATCGCCCGCGCAGTATCGCAGCTTTCCCCGCCGGGTGCCCTGAGGCTGCACACGCCGAGGGATAACCCTCCCCTCACCCGATGAAAGATATCTCTGCGTCGTCGCACAGTTATTTCATTGGACGGAATTTTTTCCATTTTTCTATCAATGACCGGAATTCTAAATTGACTCAGCCTATATGGCTGGACAGAATCGGCGCAGCCTGATGCCCCGATACGCGTACGCATCGAGAGGGCCGACCTATCAGGCAAGGGAGTCCGAATCATGTCGTTCCTCACGCTTGCCGACGTCTCGAAGTCGTTCGGCAACTTGCACGCGGTAACCGATTTGAATTTGTCGGTCGAAAGAGGCGAATTCGTCTCTCTGCTCGGCCCGTCCGGCTGCGGCAAGACCACCACACTGCAGATGATCGCCGGCTTCGTGCAAGCGACGAGCGGGCGCATCGTGCTGGACGGGCGCGACATCACCGATATGAAGCCGAATCAGCGCGGCCTGGGCATCGTCTTTCAAAGCTACGCGCTGTTTCCGCATATGACCGTGGCGCAGAACGTGCGCTTCGGGCTCGAGATGCGCCGCGTCGGCAAGGCCGAGAGCGACACGCGCGTGCGCGAGGCGCTCTCGCTCGTACGCCTCGATGCATTCGCCGATCGCTTCCCGCGCGAGCTCTCGGGCGGCCAGCGTCAACGCGTCGCTATCGCCCGCGCGATCGTCATCGCCCCGCCCGTCTTACTACTCGACGAACCGATGTCGAACCTCGACGCCAAGCTGCGCGAGGAAATGCAATTCGAACTCAGAGCCATTCAGCGCCGCATCGGCACGACGACGATCATGGTCACGCACGACCAATCGGAGGCGCTGTCCATCAGCGATCGCGTCGTCGTCATGGAAGCCGGCCGCATCACGCAAGTCGATACGCCCTACCGTGCCTACGAACGACCGGAAAACCGGTTCGTCTCCGAATTCATCGGCAAGGCCAATCTTTTCTCGGGGACCGTCGTCGCGCACGACGATGCGAACTTGCACGTGACGATCGGGGACGATCGTATCGAGGTCGGTCAGGCGGCGCACCCGCGAAACGATGCCGTGACGACCGGCGATGCCGTCACCATCTGCATTCGCCCCGAGAAGGTACGCTTGGACGTCAGCGGCCGAGGCCGCGTGCCCGCAACGGTCACGAGCCGCTTCTTCCTCGGCAGCCAATGGCTGTACCGTGTCGATTGCAGGCTCGGCGAAGTGCTCGTCTGCTGTCAGAACGAGGGGGGCGAGCCGATCGCGGAAGGCGAAAGCGTCGCCATCGATTGGAAGCGCGAGGCCGTGCGCTTGGTTGCGAAGGATACCCGCCATGGCTAACGCGACGCTGGAAGCGGGCGTGAAACAACCGTCGCGGCAGGCAGCGCCGGGCGCCGCGCCGCGCATCACATGGCGAGCCTACGCGCCGATGTGGCTGCTATGCGCGCCGGCGCTCGCGCTATTCGCGGTGCTCGTGCTCGTGCCGCTCGCGATGACGTTCGTTTTGACGTTTTACCGGTTCGATCCGTCGGTCGGGCCGATCGCCGCGTTCCAGTTCGGCAACTATTCGAACGTCTTGAGTTCGCCCTACTATCAAACGATCTTCTTGCGCACCTTCGGAATCGCGGCGACGACGACCGTTTTGTGCGCGGCCATCGGCGCACCGGAAGCCTATGTGTTATCGAAGATGCGCGATCCGTGGCGCTCCGCCTGCCTGCTCGTGATCCTCGCGCCGCTGCTCGTGTCGGTCGTCGTCCGGGCGTTCGGCTGGAGCATGCTGCTCGGCACCGCCGGCGTCGTCAACCAAGCGTTCGCGCTCCTCGGCCTCGGTCCCTACAAGCTCGAATACACGCAGTTCGCGATCATCATCGCGCTCGTGCACGTCATGCTGCCGTTCATGGTCATCCCGGTTTGGACCTCGTTGCAAAAGCTCGATCCGCAAACCGAGCAAGCCGCCCTTTCCTTGATGGCCTCGCCCGCCACGACGCTGCGCCGCATCGTGCTGCCGCAGATCATGCCGGGCGTGCTCTCGGGCAGTTTGATGGTGTTCGGGCTGTCGGCCAGCGCCTTCGCGATCCCAGGCTTGCTCGGCGGAAGGCGTTTGAAAGTGGCGGCGACCGCCGTCTACGACGAATTTCTCGGCTCGCTGAACTGGCCGCTCGGCGCCACGATCGCCTTGCTTCTGCTCGCCGCCAACCTAGTCATCATGCTGACCTACTACCGCGTGCTCGAACGCCGCTACGGCCGCGCGATGGGCTAAGCGAGAGGAAATTCCCATGCGACGCAACGGCCCACTCGCCCTCGCCTTCCACACGCTCGTCATTGCGTTCGTGCTGGCTCCGCTTTTGATCGTCGTACTCGTGGCGTTTACGCCCGAAGAGACGCTCACGTTACCTACGCACGGATTGTCTCTCCGATGGTTCCGCGCGATCTTGCATTATCCGGACTTCATTTCGGCCTTCCTCACAAGCCTGAAGCTCGCGTTCGCCTCGGCCACCCTCTCGCTGGCCATCGCCTTGCCGGCCGGTTTGGCCATCGCGCGAGCGCGCTTCCCCGGCCGGGACTTCTTGAACGCGTTGTTGCTGTCGCCGCTCGTCATCCCCGGACTCGTGCTCGGCATCGCGCTGCTGCGCTTCTTTGCGCTAATCGGCGCGACGGGCTCGTTCGCCTGGCTCGTCCTCGCTCATACAGTGATCGTCACGCCGTTCGTGCTGCGCCTCGTGCTGGCCGCGGCAACCGGCTTGGACCGCAGCGTGGAGCATGCGGCCCAATCGCTGGGCGCCGACGCGTGGACGACGTTTCGGCGCGTCACCCTCCCGATGATCGTCCCGGGCATCACGGGCGGCTGGCTCCTCGCATTCATCAATAGTTTCGACGAACTCACGATGTCGATCTTCGTCACATCACCGCAAACCGTGACCTTGCCGGTGCGCATGTACATGTACGCGACGGAATCGATCGATCCCATGATGGCGTCCGTCTCGACGCTGGTCATCTTCGTCACGGCCGCCGCCATGCTGCTGCTCGATCGCATCTACGGCTTGAATCGCATATTGATCGGCCAGCATTGACTGCGTCGCTCTTTCCGTACTTAGGACACCGAACATGCACCACGACGAAGCGCAACTGGTACGCATAGCCGAAACCGGCCGCGTTCCCGTCTTCTTCTCGCTCGACGGCACGCGCGCCCGGGCCCTCGCGGGCGACACCGTGCTCACGGCCATTCTCACGGTGCGGCGATCGCTACGCGCAGCGGATTTCACGGGTGAACCACGCGCCGGATTTTGCTTGATCGGCGCTTGCCAAGACTGCTGGGTTCGAACCGAAGAGGGTCAACCGCTACGCGCCTGCACGACAGGCATCGAAGCCGGCATGCGCCTGCTGACGCACCCGCGCCAGAGCCCCTGCGGGACCGCGCCATGACGCGTCCGGCGAAAGTCGTGATCGTCGGTGCGGGCCCCGCCGGAGTACGGGCGGCCGAAACGCTAGCCGCCGAGGGCGTGCATCCGGTCGTGCTCGACGAAAACGCGCGCTGGGGCGGTCAAATCTATCGGCAACCACCCGAGGGCGCGGGCTTCGTACGGCCGGCGCGCGCACTGTACGGATTCGAGGCGCGCAAGGCCGCCGCGCTGCATGCGGCGATGGCGCGGGCATTGCCGCAGGTCGACTATCGCCCGAATACGCTCGTCTGGGCATGCGAAACCCCAGCCGGCGCCGCAGCCCAAGCGCCTTCATCCGCCGCCGATTCGAGTACGCTTGCGGGGCATTTGGCCACGCTATGCGGAACGCGCGAGCAAAGCGTGCCATTCACGCATCTGATCATCGCAAGCGGCGCGACGGATCGCGTGCTGCCGATGCCGGGCTGGACCTTGCCGGGCGTCTATACGCTCGGCGCGGCGCAGACCGCGTTGAAATCGCAAGGCTGCGCAATCGGCAGACGTATCGTCTTCGCCGGTACCGGGCCGCTGCTGTATCTCGTCGCCTATCAATACGCCAAAGCCGGCGCCCATGTGCTTGCCGTGCTCGATACGAGCCGTGCCGGCGCGCAAGCGGCCGCATTGCCTAAGCTCATGGCGCATCCGTCGGTGCTCGGCAAGGGGCTCTACTACGTCGGCTGGCTTCGTGCGCACGGCATCCGCATCGAGCGAGGCGTATCGCTCGAAGGCGTGCGGGGCGACGGCCACGTTGCGGGGATCGCGTGGCGCTCGGGTATGAAAACGTCCGATTCGCAGGACAGCCGCATCGATACGCTCGAGTGCGATGCCGTGGGATCGAGCTTCGGCTTGCGTCCGGAAACGCAGCTTGCCGATATCGCCGGCTGCCGGTTTCGCTACGACGCGCTCGGCCAATGCTGGCTTCCCGAACGTGACGAGGCGGGCCGTACTTCCGTGCGCGGGATCTACGTGGCAGGCGACGGCGCCGGGGTCGCGGGGGCCGACGCCGCCGAACGCGCGGGACGCCTGGCCGCACTCGCGGTGCTCGACGATATGGACCCTACGAACGACACGGGCCACCGCACGAACGCGCGCGTCGAAGCCGCGGTTTCCGCGCGCCGCGCACAGCAGCGCACGGGCATCTTCCGGGCCGGGCTCGAAGCGGCGTTCCCCCCGCCCTTCGAACGCGCAGGTGCGTGGCCCGACGCAATGACCGTATGCCGTTGCGAGGAAATCGACGCGGGCGAGATTCGCCAATGCATTCGTTCGGGCGCCGCGCGGGAACTCAATCGACTCAAAGCGTTGACGCGCGTCGGCATGGGACGCTGCCAAGGCCGGATGTGCGGCGAGGCGGCCGCGGCGCTGCTCGCGTGTGAAACGGGGCTGTCCCCCGCGGCGCTCGGACGAATGCGCGCGCAAGCGCCGATCAAACCCATCCCGCTCGCCGCCGCGCTATGCGACGAACGCGTGGCGGACGTGCCCGAGGACGCTCGCGATGAATGATGGCGCACGACACTTCGACGTGGCGATCGTCGGCGGTGGGCTCGTCGGCGCATCTAGCGCGCTGGCGCTTGCGCGCAAAGGCATGCGCGTGCTGCTGCTCGAGCGCGGTTACTGCGGCGCGCAAGCAAGCGGCGTGAACTACGGCGGCGTACGCTGCCAGGGCCGCCCGGCCGAACAACTGCCGCTCGCGATGCGGGCACGGCGTATCTGGGACGAGTTGCCCCGGCGGATCGGCATCGACGGTGAATTCGTCGTCTCGGGCCACTTGCGCTTGGCGCGCAGCGAGGCCGACCTCGCGGGTCTCGAAGCGTATGCGGACATGGCCCGGCAATATGGTTTGGCATTGCAATTGATGTCGGGCGCCGCGTTCCGGCGGCGCTATCCTTGGCTCGGCGCGGCTGCCGTCGGCGGCTCGCTGTGCGCGAGCGACGGCCACGCGAACCCGCGTCTCGTCTCGCCGGCATTCGCGCGCGCGGCGCGAGCGGCGGGCGCGCTCGTACTCGAGCTTACCGCGCTGACTCAGGCGCATTACGATGGAGAGCGGTTCTCGCTGCGCGCGGGCGATACGACGTTCGAGAGCGACTGGCTCGTCAATGCGGCCGGCGCCTGGGGACTGACGCTCGCCGAACGCTTCGGCGACGCCGTTCCCATGAAGCCCATTTATCCGAATATGTGGGTCACGGAGCCGCTGCCGCGCTTTCTCGAGCATAACCTCGGCGTGTTCGGGGGCGGTATTTACGCGAGGCAAGTCGAACGCGGCAATTGCGTCATCGGCGGCGGACGCGGTCACGGCGACGGCCAATTCGCGCAACCGTCCTCGGACACGACGCGCGCGGTCATGCGCGACGCCTGCGCGCTTTTGCCGGCGCTGCGCGACGCCCTCTTGATTCGCACGTGGAGCGGCGTGGAAGGTTGCACGCCCGACCACAATCCCGTGATCGGCGCGAGCCGCAAGGTGCCTCGGCTGCTTCATGCATTCGGTTTTTCCGGCGGCGGGTTCCTGCTCGCACCGGGCGTCGGCGAAGTGCTAGCCGATCTCGTCGTCGACGGCGCCACCGAGACGCCGCTCGACGCGTTCGACGTCAACCGCTTCTCGGCCGTGCCCGCATGATACTTTGCTCTTCAATCGTTAGGAGACCTCAATGAACGCTTTCCGCTCTCTCTCGGCCGCCGCGATCGTGGCCGGCGCGATGCTCGCCGCGCCGGCCGCCTGGCCGCAATCGAAAACGATCTATATCGGCATGAACGGCGGGCCGATGGAAAAGGCCTACACGAGCCAAGTCCTACCGGCGTTCGAGAAAGCGAATAACGTACAGGTCACCGTCGTGCCCGGCACCTCGTCCGATATCCTGGCCAAGCTGCTCGCGAACCGCGCGCATCCGCAGGTGCATGTCGCCTTCCTCGACGATGGCGTGATGGCGCGTGCCGTCAGTCTCGGCGTCTGCGAGAAACTCGAAGACTCGCCCGTGCTCAAGGAGCTTTATCCGTTCGCACGCATGAAGGACGACGTCGGAGCCGGCGTGCAACTCGGCATGACGGGCATCGCCTATAACAAGAAGCTATTCACGGAGAAAGGCTGGGCCCCGCCCGCCTCTTGGCTCGATTTCGCCGATCCGAAATACAAAGGCAAGGTCGTGTTTCAATCGGCCTCGAGCAGCACCTTCGGTCTGCACGGGCTGCTTGCGCTGAACCGCATCTGGGGCGGCAGCGAGCAAAACGTCGAACCCGCATTCACGAAATGGCCGAGCACGGTCGGCCCCAATGTGGTCGAGTACATTCCGAACTCGGCCAAGATCTCGGAGATGGTGCAAACCGGTGAGGCCGCCCTCTTCCCGCTCACGCCGACGGGGGTCGCCGATTTGCAGGACAAGGGGCTGCCGGTTGCTTATGTGAATCCGAAGGAAGGCCCGGTGCTGCTGCTCGTCGACGTATGTGTCGTCAAGAACAACCCCGACGATCAACTCGCGCAAAAACTCGCGCAGTTCTTACTGTCGGCACCCGCGCAAGAGAAGGCCGCCGAAGCGGGCAAGCAAATCCCGACCAATCGCCTGGCCAAAATGCCGGCGCCGATGCAACAAAGCCTCGGCAATATCGATGAGCTCGTCCATAAAGTGACGGTCGTCGATTGGAATGCGATCAACGCGCACCGCGCCCAATGGGATACGCGCTGGAATCAGCAAATCGAGCGATGACGGACTACGAATGTGCATAAAAGGACGGCGCGTATAACGCGCCGTTTTTATTTAAATCGCATTTTTATGCACCACGCATCAATTAATGCCCGCCTACTAAATATCGCGGCTATACCGGCTTTAATCGAATCGATAAAGTACCGCTCGATTCCCCACTATACGGGCTTTCGAGATCGACGATGAAAATCTTAGGCGCGGGTATTGCCTTGCCAGGCAGCACGGACCGTAGGCCAGCGCTTGCTAGCACCTATGCGGTCAAGGCGGCGAAGCTCGCGTTATCGCAAGCGCGTTGCCTCCCATCCGAACTCGATCTCATCGTGAGTCTATCGGTGAGTCCCAACCGAGTGGCGGACTCGGTATCGATCGCGGGGCCTCGTCTTGCCCATCCCGTTCAACGCGATCTCAGAGCGCATCAGGCTTATGTCTTCGATTTATTGGATGCCGATTGGACTTTCGCGCTCGATATCGCGCAAAGCCAAAGCCGCGCGCTAGGGTTTCGCCGCGCCCTCGTTGTCAGAGCCGAGGCGCTCGACGACGTCGAAGGCATCGAATGCAGCGGCCTTGCCGATGGAGCAGGCGCGATCGTATTCACCGTCGATACGCACAAGCCTACGCGCGCCGCCTACGCTCAATTGGACGCCGAGGCGCTCGTCGAAATGACCACCGCCGCAGCGAGCGACACGCGCTATGTCGCGCGCATCGACGGCCACTTCGATGGCGCCGGGCGTCGGTTTCCCTCGGTGCCGCACGGCGTCGGCGCCGCGGCGGAAAACGTCGTGGGTCACGTGCTCGGTGGCGGCGGCGCGACGCCCGGCGCGCTCTTTCGCGAGTCGTGGCTCGACAATTGGCTGCCGTTCGCTTCGTGGTCTCACGGCGATCGTCGAATGGAAGTCGCCGGCGCCGATGCGGACGTTCCCGCGCCGTATCAGTTGCCGGCTTGGCTCGCCGAACGAAAGGACGGCCCGCAACGCACGTCCGTAACGTCGTCCGTCGACGTCGCATTGACGCTCGATATCTTCAAGTCGCGCTTGGCCGCCATCGCACTGGAGGTTGTTTGATGCCGCACAATGTCCGCATGGCGAGCCTCGCTTGCAACCTGCCATCTCGCTTGGTGCGCAACGACGACCCCGCATTCGCGCAGGTCGAACCGATCGATGCGCAATGGTGGCAATTCTGGGGCATCGAGTCGCGCTATTTCATGGATTCGCAAGCGGGCGAATCGGAATTGACGCTTGCCGAACATACCGCCCGGCAAGCGCTCGAACGTGCCGGTGTCGAACCCGAGGCGCTCGATCTCGTGTTGTCGAACTCCACGTCGCCGTTCGTCACGGGCGAGCACGAAGAACACGACGAGCGCGGAGCAAGCGCGAGCGGTATGCGCCGCTTCGCACCGAGGCTCTCGGGGACGTTGTGCAAGCGTTTGGGCGCGCATCGCGCGCTCAATGCCGACGTGGAAATGGAATGCGCGAGCTTCGCGCTCCAATTGCAAATCGCGGCCAACTTCATCAAGCAAGGCCGTGCGCGCCGAGTGCTGGTCTGCTCCTCCGAGCGGATGTCGGCCCTCGTCGACTATACGAGCAAATCGTCGACCAATTTCGGAGACGGTGCCGCGGCTGCGGTGCTCGTGGCCGACGAACACAGTTCCTCGGGCGCCGATTGGCTCGACGCGGTCTATCGCAGCGACGCGACGCACTATGGGTTGGCGACGATGCGGTGGCGCGGCGCGCACGAGCGAGCCGAGTGCGAAGCAGAGACGAGTTCCCAGCGCCCGCCTCGCTTCGGCGTTTATTTCACGCTCGCGCAGCAGGCGCAAGAGCTGATCGCGCGCTTCATGCCCGAAGCCATTCCCGATATCGTCGATCGCCTGCTGCGGAAAAACGGGCTCGCCGCGCAAGACGTCGATGCGATGGTCTTTCATCAGCCCTCGAAAATTCTCGTCAATGCCTGGGCGCAACGCCTCGGGCTTAGGCCGGAGCAATACGTCGTGCGCGTGGCCGACTGCGCCTGTCTGGTGTCGGCCGCTGTCGCGCTCGCCTTGCACGATTCCATCGCGCGAGGCATCGTGCGCCCCGGCGGCCTCGTGGTCATCGCGACGGCCGGCGCCGGCTGGGGGTTCGGGGCGCAACTGTGGCGCTGGGGTGAGACGGCAGTGACGCCCCTGAGCTTCGAAACGAACAACGGGATACCTTCCGATGGCATCTAAACTGGTCATTGCGGGCCTCGGCCATGCCCTGCCCACACGCATCGTGACGAACGACGAAGTGGCGGCGCGCATCGACACGAGCGACGCATTCATTCGCACGCGCACGGGCGTCGTCACGCGCCGGTATCTCGCCGACGACGAACACCTCGCCGACCTTGCTTGTCCCGCCGCCGAGCAAGCAATCGCGCAGGCCGGCTTGCGTCCCGCCGACATCGACCTGCTGATCGTCAATACGCTGTCGCCCGATTTCCACGACCCCTCGCAAGCGTGTTATATCCAGCCGCGGCTCGGCTTGCGCAACGTTCCATGCTTCGACATTCGCGCCCAATGCAGCGGCGCGTTGTACGGCATCGAGATCGCTCGGCATTTTCTCGCAAGCAACGCTTATCGCAACGTGCTGCTGGTCTGCGCCGAAGCGCTGTCGCGCCGCATCGATACGAGCAATGCCGGACGAAACCTCTCGATTTTGCTCGCCGACGGCGCGGCCGCGATGGTTCTTCGAATCGATACGGACAAAGACCAAGGGCTGATCGATATCTCCCTCGGCGCGGACGGCACGAGTTTCGAATTCCTCCATACGAAGGCGCCGGGTGCGAAACGACCGCACTTCATCGACGCCGCCGATATCGAAGCCGGTCATCATTTCTTCCGCATGCTCGGCGCCGAAACGTTCGAAGACGCGACGCGACATATGGTGCAGGCGTGCAGGCAGATGCTGGACAAGCACCGTCTGAGCCCGAGCGACGTCGGGCTCGTCGTCCCGCATCAGCCGAACCTGCGCATCATCGAAGCGGTGCTCGCGGAACTGGGACTGCCAAGGGAACGCTGCATGATCTGCGCCGATACGCTCGGCAATAGCGCAAGCGCCGCGTTTCCAATCGCGCTATCGCTCGCGCAAAAGACCGGACGGATGCCCGCGGGCCAACTCAATCTGTTGACGACCTACGGAGCCGGCGCTACCTGGGGCTGCGCGCTCTACCGGAGCTAACGATGCTGTATGGAACGCCGGGCTGGGTGACGCCCGAAATCGCGATCGTGGGTCGCGCCGATATGCCGCTTTACGTGCTCATCAACGACGAAGCCGCCACGCTCGTGGAGGGGGGATTGAGCGGGATGACGGAACTCGTATGGCGTCAGATCAATGCATTGATGAGTGACTTCGGCGGCATCCGTCATTTGCGTTACTGGGTGATCACGCACTCGCACTACGATCATTGTTCGCTCTTGATGACGCTCAAGTCGCGCATGCCTTGGCTGCACGTCGTCGGCTCGCCCGGCACGGCCGATGCACTGCAAAGCGAGTCGGCCTGCCGCACGATCGTGAGGCTCGATGCGATGGCCTCCCGTGCATTCGCTGCGCCCTTCGACGGCGCGCTTTGCCCGCTCGCCGACATCCCGCTGCATCCGATCAAAGCAGGCAACGTGCTCGACATCGGCGCGGGCATGCAGTTGCTCGCGATCGCCTTGCCCGGCCACAGCGTTTGTCAATCCGGCTACTACTGCCCCCAGCTCGACCTGCTCTTCGCCTCCGATGCGCTCGGCGAGTATCAGGGACCGGGGCGCTGGTTGCCCCTTGTATTTCACGACCTGGCCGCTTATCGGCACTCGCTCGACGTCGTCGAGGCGCGCCACGCCGCCCGCATCGCGCTGGGCCATCACGGCATCCTCGCTTGGGAATGGGCCAGGCATGCCGCGCGCCAGGCGCGCTCCGCGCTCGACCAATTCGAGGAAGAAGCGCGACGCACGCGGGCGGACGAGCACGCGACGCTCGCGCTAGCGCGCCAATGGACCGAGCGCCATAGCCAACCTAGCGCGTCCGTCGTGCCCGCCGATCT
Source organism: Trinickia diaoshuihuensis (assembly GCF_003390925.1). Classification (GTDB taxonomy): domain Bacteria; phylum Pseudomonadota; class Gammaproteobacteria; order Burkholderiales; family Burkholderiaceae; genus Trinickia; species Trinickia diaoshuihuensis. Next base: position 119,573 of record NZ_QUBS01000026.1, on the reverse strand, counting down.
GCACCTCAAAAGCATGCAAAGAATGATCGGCTTGTTCCATGCGTGTCGTCATTAGCGGTCCCAACCCACTGCCACGGCCACCACCATGCCAACGTCACCCGCGACATTGAATGCATTGCTTCGCTCGTACGCCGCGACGCGGCCCGAGCGGACCGCCTATATGTTCTTGAGCGGACCGCCGGAAGACGAACATCGAGATTCGATCGATTTCGCCGGTCTCGATCTCGCCGCGCGCCGCGTCGCCACCTTGCTGCGCGATGCCCGGGTGGGCGTCGCAGAGCGCGTACTGCTGCTGTGCCAGCCGGGACTCGACTACATCTACGGCTTTCTCGGCTGCCTCTACGCGGGCGTGGTTGCGGTGCCCGTCTATCCGCCGCGTAACCGCCACCATGCCGCGCGGGTCGTGGCCATCGTCGAGGACGCCGGTGCGCGCGCCATCGTATGCACGCCGGGCGATCTCGCGCGATGCGACAAGCTCTTGCGCGAGATCGACGCGCCCGCGATCCCGTTGCTGAATCTCGGCGATGCGCGCGATATTCGCGAGACCGCCGCATTGCCCGATGTCCCGCCCGCGGAAATCGCGTTTCTGCAATATACGTCCGGCACGACGGGCAAGCCCAAGGGCGTGATGGTTACGCACGCCAATCTCATGCATAACCTGGGCTTGATCCACCGATGGTTCGAGAGCGGCGAGCACAGCACGATGGTGAGCTGGTTGCCGCCCTATCACGACATGGGTCTGATCGGCGGCATTCTCGCTCCGCTGTTCGGCGGTTACCGCGCGGTGTTAATGGCGCCGGAGCGGTTCGTCCAACACCCGCATTTATGGCTCGGCGCGATCGGCCAATATCGCGCCACCGTCACCGGCGCGCCGGATTTCGCCTACCGCATGTGCTGCCGCCGCGTCTCCGATGAACAATTGGCCGCGCTCGACCTAACGAGCCTGCGCACGACCTTCAGCGGCGCCGAGCCGGTGCGCGCCGGGACGCTGACGGACTTCGCGCAGCGCTTCGGCAAGGCCGGTTTCGACGCCGAAAGTTTCGCGCCTTGCTATGGTTTGGCCGAAGGTACCTTGCTTGTCACCGGACGCGCGCGGCGGGCGCCGCTGCATGCCGTACAGGTGGACCTCGCGATGCTGCAACGTCAACAGGTCGCGATTCGCGACGAATTCGACGGCGTACCGCCGTCGATCACGGCGCATACCGACCGGCGCGAGATCGTCAGCGTCGGCGTGGCGGCCGGCGAACAGCGCGTGGTCGTGCGCGACCCCCATACGAGGGCACAATGCCCGGAGGATGCGGTCGGCGAGGTATGCGTGGCCGGCGCGAGCGTCGCCGCCGGCTATTGGCGCCAGCGCGAGCGCACGGCCGACACGTTCCAATGCCGCATCGAAGGCATCGAGCCGGACGAGTTCCTACGCACGGGCGACCTAGGCTTCTTTCATCGCGGCGAGCTCTATATCGCCGGCCGCTTGAAGGACATGATCATCATCGCCGGACGAAACTATTATTCGGAGGACATCGAGTACACCGCCACGAGCGCGCATTCCTCGCTCGTCCCGAACGGCTGCGCCGCCTTCAGCGTGGAACGCGATGCAAACGAGCATCTCGTCGTCGTGGCGGAGGTCGAACGCACGCAGCGCAAGGGCGATCTCGACGGCACGCTGCAAGCGATCCAAGAGGCGGTCTGGCGGCGTCACGACATCGCGCCGGCCGCCATCGTGCTCGTATTGGCAGGCAATGTTCCAAAGACATCCAGCGGAAAAGTACGGCGCAGCGAATGCCGCGCGCGTCTGCAACAAAGCGAATTGAGTATCCTCGCGCAACAAGGCGAATGGAGCAGCCGCCCCGGCGAGAACGCCTCCATCGAGAGCGGCGGCGCATCGATGACTGCCCCCGCGTCTCATTCCGTCGCCTCGGGCGAAGCGGCCGAGCGCGATACCGTCGAACAGTTGAACGAGTGGTTGCGGCACTATGCCCGCACGCGCATCGACACGCGCACGATCGACGAACGCCGTACCGTTCCTCCGCATATCGTCCTCGATTTCGGCAATGAAGGTTTGTTCGGCATGCCGATAGACAAAGCGCACGGGGGCCTCGCACTCTCTCACGATCAGATGTTTCGGGTTCTGGCTCAGCTCGGCGCGATCGATCTCACGCTTGCCTTCTTCGTCGGCTTGAACAACGCATTGGGCGTTCTGCCGATTCTCCGGCACGGACAACCTTCGCTTCGCGCCGCGCTGCTGGAGCCGCTGGCGCGAGGGCGCATGCTGGCGGCGTTCGCGTTGACGGAGCCCGCGGCGGGTTCCAATCCCTATGCGATCGCGTCCACCGCACGGCGCATCGACCAAGCGCATTGGCTCGTGAACGGCCGTAAAAGCTGGAGCGGGTCATCGGCATGGGCTGGTGTCATCAACGTGTTCGCGAAGCAGGCCGACGGGGCCGGCATGGTTGCGCTAGCCGTACGTCAAGGCACGCCGGGGCTGGCGATCGGCGCGGAGGAACTGACGATGGGCCTGCGCGGAATGATTCAAAACACGCTGCATTTGTACGACGCCCGCGTGGACGATGCCGCGCGGCTCGGGGCGGCGGGCGCCGGGATGGCGGTCGCGCAAGAAACGATGAACGTGGCCCGGCTCGGCATCGGCGCGATCGCCGTCGGCGGCATGCGGCGCTGCGCTCAACTCATGCATCGTTATGCCGCTCGCCGCTCGATCGGCACGGGACTGTTGCTGGCCAATCCGCTCACGCGTCAGCGGCTCGGCGATTTGCGTCACCGTATCGACGCGCTCGATACGCTCGTGTCCACGTTGGCGGTGGAATTCGACGCCGGTCGCGCCGCGCCCGACGACGGTCTGCTCGTCGCCAAAGTCCTCGGCTCGGATTTTCTATCGCAGTCCACCGACGAGTTGATGCAGGCGCTCGGCGGGCGAGGCTATATCGAAACGAACCACGTGCCGCAGATGTATCGAGACGCACGGATCGCCCGCATATTCGAGGGGCCGTCGGAAGTATTGCTCTCGCATCTCGGCAACCGCGTGCTCAATGGCGGCGACGATCTTAGCGGCTTTCTCGAAGCACGCTTGGGCGCGCATTCGCTCGCCGCCGAACTCCGGCAACTCGCCGATGAACTGGCGCGAGACGCGGCGCGCAACCGCGAGCCTTTCGGCGACGCCACGCAGGCGATACAGTGGTTGCACTATTGGCTCGGTACCACGGCTCAATGGGCGTTGCTGTTGGGCGTCCTCGAGCATGCGGCGCGGCATCGGCGAGTCGACCCGGAGATACTGGCTTGGGTTCAGCATCATTACGAAACCGCGATCGAGGCCGCGCAGCGTCAAGTCAATCGCCGGCGAGCGCTCGCCAGCGTCGACGCATTGAACGAGTGGGCGGCGAACGTGGCGCGCGAAATCGGCCCCATTGAACAGAGCGTGCCGGCGGCCACCAGTACGCTCGATCCGCTGTTGCGCGATGAAATCGCTGCGATCGACGCGCCCGCGACGCCACCCGTTGCCGAGATGCCCCTTTCGCCGCGCGAACGCCCTGCTCCTGCGCCGGGCGGCACCGACCCGGCTCTGCAAGCGCGCCTTCAAGCGTGGTTGCTGAGCTGGCTCGCCAAGCGGACACGCGATCGCCAACTCACGCTGTCGCCCGAAACCCGGTTTGCCGCCATCGGCCTCGACTCGCTGCTTGCCATCGAGTTGACGATGGCGTTCAGCGACGAATTCGGCACGCTCCTCGACGCCTCGGCTGTTTGGGACCATCCGACCATCGGCGCGCTCAGCGCGCATATCGCCGATCAGTTGAGCCGCGAGCAAGCTAGCTGACGACCCACGCCCCCCTTGCGGGACAGCATACTCATTGAACCGACACCGCCACGATGGACACGTCCGCGCCCTTCGCCTTCGAACCTCGCCCGCTCGACAAACAACTCGAGCAATATCTGCACTCGCTCGACGACGCGAGTTGCCAACGTCTCGGTCTGCCGCCGGCCGGCAAATTGGCCGTCACGATTCGCCGAACGGCCGGACCGATCGAAGTCGAGTCCGCCGGCGAGCAAGCGCGTCTTTTGATCGACGAAGACAGCGCGCAGCGCGTCATCGCCTATACGAAAAGCTGCAATTGGGCCAACGGCGTAGTCCTCGTGCCAACGCTTGCACGGCTGGTGCTCGCCGGGGCATTCGATGGGCTAAGGCTTAACGAAAGCCGCGAATTGCGCGAGTGCGCGACGCGGCGCAAGGCGGATCCCCGTCCGAACCTCGGCTTGCTTTGGGGCGCATTCAACCTGCTGGCGCTCGCGGGCTGGGTGACCCTCGACGGCGGCGACGAAGACGCCCGATACCGCCTGACGGCCGCCGGCGCATCGGCCGTCGAGTACGTCGCGGCGAGCCCCGCGCTGTTTAAACGGTTGGCAGATGCCACTGCGATGCTCCAACACCTGCACGCGCTGTTTCATCGCCGGCGCGTGAATCCATTGGAAAGCGATGAATACGCCGGCCTGGTGCGTCTATGCCGCGCGGGGTGGCCGTTGCCGCAGCCGTCGAACGCACTCGGCCGGCAAGTGCGCGAACGCATGTGCACGGCGATGGACGGCTTACTGCTCGGTCCGACGTGGATCGCGCTCGATCTGCCGCTGTACGAAGAGGCGGGAAATCGCCGCGCCAAGGCGGCGCCGAGCATCCTCGAACGATTCGGGGAGCGCGCGAGCGGCGAGTGGGTCGAACTGCCGCGCGGTTGGCCGCAAGCCGATGCGGACACGCTCGAGACCGCATGGAGCTTAATGGAACACGCGGGAATGGTGGAGTTGGACCGGACCGGGCTACGCGTGCGGCTGACGCAGGCCGGACGTGTTTATCGCCCTATTGCCGCCCCTTACGCGGGACTGCCGAGCTCGTATTTGCGTTCCTATGCGGTACTGGACGAATTGTTGTTCGGCGACCCGGATCCGCTCGGCATCGACGACGACGGCCATATCGACCGCATCATGAACGTCCATGCATCGAGCGGCGCGGGCTCCGGACCCGCAAGCCGGGAAATCACCGGAAAGATCATTCGGCGGATATTCGACGAAACGCCGCTCGAAGATCAGCCCGCGGGCATTGCCGATATGGGCTGCGGCGACGCCACGGCGCTCAAGCGGATCGCCGAGTATGTGGTCCGGTCGACACTGCGCGGCCGGCATCTGGACGACTTTCCGCTACTGGTCGTAGGAGCCGACTACAACGAATCGGCACGTGCGCGCGCCACCGACACACTCGCGGAGCTGGCCGGAACGGACGGCCTAGCGGTGCGCGTCTTGGGCGCCGATATTTCGGATCCCGATGGCTACGACGCCGCGGTAGCCGCGAGCGGCCTTACCGTGCGCGACGCAAGCGGGTTCGAGCGCCCCGCTCGCCTCCGGGATCTGTTGCACACCAACATGTTTCTGCTGCATAACCGTCGATTGACCGTGCGCAGCCGCAAGGAGGCCGACGCCATTCTGGGCCGCAGCCTACGCGACGTCGATCCTGCCCGGCTGCGCGCGGTGATCGGCGCGCATTTCGGCACCACGTTGGATATCGCGCATGGCACGGCGCCCCTGACGCTGACGCAACTGAAGGCAGCCTTCCGCGTGGCGCATAGCGATGCGCAAGGACTTGTGCCCGGCTACGTGGCTGCGGCCGATTTGATCGAGATGATCAGGCGTTGGACACCGTACGTCCGCCACGGCTTCCTGGCGGTCGAGGGGCATAGCCCATGGGCCGAGCATTTGACGCAACCGCCGGGTGAGCCGGAGCACGGCGGCTATATGCGCACCGAACTGCTGCCGGCGGTGTTCAACTGGGGCATGCACTTCGTCTCGCGGCAATTCATGATGCCGTTCAACGAATACATGCTGGCGATGTGTCTCGCGGGTCTGAGCCCGCGCGCAGGCGTGTACGGCCGGATTCACCCCGAAGGGTTTCCCGGCCTCGATCTACTTAGCGACTACCGGTTTTTCAGCATCGCCGACTACGTGCCGCATGCGGCGCTCGATGGATCCGGCGGCTCGCTCAACCCTTGATCGCGCGTTGGCGCACGGCTTCGAACAGACACACACCGCTCGCCACGGAGACGTTCAAGCTTTCGACGGTGCCCGCCATCGGGATGCGCATGACTTCGTCGCAGGTATCGCGCGTCAAGCGGCGCATACCCTCGCCTTCCGCACCCATGACGATCGCGACGGGACCGTCGAGCTTCGTTTCGTAGAGCGTGGCTTGGGCATCGCCGGCCGTACCGACGATCCACACGCCGGCGTCCTGCAACTCGCGCAGCGCGCGCGCCAAATTCGTGACGGTGATATAGGGCACGGTATCGGCCGCCCCGCTGGCCACTTTGGCCGCGGTCGCGTTCAGGCCCACGGCCTTGTCGCGCGGCGCGATCACGGCATGCGCACCGGCGCCGTCGGCCACGCGCAAACACGCGCCGAGATTGTGCGGATCGGTCACGCCGTCGAGCACGAGCAGCAGAGCCGGCCCTTCGATGCCGTCGAGCAATTCCGCGAGGTTTTGCGCGAGCGGCAAATCGGTTGCGCGGGCAACGACGCCTTGGTGGCGCTCGGTGTGCGCGAGGCCCCATAGCCGCGTTTCGTCCGCTGCGATCAATCGCACGCCGGCTTCCTTGGCCGTTTGCAAGAACTCTTGCATACGGCGATCGCGTCGCGTGGCGTCGTAAAACACTTCCTCGACCGTCGACGCATCGTGCCGCAGGCGCGCGGTCACCGCATGAAAGCCGTATAAAACCTTAAGACGTGCCATAACTCTGTGAAATCGGTTGAACGATCAGCCCTTCTTTCGCGAGCGCGCCTTCGGTGCGCCCTTCGTTGCCGCGCCGCGCTTCCTCGCCGCTTGCGTGCGCGCGGCACGCGCTTCGACGACAGAGGCGGACTTGCCCGGCGCGGCCTTCTTGCGGTGCGCACCTTCCGCCGGCGGCAGCGCTCGCACGCGCGGGCCGCGCCCCGGCATCTCGGGCTCGCCGACCGGGCGCACCGCCGCGGCGCGCGGAGCCGATGCCGGCTTGGCGGGCGTATCGCGCACGAGCCGGAAGTCGATCTTGCGCGCATCGAGATCGACGCGGCTCACTTGGACGCGCACACGATCCGACAACCGATAGCGGATGCCCGTGCGTTCGCCGCGCAACTCGTTTTTGATCTCGTCGTACTGGAAGTAATCCGAGCCCAGTTCGGTCACATGCACGAGCCCCTCGATAAACAGAGAATCGAGTTGGACGAAGATGCCGAACGAGGTCACGCCGCTTACCATGCCGCCGTATTCCTCGCCCAGCTTGTCGCGCATGAAGTAGCACTTGAGCCACGTTTCGACGTCGCGCGATGCTTCGTCGGCGCGCCGTTCGTTGGCCGAGCAATGCAGACCGAGTTCCTCCCAGATCGCGGTGTTTTCGCGCGAGCGCGGACGCGTTTGCTCGTCGGCCTGCTGCATCGCGCGGGCGCGCGGCGAGAGCGCCGTATTCAGAACGACGCCGTCCGGCGCCTCGGGGCGATATTTGGTACCGGACAGAATCGCGTAGATCGCCCGATGCGTAAGCAGATCGGGATAACGTCGAATCGGGCTCGTGAAGTGCGCGTAAGCATCGTAGGCGAGACCGAAGTGGCCGATGTTATCGGGGCTGTAGACCGCTTGCTGCATCGACCGCAGCAGCATCGTTTGCAGCATTTGCGCATCGGGCCGATCGCGGATTTGCGCCATCAGCGCCGCGTAATCGCTCGCGTGCGGCGTCTCGCCGCCGCCGAGCGAGAGGCCCATGCCACGCAAGAACGTGCGCAAGTTCTCGAGCTTTTCGGCGGTCGGTCCCGCGTGAATGCGATACAGACCGGGATGCTTGTTGCGCTTCATGAAGTCGGCCGCGCAGACGTTCGCCGCGAGCATGCACTCTTCAATGAGCTTGTGCGCATCGTTGCGCTGGCGCGGCAGGATCTGTTCGATCTTGCCTTGCGCGTTGCAGACGATATAGGTTTCGGTGGTATCGAAATCGATCGCACCGCGTTTTTGACGCGCGGCGAACAGCGCCTTGAACACCCCGTACAAATTCTGCAGTTGCGGCACGAGCGCGGCGCGGCGCGCGGCTTCGGGGCCCTTCGTGTTCGAGAGGACCGCGGCCACCTCGGTATAGGTGAGCCGCGCGGCCGAGTGCATCACGCCCGGATAGAACTGATACGCCTTGATTTCACCGCGCGCGGTGATCAGCATGTCGCAAACGAGCACGCAGCGATCGACCTCGGGATTGAGCGAACACAGACCGTTCGAGAGCTTTTCCGGCAGCATCGGAATGACGCGGCGCGGGAAGTACACGGACGTGCTGCGCTCCACCGCGTCGGTATCGAGCGCGCCGCCGGGCCTGACGTAGTGCGAAACGTCGGCGATCGCGACGATGAGGCGGAAGCCATCTCCGCGTCCAACCTTCGTGGGCTCGCAATAGACGGCATCGTCGAAGTCGCGGGCATCCTCGCCGTCGATCGTGACGAGCGGCACGTCGCGCAGATCGACGCGATGCCGGATATCGACCGGGCGCACCTCATCGGGCAGTGCGGCGGCTTGCGCGAGCGCGGCGTCGCTGAATTCGTGCGGCACGCCGTACTTGCGCACGGCGATTTCGATTTCCATCCCCGGGTCGTCGATGTCGCCGAGCACCTCCACGACGCGGCCGAGCGGCTGCGAGTGCCGGCTCGGGAAATCGGTCAGCTCGACGACGACGATTTGGCCGACCTTGGCCTTCTTCGTGTTTTGCGTGACGAGGATGTCGTGATTGATCCGCTTGTCTTCGGGCGCGACGATGAGGGCGCCGTTTTCGTTGAGCAGGCGGCCGATGACGCGCTTGTTGGCGCGCTCGGTCACCTCGACGATGTGACCTTCGGGGCGGCCGCGGCGATCGTAGCCGACGATGCGGGCGAGCACGCGATCGCCGTGCATGACCTTTTGCATCTCCGCATTGGGCAGGAACAGATCGTCTTGGCCGTCGTCGCGGATGATGAACCCGTAGCCGTCGCGATGGCCTTGCACGCGGCCGGCGACGAAATTGGACGGATGGGCTAACTGATAGTAGCCGCGCTTATCGAGCCGAATCTGGCCGTCGCGCTCCATGGCGCCTAGGCGCTTGAAGAATCCTTCGCGCTCCTGGCGCTTGATCGACAGGGTCTCGGCAATGTCGTTGGCGGCGAGCGGCGTTTCGCTCGTGCGCAGCACGCCGAGGATTTCCTCACGGCTGGGGATCGGGTACGGGTATTTGCTCAAGGGGCGCTTGTCGATGATTGTTCTGGCTCGATACGTTAAGACACGGCAATGCGCGCCATTCTAACACCCGCTTGGGGCCTGGCGACGGCCGCTGGGTCCGCTTGCGCCTGTCGCAGCGTGCTTGCCGGCTGCGGGGCGAAATGGGGCACGAAGTGGCCTGCCGGAGAGAGGTGGCGCAAAACGCTTGACAGCGTAGTCTACGCCGTTTATAGTAGCGATCTTTGTTGCAAGACGCACACCTGCCCAGGTGGCGGAATTGGTAGACGCACTAGGTTCAGGTCCTAGCGGTGGCAACATCGTGGAGGTTCGAGTCCTCTCCTGGGCACCATATTTGAAAAGGTCGGCTTTTAGCCGGCCTTTTTCATTTCTTGCTCGTCATGTGCTGGCCGAAGACGCCAGCCCTTCCAGAATCGATTTTTGCGCCCGATCTATCAGCCAGTCTACAGATTTCACAGCCGCATCCTTCTTGAGAGAAAAATCGGGATGTGCCGCGGATTTATGAAAGCTGTGAGCCGGATCAATAAATTTCATGGAAATAGAAACATTTCCAGATCGATCTTCTACAGGTATGAACAAGAGACTGGAATCGACAAACGCGAAATCGGACTTTTGCATGGCGTCGCGCAAAACCTTAAGCTCGGAAAGCAGTTTACTCTTGTCCGTCACGCTATTGAACATGCCATCGACAGCCTGATTGGTCCGGGCCATTTGACGGATCTTGTCGAGATGACCGCCCTCATGCGTCACAAATGGTCCGCGTGACAGATTCATCAGTACATCCTTGGTTGCATAGTACGCCCGAGACTTCTCCGGGAAACCATTGATTTTCCTTTCGATCCGATCGCTTCTCAAAGCCTTATCCGACAGCTTGAAATCCTTGACGCGTAAATCCCCTCTGTTGACGACTCGCGACGACTCCGACTCAACAGCAGAAACTTCGTCGCGCAGGACAAGAAAGGCCGGCGCAGCAATCTTACCCGGCTGAGTGAATTCCAGCGGATTTCCCGCACTGTCGACGGTGCCGTAACAGTGGGGAAGGAACTTTGCCATTGCGTCATTTTTGCCGAGCATTTGCTGATAAGCCAGCGCCTCGTTGCTCCTGTCCAGAACCTTGATTCTGACGGGGATACTTTCGTCACCGTGTTTCAAGGTCGCTTTAAGCTGAACACTTCTACCTGCTTCTCCGGACCTTTGCGAGTACTCGATGCTATAGGCGTTATCGCCGAGGACTATTGTCTCCGGCCTACGCATCGGTAAGCCGCTTCCACTCAAGGCTGACGACGACCCGGGTATGGACTGCGGCTTCCCGGGCTGCGCGGATTGCGTTTCTTCCGAACCCAATCCCCCGGCTGTTATACCCGGGGTTTGTGCATTGACAGTGGAGGTCGATGCCTTCATCCACGGAAGACCGAGGATGCGTCTTTTCCCCGTCTCTGCAGCCGCACGATTCGGGTGTCCACCGAATGCACTGAGCGGCTGGAGCAAGCCTGATGCGGGCGGCCTTGTCGACGCAGATTCGCTCGCGGCGGTTTGCACCGTGGGCTCGTAAGTGCCGTGCCATGCACTCACGCCTGGCGACGGCACTCTCGCAATATCGCTCATAGCATCTCTTACCTGTTGGGTGGATGCGCCAAACATAACTGTCGAACGGAATACTCCTGTCAGGCAGCGCGAATTTTCGTTCCGAAGGACGAAGACGCGGAAGTTTGGGACCGGCCGGACATCAAGAAGACCGACGGGCCACTCGAACGTTGGGCACGCGGCATTGCATTACTGAGCGCGATATTTACCGCATCGAGCGCTTTGCTGCTCACCATCGGCACCTGGCTATATAGCGCTGTCGGACAGGAGCGATGGACCCACGCGCCTGTCATGCACTTGCTGTTTGGGCTCGGGGCGCTCGCGGCGCTGGCCTTCGCGGGCATTATCGGCACGCTGCTGACGGGCGGCTCGAGCGGCCCGTTCCGCGCGTCGGTGCTGCTATTTCTCGTGTCGTTCGCCGGACTCGCGATCAGCCTGTTTCCGTACTTCATTCCCGGGCGGCTCAAGGTGGTGGACGCGGCGTCCGACCCGGCCACCCTCGTGTTCATGTTGATCGGCATCGGCCTGATCTTTCCGGTCATGATCGGCTACAACCTGTATCAGTACCACCTGTTCCGCGGCAAGGTGGTCGCGGGGGACGCCGAAGGAGAGTAATCATAGAGCACAAGACACCGGGCCGAGCCACCGTCATCGGCGGCTCGCTCGGCGGCCTGTTCACGGCAACGGCGTTGCGGGCAATCGGCTGGCAAGTCATCGTATATAAACGTTCGGCGAGCGAGCTCGACAGCCGAGGCGGCGGGCTCGTGCTGAACCCGAGCGTACTCGACGCGTTCCGCTTTGCCGGCATCGAACATCCATCCGCGCTCGGCGTGCTGTGGCTAACGCTCGGGGCACGCATCATGGGCAGCGGCGACGCGCGCCTCACGGCATGAGGAGCGGATACCAAAGATAAGTCGCCCACGTCTTCGGACATCGATTGCAACAATCGTTGTAACATGTGCGCGGGATGCGCCCCGGAAAGCCGCCGCGGGGATATCGAAGGCGCGCCTACGGCCAGCGTCCTTGCTTTTCACCGTTCCCCTGCTTGCGCACACGACAGACGTGACCCACGATTTCGACGCTCTCACCACGCTCATCCGCGAGCGCTTTCCGTATTTGAGCCCGCAATTCCAGACCGGAGCGGCGTTCCTGCTCGACAATCCCGACGAGGTCGCGGTGCTGTCCATGCGCAAGATCGCGGAAAGAGCGAACGTCCAGCCGGCGGCCCTCGTCCGGCTCGCCCAACAGCTTGGGTATCCGGGTTGGAGCGAACTTCGCGAAGTCTTCGTGAGCCGCGTCCGGACACGCCCGGAACCCCTGACGTCTCGCGCTAAAACCTTGATCAAAGGCAGTTCGGGCGACTCGCTTTCGCATCGGCTGACGGCGGCTCAAACGCACAACCTCGAACTGACGTTCAGTCAAAGCGCACAAGCCGTCGGCAGCGCCGCCAAGCTGCTGCGCAAGTCGCCCCATGTGCATGTTGCAGGGTTTCGGTCGTGCTTCCCGGTCGCATTCGGCTTCATGTACGGGTATAGGCTATTTCGATCATCGGTCAGCCTTATTTCCGCCGAGGCGGGCACGCTCGAAATGCAACTGCGCGCGATCGAGAACAAGCACGCAACCGTCGTCGTGAGCTTTGCCCCTTACTCCGCGGAAGCCGTACGCGTCGCGCAGGCCGCAATCGATCAAGGCGCCAAACTGATTGCAGTGACGGACAGCGTCGTCTCCCCGATCACACTGAACGCGGACGAGGTTCTGCTGTTTTCGCACGAAACGCCTTCCTTCTTCCCCTCGCTGCTGGCCGCCAATGCGATTGCGGAGTTGCTGCTCGCCCAGTTGCTCTCGCTCGAAGGGCCGGACGCGATCAAGCGGCTTGGTCTAGCCGAGAGCGCGTTGCATCGACACGGCGCCTATACGTCCTGAGCGCGCCCTGAGTTCTACCCGACCACCCGCTCGCACACCATCGATTCCATGCCGCGATGCGTGACCTGTTGCAACGGGACGTAGCCGCATTTAGCCGCGACACGCAGCGACAGCGCGTTCTCCGGATCGATCAGGCAAATCGTTCGGTTATTCGGCCAGCGGCGGTCGGCCCAGCGGGTCGCGGCGCGCACCGCTTCAGTCGCGTAGCCCTTGCCGTGCACGCTCGGCAAAAGCGCCCAGCCGGCCTCGGGCGCCCCGTTCGAAAGCGCACCGAAATCGTGGTGATAGTCGGCGAACCCCACTTCGCCGATATAGCGCCCGCTCTCACGCTCGAGCACGACCCAATAGCCGTAATCGAGCAGTTGCCAATGACCGATGTAGCGCAGCAGCCGGGCCCATGTTTCCTCGCGCGTGAAGGGCCGTCCGCCGATGAAGCGCGTCACCTCCGGATCCGACCACATCGCGGCGCTGCTCTCGAAATGCTCGCGGCTCGGCAGCCGCAGCATCAGGCGTTCGGTATCGATTTGTCGATCGAGATGGATCATCGAAGTGGACTCGACTAAGAAAAAGGAGAAGATAATCGCCCGCTCAGTCGCCCACGGCACCGAGCGCCCCGTACCGCGTCATTCGTCCATCAAACGCACTTTGACTTTCTTGCCTTTGATTTTGCCCGCATTGAGTTTGCGCAACACTTCGCGCGCGATCCCGCGCTCGACCGCAACGTACGTCGAATACTCGGTCACATTGATTTTGCCGATCTGCGCGCCGCTGAAACCCGCCTCGCCGGTCAGTGCGCCCAGAACGTCGCCGGGACGAATTTTTTCTTTGCGTCCGCCCAAAATCTGGAGCGTTTCCATCGGCGGCAACAGCGGTTCCTTGCCCACGTCCGTGAGCTCGGCGAGCGCGTGCCATTCAACGTCGCGCTTTTGCGCTTGCTCGATCGCCCCCACACGCCCCATCTCGTTCATGCTCGCCAGACTCAGCGCCCAGCCGTCTTGATCCGCGCGGCCCGTCCGGCCGATTCGATGGACATGCACTTCGGGATCGGGCGTGACATCGACGTTGATGACGGCCTCCAACTGCGCGAAGTCGAGCCCCCGCGCCGCCACGTCGGTGGCGACGAGAACGGAACAGCTACGATTCGCGAACTGGATCAACACCTGATCGCGGTCACGCTGATCGAGCTCGCCATGCAACGCCAGCGCATGAAAACCCTGCGCACGCAATACGTCGAGCAAATCGCGGCATTGCTGCTTGGTATTGCAAAACCCAATCGTACTCACCGGGCGGTAGTGATTGAGCAACATGCCGACCGCGTGCAGCCGCTCGTCTTCGGTCACCTCATAAAAGCGTTGGCGAATCTTGCTGTCGTCGTGGCGCTCCTCGAGTCGCACCTCTTTCGGGCTGCGCAAGAATCGCTGGCTCAGCTTGACGATGCCCTCGGGGTAGGTCGCCGAAAACAACAACGTTTGGCGCTCCTTCGGGCATTGGCTCGCGACCGTGGCGATGTCGTCGTAAAAACCCATATCGAGCATCCGGTCCGCTTCGTCGAGCACGAGCGTATTGAGCGCGCCAAGCGCGAGGTTGCCGCGCGTCAGGTGATCCATGATGCGCCCCGGCGTACCCACGACGATATGCGCGCCATGCCCGAGGCTCGCGGTTTGCGGCGCCATCGGCGTGCCGCCGCATAGCGTCAGCACCTTGACGTTTTCCTCGGCGCGGGCGAGGCGGCGAATCTCCTGCGTGACTTGATCGGCAAGTTCGCGCGTGGGGCACAACACCATCGCTTGCACGTCGAACCGGCGCGCATCCAGCCGTGCGAGCAGCGCAAGCGCGAATGCCGCCGTCTTGCCGCTGCCCGTTTTCGCCTGAGCGATCAGATCTAGCCCGGCCAGGGCGACCGGCAAGCTAGCGGCTTGGATCGGCGTCATCGAGACATAGCCGAGCCGGGTCAGGTTCGCGAGCGTGGCCGGTGCGAGCGCGAGCTCGCTGAACGGCGTCGCCGCCGGGGTATTTGTCATGTCGTGGCGTTACATCAAATGAACGAACCGCGCGCTGTGCAAGGCTCAGGCGCGAGAAGCGATTACCGGTAGATCGTCTTGGACGATTGAAGCTTCGTCAAGATACCGCCCTTGAAACGGTACCATCCTTCGGGGCTCTGCATCACGACCTCGTCGCCTTGCCAAAAGACGCGTTGCAAGTTCATGCGCTTACCCGTGCGCTCCACGAGCGGTGGACGGCGGCGGAAGTCGTACAGGGCCGGCCCCGAATCGGTGGCGACCAGCATACGGGCAACGGCTTGGCCGGCCTCGCCCTCATCGTCGAAATGCACGAGTGCGCGCGCACCGAAGCGATCGAAAGCCGTTCCATCGAGCGAGGCGACGTAGTCACCGCCGACACGCTCGAATTGCGCGCTTCCCGCGGGCGTGACGAAGGGCCCTGACGCATCGCTTTGCGCGTGCGCCCCGGCCGCGAAAAACATGGCCGCTAGCACGCTGGGGAACAGTCGTCTCATTGATTCTTTCCGGATTCGGCGGACTCGGCCGCAAGCGCTTGCCCGCGATTCCCGCATGGCAGGCGCAAAGTGTAATGGGTGCGTACGCTCGCGGCAACCAGCCGGGCAGGACGATTCCCCGGCGGCCCCGGCTGCATGCGTTGCTTTGGGCCGCCCGGCGGATCCGCCGCTCAGGTTGCGAGGGGTCCGGCGCCCGGCACGTCGGTGAGGATCCAATGCGCGTCGGATGTGCCGCCCTTGGCCATCCGCAAGAAATCGCGCGTACCAAGCGCCGCCCACGCGCGACCGCCGGGCGCGGACGCGGGAATGTCATGGGGCTCCATCAGCGAGACGTCGGCGTCGGACGGCAATGAGCCTGGCGAACCCGTCCGCCCTCGCGCCTTCGTCAGATCGTAGGTTCGCGCAACGATCCCCGAAAGCCGCGCCAGCCGGGTCGAAGGCGTTCGATCCTCTCCCGCGCCGCGTCGCTCGAAGGGTATTTGCCACTCTTGAACGAGATTCGACAGATAGTGATCGGCATCGCGCAATGCGAGGCTTTCGCTGTTACGCACATTGAGCGTCCGGATTCCGACGACCAAATCCAACGCTTTCGCATGCGAACGGATCGCCGGACTCGCGCGCAACTCGTCATCGGACATCGATGACCGGGCCACGAGCAACGCCGTATTGACGATGTAGCGTACCGCCCGATCGTGTGGCTCGCCCTCGCCTTCGAGCGTTCGACGCTTGCCCGCCTCGCCGCCCGGCGGGCGCGGCTCGACCTGCAATATGGGCTCGATGCGCGTGCGCAGCGCCTCGACGAAATCGGAGCGAGCCGTTGTGATGCCGCGCACAGGCTGCAACGACGCCCGCGTATCGGCCAACAACTGTCCGTACCCTTCGGGCGCAAGCGTCGTCTCGTACAGCGCCCGAAGCGGGACCGCGAGCGCAGGCGCGCCTTGCTTCTCCGGATCATCGTCGACCGCGCCCCCACGCATGCGCGGTAAGACGACGAGCGTGCCGTCGCTCGGGTCGCGCAACAACTCGAAGCGTTGTCCGCGCTTCTCGCCGTTCGGCAACAGGATATCCTCGGGATCGGTCGGAGGCCCGCGGCGTCCGCTCAAGAAGACCGCTTGCACGGACCGTCCAGCGGTGTCGGTCAAGACAACGGAACGGCCGTCCACGCCGGGTGCGACCTCAGCCAAAGCGCCGAGGTCCAAAGGCTCGGCGGCCTGGCGTTCGCCCTGCGGCTCACGCGCCGCTGCGCGCACGAGCCGCGACAGCCACGGCAAATCGTCAAGGTGCGGCCCCATCGGTATCGCTCGTCTCCATCGCAGCGGGTCTGCGACGACCGCGCGGCCGTCCGGGCGCCCATCCGCTCCGATTCGTCCCAAGAACATATCGAAGTCGGTGATGTCGACGCTGCGTGTAACGAGCGCATCGTGCACGCGTGTAATCGATGCGGCCGTCTGCGGTGTGATCGGTATTCGCGCGCGGCGCAGCAACGCGAGTATGGCTCGCTCGGCCGCTTCGTCGCGTGGTTCCCCTTCGATGGCCTTCATCAAGGCCTTGTAGCTCGTCGCGTAGCGGTCGGAGAACACGGCCGGCCGGCCGAGGTAACGCCCCAGCGACACATCGAGTACCGGCACGCCCTCGTTTCGCAGCGCTTCCAGCACGGCTTGCTCTTGCTCCAGCGTGTCGGCCGGCCGCGAATCTCGCAGCACCGTCACCACGCGCGGCGGCTCGCCGGGCATGGTCAACGCATAAGCCACCTTCGAATTGCCGTAACCGAGCACGACGTCAGCCGTCTCGCCGGCTGCGGGCGAAGGTGGCGCCTCATCGCCCGTATGCAGCCGCCACGCGTTTTCGTCGTCGGCGCTCACGGCATGGTCGCGTGCGAGCACGGGAATCTGCAAATGCCGCAGCAAGCGCGCCAACGCAGACGCCGCGCCGGGCGCCTCGCCGTCGGTCAGCAACACCACGCGAATGCGCTTCGGAAACGTGTCGGCGCCGACAACCTGGTGCGCAAGTGCTTGGGCGGAAAGCGGCGCGCCGGTCCCGTCGATCATTTGTCCATCGCGAACCGCTGCGGCGACGACGAAGTCTGCGTGCGTCCCCGGCGCGCCGCCGAATCGCGTCAGCGGTGAGCGAGCGGGCGGGCACGAGACGATGAGGTCGGGCATCTGCCGCGCCAACGACAGCACGGAAGACGACGCGGATGACGAAGGCTCCGACGTGATGTCGGGCGCCAATTGGACGGTCACTCGGCTATGAAGTCCGCCGCTGACCCGCCAGTCGATCGGCGTTCTGTTTAGATGAGCGCATGCTTGTTCGAGTGTGCGGCCCAGCATCGTGTCGCGGACATCGGTGCCGCGCTCGGCGGCCTCCGCCATTTCCCGCTCACGATCGGCGCCTCCGATCGTCAACTCCGACGCATGCGCGAGTCCCATGGCGTCGATGGCGTTCGCGACGACTCGGCCGCCGCGCGAAGGCGTCAAACGCCAGCCCGTGGAGAGCAAGACTTGAGGCTTATCGCCACCGCCGGCCGACGCTTGCGTCGGCGAGATCAAGACGCGAGCATCGGGCTCGCTTGCCACCGTAGCCGTGATATCGCCCTTCCACCCCTTGGACCAGACGAGCGCATCGCGGACGTACGGCGCCGGTTCATCGTCCGCTAGGCTTTGTCCTTCTTGCGTTGGGACCGTTGTTTCTCCAGCTCCGCTTGGGCCGCTGCCTGCTTGTGCGCCGCTTCCCGTTCGAGTTGCCGGATGCGCTCTTCCCGCTGCTTCGGACTCAACCCCGTCAAGCCGAGGCGAGCGTCCCGCGTTTGCTGTGACATCGTCTTCGCTCCAATCCGATTCGATCCCGCCCTGTCCTTGCGTCTCGCCGGACTGTCCGGGCGCGCTCAGTTTAACCTCGGGCGGCTGCCCGCCGGGGCCGGCTTGGCTCGAAAGCCTCGCCTGCAACGTCTTGCTGCGGTTGACGCCCTTATCGGCCTGCGTGAATATCTCCGAGAGCGTGCTGCTTTCGGTAATCGTCGCGTAGCCCAGATGCATGCCGACGCCGTACTCGCCCTCGCGCTTGGGATGCGGGATATCGGTCAATCCGTTCTGCTCGGCATAGGCGGTCAGCCGTCGTTGAGCCGCTTGCAAGGCTTCGCGCAGCGCGCCCTCGTCGAGCTGCCCCGCCACGACGATGCCCACCTCGTCGCCGCCCGTGCGCATCGGTATGACATCGGCGCCCGTTTGCGCCAGCTCGTCGGCAACGATACCGACGATCGATCGATAATGCGCGTTGGCCAGTTCGGCGACATCGTTCATGGCGGCGTTCAATCCGCCGAGGTTGTAGATATCGCCGGAAACGTAGTAAGCCGTGCCGCCGCTTGCGCTCACATAGTCGCGCGTGCGGTTCACGGTGCTCGACTTGACCGAAGCCTGACGCGCGTCGAAAAAGCCCGAGACGTCGTCGAGCGCGACGGGCTGAACGAGGCTGCGCGCCTGCTCCGTGGTCAGTCCATATCGGCGTGCGCGTTCGATATAGTCGAGCGCGGCGGCTTGGGCGGGGTCGGTGACATAGACCGTGGGCCGCAACTCGTAGCCGAACGGTTCGACCGGCGGAGCGGCTCGCCCGGGCCGCGCCGCCGGCGGCGCGGCGGTCGAATCAGCGGTGATGCCGTCCTCATCGGCCGCATCGGGCTCGTCGCTTGCCGGCCGCGTGCCGGACGTCTTGCTGCGGTTCACACCGAGATCGGCTTGCGTAAAGATGTCCGATAGCGACAGTCCGGGCAGAATCGGGGCTGAGCCGAAATGCATGCCGACGCCCTTCTCTCCCTTGCGCTTCGGATGAGGGATATCCGCGAGCCCCTGTTCTTCGGCATAGTCCGCGATGCGTTCGCGCGCTGAGCCGAGCGCCGCCGCGATCGCATCGTCGTCCACCGCACCGACGACCACGAAGCCCAATTCGTCGCCGCCGGTTCGCATCGGCACCACCTTCGCGCCCGTTTGCTCGAGCGCATCGGCGGCGATGCGCGCCATCGCTTCGTAATGGACGTTGGCGTGTTCGGCCACATCCTCGAACGCCGCGTTCAATCCGCCGAGGTTGTAGATGTCGGCCGAAATGTAGTACGCGGAGTCGTCGGTTGCCGCGACGTGGCGGCTCGCATCGCTCACGGTCGTGGCCTTGACGTGGCCCTGCCGCGCGTCGAAGAACTTGGTCGTGTTATCGCGCGGAGATTTCCATTGCAAGTCTTCGATCGCCTCCGGACTCAAGTCGTACTGCTGCGCCACTGCAAGGAACGCCTCGGAGGCGAGCGCGTCGGGATCCTTGAATTGCACCGGCGCCTCGTCCGTGGCGAGCGCGTCGGGCGACGATGCTCGGCCCTCGCCCGCGAGTTCGACGACGAGATTCCAATGCCCGCGGGCGTTGGCCTCGTAGTTCGCGGAAGCCGGCGTCAACCCAAGTTCGGTCAGCGCGCGCATGGCCGTGCGTGCGAGCGGCGTCTGCTCGGCAGGCAAGCCGGCTTCGCGCGCGGCGATCGTCTCGGGATGCTCGACATCGTCGAGCACCAATCGCTGAGTGGGCCGCACGTCGGCTTGCTCGAGCGCGCACGCGAGCAATTGATGGCCGCTGCCCTTCGGCAAATCGCCTTTGCGCAGATCGAGCACTCGGACCGTGCCGGCATTGATCGGACCCGAGCCGATCGGCCCCGTGGCGTCCTCGACGACTAGATTGACCGCAACGCCCGGGTCGGTCAGATGCGACAACTCGAAGGCGTCGTCGCCGATGGTCGCGCCCTCGAGTTGCGCTCTGAATGCTTGTTCGTCTTCCGACAATGCGCGTGCGGGCAGGCCCATCGAATCGGATGCCGCTTGTTCGCCGCCAGCCGGGGCTAGCGGCTCGGCGTCGGCCTCGTATTGCAGCAAGGCTCTAACGACACGCAAATCGCGCGCCGTTCTGACTGTCCCGGCCAGTTCGCCGCGCGGCACCAGATACATGCCTTGCGTTTCCCATCCCATCGCGGCCGGGTTGCCGCCGATGCGGCGGGCCAGGTAGTAGCGGGTCCTCGTCTTGCCCGTTTTCGTTTTGAAGTCGGTCAAATGCGCGAGAAGCTCGACGTGCAGGCCGGTCTCTTCATAGCCTTCCTTGATCGCGGTCGCCTGCAGGGACAGTCCTTCGTCCACCGAGCCCTTGGGAAACGAACGCGGCCCCGTGAAGTGATTCGTCGATTCGATGATCCAGACGCGGCCGTCGGGCTCCAGGATGACGACGCCGGCCTTCTTGACGGACGCGTCGGCGGGCGGCTCGACGATATCCGGGTTCTGGCCGGATACGGTCTGCCAACCTTCCGACGTCGCCGGAGGCTCCCATTGCGTCATCGGAACACCGTTGAGCACGGCGGGATGCGCTCCGTCGGGCACGAACACCGCCGTCGCCGCCGGATCGTGCCATGTGCTCGGATCGCTCGGCTGCGTGGGGGTCTCGATCTCGACCGGTGTGCCGTCCTCTTTGCGGCGCGGGTGAATCAACGGCGCGGGACGATCTTCGCCTACGGCCGGTGTCGTTTGAGCCGCGGGTCGCGCCGGGGGACGAGCCGGGAGTCGAGCCGCGAATTGCACCATATTCGCCGGCGCCGCGGCACCCGTGCTCGGGCCGCCGGGCCCGTGCGCCCGCGGCGGAACCACGATCGTTTTCGCGCTGCCGGGGATGATTTGCTCTTGCAGCCGCATCACATCGTCCCAGCGCAATCCGAATTGATCGGGAGACGCCAACCAATCGCCCAGCACCGGCTTTTGCTCATTGCCCGGCGCCGTGGCGTCGCCCTGATGCACCGCGCGGCGCCTGATCTCGTCGAGCAACGATCGCGGGACCTCGAACGTCTGCATCACGACGTCGTCCATCGTGCCGCGCTTTTGTTCGAAGTACTCGAGCGATCGCTGCATCGGCCCGAAGTTCAACCATACGGTCGAACCGCGGTTCTGCTGGGTATCCAGGAACGAGACGTTCCCGTCCTCGTCGATCTGCACGCGCTTGTTTTGCGCACCCTCGACGCGCGAAACGGTCACGGTATTTTTGCGGACGGCGCTTCCGCCGGGCACCCAAGCGTCGTCCGTCATCACGAGTACGGGGCTGCCCAGTTCGTCGGCGAGCGCGCGTGCGAACGGGTGACGCTGCGCGTCGGCCTCGGTCGTCAACAACATGACGGGCGTGTTCGGCGTATGCCCGGCCGCGCGTGCGGATCGCGCGACCCGCTCGGGTCCGCGCGCCGTCAACTCGCTCGTATCGCCATTGATGACGAACATGCCCTGCGGCGCGAGGTAAGTATCGATCTTGACCGGGTCGTCGTTCGCGAAGACCTCCAGGTCCGACGATTGCCGGCGCTCGAGCAAATTCCACTTGACGCGGATCGGCTGCGCCCCGCCGGATAATGCGCGCCGCCCCGTGACGTCGGGTTGCCACACCGGATGGGAGACGGTTTCCGGAAAATGCAGCAGCCAGTTGCGATCCTCATAGCTGCCTTCGAGACCGTACACCGGCGCATGCACTTCGTTGGCCAACTGCTGCGCGAAGGAGTCCGCCCCGCCGGCCGTATATTCCGCCAGCACCGCGATCGGCTGGCCCGGCGTGTAGCTGCGTTCCTCGAGCCCGACGTTCTCGCTGAGGCGATTGGCCAAACGCTGCGGCGTAATGAGCCGCCGGCGCAAATCCATGATCGCCGTAACCGGCCGTCCGTTCAGATCGAACAGCGCGTCCGGCGTGCCGAGCGCGCTGACGACATGAATGTCGGGCGCGATGGTGATAACGTTGGTCGCGTCGCGGCGCTCGTGGTTGGGCCGGAACACCCACTGCTTGTCGACCCGCCTCGCCTCGGTGTAGATGAGCCCCGTCTCGCTCACATATTCCGCCATCCACTCGCTCAGCGGATACTCGCTTTTCTTGACGGGAAAACCGGTTTCGAAAGGCCCTCTGTCTTCAGGGGAACGACGGATGGGTGGACGGGGCCCGCGCGCGTGGGCGATCGTCCCGTCCGGCTGTCCGGCCGGACCGCCGGCGGCGGCCTCGCTCGATCTCGCCCCGCTCCCGCCGCGGGGCACGTAAAGCACCGCCGCGGGGTCCTCGACGACCGGCAGCGCGGAATAAAGCAGATGATCGCGCTCGCCGGGACGCGCCTTCGGGCGCGTCAATCGCGGCAGGCCGCCGAACGCAGGGATCGAGTCGTCGTCGTTTTGCGCGTTCTCGCCGGACGCCCAAGGGTCATCGTCGGTCGCGCCGCCACGTATGCGAGGCAACAAGACGAACCCGCCCATATCCGGATCCGCGACGACCTCGAATCGCTGACCGCGATCGCGCTGGTTAGGCAACAAGATGTCGTCGGGCTGGACGCTCGCAGCCGTGCGTGCGCCGCCGAATGCCTGCGTGTCGATTACGCTGCCGTCCGCCAGCCTGATTTGAATCGAACGGCCATCGGCTGAACGCGTGAACCCGACCACCGTCAACGGATTTTCGTGCGCGGCGATCGCGAGCCCATCGACGTTCACCGTCGGCGCATTGCGCTCGGCGCCGGCCACTCGGCGTTCGTCGGCGGCGGTTGCGGCATGGATGCGGCTGACACCGGCGCCGGACGCCATGAGCCCCGCGGACGATAGGAAATCGAACCAGTCGCTCAGCGTCGCGCGATCGCCGCTGCGCAGCAGCGTATAGGCTTGCTGCCCCATCGAACCCACGTTCGTCAGCATGGCAAGTACGCCTGCCGCCTTGAAGGCGCCGGAGCCGGCCAACGACGACAAGCCGCGCGTCGCGGCCGCGGTACGCAGCGCCGCGGCATTGGACCCGGTCAAGCGCGCGCGCAACAAGCGCGCGGTCCAGCTATCGTCGAACAGACGCATGCCGCGATAGCCGGGCGCGGCCAATTCCGCTTGGGCAAGTTCGAGCGGCGTCGCGTTGCGCGAGACGCCGGCGATGCGCGCCGCGTCGGCGAACGCGGCATCGCCGGCCGACAAACGCGCCGCCATCGTGCCGGTGCGCGCCAGCAAGCCCGCGCCGCTCGCGACGCCGCCGAATGCGCTGGCGGCCAGGTTGAGCCAATTGGTCCAATTGCGCGCGCCGCCCGGCGCCGAGAGCTTGCGGACGGCATCGACCGTTCCCGCCGCCGCACTGACGGCGAAACCGAGATCGGCTGCCTCGGAGAGCATCACGAGCCACAGCGGCGCGGTTTCGGGCAACGTAATCATCGCGAGGATCCCGCCCGCGATCGTCAAGCCCGTGACGATATCGCCGCGCAGATTCTCCCAGTCGTACCAATGGTCATAGGGCTTGTAATCGACGAAATAGGCGTTGCCCGTCTGCACGGCCCCTCGCGCATCGACGACCCAATGCGGCTGGACCAGCATGAATCCCTTATCGAAGCCGGTGTTCGATTGCCAATCGGCGTAGCCGTTGCGGGCAGTCGTGTTCGCGGGGCCGACGTCGATCATATGCCCATCGGCCGCCAGGCCTTCGAGCAACGTAAAGCTCGTCCCCTTATCGTCGGTCGATGGCGCGCGCGACTTCCACCACTGTCCGGAGAGCGAGGCAACCGTTACGGGCGCCGAACCGCTCGGCTTTTTGACACCCTCGCCTTTCAATAAACCCTCGGCGACGTCACCGAGCGTCGTCTTGTGCCCGGACGCGTCGAAAATCACGTCGTTCGCGTTGAACAGCGCGAATTCGCCGATAGAGAGCGCCTGCTCGTCGGCCAGCGATCCCGGGCTGTAGTCGGCCTTCAATCCATTGGCCTGACCGATCGTATTGAGGACCTGGTCGTAGCTCGTGGCAACTTGCATCCCGTCTTGCCACTGGAGCCCGGCCAGATGTTGTTGCGCCGTCACGACGGTCCCCACTCCGGGCGCGAAGGCCGTATCGGCCGTCAACGACGATGCCCCGCCGCCGGTACCGACCGGCGCCGCGGGCTTGCCTAGATCGCCGAAGCCCGTCTCGCGCGCGATTTCGATACCGAGTTCGCTCTTCGCGTCGTCGTCGAGCATATCCTGCGCGAGCTGCATCTGACCGCCGTGCTTTTTCAAGCCGCCGAGACCCAGGCCCTCACCCCATACGACGGCGCCGCCTTCGCTCACCGACGTTTGCATGTTCAGACGCGAGCTGTAATCGACGCTGCCGAAGTCCTGGTTGGCGACGATCATCTGCTCCAATGCCCCGCGCAAAGCCGTCATGCCGGCATTTCGCGCACCGCCGCCCGCCGCGTAAATTCGCGAGATCTGCGTCAGGTCGTTGGCGCTCTTGGTCCAAGCGACGAGTTGCGCGGGCGAAAATCCCGAGTCTTTCGCTCCCCCGGGAAACATCTCCTGCAGCACGAATGCCGCCATATCGGGGCTCGTCCCTTCCAGGATATCGGCCAGCGTCTTCAGCTTATCGGGATCCTTCTTTTGCCCGTACACCGCATCATGAATCGCGCCGAGCAATTGCTTGACGGCAGGGTCGCTCGCGGCGCCATCGAGCAACTGGGCATACAGGAGCGTGCCCTGGTAGGCCTGCAAGCGCGTTCCAACCGCGTGCAGCCGCGCTTGAGCGCTATCGCGCGACGATGCCGCTCCCGTAATCGACGCCAATGCCGATTCCTTCAGTTGCGAGACCGCCGCATCGCCCATCACTTGCTGATAAAGCTGCGGGTCGCCCTGGTCCAAACCATACGTTTCGTAGGTCAACATCTGCGCGGCGGCGACGTCGCCCCCGGCCGCGTCGCCCCCGGCGGGCGTCGCCGCTTGCCGGGCATACTGCACCTGGCCGATGATCTGCAACGCGTCGAGCCCGGTTTGCCACTGACCGAACGCCGTTTCGAGCGATTTCGCCTCGGGCGAGTCCTTGCCCGCCGCTTGCGCTGCGTCGATCTGCGGCTGCAACGCCGCAAGTTCGAGTGCGTTTTGCGCCTTCCACATCGTATCGACGTGAAGCGGATCGGATTGCCACGCGCTATCGGTGGGCGCCTTGCCCGCCGCCGCGTTCAAAGCGGCCGAGAGCGCTTCGTGATATTGGCGCAACGCATCGGCGGCGGCGTTTTGGTCGGCGGCATCGCTCTTGTTCTTGTCCGCCTTGCTCTGCGCGGCCTGCCACGCGCTATATGCCGTATCGACCTTGCCGATCAGTCCGCCCTCGCCCTTCTTTCCGTTCAACGCATCCGTATCGGGCTTGACGTCCTGCTTCATGCCGATGACGGCGGGTTCGGTTGGCGACGCCGGCGCGCCGTTCACGACTTTGTCGATGGTGGCCGAATCGATGAGATCGACCGCCTTCAACTGCTGCGCGGCGAGATCGATCGGGTCGGTGTTCGCCGTATCCTTGTAGTACGTAGGCAGGTTCTGCTGGCCGAGCACCGTCAGCGCGGCTTGGGTCAGCACGATGTCCGATTGCTTCGATCCGCTCAACCAGGCACGGGTCAACGCAATCGCTTCCTTCATCGTCATGCCGTCGGACACGAGCCCTTGCAGATACTGCGCCGCGCTCGGGCCGCCTTGATCCGAAAGCGGTACGTTGGGCGCAAGCCCGCCGTTTGCGACCTGCCCGCTTTGCAGCGCGCTCGTGGCGGCTTCGAGGGTCCGCGCATCGAATAGTTGGTCTTGCCTCAACTCCGATGCGGCTTGAGCGATCAGGTCACCGGGCGCCTTCGCCTTACCGCTGTTGATCGCTTGCGCGTCCGTTTGCCCCTGCTGCGCGAGCATGGCTTCGGCCCAAGTCTTATCGTCGATCGACGGATTGGCCTTGCGCGCCGCGGCGAGCGCGCTTTGCAAGGCGGCGGCATCGGGCTGGCCGGCCTTGAGTTGCTGATTGAGCGCGCTTTCCGCCGTCGCCAGCGTGCCGGCGCCTTCGGCGGCGGGCGTAACGGGCGCGGGATGGGGCTTTAGACCCGTGTACGTCGCGAGCGTCTTGCCCAGATCGGTATTGGGCGACTGATCGATAAGCGCCTGGTAAAGCGTCGTCGGGTCGTTCAGTTGCGCGTTGCTCAAGTAGGCCAGCGGCTGAAACGCATTCGCGACCGGGTCTTCATGGGCCGCTTTCTCTCGATTCAACTCGTCGAGCAACGCCTGCAACTTCGTCTTCAACGCACCGACGACCGGCTGAACAGCCGTACTTTGCGGACCGCCTGCGGCATCGACGATCCGCGCCAGGGGCCCATAATACGAATCGCGTTCGCGCATCGTCTCCGAGCCGGCGAACATATATTCCGGGCCGTGGCCGACGAGCGACACGATCTTCTCTTGCAGCATTGAAAACAGCGCCTTGGCGAGTTCGGGCGATGCCTTTGCCGTGCTCTCCAGCAGGTCCGCGATATCGGAGAGATTGCCCGGCGTGCCGACCGCCTGCTCGTTATGCGCCGTCGCACCTGCGGCTAACGTATCGCGCAGCAATGTATCGAATATCGCCGTGCCGCGGTACTTCGAGAGCGCCGCACCTTCCGCGGCCAACGTGCCTTGCGGATCTTTCGCGCGCGCGCCGGTAATATCGGCGAGGGCCGCGGCACGCAGATCGACGATGCGCCCGTCGTCGCCCACCTCTTGACCGAGAGCGCTGCACGTCGGAGTGCCGGCCAATTGGCGCGTCAAGGTCTGCGCCGCGGTCAAGTTCGCATTCGCTCCGCCCGCGATGCGGCTGGACTCGACCGCATCGACGATCTGCGCCGCTTTCAATGAGACGAGCAGATCGCCGGCCTTCGGCGCGAGCGCAACGCCCTTGGCCGTATTCAGTTTCAGTACGGTCTGCTGGGCCTGCCAGCGGCGATCGATTTGCAGCAGATCGCCGCGCCAGTTTCCGTTTTGCTGACCCGCGGCCGCATCGAGTTCGCTCGACAGCGCGCGGTGATAGGCCGCCTGATCGCTCGCCAATTGCGCGTCGCTCGCGTGGTTGGCCTTGTCGGTTTGATAGGTCCGGTAGGCGTTTTGCGCTTGCGCGGCCGCGGCATCGAGGCCGGCGCTCGGCTGGACATCGACCGTCAGGGCCTTCAGAGCGGCCTCTTGCACCGGCTTCGCGAAAATATCGAGTCCATCCACCTGCTGTGCCGCGGCTTTGAGCAGGTCGGCATCGGCATGCCCCGCTTGCGCCTCGGCCGCGGCGTCGCCCTCGATGGCAAGCGCTGCTTCGTCGAGCGAGACTTCGTTGCGCTCATCGCCGCCGAATTGAACGCGGGCCGCGTTGACGGCTTCGGCCAGCGTCATACCGCCGTCCAACCCTTGTTGGATGGCGGTGCGCGCCGCACTCGCGTCGATCGGCTTCGATGTGCCCGCTGGGCTCGTCGCCAATGGCTTAGCGGAGAGCGACTTCGCCGCCGCGTCCAGGGTGGACGTGTCGAATACGTGCGTCAGGCCGACTTCGCTCGCAGCTTGCTCGATCGCATCGACGTGCGTGTCCGATTGCGCGGCACGGGCGGCGTCGGCTTGCTCCTGCAACAGGATCGCCGCGCGTGCGAGCGCCTCGCGCGTGATCGCGGCGTTGGTCCGTTCGATCTCGTCGATCGCGGCCTTCAACGCCGCGGCGTCGTTAGGTGAATTGCCCTTCAGTTGTCCGCGCAGCGCGCTTTGCGCGCTCGAAACATCCGCAGCGGAAGGCGGCGGTGGTGGATCGCTGGGCGCGGGCCTGAGCGGCACGCCCATCATTACGCCATTCGGTCCGTCGATCATCGGTTTTCCGGTTATCGCCAAGACCGAAGGCGAGCCTATCGCCAAGGGTCCGTGGGTCGAGCTTGGGGACACGCGTCGACCGTCCGCGCGCCGCCCGCGGCTAAGCCGATGCGTGGGGACTGGCTTCGACCCGTCCAAATATCGCGGAACCTACCAGGCGTCGCAAGGCAAGCACTCGTAGTCGCCTCGCGCAAAACGATGCTTTTCGAATCCGAGACTACGATGCCGGTACATCGCGCGGTCGATGCCCTTCTCCCGCTACGAGACTTCGTTGTCATGCTTGCGAATCGATCCGAGTCATACTCGCGTTTCACACAACCTGTTTCGATCCGGGGGCGCAATGGCACTGGCATTGAATGCGGATAAGGACGAAAGAGACGCAGACGGCGGTTCCTCCGAACCCACTCAACCGCTCATCGTGCCGGCGCGAACCGCGCTGCTGGTCATGCACTATCAGACCGATATCCTCGGGCTCTTTCCGTCCGTCGCCCCGGCGCTGCTCGCCAATACGCGCGCGTTATGCGAGGCGGCGCGCGCCAAAGGCGTAGGCGTGTACTTCGCGAATCTGCGCTTCAGCCCCGGCTACCCGGAAGTCAGTCCATTGAATAAGAACGGGCAAGGGATCAAACGCTTGGGACGTTTTATCGACGATGGCCTCGCGCCCGAGCTCGGCCGGCGCCCCGACGAACCGCTCGTTTTCGCGCACCGGGCGAGCGTCTTTTTCTACACCGATCTACAGGTGCGGCTTTCCGCGCGAGGCGTCGACTCGCTGATCATGGTTGGAATCGCCTCGACGCGCGTCGTCCTATCGTCGGTGGCGCACGCGAGCGACGCGGACTTTCGCTTATATACGGTCAAGGACTGTTGCTACGACCCGGACGAGGTGGTGCATGAGCACTTGTTCGCCACGGCATTCGAGTCGCGCACCACCGTGCTTTCGCTTGCGGATGCGGTGCGATTGCTCGCCTGAAACTTACGCCGGCGCACAGCCGCCGGGTTCACGCTGATCGATGCCCGTGCGCCGCCGGTTTTGGTGCTCGACAGAACCCAGGTAGTATCGAGTACTTTGAACCTGTCCCATTTCCCTGCTCCATCCATGCTGCTAACCCTCGTTCTCCTCGCCGGCGTTTGGGCGGGTCTGCAAAACGCGCTTGCCGGCGGGGGCTCGTTCATCACGCTGCCGGCGTTGATCCTCTCGGGCATGACGCCGCTTGCGGCGAATATCACCTCGACGGTTGCCTTGTTTCCGGGCCAAGTCATGTCGGGCGTTGCCGGGCGGCGCTTGGTGACGGGCGCCAATCGGCTGCCGTTTTCAGTGTTGTTCGGGATCAGCGTCGTCGGCGGCGCCCTGGGCGGCGTTTTGTTGCTAGTTACGCCATCGTCGGTATTCGCCCGGCTCGTGCCGTGGCTCGTTCTATTTGCCACGGCCGTATTCGCTTGGGGCAGTTTCGTTCGTCGCGCGCAAGAGACGAAGACGCATCTATCGCCGGGCGGCGCAGCCTTCGCGCAATTTTTGATCGCCATCTATGGCGGCTACTTCGGCGGAGGCATCGGATTTCTGATGATGGCGGCGCTGACGATGGCGGGACTGCCCACGCGCAACGCCGGCGCCACGAAAAACGCGCTGGCCGGCGTCATGAATGCAGCGGCCGTCGCGATCTTTCTGACCTCCTCGATGCTGCATTGGCGTGAAGCGATCGTACTCGGGACGGGCGCGATAGCGGGCGGGCTCGCCGGCGTATGGGCTCTGCGCCGCGTCAATGAACGCATCTTGCGGATCGCGATCGTCTGCATCGGCGTTGCATTGACGATCGGCTTATTCCTCAAACCGATCAGTTGACGATCGTCGTCGAAGAGGGGTACTCAACGGCATCGGTCGCTCGCCACGCATGACGCCGAAGCAGAGAACCGTAGCCGTCGATGATGAAGCCGCTGCACTTTCGCCGATAGTCGTCCCGGCGCATGCGGTACGCGCGCGGCAAATGAAACCAAGGCAGGCGCGGAAGGTCGTGATGCACGAGATGAAAGTTGTTGTTCAAAAACAGCAACCGCATCGCAAATCCCGCCTCGTTGATGGCGATACGCGCTTTAGGATCGGGCGCCGCGCGATGTTCGTATAGCGAGCGCACCATCGCAAGGCCGAGCGCGGGCCACGTAACGGCAAGCAGGTAAATCCACCAAGGTATGCCCGCGTATCGCTGAACCCAGACCAGCAGCACGACGGTGCCGGCCCCGTGCGCGAGCCACATCGGCACGTGACGCAGATCGCCTCGCGCGAGCGCATTGATCTCGCCGGCCAGCATGGCGGCGACGCTCGTCGGCGGCCCCACCACGACGCGCCCGATCAATGTCTTGCGCGCGAGCCATAGCGCCCGGCGCCAACGAGGCATACGTGCCCACTCATCGGCATGGACGTAATTCGTCTCGGGGTCGATGCCGGGCACGGTCAACGCCTCGTCGCGGTGGTGCGCAAAATGACTCTCGCGGTATAGCGCATAGGGATACCACACCGAGAGCGGCGGCCAGCCCAGCAGCATGTTCAATTGCATACAGCGCGTGGGATGGCCATGCAGCAGTTCATGCTGCAACGACAGGTGCCAGGTACAGATCAAAACGAGCAACGGCGTGGCGGCGCTCAGCGCGAGACGCCCGTGGTGCAGCATCGACAAAACGCCGAGCCATCCCCCGTAGATGGCGAAGATCAGGATCCAAGTCGGCCACTCGCTGCGCGCCGCGAAACTGCTTTGGAGCGCGGCGATTTCGCGCATGTGTTCGGAATCGAAATACTCGGCCATCGGTTTCTGGGCAGTCTGCTAAGACGACACATCGAGTGCAAGCGATAGCCCAAACATATCGAAAGCCCGCGGCCCGGCGAAACAATGAATTCGCATTTGCTTATCCGTATCGGAACCGAACGCTTATGCGTGCCGGCGCTTGCCCGAACTCGTCCCCGCTATATGCCGCGAACGCCTACAATGCGTCGATGAACCGCTGGATCGCCGCGCTGCCGATGTACAACGTCACACCGCAACATGCCGAGTTGTGGCGCTCATTCCTGGCCGACGCGCTGACCCTATTCGCGCATGCCGGTGGACCCCGCCAGGTTCGGCTGGCCGAGGAACCATACGGCGATTTGTCGCGGCTCTGGCGCCGCAAGGATTTGTTGCTGTCCCAGACTTGCGGCTTTCCCTATCGCGTTCTGCGACTGCACGAGGCGGTTCATCTAGTGGCCACGCCCGTCTTCGACGCCGAAGGCTGCGACGGGCCGCGCTACCGCAGCGCATTCGTCGTTTCGCGCTCGGCCTGGCAGCGCGGCGCTAAAACATTGCCCGAGTGTTTCGAATTGCGTGCCGTCTGCAATAGCGCGGATTCGCACAGCGGCATGAACGCTTTACGTCACGCGGCCGCCGCCTATGCGCTCGAAGGGCGTTTTTTCTCGTCGGTCTTATGGAGCGGTTCGCACTTGGAATCGCTCGGAGCCTTGGTCGATGCGCGCGCCGACATCGCCGCCATCGACTGCGTCACGCTAGCGCTACTGCGCGACAGCCATCCCGGCGTGCTCGACGGTTTGCATGTGATCGGCATGAGCGAATCCGCACCGGGCCTGCCCTTCATCGCCTCGAAGACGCTCGATCAAGAACACCTTCCCGCCTTACGCGATGCGCTCGGCAAAGCCGTCGAGATCGACCCGCGCCGTGCACAGGCGCTGCGATTGCGAGGCGTCGCCGCCCTAGCCGCCGAGGACTACGCCGATATAGAACAGATGGCCAACGAGGCGGCCTTGCTCGGATACCCCGAATTGCACTAAGCGCCGGGCGCTCTCTCGATTCGGCCGCAGACAATCCAGCCTGGCGCAAATCCTGGGAACACAAGCGATGTGCGCACCCGCGCATATCGATATAAGAAGCAATTGGATGGCGTTCTTGGTATTCCTTCGTATCATGGCATCCCGCCGCCGGGCCGGTCGAGTCTCGGCATTGGAACTTCAATAAGGATAAGGAGAATGGCCGTGAGCGAAGAAGCCCTCGGCGTGCCGCGGCACGAGCACGTGCGCGGGCCCCACGGCAAGACACAGCCGTCCGTCGCGGCACCGTTGACGAAGGCGCTCAAAGATCGACACGGCGCAGGCGCGGTGACGCGAGCCCGGCTCGGTTTTCTCGCGGCATGGCTTGCCTTGTTCGTCATCGGATGGCTCATGCCGACGCCCGCCGGACTCGGTGCGAATGGCAAGGCCACACTCGCCGTGGTCGCATGGGTAGCGATCATATGGGTCACCGAAGCGATTCCGGTCGGCGTGAGCGGTATGCTGCTGCCGATGCTGCTCGTGCTCTCGCATGCGAGCCCATCGTTTGCCAAAGCCGCGAACGGGTTTGCGGCGCCCGTCGTGTTTCTCTGCCTCGCGGCATTCCTTTTTTCTTCGATCATGCAGCAGAGCGGGCTCGATCGCCGCATCGCGCTCGCGCTGTTGGACCGCCTGGGCGTCAAAACGGCCAACGGCGTCATCTGGGCCATGTTCGTCGTGAATTTCGTCATGTCCAGCGTCGTGCCCGCCGCCAACGCCCGCGCGGCCGCGCTATTGCCCGTCACAAACGGGATCGTCGGGTTGTTCGGCGATTCGCCGCGCGAACGCGACGCAAAAAAAGCGATCGTGATTCAGACGCTCGTGTACGGGGCAATGATCAGCGGCATGTGCATTCTCACCGCGCACCTGCCGAACATGGTCGTCGCGGGACTATTGGAGAAGCAACTCGGCGTACGCATCTCCTACCTCACCTGGTTCGAATTGCAGTGGCCCTACCTCGGCATGTTCGCCATTACGCAATGCTGGGTTCAGTTCTACTTCCGTTCGCGTAGCGTGCCCATTCCCGGCGGCCGCTCGGCCGTCACCGCCATGCGCGCGAGCCTCGCCCCCGCCACGGGCGGCGATTGGACGGTGCTCGCGGTTTTCGGCGGCGTGGCCGCGCTGTGGGCCGCGGAGGCATGGCATCACTTGCCTTCGGAAGTCGTGGCATTGATCGGCCTCGCGGTCCTCTTCGCCCCGGGCGTGCTTGCGTTCGGCTGGGCCGACGTCGAGCGGCGAACCATTTGGGGCACGGTCTTTCTGCTGGGCGGAGCGCTTTCCCTGGCGGCCGCCATCGGCGAATCGGGGCTCGCGCGGTGGGCAGCCGATCACATCTATGTGTTCGCGCGGGGTCACGGATGGTGGGTCACCCTCGGCATCGTCATGCTGGCCACGCACGTCATTCGTATCGGCATGCTTTCGAACGTGGCGGCCGTCACGATGATCGCGCCGATCGCGCTCGCGCTGGCTCCGCGTCTCGGCTTACATCCGGTCGCGTTCACGATGCTCGTCAGCGACACCGACAGCTTCGCCTACGTGCTGCCGACGCAAATTACGGCAGGCGTGATCGCCTACAGCAGCGGCGTCTTCACGACTGCCGATTACGCAAAGGTCGGCGTGGTGTCGGTGCTGATCGCGATCGTCTACGGACTTTGCGTCATCGCTCCGTGGTATGCGTTCCTCGGCGTGCCCGTTTGGGATGCCGCGGCGCCCTGGCCCTTCCCGCATTGAACATGCAACTCTCCCATCCGTCATCGACTATGAGCCACGCCCCCGACTCGCTGCCGCAACGAGCGCATGCGCTGCGCGAACGCCTCGGGCCGCACGTCGCCCCGCAAGGGCTTTACGAACGGCTCAAGCAGTTGCCTTTCGCCGGCGGCGTGCGCTGCAACGTCACGCGGCTCGAAGCCGGCAGTTGGGCCGAAATCGTACTGGACTACGAGGTCGGCTCGTCCGGCATCGCCGACGGCGGCTGGCTCAAGGCGACCTTCAAGTTCTACTCCGATTGGGCCCTGTTCCAGACGAGCGACCCGAGCGGCGCGAACTACATCAGCGCCGAATACCACGCGGCACCGCTCGTGCCGGGTCAAAGCCCGGCGACCGTACAAGCGCTGAACGTGCGCTTCGATCAGAAGGGCCACGAACGTCCGTATCAGAAGGCCGTGATCGTCGACGTCGTCGACGGCTATCTCAACGCCGGCGATCGCATCGTGATCCGGCTCGGCGACCGGCGGCGCGGGCCCGGCACGCGCGTGCAGACCTTCGCCGAAGACGCTTTCCGATTTCGCCTATACGTGGACCCGCTCGGCACCTCGCGCTTCGTGACCGTACCCGGCGACATTTCGATCGATATCCACGCCGGCGCGCCGGCCGATGTGCTGCTGGCGGGCCCCCGGTTCGTCCGCCCCGGCGAGCGGGCACCGTTTAGGCTCTCGCTGCAGGACCGTTGGGGCAACGCTTGCCACGACCTCGGTGCGCGCGCCCATGCACGTGACACGACGGCGCGCGTGACCGCGTACGACGGTCATGGCGAAATCGTCTACGCCCGCGATCACGCCCTGCCGGCCACAGGCTTCGCCACCTGCGCGCTCGATGGGTTGCCCACCACGGCCGGCGCACTTCGAATCGTCGCCGGCGTACCGGACCGTCCCGAGATCCGGGCGGCCGTCGCCTACCTGACGATCGATGCCGCGTTGCCCGCACCGCGCGCCCTATACGCCGATCTGCACGTACATGCGCACGATACCGTCGGCACGAACAGCCCCGCGTATAACGCACGGTACGCGCGAGATATCGGCGGCATCGACGTCCTCGGCTATACGGCCAACGACTTCCAAATCACCGACGAAAACTGGCGCCTCGGCTTGCGCGCGGTCGATGAGTTCAACGAGCCGGGCCGCTTCGTGGTGTACCCGGTCCAGGAATGGTGCGGCAGTTCGACGGCGGGCGGCGATCACAACGTCGTATTTCTCGGCGACGAGACGCCCGGCTTCCCCTATAACGCGCGCGGCGAGCACAATCGCACGCTCGTCTGGAACGAAGACATGAAAGGCAGCGCCGTCGAGTTGGGGCGCTGGCCGGTGGAAGAATTGTGGGACGCCTATGCGGATGCCGCCGAGGACCATCTCGTGATGCCCCACGTCGGTGGGCGCCGTTATATTCCCGATTGGCATCATCCCAACCTGGAGCGGCTCGTCGAAATCGCTTCGTCTTGGGGCCATTTCGGCTGGCTCTATCAGGACGTCATCGCGCGCGGCTACCGGTTGGGCGTCGCGGCCAGCGGCGACGAGCATCGCGGGCGGCCCGGCGGCGGCGCGCCCGGCGTTCAGGTTTTCGGCGTGCACGGCGGACTCACGGGCGTCCTCGCGGAGTCGCTCGACCGGCGCACGGTAGGCCGTGCCCTGCGCGCACGGCGCACTTGGGCCACGACGGGCGAACACAGCGCACTCCTCGTGCGCAGCGGGACGCATTGGCAGGGCGACGAGTTCGCGCACGGCGGGCCCGCCACGCTCGAGTACCGGTTGCTCGGCCGCGCGGGCTGGGAATATGTCGCGGCTTACGACCATAGTGGGCTGATCTGGGAGCGCGATCTGCATGCGGAGCTGGGATACGCCGAGCGCTCGATCCGCGTTCGCTGGGGCGGCGCGCGCATTCGCGATCGTTATCGCTGGGCCGCCTGGCGCGGGCGGATCACCATACTGAATGGGACGATCCATAATTTCGGCTCGAACGGCTTCGAGCATATCGAGGAATCGGCCTGGCGGATCGGCGCGACCGGCATCGGCTTCAGGAGCGATACCTACGGCGACGCCGACGCCATCGAACTCGACGTGAGCAACTTGGCCGCGGCGACCATCGTCGTCGAAGGGACCATCGACAGTTTCGTCAAGGTCGGCGATCCGTTGCAGGCCAACCCGTTCGAGCATGCACCGAGCTTTCGATACGAGATCTCCGGCGCGCGGTTGCTCGCCGAAGGCCGCTCGACACATGCACTAGGTGGCACCGAGTTGTTCGTCTCCGTCGAACGCCTGACCGACAAGCCTCTTCCCGTGGATCTGGCCGGCAGCATCGAAGTGACGCCGGAGAATGCGCCGTTCGGCTTCCGCCCGGTCTACTTCTTTGGGCGGCAGCGCGACGACAGTAAAGTCTGGTCGTCGGCGCAGTTCATCCGCTTCGAGTGAATCGATGGCGTAGTTAGCCGGTTCAGAACGTCACACCCGCCACGAGCATCAGGTTGGCGTAGGGCGTGCATTCGCCCGTACGCACCACGGCGCGCGCGCGATGAGAAAGGCGCTTCAACTCCTCATGCGTCACCACTTGGCGCGCGCCGATTGCCTCGGCCCATTCGCTCGAAACGCGCGACAGCCATGCATCGCCGCGCGCGAGGGTCTCGCTGGCGACGATATGCGATTCGACCTGCATCTCCGTCAACAACACGCGAATCGTCGTCGCGAGATCGGGCACGCCCGGGGTCAACGCGAGATCGATGATCTCGGGCCCCGCGCCGTGCGGAGCGGGCATCCCGGCGTCCGCAACGAGAACCATATCGCCATGCCCCAACGTGGCGACCACGCGCGAAAGCGCGCTATTGAGCAAATCGGTCTTCTTCATCGTCGCTTTCGGTTAGTCGGCCCGGCTCGGAACTTCATGCAAATATGGAATCGAGGTTTGCGCGCCCGCGCGCGTCACCGATAGCGCCGCCGCGGCCTGGCCGAATCGCACCGCCTCGTCGAGCGAGCGCTTCGCGGCCAGCGCCGCGCACAAGCCGCCGACGAACGTATCGCCCGCCGCCGTCGTATCGATCGCATCGACCTTGGGCGCGGGAAAGTGCCTGCCATCCTCGCCTTCGGCGAGCACCAGCACGCCGCGCTCGCCGAGCGTCACGATAACGTTGCGCGCGCCCTGCTGCCGCAAGGCGCGCGCCGCCGCCAGCGCGCTCTCCGGGGAATCCACCGCAACGCCCGACAGCACCGAGGCCTCGCCTTCGTTCGGAATCAGAAAATCGGCGCATTCGAGCCATTCGCGCGGCAGCATCCCGCTCGCCGGCGCGGGATTCAGCACCACGATCCGGCCGTGGCGGCGCGCGGCGCGCATCGCGGCAAATACCGTGTCATCGGGCACTTCCAACTGGCAGACCAGCACGTCGGCTTGCGCGATCGCCGCCTCGTGCGCCGCGATCGCGGCCGGCGTCAGCGCGCCATTGCTACCGGCTACGATGACGATGGCATTTTGCCCGGCATCGTCGACGACGATCATGGCGACGCCGGTCGGCAGCGCGGCATCCGTCGCGATACGATCGCAATCGATACCGTCCTCACGCAAACGCGCGACCAATTGGGCACCGTTCTCGTCGTTGCCGACGCAGCCGATCATCGTGACACGCGCGCCCAAACGCGCCGCGGCCACCGCTTGATTGCCGCCCTTTCCACCCGGCACGTTGGCGAACGAACGCCCGGCCAGTGTCTCGCCCGCGCCCGGCAAGCGCGGCGCGCGAATCACGAGGTCCATGTTGAGGCTGCCGACCACGGTGACGCGTCCCGCCTCTGGCTGCATTGTTGTCGTACTCATCGATGTCATGAGGCAATGTGATTGGATTCATGTCCCGCGGGCGCGCGAAGCCGCGTGCTCGACTCTCGCACGATCAAGCGCGGCTCGATCAACAACGTGCGCGCGGGACCCGATACGGTACCGTTAATACGCTCGAGCAGCGTACCCGCGGCCGCGTCGCCCAGACGCAAGATCGCCTGGCCCACCGTGGATAGCGCCGGGTACACATAGCGGCTCATCTCGACGTCGTCGAACCCGACGATCGAGCAGTCGGCCGGAATGCGCAACCCTCGTTCGGCCGCGGCGCGCAGCGCGCCCATCGCCATCAAGTCATTGCTCGCAAAAATCGCGGTCGGCGCGATCGAATCGAACAACGCACAGGCCGCGGCATAGCCGCCCGGACACGTGAAATTGCCTTCCACGATCGCGCCGGGCAGCACGGGCACGCCGCGCTCGGCCATCGCGCGCTTGAAGCCCGCCACCCGAATCGCGCTGACCGCCGTATCGCTTGCCCCCGCGATGCAACCGATACGCGTATGGCCGAGATCGAGCAGATGATGAGTGGCCATCATCGCGCCGGCCTCGTGATCGATCTGCACGAGGTCGGCATCGAGCCCGGCGATCGGCCGGTCGACGATAACGATCGGCACGCGCACGGCTTTCAGGTCGTCGGCGACCGATTCGTCGTCATCGACGGACGCGACGATCACGCCGTCGATGCGATTCTGGTGCAACGCGCGCAAACACTCGCGCTGCGTCACGAGATTGTTGTCGGAATTGCACAGGAAGACGCAGTAGCCGCGCCGCCTGAGCGACCCTTCGATGCCGCGCGCGAACTCGGCGAAGTACGGGTTCGTGTTGTTCGGCACGACGAGGCCGATCGTCGACGTCGTTTTCGCCTTCAACGAGCGCGCCGGAGCCGAAGGCACGTAATTCATCTCGGCGATCGCCGCCAGGACGCGCTCGCGCTTTTCCTCGCTGACGGGACGCGTGTTGTTCAAGACGTGCGACACCGTCGTGTACGACACGCCTGCTCGCTTGGCTACATCTCGGATAGTCCACATGATCGACTCGCGGCTCGAACGCGCTCGCTCAAGCGCGGCTCGCGCCGCGCCGGCTCCGGTAGGTATCGAGCACCACCGCGATGACGATGACCATCCCGGTGATGATCCGCTTGGTCGGCTCGTTCGCCCCGATCTGTGCGAGGCCTGCCGCCAGTACCGAAATGATCAGGACGCCGAAGAAGGTGCTGATGACCGAGCCGCGCCCGCCCATGAGGCTCGTCCCGCCGATCACGACCGCCGCGATCACTTGTAATTCGATACCCACGCCCGCGTTCGGATCGGCCGCCTCCAGGCGCGATACCTGGAACAGCGATGCAAGACCGGCGAGCGCACCCATCAACGCGAAGACGATCACCTTATAAGGGCGCGGATCGATACCCGCGAGCCGTACCGCGGTCTCGTTCGTACCGATCCCGATCAGGCAGCGGCCGAAGACGGTACGGCGCAATACCAGTTGCGCCACCACCATCACGACCATCGCAATGACGAAGGCCGGCGAAATGCCCGCGGCGAACGGATTGGCCAGCCAATCGAAGGTGCTGCCGATATACGACGTGCGCGAATTCGTCAGTTGGTACGCAAGCCCGCGCGCCATTTCGAGCACGCCCAGCGAGACGATGAACGAAGGAATGCGCCAAGCGACCGTGACAAAGCCCGTCAGACTGCCCGCGAGCGCCGCCACGACGAGTCCCGCGAAGGCCGCGGGCAACGCGCTCCAGTGCCATTGCAGCGCCACGACGCTGACGGCCGACGCGGACAGCGCGAGCACGGAGCCGACCGACAGATCGATCCCGGCGATGATCAACACGAACGTCATGCCGACCGCCATGACGACGAGATCGGGAATCTGATTGGCGATCGTCACGAACGTCTCGTACGTGAAGAAGTGCGAACTGAGCGCGGAAAAAAGCGCGATCATCGCGGCAAGCGCGCCGACGAGACCGAGGTAGCTCGTCAGTTCGAACCGCGTCGCGCTCTTCGCCTTGGGCGCACCCGTGTCGAGGGGCGTATTGGAGGAAATCGTCATGATGCTTCTCTCGTCAATAATGCGTCACGTTTTGCGTAGCCCGAGAACGCCGCGGCCAGCAAATCGTCTTGAGTCCATTCGTCGCGCTCGAAGATGCGCACCAGCTTGCCCGCCGACATGACGCCGATCCGGTCGCAAATGAGCATGAGTTCGCGCAGCTCGCTCGATACGACGACGAGCGCTTTGCCCTTGCGCGCCTCTTCGCCGAGCAGGCTATAAATTTCGAATTTCGCGCCGACGTCGATGCCGCGCGTCGGCTCGTCGAACAACAGCACGTCCGCGTCTCGCTCGAGCCAGCGTCCGATGACGACCTTTTGCTGATTGCCGCCCGAGAGTTCGCCCACCGCCTGCTGCTCGTCGGCACAACGGATGCGCATGGCCTCGATGTGCTGTTTCGCGAGATCTTTTTCGCGTTCGGAGTCGATCCAACCGAAGCGCGAGACGGCATCGAAGTTATTGAGCGCGATGTTCGAGGCGATCGACTGCGTGAGCATGAGCCCTTCGCTTTTGCGATCCTCTGTGATCAGCGCCATGCCGCGCTTGACCGCATCGGCCGGCGAGCCGATCGACACCGGCTTTAGCGGCGTGCCGATCGACACTTCGCCGCCGTCCTTCGCATCGGCGCCGAAGATCGCGCGCAACAGCTCCGTGCGTCCCGAGCCGATCAGGCCGCTGATCCCGAAGATCTCGCCGCTCTTGACCTCGAACGAAACGTCCTGAACCACGGCGCCCCTCGAGAGCTTATCGACGCGCAGCATCGGCGCGCCGATCTTGCGCTCGCCGAGGTCGATCGTCTCGCCGATATCGCGCCCGACCATCTGCGTGACGAGCCGGTCGGTGGTGTAATCGGCGATCGGGCCGACGCTGACGAGCTTGCCGTCGCGCAACACGGCAACGCGCTCCGAGATGCGCGCCAGCTCCTCGAGCCGATGCGAGATATAGACGATCGACACGCCGTCGCGCTTCAATCGTTCGATCTGATGAAACAGCAGATCGACCTCGCGGCCCGTCAGCATCGCCGTGGGTTCGTCGAGGATCAGCACGCGGCAATCGCCGATCAGGTTACGGGCGATCTCGACCAGTTGCTGGTGACCGATCCCGAGTTCGCCGACGGGCGTATCGGGATCGATCGATTCGAGCCCGACGCGCGCCATCGCGACACGGGCGTCTTCACGTAGACGCTTGCGCGAAATCCAACCGATGCCTTTGATGGCGGGCAGGCAATTGAGGAACAAGTTTTCGGCGATCGTCAGCGTGGGCAGCAGGTTCAACTCCTGCATGACCATTCGCACGCCGAGCGCCTCCGCCTCGCGGCGGCTCGCGGGCGCATACGGCTGCCCGCGATAATGCATGACCCCGCTGGTGGGCTCGACCAGGCCGCTGACGATCTTCGACAGCGTACTCTTGCCCGCGCCGTTTTCCCCCGTGAGCGCGAGCACCTCGCCCGCGTTCAACGTGAGGTCGATGCCCGCGAGCACGGGCACGGCGTACGTCTTGCCGACTCCGCTGACCGTCAGCACCGGACCGTTGCTCGGCGCGGCGGCCGTTGATACTGCTTTCATGCACTCTCCCTTCGCAAGCGCACCAGCGCGAAGGCCGATTCCGTTGTTCCGGCCTGACGACGACAGCGAACTTACTTCTTGACGACGAGTTCGACCGGCGTTTCGACGAGACTCGACAGATCGCTTTGCTTCTTATGCCCGCGGATGGCCTTG
Organism: Trinickia diaoshuihuensis; assembly: GCF_003390925.1. Lineage (GTDB taxonomy): Bacteria > Pseudomonadota > Gammaproteobacteria > Burkholderiales > Burkholderiaceae > Trinickia > Trinickia diaoshuihuensis. Next base: position 78,454 of record NZ_QUBS01000026.1, on the reverse strand, counting down.
AGCGCCGTGTCGATGCCGAATACGGCCTGCTTGGCGGCGAACTGATCGACCGTGGCCAACACGCGGCCGTCGGCCAGCATGGGTTTGACGGCGGCGATGTTGTCGTAGCCGATGACGGCCACTTTCCCCGCGCGGCCGGCCGCGCGAACCGCCGCAACGGCGCCGAGCGCCATATTGTCGTTGCCGCACAGCAGCGCCTTCAGATTCGGATCCGCGTTGAGCATCGAGGAAGCCACCGCGTTGCCTTTGTCGATTTCCCAATCGCCCGACTGGACCGAAACGACCTTCATGCCCGCCGCCGCCATCGCGTCCTTGAAGCCGGCCGTGCGCTGCTGGGCGTTCGTCGTGGTGGAGACGCCCTCCACGATACCGACCTCGTCACCCCTGCTCAGCTTCGCCGCGAGATAGTCGCCGGCCAGGCGTGCGCCCTTGCGATTGTCCGGACCGACGAACGGTACCGTGAGGCCCTTGGACTTCAGCACGTCGGGGTCGAGGCGGTTGTCGATGTTCACGACGATGATGCCCGCGTCGATCGCTTTCTTGACGACCGGCACCATGGCCTTCGAATCCGCCGGCGCGATCACGATGGCATCGACCTTCGATACGATCATTTGATCGACGATGCGGATCTGTGCGGCCGTATCGGTTTCGTCCTTGATGCCGTTCGAAATCAAGTCGAAGTCGGCGGCGTGCTGCTTTTGGTAATCCTTCGCGCCGTCTTCCATCGTCAAGAAGAACTCGTTCGCGAGGGATTTCATGATCAGCGCGACCTTCGGCTTATGGGCCGCGTCTTGCGCATAGGCGCCAACCGGCAGCATGGCGGCGGCAGCCAACCCGATACATGCGGCCAGCACGCGGCGACGGACGGGGGTCTTCATAGGGTGTCTCCTGAAAATCGTTCGATTTGGTTATCGTTGCGGCTGCCTGCTGGTTTTCCCGCAACCGGTTGCGCAACCGGTTGCGCAACAAAAATCGTCCAAATGACGAGAAAATCACGCGCGCAACCGGTTGCGGATCGAATGTTCGAGGAGACGTTTCGTAAAGTCAACCGTTCGTTGTTGTGCGGTGCGCCATGGCCGGCGCACCGTTGCTGCCGCCCTTCACCGTTTATTGAGGCGCGCCGAACGGACTCGCGAGGGAATCCGCCGCGGGCAAGGCGTCGAAACCAGCGTGAGCCGGTATCACGGCAATGTAGTTGGGATTGCGAAACGCCGGTCCCTGTTTCGGGTTTCCCGAATCGCTGAACAACCCACGGTGGCCCGTCCGAAGGTCGACGCAGTACAGGCTGATCCCCAAGGTGTTCGGGTTCACAGCGGCCACGACGGCATGCCGCGGCCCAACCACCGCCGCCCCCCAAAGGTAATTGCCGACGGGCCCCTCGGCAGGGTCGTCGAAATTGCTGACGACGGTGCGATTCCCTGTTTTCGGATCCACGCGCACGAGCAGATCGCCTTGCGAGCCCATCGTGTCAACGAGAATCGCACCGTCGGGTTCCACGGCGAGGCCGACGTTGGGGTCCACGCCGGTTAGGCCCTGCGCCGGGTTGGTAAAGTCGCTCACTAGCGACCGATGGCCCGTGACCGGATCGACGCGATAGATCGCGGACTCGCGTTGCGGATCGAGATTGGGAATATCGGCCGTGTCGATCAGAATCGCTTCCCGGCCGTCGTGATTCTCGTCTCGTGCGCGGGGCTCCAACGTGAGATCGGTAATCGAACAGCATGAGAGATCGCCGCCTTGGCTTGCATTGCTCAAATCGGAAACGATGGTGCGTGTGTCGTTCCAAGGTGCGACGCGAAGTACGCTAGTCGGGAAGCCTTGATGCAAGGCCGTCACCACTTCGCCGAACGAATCCACCGCGACGCCGAAACCGACGAAGCCGCCACGGTAAGCTCCGCGACTGAAATCGCTCACGAGTTTGCGCTGGCCGGTGCGAGGATCGACGAGAAAAATGCCCCGGGTGCCGGCCGTGACGAAGATCCGGCCGTGACGAACGGCCACGCCTGAAAACGTTGCTTGCCCCGTGAGCACGGGACCTTGCGCCGCGTCGTAGAAGTCGCTGAGGACAGTGCGCTTCCCGCTATGCCGATCGACGACGATCAATGTGTTCGCGCTGACGTCGGTCACCAGGACGTCGCCCGCTTTCAGCTCGGCCGCATGCGTAACCCCATTTGCGAAGCATAGTCCGCTCAAAAGCGCGAGACCGCTCGCGAGCGTTCGGAGCGTATCGCTCGCCGGCATGAAGGGCTCGCGTCTATTTGAAAAATATCTCCCCTGCATCACTGCCCAATTGACTAGATTTCTCATCGCTTTACTCCTTCCCATGTTATCTATCGTTACAGGACGGGCATAAACGATCCCCGCGATCCAACATTAGGCAATAGAATTTCGACGAATAATCAATTTTTCCAAAGCTATGCAAAATCCGCGCTTTAATACAGATAAGCACGCCAATTCAAATCAACGACGACGCAATTGCCGCCACCAGGAGATCGACACCAACGGCTCATGCATCATGCGCTGCCGAGGCGGAGCAGGCCGCGATGCACGGAATGCCTCCATCAATCACGCGCGCCGTTGATTTGCATCATCGAGGAGCGACGATTCGAGCGGATGATGAGACGACGAACATCCCATCGGCCTACCCGCCGTCGCCTAGAGACACGCCATGATCGAGCGGTCGGAACACCAAATCCAAACCGAAGACGAAAGCGAGACCGAAGCGCAAGCGTCGCGGCGAGTCGATAGCCTCATGGCAAGCGCGAGCTTCCGGCAAGCCGACGAGGACCGGGCGTTTATCATGCGTCCAGACATGTGCGCCGTGCGCTTGCAACTCGACTTTTGGAAAACCGAAGAGAGTTTGCAGCGCCATGGCATCGAGCATACGGTGGTCATCTACGGCAGTACTCGCCTGATCGAGCCGCAAGCCGCCCGGCAACGGTTCGAGCTTGCCGAACAAACGCTTGCATGCGCACCTTCGGATACCGGCTGCGCCCGCGAAGTCGATGCGGCGAAGCGCTTGCTCGACACAAGCCGGTTTTATTCGATCGCTCGCGAATTCGGCCGGCTCGTGGGCAGCCGGAGCGCGACCGCCCTGCTTCCGAAACTCGCTGTCGTAACGGGCGGCGGCCCCGGCATCATGGAGGCAGCCAACCGCGGGGCGTTCGAATCCGGCGCGCCCAGTATCGGTTTGAATATTTCACTGCCTCGCGAACAGCGCCCGAATGCCTACATCAGCCCCGACCTGTGCTTCAAGCTGCACTACTTCGCCATTCGCAAAATGCACTTGCTCGAGCGCGCCAAGGCTGCCGTCTTCTTCCCCGGCGGCTACGGCACCTGCGACGAACTGTTCGAAGTGTTGACGCTGTTGCAGACGGGTAAGATCGCACCGCTTCCCGTGGTACTCGTGGGAGAACGATATTGGCGGCGGGCAATCGATTTCGACTTCTTGGTCGATGAAGGAATGATCGCGGCGAACGATGTCGGCCTATTCGCTTATGCCGAATCCGCCGAGGGAATCTGGCAAGCCGTTTCGGAGTGGTACGGCAAGGGCAAGGGGCCCTGACCAGTCACTCATGATGCCCCTCGTGCGACTCGTCATCCATACGGGAGCGCGGATTGAGCAGCAACACAAATCCGGCCACGCCAGAGATCACAGCCGCTATGCCGTAGCGCAAAAAGCTGTCTTGGTCGAACACCAGGCCTCGGATTGCGACGAAAATGCCCGAAATTGCGACGAATATCGAAAAGGTTGCAAATGCAACTCGGTACTTCGCGCGCATGATCGTACTCCTCTTATCCAACAAGACACGACCACCCCGTTCGGGTGGCGCATCGCATCGACGCGTGATGCGTCGACGTCTATCGTCCGCTCAAACGCGAACGAGCGATTGATATGCATCAATCGTTAGCGGTTGCGTCGTTCGTATGATGTTGACGTTCGCCTGCCTGGCGAGCGCCTAACGCGAGCATCCCGACGCAACGAGATCGAACCATGGAAAACACGGACGAAAACCTATTGCGCGAGCGCCTTGCCGACAAATCGCCCGGCGCGGATTCAGCAACGCACCATCACGATCGCTACGAGGCTTTCATCCGCGATGCGCGGCGGCACCCCGCGCTACGCACTGCGATCGTTCATCCTTGCTCGCCCGAGGCGATCAGGGCGGCGGTGGAGGCCCGTGAGGCAAACCTGCTCGACCCCATCCTGGTCGGTCCGGAGCCCAAGATTCGCGCGGCCGCGAGCGCGGCCGGGCTCAGCCTCGAAGGCATGACCATCGAGCCGGTCGAGCATAGCCATGCGGCGGCGGCCCGCGCCGTCGAGCTGGGGGTGTGCGGCAAAGTCGCCGCCTTGATGAAAGGCAGCTTGCATACCGACGAATTGCTCTCGGCCGTAGTCGCGCCTGGGTCGGGGTTACGCACCGAACGGCGCATTAGTCACATCTACGCGATGAACATACCGGCCTATCCGAAGCCGCTCGTGATTACCGATGCGGCCATCAACATTGCCCCCACGCTCGAACAAAAGCGCGACATTTGCCAGAACGCTATCGACTTTCTGCGGGCGATGGGTGTCGAGGAGCCGCGCGTCGCCGTCTTGGCCGCTGTCGAAACAGTCAATCCCAAGATGCCGTCCACGCTCGATGCGGCCGCGCTGACCGTCATGGCCAAACGCGGACAAATCACCGGCGGCCTCGTGGACGGCCCGCTCGCCTTCGACAATGCCGTGAATCCAGCGGCCGCGAAAACGAAAGGGATCGTCTCGCCCGTCGCGGGCCAGGCCGACATTCTGCTGATGCCCGACCTCGAGGCCGGCAACATGCTGGCCAAGCAACTGATGTATTTTGCGGGCGCCGACGGGGCGGGCCTCGTGCTCGGCGCCCGCTTGCCGATCATTCTCACCAGCCGGGCCGATTCGCTGCGAGTGCGCCTGGCATCGGCGGCGCTCGCCAAACTATTGGCGGAACGCACATCGAGATCGCCTTCGAGCGAAACGGCGATCGAGCGAGCGTGACGATCGACTTGCGCCGGTCTTTGAATCACTTCGCATAAAGATGGGAATCTAGCGCCGGCCGCCTTTCAAATCGCAAGTCCTTGACTATACTTCTTATGGTCCGGCGAATCCCGCAATTGCAGGCGGGGCACTCGAGCCCACGCAATTAGACTATCGATCGGCTCGCCGTTGCAGCTTCGATCCTGCTTCCGATGCGAAACGCCGCGCGGCGAGCCACGGCCGCGCCTTGCTCTCGAAGGACACGTCGTTATGACGCTCGTGACAATTCCATGAACGCGCTCGCGGGATTTTTCACCTCGCCCGGATTCATGCCGCACGGCTATTGCTTTCATTGGTCGGCGGGACTGCTTTGGACTTACGTCGGCGCGGATGCGGTCATTGCGTTGTCGTACTACTCGATACCGATTGCGCTTTGGACCTTTGCGCGACGCCGACCGGAATTGCCATTCAGTTGGCTGTTTCTTATGTTCGCTCTATTTATCCTCGCCTGCGGTACGACGCATCTCACCGCCATTTTGGATATATGGCAGGCCGCGTATTGGCTCGATGCAAGCATCAAGACAATCACGGCGATCGCTTCGCTCGCCACCGCGATCGTCGTCTGGCCGCTCATCCCAAAGGCACTCGCCCTGCCGAGTCCCATGCAACTCAAAGCGGCGAACGACGAACTCCTGCGCGAAATCGCCGCGCGGCGCGAGACCCAGGCAGAGCTTCAAGTCCTCAATCGCGAATTGGAGCTTCGCGTCGCCGAACGCACCGCCGAAGTCGAGCATGTGGCCGACTCCGTCCGTCAAAAAAGCGAGGCGCTCGAAGAGGCGTTGCAATCGCTGCGCGACAGCGAGACGCGCTTTCGGACCACCTTCGAACAAGCCGCGGTGGGCATTGCGCATGTAGGAACGAGCGGCCGTTGGCTCCGCGTCAATCAGAAATTGTGCGACATCGTCGGTTACACCCGCGAGGAGTTGCTGACCAAGACTTTTCAAGATATCACCCACCCTGACGATCTCGACACCGATCTCGCGCAGATGCGGCAGGTTCTCGACGGACGGCTCCACACTTACACGCTTGAAAAGCGCTATCTGCGCAAAGACGGGAGCGAGTTTTGGATCGAATTGACGGTCGCTTTGGTCCGTGACGAAGCCGGCCTGCCGGACTATTTCATTTCCGTGGTGGCCGACATCAGCGATAGAAAGCGCGCCGAAGAGGCGCTGCGCATTTCGCGCGAAGAGTTGCGGCACCTGTCCGCGCATATTTTGCAGATCCGCGAGGAGGAAAACCGGCGGATCGCCCGCGAACTGCACGATGATTTCGCACAAAAACTGAGCGCGCTGAAGATGGCGATCGCGACGATGGAGGATGCGATAACCGATCCTTCATCGGATCCGTCTGCCCTGCCTCATCCCGACACGGCCTCCGCGCTCGTCGATAAACTCATCGATTCGGTGCGGCAAATCGCGGCTGAGCTTCGCCCCGCCATGCTCGACGATCTGGGACTCATTGCCGCGATCGACTGGTTGACGAATGAGTTCTCGAGACGCTTTAACGTTCGCGTCGACCACCATATCGACGAGCATGCGATTCGCTTCAACCGGGCGGGGTGAATCGAACTCTTTCGCATCGTTCAGGAGGGGCTGGCGAACGTGGCGCGGCATTCGGGTGCGACCGAAGTCGTGCTCGACCTTGCGTGCGACGACGCACATTGCGTACTGATGATCGCCGATAACGGACGCGGCGCCGCCTTCGACCAACACACGGCGCTGCGTTCTTTCGGCTTGCTCGGCATACGGGAGCGAGCCGCGCTCCTGGGCGGCGATGTCGAAATCCGCACGGCGCCGGGGTCGGGATTCAAGTTGACGGCGACATTGCCGCTTGCCGTCATCGAAGCCGAGGAGGTGCAGTGACGCATCCACTCACCGCCGGGCTCGACGTTTCATCGATGCGACGCTTTCTTGGCCGCCCGCACGCAGGTTGCCCGGCTCCGTATTTTAGGAAAGCTGGCGTCGAACCGCGACCGGATTAGGGATCGCGGGCAAAGCGGATGTATTGCTTTGAAGGCCGCCGCCGCTTAGCCCGTTGCGCAAACCCGCCCAGTATCGAGCCACGTTTCGACGAAGATACGTTCAGCCTATCGGTTTGCTCTTTTACGCGCGCTTAAGCCGCGCTATGGCGCATCGCGCTTGAATTGCGCGCCGATGGCATAGCATCTGCTCTACGTTGGCCACACCTCACGATCCCCCTTTGTGAGGAGGCCAAACATGAAATATTTCTTGATTGCTTTATTGAGCACGCCGGTCGTGCTCGCCTATGACCTTAGGCCGGCCGAAATGCGCGAAGCGTTTTTTCAAGCGCTGCGCTTCGTGCTGGCGTACGTCACGAGTTAGCGGAGGATGGCGTCGTCTTGCCGCGCCTGATCGCGGGCGGGCGGCGAAGCCATCCTCCGATGCGAGCGGAGCTTTTACGAGTGCGTTGCGACGATCTTACGGATCGCGTTGTTCAGCGTATCGGCCACGTACACGTTTCCGGCCGCGTCGACGGTCAGCCCCTCCGGATTGTAAAACGCGGCCGCCGTGCCCTGCCCGTTCGTCAACGCTTGCGCGCCCGAGCCGGCGAGCGTGGTCACGTTCCCCGCCGCATCTATCTTGCGGATGAGGTTATTGCCCGAATCCGCCACATAGACGTTTCCGCTCGCATCGACGGCGATCGCCTCCGGTTTGTTGAACGAGGCGGCCGCGCCTTGGCCGTTCGCCGCACCCTGGGCGCCCGATCCGGCAATCGTCGTGACGTTCCCGTTCGCATCGATCTTGCGAATCAGGTTGTTGCCCGAATCGGCGATGTAGAGATTTCCGCTCGCATCGACGACGATGCCATGCGGCGCATTGAACGACGCGGTCGCGCCCGCGCCGTTCGCCGAACCCTGGGCGCCGGAGCCGGCGAACGTCGTGACGTTGCCGCTCGGATCGATCTTGCGGATGAGATTGTTGCCGTCGTCGGCGACGAATAGGTTTCCGCTCGCATCGACGGTGATACCAGTCGGGAAATTGAACGATGCGGCCGTGCCGTGGCCGTTGGTCGAGCCCCCGGCGACCGAGGCAGTGCCCGCGATCGTGGTCACGTTCCCGCTCGTATCGATCTTTCGGATCGTGTTATTGCCCGAATCGGCCACGTACAGCGTGCCGTTCGAAGCAAGCGTGAAGCCGTTCGGAAAATCGAATTTCGCCGCGACACCGTTGCCGTCGACATTGCCGGCGACGCCCGCTCCAGCCACCGTGGTGACGTTCCCGCTCGCGTCGATCTTGCGAATCAGATGGTTGCCCGTATCGTTGACGTAGATATTGCCCGCCGCATCGACGGCCACGTCGCACGGATCGTTGAACGTCGCCGTCGCGGCCGGCCCGTTGGCGGCGCCCCACGTCCCCGTTCCCGCCACGGTGGATACCTGCTCGACGGTGACGCTCGGGGCAGCCGTACCGCCCGAAGAAACACCGACCGCACTGTTCCCGCCGCCGCACGCGGCCAGCGAAAACGCGATCACGGCAGCCGCGGCGAATTCGCCGGTACGACGGAAACTGTGAAAACGAATGCCGGCCAAAACGCCGCATTGCGCGACGCACCGAACGATTGAACGACCGCTTTGCATCTTTCTAGGCCCCGGAATAGCAAGTGGTTATTAAAAGAGTTCTTGGACTCATTGAGAGAGCGGAATATAGCATCGTCTTTCGCGCTTGGTGACGCCTTTGTCGAAACCGACGCGGCTTCACCACGACGGGATTGACAAAACGCGGACAAAACGCCTTGGGCGAGGCCCGTGACAAACCGCATTAGATGGCCCAGCCACCTAGGTAAAAAGCAACCAGCACGACGGCAATCGACACGGTACCGACATTGAGCTTGCGGAACTCGCCGCCGACCACGCGCCCGATCACGAGCGTCGCGAAGCCGAGCATGATGCCCGTCACGATATTGGCCGTCAGCACGATGAACACGGCGGTCACGAGACCCGACATCGCGTCGACCCTGTCGTCCATATGCAGCTTGCTCACGTTCGAGAGCATCAGCAGGCCGACGTACATCAACGCGGGTGCCGTCGCATACGAGGGGACGAGACCCGCGACCGGCGAGAAGAACATCACGACCAGAAACAGCAGGCCGACCACCGCGGCGGCCAAGCCCGTCTTGGCGCCCGCGGCCACGCCGACGCTCGATTCGATATACGCGGCCGCCGGTGCGCCGCCGAGAAAACCCGAGAAAATCGAACTCAACGAATCGGCCGTCAGTGCGCGGCCGCCGTTGACGATGCGGCCCGTATCGTCGAGTTGGCCTGCCTGCCCCGCCACGGCGCGAATCGTGCCCGTTGCGTCGAACACGGCCGTCATGACGAGTGCGAAGACGCTCGGCAGCACCGCCATCGATAACGCTCCCTTGATGTTCATCGCACCGATCAGTGAAGCATGCCCGGGCGCACTCAGCGAAGGCAATGCGAACACGCCGTGGAATTTCACGCTCGGATCGAGCGCAAGTCCGATCGCCGAGAGTCCGACGACGACGAGCAAAATGCCGCCCGGCACGCGGCGTTTTTCGAGCCCGAAAATCGCGGCTAAACCGATCACCGACATCATCACGGGAAACGCGCTGACGTGTCCGAGCGCAACCGGCAAACCGCCGCCTGGGTTCTTGACGACGAGGCCCACGTCGTTCGAGGCGATCAGCAGCAAAAACAGCCCGATGCCGATACCGGTACCGTGCGCGACACCCGAGGGCAAATTGCGCAAGATCCATGAACGCACCCCGGTGACGGAGATCGCGGTAAAAACCAGGCCCATCAGGAAGACCGCGCCGAGCGCCACCGCGGGCGAAATGCCTTTGCCGAGCACGAGGCCGAATGCGGTGAATGCCGTCAGCGAGATCGCGCAACCGATGGCAATCGGCAGTTTCGCCCAGAGCCCCATCAGCAGCGAACCGAAGGCCGTCGTGAGACAGACGGCGACGAAGACCGCGCTCGTATCGAAGCCGGCTTTGCCCAGCATGCCCGGGACGACGAACACCGAATAGACCATGGCTAGGAAGGTCGTGATACCGGCCACGATTTCGCGGCGCTGCGTGCTGCCTTGCGCGGAAATTCCGAAGTATCGATCGATGACACCCGTCGGGCCGAACGCCTGTCTTGCGCCGACGCCGACGGCCGGCTGCGCGGGGGTATCACTCATGAGCTTGCTCCTTTATCAGCATGCTGAAACGGCAACGGCAGCCGTCGTCAGGTTTGTCTCGTCTCTAATAGGTTTGGCTTGGGTTTGGCTTGCTCGCCAAGGCACTTCGCCGTTGCGAAGGTTAGATGAAGGCCCATGACGGGCCTATCGGGAGGAGGACATGCAGCACATGTCGCAGCGCATATATCCGCATGAAACCGGGGTTTCATTGCCGCGAACCGCGTGTTTACGCCTAGTGTGAAACCGTGATGACGATTATTTGGCCGCGCGATGAATGCGGGACGGCGCGGCGGCGCGGTACGCCGCCGCCTGCCTGCTTGGCCGCGTTAAACCGGAGACGGATTGCGCTCCGCAAACCCTTCCTGGTGCCAGTACGGGTAGACCGGACGCACCTTGCTCGCTTCATCGAGTCGCGCGACTTGTTCGGCGGTTAGATTCCAGCCGACCGCGCCCAAGTTCTGCCGCAGTTGCTCTTCATTACGTGCGCCGATCAGAACCGTCGAAACCGTCGGGCGCTGAAGCAGCCAATTGAGCGCGATCTGGGGAACGGTCTTGCCGGTCTCTTCGGCAATGGCGTCCAGTGCATCGACGACACGATAAAGATACTCGTCGGGCACCGGCGGGCCGAAGTCGGCCGTCTTATGCAGCCGGCTGACTTCGGGCACCGCCTGGCCACGGCGGATCTTGCCGGTTAGCCGCCCCCATCCGAGCGGGCTCCAAACGACCGCCCCCACGCCTTGGTCGAGCCCGAGCGGCATCAACTCCCACTCATAGTCGCGGCCGATCAGCGAGTAATAGGTCTGGTTCGCGACGTAACGCGGGTAGCCATAGCGATCCGCCACGTCGAGCGACTTCATCAGATGCCAGCCGGAAAAATTCGACACGCCCGTGTAGCGAATCTTGCCCGCGCGCACGAGATCGTCGAGCGTCGACAATACTTCCTGCACCGGCGTCTTCGCATCGAAACCATGCAGTTGAAACAAATCGATGTAGTCGGTCTGAAGCCGTTTGAGCGAGGCGTCGATCGTCTTGATGAGATGATGGCGCGACGACCCGACGTTGTTCGGCTCGTCGTCGAAGCGAAACGTCGCTTTTGTCGAGACGAGCACTCGATCGCGACGCCCTTTCAGCGCCTCGCCGAGAATCGATTCGGACGCGCCGCGCGAATAGATGTCGGCCGTATCGAACATCGTTACGCCGGCGTCTAGACAAATATCGATCAGCCGGCGCGCCTCCGAAACATCGGTTTCGCCCCATGCCTTGAATAATTCGCCCTGACCGCCGAACGTGCCGGTTCCGAAACTGAGCGCCGGGACCTTCAATCCCGACGCGCCGAGATGCCGATATTCCATGGTGCCCCCTTTAGGAAGAACGAAGACCTAGGCTACCGCAATCGAGGCAACCGTGCTCGCGAAGACCGCGGGATTTCCCGTACGCCAAATCCCGCGCCCGAACATTTTGTTTACGACCCCTTAAGCCCCAGGCGATCGCGCCGTTATATCGGTTGACCGTGTCTGCTTCAGTCCCCTAGATTCGCGGCCCTTTATGCTGAAAACCGATTTACCCGACGACGATGCGATACGCGCCTCGGCTCTAACGAGCGGCGACGCAACGCCGGCTCAGCCTAGCCCCGCCGCACAGTTCTATATCGATCCGGAACTGGTCACGCTCGCGCTGACGGGAAGCGGGACAGGGCTTTGGGACCGCGATATCGTCACCGGCGAAATTCGATACTCGCCCGCTTGGAAGGCGATGCTCGGCTACGGGCCGCACGAACTGAGCAATCGAATCGAGGACGCCTACGTTCGGGTTCACCCCGACGATCTGGCCTACGTGCGCGCGACGATGCAAGCGCACTTCGACAGCAAAACCGACAATTACGTCGTCGAGCATCGCATTCGATGCAAGGACGGCTCGTACAAGTGGATATGCAGCCGCGGCAAAGTCATCAGCCGCGACAGCGAAGGCCGTGCGCAACGCATGATCGGCACCAGCACCGACATTACGGCGTTGCGCGAAACGGCGGCGAACCTGCAGCACACGATCGACTTGATTACGAACCTGACGAACGAGGTGCCCGGACTCGTCTTTCAGTATCGGCAAAGCGCGGACGGTCGAGGTTCGATCCCTTACGCGAGCGACGGCATTCGCGAGATCTACGAACTAGCGCCCGATGACGTGGCGCACAACGACGATGCAATTGAAGCGCGCATCGATCCACGCGATCTGCAAACGTTCCGGCAATCGCTGCTGGATTCGGCCTCGCACTTGACGCCGTGGCACTTGGAATACCGCGTGAACTTGCCGCGACAAGGATTGTGCTGGCGCCAAGGCGATGCTCGTCCGCAGCGGATGGCCGACGGCGGTACGCTATGGCACGGATTCATCATGGATGCCACCGAGCACAAGCGGATCGAAGCCGAGTTGCACGAACTCGCCACCATCGATCACTTGACGCAGCTTTCGAACCGGCGCCATTTCATGGCGCAAAGCGAGGCCGAGCTTGCACGCATGCGTCGCGTGGATGGCGAGATCGCCGCGATGCTCATGTTCGACCTCGATCACTTCAAGTTACTCAACGATCGCTGGGGACATGCGCTGGGCGACCGCGCGCTAAGCGCTTTTGCCGGCATGCTGCGCGCCGAGGCACGTACGGGCGACTTAGTCGGCCGTATCGGCGGCGAGGAATTTGCCGCTGTATTGCCCGGCGCATCCACGGAGGATGCCGCGCGGTTCGCGCGCCGCGTGCAGCAGCGCCTTGAGGATTCACCGCTGATGAGCGGCGGTACCCGCATCGCGCTAACCGTCAGCATTGGTATCGACAGCATGCGGCCGGCCGATCACGGGGCGACGCAGGCGCTTTCGCGCTGCGACAAGGCGCTGTATACCGCCAAGGAGCGTGGCCGCAATCGAATGGAAGTTTACGAGGAGAGCTCGAAATATAGGGATTGATACGAGGCGAATAAATCAGCCCTTTATCGCCTTATTCGAACGCGCCCTGAAAAACACGCCAAGCGAAGAGCGCGCTAAAAGATAGAGAAAGATGGACCATCCTGTAGGCGAAACGCATTGCGCGCAATTACACCTTGCCGACGGGTCCGGACTTTCCTATGATCAAATCCCATCTATAAAGATTTCGTCGAATGCACTGACGTAGCCGCCCATGCGCGCGGCGCGGCCCGCGCGTTCATCAAGGGCGTAGCTAAATGGCGATTCTGATAAGCGAGCTGACGGGGCAATCGTGCTTGCTGAGGGCCAATCATGTCCTCGGCCGGGATTCGAATCGCTGTGACACCGTTATCGCACTCCCCTTTGTCTCGCGCATTCATGCCACCATCCGCTGGAAATCCCCGCGCTGGGAATTGCATGTTCATGGCCGTAACGGGGCGCTGATCGGCGGCAGGTTCGTCGGCGAAGGCGGCTATGCCGTCTTGCAGATCGGCGACGTCATTCGTTTCGGCAGCCCTGCTTGCACGCCTTGGCACGTGGACAATCTCGATGCGCCCGACGACGGTCCGGCGGCCGATACCACCGCGGCGCTGCCTCGCCCCATTGCGTTCGAATCGATCGCCCAACGCATCGAATGGCATGTGAGCCGCGACGAGGAACACGTCTCGGCGAGGCTCTATACGCGCGGCGCGGCGCTAGACCTCGGCATGCGCGCGCATCACTACTGCTTGGTCACGCTTGCGCGAAAGCGTTATGCGCATGCGCTGGCGGGGTACGACAACGCCTCGCAAGGATGGATCGAGTTGGAGCTGCTGGCGCACATGCTCGGTCTCGACCTCTCGCATGTCAACGTACAGATTCATCGTGCGCGGATGCAATTGGGCGCCGTACTGACTCCCGGTTCGCCGGAGCTCGTCGAGCGACGGCGCGGCGGCGTTCGTTTCGGCGCGCTGCCGTTCAGTATCGTGCGAGCCGGTATCGTCGAATGCCAATCGCCGGTGGACGATTTCCCTCAGAGCGAGGCGGCGCCGTCACCCACGGTATCCGAGCTCATGCGCGCGCCGGCAAGCTGAGCCCGTCATGCCGCGCGCTCTTGCCCCCGTTGGCGCCATACCGGGTCATACCGGTATGCCGGAAGCGGTATCCGCCCCGCCCGGTCCCGATGCGTCCGAGTTCGAACTCGCGGGAACGCACCGCTATCGAATCGGCGCGCCGCTCGGCGAGGGCGCGACCGGCGTCGTGTACGAAGCGTGGCGCCTTGACACCGGCGAACGCGTGGCCGTCAAACTGCTGCGCGAGAACGCCACGCGCGACGCCGACGAGCGCATGCGCTTGCGCGCTCGTTTCAAACGCGAGACGCAGCTCTGCGCACGTCTTGCGCATGCCAATATCGTCGCGCTGCTCGATAACGGCGAGACGGCCGATGGCCGGCTCTTCGCGGTGTTCGAACATGTCCCGGGCCACACCTTGCGCGCGATGCTTGCGGCCGGCGGTCCGATACCGGCCGAGACAGCGGGTCATTTGATGGCGCAAGTGCTCGATGGACTCGCCCATGCGCATCGCGGCGGCGTCGTGCATCGAGACTTGAAGCCGCAGAACGTGATGGTCACGCACCTCGACGGCGCGCTGCATGCCAAGATCCTCGACTTCGGCATCGGTACACTGCTCCCGAACGCCGGGCTCGGCGACGAGCTCACGCTCACGCGGACCGATGAAGTGCTGGGCTCGCCGCGATACTGCTCGCCCGAGCAATTGCGCGGCGAACCCCCTACCGCCAAGAGTGATCTATACGCGTGGGGCTTGGTCGTCATCGAATGTCTGACGGGGCAGCCGGTCATGCAAGGCTCCACCGTGGCCGAGATTCTGTATCAGCAATTGAGCCCCGTCGATGTCGCGTTGCCGCCCGCGATCGCCGCGCATCCGCTCGGTGCCGTCTTACGCGAAGCGCTCAATAAGGATCCGAAGCAGCGCGCCGAATCGGCGGAAGCGCTGGCAGCCCGCTTTCGCAGCGTGCATTTCGCCGCGCTCGTCGGCGTGCTGCGCTATCGTCCCGCTCGCCCCGCTCGTTCCGCTCCTCCCTCTCATCGCGCCGCGTCCGCTTTGCCTCGGCCCGAGCCCGTCGTACCCGCAGCGCCGACGCCCGCCGCGGCCGAGTGCCGTCAGGTCATCGCGCTGTGTTGCAGCGTGTCCATCACCGCGGACGAACCCGGTGATACGCAGGGTGCGCTATCCGAATCGCTGGAGGCATATCAAGCGCAATGGCTCACGCGCTGCACCGATATCGCCATCCGTTATGGGGGACACGCGGCCGGTACGCTTGGCGAGCTATTACTGTTTTACTTCGGCTACCCCGATGGCATCGATCGGCCCGCCCAACGCGCGTGCCGCGCCGCCTTGGAAATGACGCGGCAGGCGTCGCAGGCGGGCGGACAGACCGGAGCGCACGAAGCGCAACCGATGCCGGGCGGGGGCGGGACCGCCATGGCGCGCGTGGAGATCGCCGCGGCGATCCACGCCGGTACGATCGCCTCGCAGGCCGGCACGATGCACGGCGGAATCACGGCGAGCGCGGTCGTACGTTTGCAGCGAATGGCACAGGCGGGACATATCCTGCTCAGCGAGCACGCCGCACGTCGCGTCGAGCGCCACGTCGATTCGGTATCGCTGCCGCTTCGCTTCGCGCTGCCCGGCGCACCGCCGCAGCCCGTGTACGAATTGCTGGGCGAGCGCTACGAACATGCCCCGTTCGACGCACTCGAGCATGGCGCCGCGCATCCGATGGTCGGCCGCGAGCGTGAATTCGCCGCTTTGATGCGCGCTTGGGAAAGCGCGCGGCTCGATATGCGCGCAAGTGCAAACGCGCGGCGCATGACGCTCGTCGTCGGCGAAGCGGGCATGGGCAAGTCGCGCCTCGTGCACGAACTGCGCGAAGCCGTGCGCTCGAGCGGCCACGGCTATGCCGATTGCGCCTGCCTGCCCGATCAGACCAACCACGCGCTCGCGCCGCTCCTTCGCTTCGTCAAGGCCCGTTGGCACCTGGACCTCGACGATGCCGGCGGCGCCGATCCGTTGCTTGCACTCGAGCAAGTCATCCAACTCGACGAAAGCGAGCGCGCCGCGGCCCGCGCGACGCTGTCGGCGTGGCTCGGCCGGCCGCTCGCGGCCGACCTCACGCGCTGGTCCGGCGCGCGCCAGCAACAAGCGCTGTTCGACATGCTGCGCCAGCTTCTGGTATCCCTAAACCCCGAGGGCCCCGTATTGCTGATCGTCGAAGACGTGCAATGGATCGACGACCTCTCGATCGCGTTCCTCGATGCGCTCATGCGGCATCCCTCGTCGGCGCGCTTTTGCGTCGTGCTCACGTCAAGACCCGACGAGCTCGATCGATGGCGGCATCGAGCCGAGTCTCTCCGGCTCCGGAAACTGTCGCGCGCCGCCGCCTTGGAACTCGCCACGGCGCTGACGCCGGGCGCGTACACGGACCCGGCCTCGCTCGATCGTCTCGTGCGGCGAGCGGACGGTATCCCGCTCTTCGTGGAAGAACTCGTGCGCGAACTGGAATCGCGCGGCGCGTTCGACGGCAGCGCCGAGACCGACGCGGCCACCGTCGCCGCCGAGGCGGATCCGCTTCCCGGCAGCCTGCGCGAAGTGCTGGAACTCGCGCTCGAACGCGTGGACGGCGCGCGCGATACGGTCCAGCTCGCCGCCACGATCGGCTTGGAGTTCGATGCGCACTTGCTGACGAGCGCCTCGCCGCATGGTGCGACGATCGTCGAGGACGATCTTCGGCGCTTGCTCGAAGGCCGCATTCTGTACGCGCAGCATCGCTTGAGCGGCGTCGCGTACGTGTTTCGGCATGCTTTGTTACGCGATGCGGCTTATGAATCGATGCCCGCCGCCTCGCGGCGAACCTGTCATCTTCGAATCGCAAGAGCGCTGGCGCAGCCGTCGGACGAGACCGATTCGGCCGAGCGCTGCGCCGCTATCGCGGGCCATTTCGCACGTGCGCTGGCGTTTTCCGAGGCCGTTCCGTTCGGGATGGCCGCCGCCCGGCGCTCCCTCGAGCGCGCGTTGCACGACGACGCCATTCATTACGCGCGCATCACGCGCAAATGGCTGAGCCAGTGCGACTACGCGGGACATGACCACGATGGCGTCGCGCTCGACCTTACGCTCTCGCACGCGCTCATGGCCCGTTACGGATGGGGTGCGCCGCAGGTACGCGAAGGTGCGGACAGAATGCACGCGCAGGCGGCGATGCTCGAGGATCCGACGCTGGCCGGCAGCGCGCTATGGACCGTCGCTTTGTACCACCATGTTGCCGGCGAGCGGGCCGAGTCGCACCGCGTCGGGACGCAACTGACGCAACTGGCGACCACCTCGCGGCGAGACGACCTCGCCGTGGTGGCCGATACGATTTGCGGCATGAACTATTGGGTCGACGGCGAATACGGCAAGGCTCGAACCGCTCTGGAAACCGCCCTCGCGGCCCATTGCCCCGCGCGCGATCACGACCATCGGCGCGTGTTCGGGCTCGATACGCGGGCATGGGCCATGTCCGCGCTGGCGGGCGTCGTGTGGTGCATGGACGGCGATAGCGCCCGCGCGGTCAAGCAAGCGATCGACGCGGTGTGTGCCGCCACGTGCAGCGATCACTTGCCCACGATCGGCGTGACGATGATGTATCTCGGACGCATGCAGCACTGGGCAGGCGATCGCGAAGGCGCCCGCGTGACGTCGTCGGCCATCATGGGCCTGTCCAGAATTTACGGACTGAACGCCGTCGAGCGCTATGCGGCGATCTTGCAAGCATGGTGCGTCGACGATCGGGAGACGGCGATCGAGAACGTGAACGCGCTCAAGCGGACGGGCTGCATGCTCGGTCTGAGCTTCTATGCGTCGCTCGTCGCCGAGCTGGACGTGCGACGCGACGATTATGCCCATGCGCTCGTCGTGCTCGACGAGTGCCTTGCGTTGTGCGAATCGACGGGCGAGCGCTATTACCTGCCGCAGTTGCTCATCATGAAGGCCCGATCCCTGCGAGAGCAACGCGATGACGCATCTTTGTACGCCGCTCGAGAAAGCTGTTTGCGAGCAATCGATGCGGCCCGCCGGGGGGCGATGTGGCACATCGCCGACATAGCGCAGAGTGAACTGCGCACGCTGCACGAAGCAGCTTATTCAACCACTGGAGAAGCGTAATGACCACATCGACGATATTGCCGTCCTACGATCAGTTTCTTGAGTTTCGAGCCGTCATCATCGAAGCGATTGCCCTCGCCTGGCGCGATGCGGATTTTCTAGGCGAACTGCGCAAAGACCCCAAGCAAGCGCTCAAAGACCAATTCGGCTACGAATACCCCGCCCAAGTCAATCTAAAGGTGAACAACAATACCTCGACTTGGCTGCCCGATTTGACAGGCGGCTGGAAAACCAATCAGCTCAATGCGCTCGAACTGGTTTTACCGCCGGCGCCGGCACCCGATCAGATGACGGTCGCGCTCGCCGCATACAACGCCAAACACCTCAATCCCATCTCAGCCACGGAGCGTTGACATGGCAGCGAACAACGGCATCCCCAGCTTCGAATCCTTGCTCGAACTGCAAGAGGTTTATCTACGCGCGATTGCCTTGGCGTGGCGCGATCCCGAATTCAAACAGGCGCTGCTGACCGATGCGCCGGATGCGCTCGGACGCTACCTCGGCTACGAAGCGCCGTGGCTCGTGGACCTAACTGTCAAAGAGCCCAGCCCCGAGTACGGCTGGAATCCAAAGACGCGCACCTGGTCGCTACCGCCTCATACGTTGACCTTCGGCATACCGACACGCCCCTCGGATATCGTCGAGGAGCCGATCGCGCTCGCTGCCTACAATGACGCTGGACCCGCGTATTTGTTCACCTGCTGCTAGCGCACGGCAAGGCGGCATGCTCGCGCCGCCGCCCGCGTTCGGCGCGGCGCGAGCACCACACCCGCGCGCGAGGCGCGCTCAAAACAGGCGCAGCGCATGCTCGACGATCTTTCCCGCAAGGTGCGTTTCAAGCCGCACTTGCTGCTGCTCGATGACGGCCCGGATACCCTTTACATCGTCGACGAGTTCAAACGCTCCGTATTGAACGGCGCGATTTTCCCGG
The DNA here is from genome assembly GCF_003390925.1 of Trinickia diaoshuihuensis. Classification (GTDB taxonomy): domain Bacteria; phylum Pseudomonadota; class Gammaproteobacteria; order Burkholderiales; family Burkholderiaceae; genus Trinickia; species Trinickia diaoshuihuensis. Next base: position 59,154 of record NZ_QUBS01000026.1, on the reverse strand, counting down.
CATTGGCCGCGTGCTTGCGCGACGCGCGCTCGATCGGGCAAATCGTCGCGGCTTTATCACCGCGTTTTTCCGACTGGGAAATCCTGCGTGCGCTCGATCATTTTCTCGAGCGCGGGTACTTGCGCGCGGACGAACCCGATGGGCGCGATCCCGCGCGAGGCTATTACGAACGCTCGGGGCTCGACGGCGACCGGGCGAACGCGGCGGTGCAAAGCCTGTCTGTACACGTCGAAGCCTACGGCGTCGATCCCTTGCCGCAAATCGAGGCCCTGCGCGCGTGCGGTATCGAACTCGCCGACGGTTCGCCGCTCGTCATTGCGCTGTGCGACAGCTACACGCACCCCGAACTGCCGATCGCGGCCGAACGGGCCGCCGCGCGCGGCGCCCGCTTGCTGCTCGTGAACCCTACTGGAGTGCAAGCTTGCATCGGTCCGCTGCTGGGGACCGGCGGCGACGCCGACGCTCCCTGCATCGCCTGCGTCCGCTATTGGATCGGGTTGAACCGGCCGGTTCAATCGCTGCTGGCACGGCGTCATGGCGAACGCGCGGCCCGCATGCCTGTTGTTTATAGCGCCGCGAGTTTGCGCACGATGGCCGCGTTCGTCGCCACGTTCCTCGAACGACTCGCCGTCGATCCAAAGAAGCGTGCGCGTGCCGGCAACCACGTGCTATCCGTTCGCACGGACAGCTTCGAGACGGCTTGGCACCGCCTGATCAAGCGCCCGCAGTGCCCATATTGCGGCAACCCTTCGTTGATGCGCGAGCAGGCCTTCGAACCGCGAGCGCTGTCGCCGGCGCCCACCGTAGCCCGGCGCCTCGGCGGCTATCGGATCGCCGACGCGCAGACGGCTTTCGAACGATACCGCCACTTCGTATCTCCGTTGACCGGAGCCATCGCCTATTCGCATCCCATGCCCGGGCGCCATGCCGGATCGCGCTACGTCTATGTCGCCGGTTACGTCGTCTGCCCGCGCTCGCCCGGTCGAAGCGCCAATCGCTTCGACCGCATCTGCTCCGGCAAGGGCGCCACGGAAACGCAAGCGCGCGCCAGTGCGCTTTGCGAAGCGCTCGAACGATTCAGCGGCGTCTATCAAGGGGACGAAGCGACCGTCCGAGGCAGCCTGCGGCAACTGACGGCAAGCTCCTCGCCGGCGGGAGAACCGATCGATCCCAACGCGCTGCAGCAATTCAGCGAACGCCAATTCGACGCGCGCGAGGTGATCAATGCCGCGACCGATGACGTACGCAAGCGAGTCCCGCAACGCTTCAGCGCCGACGCGGTGATCGACTGGACGCCGGCATGGTCGATTGCCGGCGGCGGCAAGCGGCTCGTGCCGCTGAGCTATTGCTTCTCCGAAACGCCCGATGCCCACGCAGATGCCAATGTGTGCGTACACAATCCCAACGGCAGTGCGGCGGGCAGTTGCTTCGAAGAAGCCGTGTTGCAAGGATTGCTCGAACTCGTGGAGCGCGATGCCGTGGCGATCTGGTGGTACAACCAATTGGAGAGGCCCGGCGTCGACATCGCGAGTTTCCATGATCCCTATTTCGACGCGCTGTGCCGGGAATACGAGTCGATGGGATGGCGGCTCTGGGCGATCGACATCACGCACGATCTCCGTATCCCGACGTTCGCGGCCCTGGCTTGCGACGCCGGAAACGAACGGTTTTCGATCGGTTTCGGTTGCCACCTCGATCCTTCCATCGCGCTGCAACGGGCGCTGACGGAAGTCAATCAGTTGCTCGACGTCGATGCCAAGGCCCCGCCGCCGTGGGACCGCGACAAGCTATCGTCCGATCGCTTCCTCTACCCCGCCGCCGACGCCGCTTGGACCGATGCAACGACGTGGCCGGCGCTGGGCGGCATCGACCTGCGCGAGGATGTCGAACTTTGCGTTGCCCGCTTTGCCGCGCTGAGTATGGACGCGCTCGTCGTGAACAAAACGCGCCCCGACATCGGCTTGGACGTCGTGCAAACGATCGTGCCGGGCTTGTGCCACTTCTGGCCGCGTTTCGGGGCGCGGCGACTCTACGAGGTCCCGGTCAAGCAGGGCTGGCTCGCTCGGCCGCGCGAGGAAACCGAGCTGAACCGCGCGCTGTTGTTCCTGTGACGCGCCCGCGCCACGGTGTAATCGACTGTAATCGCGTTTGTTTCCGCGTTGCCATATCGTGTGTTTCAGGAGGCAGCACGTTCGATGACCGAAGCGGCCGGTGTGCGCGTCGGTTCGCCCAGGCGTCGGACGTGCGGCCTTGCTACGGGGAAGGCGCGACGGAGACCGCACAATGAATACAATAATCGATGTCGCGATCGTGTTCGATATACAAGCTTTGAACGAAAAATATCGCAATGTCAGCCGCAATCCGAATGCGCCGACCGCGGTCGACCATGACGATGCTTGTTTGATTGCGGCAACGCGGAACGTGCCAGATCTGGCGACGCAAGCCACCGCCGATCTGGCACTGACCGCCTTCGCGGGGGACATCATGCGCTGGCGTACGGTTTCGTTTCCGGGGAACGGCGCGGAGCACGCCGTCATCTATAAACTTCAGCGATTCGCGGGATTGCCGACCACGGCCGCCGCGGAGCCGAGGCTCGCGCGCGCTTGGCGCGCCCTCCCGCGCTTACAAGCCGACGGCACGGTCGATCCCCATGACGGCGACGGCTCGCGTACGCTCAGCTACCGTGTCGATTGTCATGTGACAGGCTCGGGTATGGAGCGCTATCAAGTCTGGTTTTACCTCGCCAAGGGCGCGCGCGGCGCCGCGTTGAATATCCAGGGATACTTTTATTGGGATCCGTCGGTAACGATTTACGGCGGTAACATCCAACGGCCGAGCGTGAACCTCTAACCTCGCCTACCGATCACCGTGCGCATACCGGTTAAAGCGAACTCGCGCTTAAACAATCGAACAAGCCACGCAAGCGGCTCTCCGATCGGGATCGGCACCGCGGCGCTCGGCGCATGATTCACGGATTCGGGCGATTCGCTCATCGATCGGTGCCCCCACGGCAACGCATTGAATCGTTCATACGATGCTACTCCAATTGCCATCGCGTGATCGAGCGAACGCTTTCATAAGTTCGCGCCAATTGACGGCAGTCAAACCTTCTAATTCGATCGAGCGAAGGCGGCCCCATGTCTAGGTTGTCATGCGTATGGTGCGCTCGGTCACAGCCGAACCGTCCCGCGCGCGTGACAATCGATGCACGGGTGACCGACGTAGCACAAGAGCACTCAACAAGAACATTCCGCGCGGCCCCGCAATGACAACCATTGAAGGGGGTAAGCCGTGCGTAGCCAGACTCCGAGGGCCAGGGCCCGAACCGTGCGTCGCGCCACAGCAACGATTGTTTTGCTGAGCGGCGCGGCATTCGTTCAAGCGGCGGCGATCGCCGCTCATCCGGGAACAGCCACGGCGAAGGCCGCCCGCCCGCTCCCCTCGGCTGCGCCTCCTCCCGCGCAGATCGACTTTGCGGCCATGGTCGATCGCTACGGTCCGGCCGTCGTCAATATCAGTACCGTGACGCCGGCGGACTCGAGCACCCCATCGGACCAGCAAACCGCGGCTCCCGCGCTCGACAGTCTCGATCCGGACGATCCGCTGTTCGCGCTCGTTCGAACGGCAAGCGGGCCGTCGCAGGGACAGCCGTCCGCGCAATCGGGCCTGGCGAACGCCCCGCGTATCTTATGGGGCACCGGCTCGGGTTTCATCGTCAGCGCGGACGGCGTAATCGTCACGACGGCCCATATCGTGAACCGGGCCGAGCAAGTGACCGTGACGCTGACAGACAAGCGGCAGTTTAAAGCGGACGTACTCGCTGTCGATCCACAAACCGACGTTGCGCTATTGCAGATCGAGCACGCAATGAAGCTGCCCGTCGTGAGGCTGGGAGATTCGTCTCGCGCGCGCGTGGGCGAACGCGTGCTCGCGATCGGCGCGCCCGACGGTCCGCAAAACGCGGCAGCGTCCGGGCTCGTCAGCGTCACGCCGCATACGATGGCGGACGGCAGCATGTTTTCCTTCATCGAGACCGACATCGCGCCCGAACCGGACAACTCGGGCGGGCCCGTGCTCGATCGCAACGGCACCGTGATCGGCATCACCGTCCAAGTCTATTCGGACAACGGTCGCTATCGAAACTTGACGCTTGCGATTCCGATCGAGGCCGCCGTGAGATTGCGGGCCCAATTGCAAGGACAAGGCAAACTCGCGAGCGGCAGCTTGGGGGTACGCGTGCAGGACGTCGACCCCGGACTCGCCGCCGCCTTCGGCTTGCCGCATGAGATGGGTGCGCTCGTCACCGACGTGTCGCCGGGCGTGCACGGCGCCGCTGCCGGTGGTCTAAAACCGGGCGATATCGTCACGCATATCAACGGCAAAGCGATTCAGCGCCAAGAGGATCTCACGGACTATGTCGCGGCGTTGCAGCCGGGCACAAAGGTGGCGCTGACGATCGTGCGCAACAAGAAGCCGATGACGCTCAACACCACGGTCAGCGCCGCGCGAGCCGACACCGCGCAATCTTCCGGGGCGTCCGAAGCCGGGGCGCTCGCGCGCTTGGGGTTGAGCGTACATGGATTGAGCGAGAGCGAGCGGCGAGCGGCAGAGTTGCCTTCGGGTGTCGCCGTCGATGCCGTAACGGGGGCCGCGGCGAATGCGGGAATTCAGGCGGGCGATATCGTCTTGTCGGTCAACAGCGAGCCTGTGACGACGCCCGAGGCGCTGGACAAAGCGATCGCACGCGGGGGGAAGGAAGTGGCGCTTTTGATTCAGCGAGACGACACGAGGAATTTCGTTTCGCTGGCGGTGCGGTAAGGATGGGGGCGGCGCGCGGCTGGAAGGAAGAGATGTAGGGGCGTTATGAGCGCTTCCCGACACCGAGCCGTGCGCTAGTTCGGCACCAATCAGTGCGAGGCATGGGGCGGTTGCAGGAGCCGCCATGACCACTTGCCGTCGATCCTGATCAGCTTAGCGATCGGTGCCCCATGGCCCTCGTACGTTTTCGCCGTGAGCTCGCCGTGGGAAGTCCATGCCGGGTTCACTAAACGTATGTAGTTATCCGGTTCATGTGCGTCGATTTGGAAATAATCGATGTGCTGCCAGGCGAGGCGACCGTCGGCCCAATAGATGGCCCAATAGTCGCCCTGCGAACCGTCTTCACGATGTGCGGCGAAATATCCGCGGCGGTCAGGGGAGAACAATACAAGCTGACCGCCGGGCAAGATTTTTCCGGTACGCTCATCGATGAGTTGGCCCGAAAACGAGACACCATCGATCCATTGAATCAACGTGTAGCCGTCATGACTCGTGCAGAATGAATAGGCGACGTTATTGATGAGATCACCCGGTATGTCACGAAACGACAAGGTCTTTCCGGCCACGTGCAATTGAAGCAGGTGTTCCGACAGACGCGATGCCATTCCATGGGTCCGCGATAGTAGCGTCGCTTCGTAGGCGCGACCCTTCGGCGTCTGGCTCACCTCTTCTGGACAATCGAAAGCGAGCGAGGTCGAGGCATGCTCCTGAGCGTGGGTAGGGAACGCGGCGTCACAGCCCGCGACGAGGCAAAACAGGAAGATGGGCAGTTTCATGGATAGCGCTCTAGCCTGCCGACGTTTGGGTGAAAATCAGTTTCAACGGCGTGCTTAGTTATCTTTGGCGGCATCGCCGTACCGCGCCAGTTCATTGGCTCGGTCGGCCGTAAGGTCAGACACGCATTGCGCTTGGTTCACCGCGCGCCATTGCGGCGCCCCGCCCGCCAAGTCGCCTTTCAATTCGCACTCCGAATCGCGGAACGCAATCCAAGCGCGCTGCGCGGCCACCAGGTGACTCCGTGCGAAAGCCCCTTGGTCGGGGTCGTCCTTCAGAGTGCTCAGCAGCAGTCGATACGAGGAGTTCAGCTTCTTATCGTTAACACCCTCGACTCGTTCGATGCACCGCAGGCTCGCCTGTGCGCTGTCGAGGCCCACACCCGCGTTTGCGGCACCGCATTCGGCGGCGAAGGTGGCGGTGCTAGCAAGCAAAGTGACGGCGACCGTCGCCCATTTTTTCATTCCGTTTCTCTCATCAAATCCTGCCATCGTGTTCTGTGGTGCCGCCCTAGGTTCAATTACACGACCCGTCCATAATCTCGTGCCCCTTATCGCACTTGAGCACGCCGCCGAGCGTCGTGATATCGGACACTGTACGTTCATTGTCGAGACACGTGAGCTCGACGCTCTTCTTCGCTTTCGACGTCACGATGAGCTTGCGAGTTGTCGTGCCGTCGTCGGAGCCACCTTCGGTGGTTTCCATTAACTCGTACCGATAGCCACCGTTGTTGAAGCCGACGACGAACGTACTCAGATCCGGGCGCGAATACTCGTCGTACCCGAACCGCGCCAAGGAGCCTTTCAGTTCTTGCGGATACGTCAACTCAATCTTATTGGGCTGGCCGAACCGGTACTGCAAGAAGCCGCCTTGCTCTGTGAAGCTCTTCGAAGCGCACAGCGAGACCGTCTTGTGGTTTTGCTTCAATTCGCAACTGAAGACTGTCGTCTCCTCCGCCTTGCAAAGCCCCGCTGCGTGCGCGGCGGACATGGTCAGCAGCAGAATCGATATGCATCGGAAAGGGAGGGTCACGATTGGGTTCCAGCGTCACATTATCATCAACTCAAACGTCGCCGAGCAACAAACTCGTCGAACGCAATCCTGTTTGGCAAATCTATAAAAAGCTCGTGACTGATCGTTGATACCTCAGACGCTGACAAGCAGGCCGCCCAGCAGCAGTACTGTCAAGATCACGGCTTGATCGCTATTTCGTCGGCCTTGATCCATCGAAGTAGATGTTTGCCGGAAGCATTCACGTAGTCCGCATAGGCCCAGCCTACCGGAAACTGTTTCAAGACTGTAATCACATCGTTCCGGACAAGATACGCTCGACTCGCGCTCGCATCATCCGGCGCGGTATAAAGCGTCGCTTTTTGCACTGATACGTTCGCGGTTCTATGTTCGCTTTCGACCGGTGCCGGCACTGGCATGCCTCCGGGGTTGCTAGTAGTTTTTGACAGCGAATTGGAGATCAGCCGGGCGTCATAGTGCACGCCGGCCGCGTCCAAAGCAGTAGCAATCTTCCGATAGATTTCACGGTTGCCCGGCGACGGCGGATCGCAGCGCAGGAGATTATCAGCGCCGGAATCGTCGCGGATTGTTAGCTTCGGAGGCTGTCCTGCGTTTATGAACCCCAGTTGCCGGCTTGCCGATGGTCGGTCGCTCTTCAGCATCAAGTCGGTCTGATCGTCCGTTCCCCACTGCGCGGGCTGCCCCGCCCGCCAGCCTGCTCGACATATCTCGCCAGTCTGATCAGCGGTTATGCATCCGGTGCGTATCTCGATCATGGAGCAGTACTCCCTGCCCAGTACGGACTCGGGTTGCCCCGGGCCCGTCGATACGGCCCCCTGTTCGTCTCGCGCGACGACGACGTACTGACCCGACGGCGAAATATTGTCGTCGCTCGGCGGCTCCATTTGTGTGCCGCCGCCCTCGTTTGATTCGCCCGCTCTTGGTAGCAGGCTAAACGTCGCGCCGTTCGGAAGATAGAAAACAGCCCTATTCCAAGTGCGCTGGGGCAATGGATCTTGGGCGTTTGTTGCATTGCTGTAGGCAATCGCGGCCCCACCCGGCAAGTGAAACCAGAGCGTGGGCTGCTGCGCGGCCGCAGCTAAGTTCGCTAGCAGAACGGTCATCGTGAACACCGCGAGAGCGCGAACAACATGCGAGCCGGACGGACCCGGTCGAATCGAACAGACACTTCCCCTCAGTATCTCTAAAGTCGCGTTTTTCAAAACGGCATTCTCGAGGTTTGCTCCGGACGATGATATCGGTCCGCCGGGCCGTACCAGTAGAGCTTAGTGGTTTAACGGGAGCCTGCTAGCGGGTAATGTCCTGTCGCTTGAGCCAAGCTTCGATCGGCGCATGTCCGTCATGCACATAGCGAATTTTTACCCAGTCTGGATTCTCTTGCTCGATCACGGCAACATGATCGCCATGGATCAGATACCCGTGCCGATTACTTCCCACCGACGGTCTTTCGTAAAGCCATGATCGGTCAACCGTCACCGTCCATGTCGACTCTGCATCAATATTCGTCGGCGTTGAGTCGCCGGCCGATTTCGGTCCATATTGATGAATCAACGCCGCGAGATTGGACTGTTGCTGCGCCGTTGGTGGCTCACCATAATAATCTTTATTCGACACGGCGATTCGTGCTTTCGCGGTGTCGATAGTGACCTGCCCTTTATCGTAATGCACATAAGTTGGTTCGAAGCAATAACCATTTTCGGTACTTGCCGGTCGCTTATCCAACAATATAAACGCACTAGTCGCAACCTTCTGCAACAACGGCGGCGTGCAATACGGGCGTGGTGCAAATTTGTCCGGCACTGGCCCTCCTGGGTGCTGCCGCACAAATTGCTTCAATACTGGGCGACCGTAAACAAGCTTGATTGCGTGGTTACCAGCGGCATCCGAAAGAAAATTCGTATTTTGCTCTACCGTTCCAGCATCCTCGCATGTTGTCAAAAAGACATTCCCACCAACGGTCCATCTGATCGTTACAGCCACACCGTCACATAGAGCCTCCGCCGCAGGAGGTTTGTCGTTCACAAAAACGACACATTCGCCGTTCGCGCAAGCCGACGCAGCGGGTTCGGTCGCATGAGCCGTTTCATACGCGAACAGGCAGAACCCTAGCATGAGCCACAAAGATTTATACACCGCACACCCACCGGGGCAGCATTTCTGGGGCTCATTCACGAGGCGATGATATCGGCCCGACGCAACCGACATCCCGATAAGGCTCAAAGCGATTAGCCAGATCACAGACCGAGCTCCGCCAACCGCGCACGGATTGACGTAGCCTTTGTAGGGAAACGTCACACGCTTCCCGTTAAGTACGACATCGTAGCCATCCCAAAACGCCTTCGTTACAGCCGGCACCGCCCGGAACGTCGTCTGGTCGTTGGCCTGTTCGAGACGAAAAGGAACGGTTCCCATGAATGCGTTTGCGAACATCAGTGGATATCAATCTTCGATACGGGAGCCTCATTGACCCCATCGAAAATCTTATTCGAAAAATTTTTATATATTGAAGCGTTACACTGCTTGTCAAATATGATCTTCCCATTTTTTGAAACGTAGACTTCACCTGGCGAAACCGACGACACGACGTACGTGTAAGGCCCCTTTGAGAACTTCAAATGCAGCCCACGAATGCTGCCTTCGGAGACATCCGTGATCTTGACCGTCTTGGCCGGCGGAACATTTTTATCGGGAAATGCAAAAGCATCGTCCTTCGTACCATAGCGGTACTGCACATAACCCTGGTTGGGAGTATTGTTCTTCCGCGCGCATACGGAAACGATCTTTCCGTTGTCCAAAGGACAACTGAAATAGATCTCCTCGGAATCATCGCAAAGCGTCTGCTCCCCCTGCGGCGATAGGGTCTGCGCATCTACCGGGTCATATTTGATGAGCGACAAAAAAGCAAGCAGAAAAATCCCTGTTATACGCATCACTTAAGACCTCCCCAATTATGAATTGAAGCAAAATTATTTCTTCGGTCAACGATATCATTCATATTTTCTTGACTGATGGGATGACCAGGTTTATGACTAAACAGCCCGGGATTGATCGCCCGGGTAATATTATCAACATCGCCTTCAGTGGCGCCATGATCCGCTGTTTCGTACATTCTGTTGTTGATCCAATAAGCGGCGGCCGATCTTACCGCGTACTTGACCTCACCGACTAACTCATAGTCGACGAGAAAATCAAGGTTTGCCTCACTGGGCCAACCGCTGGAATTCCGCTGATGCCATTCGGTAAAGCGTTGATATTGGGTTCGTCCGGTAATCTGAATCAACCCTCTCCCCCGGTATTTCCATCCATCTCCGCTTTTGATATCTCCATTACCATTTCTATTCGCATACGCGCGGTTGGCGATTGCCTGCTCATCGGCGGGATGCTGGGATGTACGGCCATAGAGCTCGGATTCGTCGGCGTGCTCTCGGAAATATGAGAATTTCGCTCTCAATCGATCCGGCGGGTAATTGAGACTTTCGCCATCGTGGACGGCGAGCGATGCCCCAGCCTCTCGCCGGATCTGGGCAAGGAAGTGCTCGCGCCTGAGCGGCTCGTCGAGTTTGAACAAATGGATATTTGCATTCAATTCTGCTACGACGGCTTGCAACGTAACACTACTTGCACTTGGGAAGATATGCTGCAACATGGCCACCGTAAACTGGAAACCATCGCAATGGAAATTCCCCACGATCCCGACCGGATGAAAGTGATAGACGCTCGGCGTCGACACCGGCTGCAATGCACCTACACACGGATCCCACATTTGCAAGAGCTTGATGCGCTCTTTCTCTGCCTTCCAGTACGGTAGACCATCATGCATGAAGGGATCGAGGGCATCCCACTTGCTCATCTGCCCGCCCCACTCGCTCTCGTATTTCACCACGAGATGGTCGATGCGGTTTGCACACCATTTCTGTCTCAACGCCGCGAGCAGCTCGTGTCCGCTAACCCGGCCTTGCCGCTGGTCTTTTGGCGTCACAATTTCATCCAGCTTGGCAATCAACGTGTCGCTCTTTGCGGCGTTGAAACTGGCTTCAAAAGCGGCCTTTTCGTTGTCCGTTGCACTTCCGCCTTTCAGGTAGAGATGCCGCTTGTATTGTTCAGCCGTCGTCAGACTCGACGACAACAGCTCAAAACCGGCCCACGCCCACTTGTTCTGAAGCGACACATTTGGTTGGCCGGATGCACAGACGAAGCCCGTGACCGTGTTCATACCGGCATCGCCCGCATCGACTTCGTACCAAGTATGTTTCTGGTCGTCTGCGTGCCCTGTCAAGCCGGAGACGTTGACGATACGAGTGTAGTCATTCGTTCCGGTCGGCGCGCCCGACAAAGACAAAGGAAAGGAATTCCACGCGCGCCGCGCGTTAGGGCTCTTCAAATCGCTACGCAAGATCCAGTAATGCGTCGCGTTGGTCGACCCTGCCGCTTTGACCTGTACTTTGGTCCACATGCCCGTGTGCGGCGCGTCGTTGGCAACAGTCACGGCCGTATTCGCGGGAAGCGTCAAATCGCCGTCGGTTTTATAGCTGTATAGATGGGCACCTTTCGACAGCACCAATTGCGTCTTCGGCTCTTGCGTCAGTTGCTCGGCACGCGCTCGGCTGCGTGCGAGGAAAGCCTGCAAGTCATCACCCGCAAACACCTCGACATGCAGCAAGGCTCGTTGCGGACTGGGCGGCAACGTTGATGCGTGTTCGGCATTTTGATACTCACCCAGATAGCCGATCACCTCGCCCGCACTGATGCGAACAGGCTTGGGGAGTACGTAAATGCTGTCGAGCGCTGCCGGATTGATCTCGCCGTCCAGCCAGGGAAGATACACCCAACCATTCGCAGCATCCGGCGGCACAGATTTCCCGGGCTCAAGCGGAACGATCTCCCCCGAGAGGATGCTCTGGATGCGCCCCCAGTTCTTCGGCGCATGTGCCGAACGTTGAACCTTGATTTTGCTGCCCGACCGCAGAATGCCGACGCTCTCACCAGCGCGGTTATGGCTATCGCGGTGTACATGCGAGCCTTTGACGGCCTCTCCGGTCACGACATGGTCCTGCTTATCGGTCGCGCGGCTATCGTTGACCGTATAGATCGCCTCGGCATTGTAGTAGCTGGGCCATGCCTTCTTGTTCTTGTCCTGTTCCGAATGCTTGTACACCTTGCAGGGCGCCAAATGCATATACAGGCTGAAGAAGACCAGCGAATCCGCCGGGTCTTGACTTAGTTTGTTCGGCTCGTTGTTGGCAGGCGCCGTCGTCGGCGGGTGCGGCGCGTTGCTAGGCGTATTGGGCGGATTCGATGTATTGGCCGGCGCTGCGGGCAAGGTCAACTTGTGCTTGACCAAAGTGAAGCTTCGCGAATACAGCGCCTTCGAATTGTCTGGATACGTCAAATGCTGGTAGTCGCTATCGAGCCGATACGCCACGACCACACCATCAGCGATGCAGCGAACGCCGCCGCTACGGTCCATCGCGCTATCGCCTTCGGAAGGCGACGCGCCAGCCTGATCGAGGTGAATCCCGCCATGCCATAGACCGTTCAAGCCCAAGGGGAAAGGGCCATCGCTCGCCTGGAACGCGGCCAAATAAGCGTCCGGGTCCACTGTCCCAGTGGTACCTGTCTGCGGAAAAGGATAGGCCCATTGCGAAACTGGGCTCAACGTATCGCCATTGTCGGCTGCCATGCTATATGTTCCTGATTGTTCTGGTCAGTGCACTGCGTGTCCGCAGAATACCGTGGCCTTTATCAACCGCTTAACCGGAAAACGATGTCGAGCGCTTTGGCTTGCCGTCCGCAGCAACCCATGATGGAAAGGCCGGATCAAGGCGAGTTGGCCCAGAGAAATTGTGCGCGGCCCCCTTCACATCGACCTTCCCCGGTGCATGGATTTGGATATTGCCGTCAGCGATACGGATGTAAGCGCCGCCGCTCGTCAGCAAAATCTCCTTCTTGGCCGCGGCTGTGATCGCATCGGTCGCGGAGATCAGCTTGACACCTTTCTGCGCCGTCAGTTCGATTGCATCCGACTGTGCCTGGATCTCGATCTTCCCCTTGGCCGCAAACAACTTCATCCCCGCGTTTTGCACGAACAAGCTGAGCTTCTCCCCGATCGAAGCGATCAGCGACTTACCGCTGGCAATATGCGTGCTGCCGCCGCTCACGACGTTGACATGCCGATCGGCCGAGACCGTGGTCGATTGCTGCGTCGAAAGCGCGATACCGGCCGGACTCGCCATCAGCATGATCGGGTCCGCGAACCCGTTCGCGTTGCCCGTGCCGCCACCGGCCGTCCTGCCGTTATCGGATGCCGCCCCCGCCACGCTCTTTTGCGTCGCATCGGTAAACGCCTTGAGCGCGTCATAGCCCTCTTTCAAGGTTTCCGCTTGATGCTTCGCACTCGCATCGGAAAGCGCTTCGACCACGCTTTCGGCATTGACGAGCTGCGCGCTGGCCGGCCGCACGTCCATCGGCTGCTTAGCGGACGCCGGATGGCTCGATACGTACAGCCCCTGCTCGGCACGGATCGCGCCATAGGCATTCGACTTCAAATCGAAGCCGCTACCCAAGTACGCCCCGCGCGTATTGCCCGTGTGATCGACGAGGTAGCCGAGATGCAGATGCGAGTCCGCGCTCGTCGAATACAAATGAACGCGGTTTTGCCCCGTCGAGTCGTCCATCACGAGTTGGTTGAATCCGCGGCCGCCGTACTCTTTCGATCGGATCCCCGATAACAACCCGTTCGTATGCCAAACCGGCGGCGTGGAGCCGCCATGCATCCGGCCCAAGATGACCGGCCGATCGCAATCGCCGCCCATGAAGCCGACGAGCACCTCGTCGCCCTTGCGCAGCGGAAAATGTCCGCCGCGCTTCGAACCCGCATCGGGAAAAGCCGCACGCACCCACACGGACGCGCGCTCGTCGCCTTCGTTGCGCCGATTCCAGGGGAACCACACCTTCACGCGATTGAGCGAATCGGTGTAGATCTCCTCGCTATCAGGCCCGGCCACGATCGCGTTTTGCAATTGCATAACGGGCTTGCGATGCTCGAGCGGGCTGCGAAACGGCGTACGGCGCCGCTGCGCTTCGATCTCGACTTGAAAGAATCCTTCGCTGCCGTCGGGATGGCGAACCGTCACGCCGCCCGCTTCGCTACCGGCCGCTTGCTCGACGTCCGCGCGCAAGCTCTCCGGAAAATCGGCGATATCGTCCATCCCCGGCAGGTTGTTCCGGATCGTCCACGTCGTGGCCAGAATCGCGAATTGCCGGTCTTGCTCGGATTCCTTGTCGTGCACGGGATGTCCCGTGAGCGTGAACCAATATCCCGGCATCAAGGAGCGGCAACTGCCGATTCCTTGAAAACGCTTCATCTGCGATTCCCACGACTCGACGCGCACCGTCGATTGATGTTCGCCATGGTCGCGAACGCCCCACGTATAGGCCCCCGTGTAGTCGTACACCTCGCCTTGCGCGGGTACCTCGTCACGCGTGCTGACGGCGCCGTCCACTTGCTTGGGCAAATCGGGCCGCTTGTAGTCGAACGTGCGCGTCGTCAGTTTCGCGCTTTGAATCTGCTGGCGTTCCTTCCATTGCGTGAAGCCATCCACTTCCTCACGCAAGCCGGTACGCACGAAGCGCACGGTCTTTTGTGCGAGTTCGGGCACGAAATACAGATCGTCCATCAGCACGAGCGTATGCGACGTCCCGTCCTGCGCCTGCTCGAAACGGCCGAATACCCCCGCTTCCTCCAAGCTGCGATGAACGAAGTTCCAATCGTCTTCCCACTGCACGCGATTCGAGTAGCGCGGCATCGCTTGACGCAAATCGAAGCGATAGGCGCCCTGCGCCTGCGGGTGCTGATCGAACACGTCGGCGACGATCTGCTCGCCCGGCTGCTCTTGCCAATCGCGCATGTCCCGGCGCAGCGGCAAAAAGCACATCCACGACGAGAAACTCAATTGGTAGTAAGTGAGCGCACCGTCGCTTCCCAAGCGGCTGAACGTCTGCACATAACCGTGGTGCGGCAGATAGGTCCCGTCCGTTTGCTGCAGCCAAAGCGTCACCGCCTGGCCGATGAGCGTCTTCAAGTCGATGCGGTCACCCCGGGCCGAGGCGGCATCGACGACGAACTCGTAATTGCGTCCAAGCCTAGACGTGCCCTTCGCCTGAAGCGGGACGAGCCAGTCCTCGCCCAATGGCGTATCGAGCTTGATTAACCGATTGTTTTGCGCATTGCCATAAAACAGCGCGTCGAAAAGCGGGCCGAACTTCATGTCGGCACTCCTTATTTATACGCAGACCGCGGGAAATTCATGAGGATTGAATTCTAATTGAGCGACCCGAGGAAATCGATAGCCTCCCATTCACTCGCCTCATTGGATTCAAACCAGACCCATCTGTATAGGAATTTCTTTCCGGGTCAATAATTTCAAAATGCTTACATTGTTACCTTAATTCCGATTTTGGAACATTGGACTGGTCGATAGCGGGTAGCCAGAGCTCCCGGGCAGGCAGTCCCACGACCTCCGCATCATGGTCAAGCGCCGTCTTGGCTCGGAAAATCCATTCCACCCCAGGCGAGCGGCCGATCCGTCAACGGCACGGCCGCATCGCCGCCCGCGCAACCCGACCACTGGGAGATCAACGAGCCATCGCCGCGAAAGCGCGCTCGTTCGAATCATGGATAGGCGACTCAATTGGATCAAACCGAAACACACGCGGGTATCGCTCGCCATAGGCGCACTCGGCGTGCTTCTCTATGCGGCTATCCATGCGCAGCCATCGCCGCGGATTCGCATTGCCGCGGGCCCCATCGGCGGCAGTTTTTATGAAACGGCGCAAGCGTATAAGGCGCTTATCGAGCGCAAGGGCTATCGCGTCGAGATCGTTCCGTTTCAAAACACGAGTGAGATCGAGGCGCGCGTCGCCGACGATCGGGCGCATCTAGACCTCGGTTTCGCCGCCGAGAACCACGGCGGCGCGGACAACGCAAAACTCATGTCGCTCGGCGACGTTCAACTTCAACCCATCTTCATTTTCGAGAATCGTCGCACCGCTGCGGCCCATCCTATCCGGTCGTTCTCCGATCTACGAGGGCTCTCGCTCGTGCTGCCGCCGCGCAGCAGCGTAACGAGCGAAACGATGCTGCGCGTATTTTCGTCGAGCGCGATCGCCGAAGCCAACACGCGCATCGCGTTCGTTCCGCTGCAAAGCGCCGCGACCCGCTTGAAGCAGGGCGCGTTCGACGCGGGGATCTTCATCCTAGCGGCCGACAGCGATCTCGTGGCGGACCTGGCCAAAAATCCCGACCTCGTCATGATCGAGGTCACGCAGCAGCGCGCGTTGGCCGCCAAGTTACCCTACCTCGACGAAGTGACGTTGCCCGCCGGCATTTACGACCTCTCGCGCAACATCCCGCCGACCGACACGAGGCTGCTTGCGGCGAAAATTTCCGTCGTCGCCCGGCGCGACATCGCGCCCGCCACCGCCTACGCGGTTCTCGAAGCCATGCGCGACGTCCATCGCCGTCGCACCTATGTCAACGACGCCGGCGCGTTCCCGCGCTATACGGGCGATGCGTCGCAACCGGATCGCCTCGTGGACGAGTTCTATCGAGACGGCACGCCTTGGATCTATGCACATCTGCCGATGGCCGCCGCCAGCGTGGTCGACAGCTATTTGACGCCATTACTTGCGCTATGGGTCGCGATGAGCGCCTTGAATGTCGTCTACGAGATGGAACGCGTGCGCACGCTGTTGCAGATGACGCTCGCCCACGCCGCGCTTTGGTGGATCAAGCGGCGCCAACGCCGGGGGACGGCCCCGTCCAAAGCGGCGCTCTCGCTGGCTCGCAAGCTCGCGGCCCATCTGGCTCCCGAGGCGCGAGGCGCGGCCCGCATCGCCGCCGAGCTACGCAGGGCCATCGGGCATTAAACGCGCAGGCCAATGCAATCGTTCAACGGGGGACCGACGACGTGAAGCCCAACCTGATCGCCGACGCAATGGCGGACACCTACGATCGCTATGTCCGGAACGACGGATATAGCGCCCGCTATCCTCGGCCCAATCCTTCGACGCTCGATTATTTGCTGCGAAACGGCGCAGCCGATGCCGAGCGAATCTTGGACTTCGGCTGCGGCAACGGGCGATATGCGCTCGCGCTACTCGAGCGCTGCCACGCGGATATCACCGCCTACGACATCTCCGCCGCTTCGTTGGCCCAATTCGAGGATCAACTGAGTCGTACGCCGTTCGGCCCGCGCGTGCGGCTCGTCCACGGCAACTGGTCGCGCCTCGGTCGCTCGCCGCGCTATGACATGATCCTCATGCTCTTCGGCGTGCTCTCGCATTTGGGCGATCGCGCCACGCGTATCGCGGCGCTCAAGCGGATGCGAGGTTTGATCGGCGCGAACGGCCGCCTAATCGTCTCTGTGCCTTCGGTCCTGCGCCGCCGGCCGCGGGAATTGCTGAAATGGTCGCTCGCGCGACGCATGCAGGTTGCGTTACCGCCGCTCAGCGAGCACGGCAACATCTATTTCACGCGCCATGTCGGCGGGCAGCCGCTCACCTTCTTTTACCACTTGTACTCTCCGAAACGGTTATCCGGAGAACTCGCCGCCGCGGGTTTCGCGGTCCAAGCGTGCGAGGCCGAAAGCCTATTGCCGGAATGGTGGGTCGCGCAATCGCGCGCGTTGTCGGGCCTTGATCGGCTGGCCGCGCGCCTATTGCCGCCCGCGCTCGGCTATGGCATCCGCGTGCTCGCGGTGCCGGTATGACGCCGCGCGCCCGAGCACGAATCGCCGCGCCGATCGTCGCCGCATGCGTGCTTCCCGGTACGGCGGCATGGGCGCACGGATCGGATCGCCTCGGCGAAATCCGCGCGAGCGGCGTTCTAGTCGTCGGGGTAAAAACAGACTATCCGCCTTTCGGCATGCTCGGAGGCGACACCGGCCACCAAGGGTTCGAGGTCGATCTGGCGGCCGACCTCGCGCGCCGCCTAGACGTAAGCCTGAGCACGATCTCGGTAAGCGCGACCAACCGGCTTCAAGTGCTCGACGAGGGCCGCGCCGACGTGACGATCGCCACGCTGGGCGACACGGCCGAACGGCGCAACATCGCGACCTTGATCGAACCCGACTACTATGCCTCCGGCGCGGCGCTGATGACGCGAGCGGACTCGACGATCAAGACGTGGGCCGACGTTCGCGGAGCCACGATTTGCGCCACGCAAGGCAGCTATTTCAATCACGAGATCGCCAAGCGCTATTTGCTCGATCTCGAGGTCTACGCGAACGGGCGCGATGCGAAGCTGGCGGTGCGCGACGGCCGTTGCGCCGGATGGCTGTTCGACAACACCGCGATCGAGGGCGATTTACATTTGCCCGCGTGGCGGGACTACCGCCTCGCGCTACCGCCTCAGCTATCCACCCCGTGGGCCATCGCCATCGCGCGAAGAGAACGAGGAACGGCGCTGGATCGGTTCATCGGCGATACCGTGGCCGATTGGCACCGCCAAGGGTTCTTACTCGAATTGGAACGCAAGTGGAAGCTCCCGCCGTCGCCGTTTTTAGCCGACATGCATCGGTTATGGACCGCGCGCGACGAGGCGGGCCGTTATGTCTGCACACGCGCGGCGGACGGACGATGGCCGGTCGCCTGCCGCAACCCGGCGTTCGTCACGTCGACCGACGTCACCGGGTTGCGCCGATGGGGTTTGGCCTTTGCGGAACGCACGGGTATCGATCTAACGTACGTCTACGACGATTACGAGCGGCGGCAATTCCTGCATGCGCTCGCGTTGACGTTGGGGTTGACCATTTCGTGCGTCGCCGGCGCCCTCGCTTGCGCCCTCGTCTGGACCCTGCTCGCCGCCGCGCCCATTCCGATGGCAGGCGCCGTGTTGCGTACGCTCGCGCTGCTCGCGCGTACCACACCGCCGTTGCTACAGATCTATGTCCTGACCTTCGGCGTCGGCTCGCTCTTGGCCGCGCGCTGGCACCTTCATCCGAGCGCGTTTTGGATCGTCGTCGCCTCCCTCAGCGCCTATACGGGCGCCGGGATCATGAGGACGCTCGAAGACGCCGCGCGCCATGAGCGCGCGCACGAACCGGGATTGCGCATCGGGCCGGCCACGCTCGGCCGGCTGCTGCGGCGCTCGCTTCCATCGGTTACGGCGTTCCTCGTCAACGTCACCAAGGCAACCATGATGGCAAGCGCCGTGGCCGTACCGGAATTGTTGTCGGTTTCGACCTCGATCATCGCGGAACACGGCAACGTGGCGACGATGATGAATACGCTGATGATCGTTTTTGCCGGCCTCGTTTGGCTCGTACTGAGTCTGCTGCGTTCGATCGCTACGAGGGGGCGGCATGTCGCCGGTTGAGTCCAACGTTGGAGCGCTCGCCGCGTGGACGCCGTACCTGGCGGGCGGTTTCGCCTGGAACATCGTCATTTCCTGTGTGGCCTTGGTCAGCGGACTCGCGCTTGGGTTCGCACTCGCGTTGCTGCGCCTATCGTCGTGCCGCGTTTGCGCCTGGGGCGGTCAATGGCTCACCGGCGTGTCGCGCAATGTTCCGACGTTTGTCTTTCAGTACTACTTAATATTCATGTTGCCGAACGGTGTCCCCTTACCGTTCGTTCATCTCATCCTACCAATCCCTGCGTGGCTTAAGGCAGCCCTTGCGCTAGCGCTCGCAGTGGCCGGATTTACGTCGGACAATTTACTGCATCCGCTGGGCGAATGGCGCGCGGGTTCGACACGCGGCGCGCGCCTGTTCGTCTCTCATCTGGCGAACTACTTCGTCGTGATCGTCATGGCCTCGTCGACCGCTTCCGTCATAGGCGTGCCGGAACTCGTGAGTCGCTGCAACACGATGATCAACGCGCTCGGGCGCAGCGACGCGATGCTTTGGATTTACCTCTACGCCATGGCCTGGTTTTGCATCTTTAGTCTTACTATCACAGCCGTTATTCCGACCCTGTATGGGCGCGCCACGTATCATTAGTAGAACGAACCAATTGCCAAAAATAAGAAAAACCATAACGAGCCCTAAAGTAACGGCCCGCACCGCCGTCAACAGATAGGCAACGCCAGCTTTCGCTCGGCGCCGACACGACAAGGGACGGATCGATCCGACCGCCACGCCTTTTCGTCCCCCGGCCGGCCGGCGCAGCCATTAATCTTGAAGAAGTGCACCATGAAGCTCTCTCTGAAGTTACCCCTCGCCTTCGCCGCATTTTTGCTGATGATGTTCGCAAGCGCCGCCTACGGCCTCTACGCGCTTAATCAATCGATCAACGAGTACCAATCGGTCATACAGGGCCAGGTTGCCAACGAGCGTGAAATCTCCAGCGCGCTCTTCAACTTCAAGATGCAAGTGCAGGAATGGAAGGACATCTTGCTGCGCGGGAAGGATCCAGAAAAGCTCTCGCACGGCTGGGAAGCGTTCCAAAACGACGAGCGCACGGTCGATGAACAATGCAAGGACTTGCTCGCCAAACTTCCTCAAGGCAGCGCACGCGACCTCGTTCAGCAATTTTTGAGCGCCCATGAAACGATGGGCCAGGGCTATCGCAAAGGGCTCGACGCCTTCAAGGCCGCTCAATTCGACCCGACGGCCGGCGACCACGAGGTGGCTGGCGTCGATCGGCAGCCATCGACCTTGCTTGCGCAAGCCGCGCACGAAATCGCGGCAATGAGCGCCGACGCATCGGCGCAAGCGGCGATCCATGCGCACCGCGCATCGATGATCAGCACCGCGTTGATGCTCGTGGCGCTGGCCGTCGGCCTCGCCGGCGCGATCAAGTTCAGCCGCACGATCACTCATCCGCTCAATCGCGCGGTCGGGGTAGCCCGCACCGTCGCCACCGGCGACCTCTCCTCGCCGATCCACGCCGAAGGCTCCGATGAGATCGGCGAATTGCTCGCCGCGCTGCACGAAATGCAAGCGAACCTCTCGAGCGTCGTCAGCAGCGTGCGGCGCAATGCCGAGGGCGTAGCCGCGGCAAGCTCGCAGATCGCCGCGGGCAACCTGAACCTATCCCAGCGCACAGAAGAACAGGCGGCGTCCCTGCAAGAGACGGCCACTAGCATGGAAGAGCTCACGGGAACGGTGCGGCGCACCTCCGCCAACGCCAACGATGCCACTTCGCTCGCCGAGAAAGCGTCGCTGATCGCGCATCAAGGCGGCGACGCGATGGGGCGGATCGTCGATACGATGGCCGACATTTCCGCAAGCTCCTCGAAGATGGGGGAGATCATCGGCGTGATCGAAGGAATCGCGTTTCAAACCAATATCCTCGCACTCAATGCGGCCGTCGAGGCGGCTCGCGCCGGCGAGCAAGGCCGAGGCTTCGCGGTCGTCGCCGGCGAGGTCCGCACGCTCGCGCAACGCAGCGCCAACGCGGCGCGCGAGATCAAGACGCTGATCGACGAATCGACCGGCAGCGTGGACACGGGGGCACAGATCGTGCGCGGCGCGGGCGGCGTCATCGGCGACATCGTCGAATCGGTGGAGAAGGTGACGGCGATCGTGTCGGATATCTCGTCCGCCTGCAACGAGCAAACCACCGGCATCGAACAGATCAATATCGCGGTGACGCAAATGGACGAAGTCACGCAGCAAAACGCCGCGCTCGTCGAACAAGCCTCTGCCGCGGCACAGTCAATGGCCGAACAGGCCGAATCGTTGCGCAGGGCGGTCGAGGTGTTCAAGCTGAAAGCCGCCTGAAACACTCGCGGCTAACATGCGCAACGCATAGAGAAAGCGCGAACCCGCGTTTGCGCTTCCCCGGGAGCGTTCAACTCGTGCTTTCGCGTTCCTCTCGCGAATGTAAAAGGCGCGCCGCGATGCGGTGGGCCTTTTTGCTTGGATTCGATAGGAACGCGAAACTCCGCGGTTTTAAGACCCTTTCGTCAATACCCGCGCGGCATTCCAAACGTTCATTTTCATATAAATCGCTTTTCATCAGTGATTTCGTAAAACGGAATTCTTCGTTCCGCTCGCCATCCGGCACCCAAAACAGCCTTTGCTAAACAGTAAAACGTTTGCTAGTTTAGTACCCGTATCGCGTCGATCGCTTCCCCCGCGCGGAACGTTCGTATCGACACATTCGTTGAATTTCGCCGTAACCCTATCGTAACGAACAGGCCCCTCATGGGCGTCTGCGGGACAGCCGTTGCCTGCGCGGCCCCCCCGGACAGCGAATGCGGGGAATCATCATTCTCGTCGAGGCCTATCGCCGTGAGCGAATCCAAGACTGTCCGGTTGCTTGATCTCACCGCGTCGCAATTGGAAATGTGGTTTTCGCAAAAAATAGACCCGAATAATCCTTTTTATGACAGCGGCGGATATACGGTCATTCATGGACAGATCGATCCAGCCGTATTCGAACGCTCACTACGATATTTTGTAGCGGAAGCCGAGATTCTCCATTTTCGTTTTATCGATCGTGAATCCGCGCCGGCACAGTGGCGCGGCGTGCCGCCCGAACTTCCGTTCGAACATATCGATCTGTCCGCCGCGGCCGATCCGTTCGCGGCGGCCCTATCGGCGATGCAGGCCTTGGCGGCGAACGTGTTCGATCTCGTCGCCGGTCCGCTGATGGTGCATCGGCTCTTCAAGCTCGGTGAACGGCACTACGTCTGGTATCAGCGCTATCACCACATCGTCATGGACGGAATGAGCGTGACGCTCGCGACCCGGCGCGTCGAAGCGGTTTACAACGCGCTGATCGAGGTGCGCCCGGTTCCGCTCTGCGGTTTCGCGCCCGTCGAAACCGTCTTGGATAGCGACGATCGATATCGCACGTCGCCACGCTACGCGTCCGATCAAGCCTATTGGCGCGAATACGCGGCAACGCTGCCCGAGCCGGCGACGATTAACGGCGGACCGCCCGATTCGACCGGAGCGTTCGTGCGCAGCTCGATTCACATCCCCGGTCCGCTGGCCGAGGAACTGCTGCGCGCCGAGGAGCGGATCGGCAAATGGCCGCAGGTACTCACGGCGATCATCGCCGCCTATCTGTTCCGCTATACGGGCGGACGCGCGAGCGTCTTCGATTTCCCCGTCGCCGCTCGCTCCAAGGAGACGCGCGATACCCCCGGCTCTTTCGCGAACGTGCTGCCGCTGCACATCCCGATGCGTGCCGAGGACAATCTCGTCGAGCTATCGGAGCGAGTCGCCGCCGATATCTTCAAACATTTGAAGCACCAGCAGTATCGGATCAAGGACATCCGGCAGATGACCGGCGCATCGCGCGCGCCGATCTTCGGCCCGCGCATCAATATCATCGCTTTCGACAATTCGTTCCGTTTCGGCGGCGGCGAAGCCACGCTGCATTCGCTGTCGAACGGCATGGTGAACGACTTCGCGGTTACGGTGATCGGGCAGCCCGGAACGGCATCGTTCGAACTGCACGTCGACGGCAATGCGCGCTTGCACGATGAGCCGACTGTATCCGCCCACGCCCGGCGAATAGTGCGGTTTATCGAGGAAGCGCTGGCTGATCCATGCCGGCCCATCGGGCGCATGACGCTGCTCGATACGGTCGAGCGCAAGCGCTTACTCGAGGAGTTCAATGCGACCGACGCCGAGTATCCCGCTCATCTGTGCGTGCACGAGCAGTTCGAGCGGCAAGTCGAACGTACGCCGGATGCCACCGCGGTGGAATGCGGCGATCAACGCGTGACGTATGCGGAACTGAATGCGCGCGCCAATCGCCTCGCTCACTATCTGATCGAACTTGGGGTGCGTCCCGATACCCGCGTCGCGTTATGCGCATCTCGCGGCGTCGATCTCATCATCGGATTGCTGGCCGTCCTCAAAGCGGGCGGTGCCTATGTGCCGATCGACCCCGGCTATCCCGCGGCGCGGATCGCCCATATCCTGAACGACGCCGCACCGCTGGCCACGCTCGTCGATCGAGCCCACCGGCGGACGGTGTCCGAGCTGCTTGGAACCAGCGCCCCCATCATCGAACTCGATGCAACCGAGCCGGCGTGGGGCCGGGCTTCGATGGCCAATCCGTCGCCCAAGCCGATCGGGCTGACCTCGAATCACCTCGCGTACGTGATCTACACCTCAGGTTCGACCGGCACACCCAAGGGCGTCATGGTCGAGCATCGGCAACTGGACAACCTCATCGCCTGGCACGTGCGCCGCTTCGAGCTGCAACCGGGCAGCAGAACGACGAGCACCGCGGGGATCGCGTTCGACGCCACCGCCTGGGAAATATGGCCTGCCCTGAGTTGCGGCGCGACACTGCTGCTACCGC
This sequence comes from Trinickia diaoshuihuensis, assembly GCF_003390925.1. GTDB lineage: Bacteria > Pseudomonadota > Gammaproteobacteria > Burkholderiales > Burkholderiaceae > Trinickia > Trinickia diaoshuihuensis. The sequence goes on along the minus strand of NZ_QUBS01000026.1, from coordinate 35,262 downwards.
CGGCCGATATCGCCGGCGATACGACCGCCATGCTCGAGTGGTGGCGTAGCCAACGTATCGATTGCGCTTTTCTCGTCACGCCGCTCGCCTTGCTTGCGATCCAAGCGGGCTTACCCGCCGGGCTGCGGCGCCTGCTCATCGGCGGCGATCGATTCACGGCCCTCCCCGCGCCGCTGCCCGCGTCCGTGCAGTTGATCAACAACTACGGTCCCACCGAAGCGACCGTCGTGGCGACATACGGCCCCATCCTTGCGGAAGAAACCGTTCATACGATCGGCCGGCCGATCGATAACGCGCGCATCTATCTGCTCGATGCGCACGGCGAGCCGGTGCCGCCGGGGGCAACCGGAGAGATCTACATTGGCGGAGCCGGCGTCGCACGCGGCTATCTGAACAGGCCCGAAGACGACGCCCAACGCTTCCTTCCCGACCCGTTCGCGCGCGCCGCGGGCAAGCCCCATGCCCGCATGTACCGCACGGGCGACCTAGGCCGCTATCTGCCCGACGGCCGCATCGTCTTCCTCGGCCGTAACGATCAACAACTGAAAATCCGCGGCTTTCGGATCGAACCCGGCGAAATCGAAACGCAATTGCTCAGCCACGCGAGCGTCCGCGAGGCAGCCGTGGCCGCGGTCCGTGACGCGCGCGGTGAGACACGTTTGGTCGCTTACGTCGTTGCGCGGCCGACCGGCACTCACGTGTCCGGGCTCGCCGGCGTACTTCGCGCGCACCTCCAAACACGGCTGCCCGAGTACATGCTGCCCGCGGCGTTCGTGCCGCTCGAGGCATTACCGTTGACGCCCAACGGAAAACTCGATCGAAACGCCCTGCCCGCCCCATCCGAGCATGCGTTCGTGCACCACGGCGACGACACGCCGGAAACTGAAACCGAACGCTTGATCGCGGCGATTTGGAGCGACTTGCTCAACGTCGATCGTATCGGCCGCCATGACAACTTCTTCACGCTCGGCGGTCACTCGCTGCTGGCCATCCAGGCAATCGAACGGCTGCGCCGGCAAGGCTGGGCCATCGCCAGCCGCGCATTGTTCCAGCATCCCACGCCGGCCGAGCTGGCCGCGTCGCTACAAGACGAACGCACCCACGAGCCGGGCATCGTCGTGCCGCCTAACCGGATCGTGCCTGGCACGTCGGTCATCGCGCCCGACGCGTTGCCGCTCGCCGATTTGTCGCAGCCGGAAATCGACCGAATCGTCGCGCGCGTGCCGGGCGGCATCGACAACATTCAGGACATCTACGCACTCGCGCCGCTGCAAGACGGTATCCTCTTTCACCATCTGATGAGTGAAGCCGCGGATCCGTATCTGCTCAGCGCACAGATGCACTTCGCCGACCGCGCTACGCTCGACCGGTATCTCGCGGCGATGCAACGTGTGGTCGATCGGCATGACGTACTCCGCACCGCGTTCGCTTGGGATGGACTCTCGCAAGCCGTTCAGATCGTCTATCGCAAAGCGCCATTGCCCGTCGAGACGCTGTCCTTCGACTCGAACGAAGGGCCCGTCAGCGAACAATTGCGGCAACGCTTCAATGCGAACCGCTATCGAATGGACCTGACTTGCGCACCGTTGCTGCGCTTCGTCCTCGCACCGGATGGCGGGGCTCTGGGCGGTTGGCAAGCGCTCGTCTTGCTGCATCACATGGTGGGCGATCACAGCACGCTCGAATTGATGCACGCCGAAGTGCAAGGCGTGCTCGGCGGCCGTGAAGCGCAATTGCCCGAACCCATTCCCTACCGCGGCCTCGTTGCGCAGGCCCGCTTGGGCATGCCGCCGCACGCTCACGAAGCATTCTTCCGGCAGATGCTGGCGGATATCGATGCGCCGACGTTGCCCTACGGGCTCTCGAGCGTGCGCTACGACGGCACACAAACGATCGAGGCTAGGCGTACATTACCCGCCGAACTCTGCGAACGGCTTCGCAAGCAAGCGCGCCGCCTCGGTGTCAGCGTAGCCGCGCTCTGCCATCTCGGCTGGGCCGCCGTACTGGCCTGCGTCAGCGGCGAAAAGAAGGTCGTGTTCGGCACGGTGTTGTTCGGGCGCATGGCCGCCGGCTCGAACGTCGAGCGCGCGATGGGCTTGTACATCAACACCCTCCCGCTGCGCATCGATATCGGCGCGGATAGCGTCGAGCACGCCGCGCGCACCGCGCAACAACGGCTGACGCAGTTGCTGGCGCACGAGCATGCCTCGCTCGCGCTGGCGCAACGGTGCAGCCCCGCCGGGGCGAGCACGCCGTTGTTCAACGCGATCCTGAACTATCGGCACAATTCATCCGTGCCGCATCGCGTCGCCGGCTCGATACCGGGCGTTCAATGGTTCGGCGGATATGAGCGAACGAACTACCCCCTTGCGATGTCGATCGACGACGACGGACATACGCTGAGCCTCAGCGCACAGGCGGTCGATCCCGCTTCGCCGACGCAACTGTGCGGCTACCTGGAACATGCGCTCGAGCGAATTGGCGCCGCGCTCGAGGAGGCATCCGGCGATCCCGTCGATCGGCTCCTCACGTTACCGGCAAGCGAACGGTATCGCCTCGTCGACGAATGGAACGCGACCGATCGCCCATTCCCGTCGATGCAGTGCATGCATCACCTGTTCGAGCGGCAAGCCGACGAGACGCCTCACGCGACCGCCGTCGTATTCGGCGATCGGCGTTTGACCTATGCGCAACTGAACGCGCGCGCCAATCGACTCGCCCATCGCTTGATCGAACATGGCGTGCGTCCGGACTCGCTCGTGGCCGTGTGCGCCGAGCGCGGCATCGCCATGGTGGTCGCTTTGCTGGCTACCCTCAAGGCGGGCGGCGCCTATGTCCCACTGGACCCGAGCTATCCGAGCGCACGGCTCGCATATATTCTGAGCGACGCAGACCCGATGCTGGTGCTCGTCGATGGCGCTTCTCGCGCAACGACGGAGGCGCTGCCCAAGTCGCCGCCGATGATCGACCTCGACGAGTTCGAAACCGGGGAGCACGAGGCGCCGGTCGGCAATCCCCTTGCCGAAAACCTAGGCTTGACCTCACGGCACCTGGCTTACGTCATCTACACATCCGGTTCGACCGGGATGCCCAAGGGCGTGCAAAACGAGCATCGCGCACTCGTCAATCGTCTCGTCTGGATGCAACGCGCCTATCGCCTCCAAGCCGACGACGTCGTGCAACGCGCCTATCGCCTCCAAGCCGACGACGTCGTGCTGCAAAAGACGCCGTTCAGCTTCGACGTCTCCGTCTGGGAATTCTTTTGGACGCTCGCGAACGGCGCAACGCTGTGCATCGCCCCGCCCGGTATTCATCGAGATGCGGACCGCCTCGCTTCACTCATCGCCGAGCAGCGCGTCACCACCGCGCACTTCGTTCCCTCCATGCTCGGCAGCTTCCTCGAAGCGCCCGGCGCCGCCCAGTGCACGTCGCTGCGCCGTATCGTCTGCAGCGGCGAGGCGTTGCCCGCCGCCACCGTGCGCCGATGCCGGAACCTGTTGCCCGGCGCCGATCTGCATAACCTATACGGCCCCACCGAAGCGGCTATCGACGTCGCCGCCTGGAGTTGCCCCGCTTCGCTCGACGCCGACATCGTGCCGATCGGAAAACCCATCGACAACATGCGGATCTATCTGCTCGACGAGCGCGGTGAACCGGTTCCCGTCGGCGCGGTCGGCGAACTCTATATCGGTGGTGTGGGCGTTGCGCGCGGCTATTTGAATCGGCCCGAACTCACGGCCGAGCGCTTCCTAGCCGACCCGTTCGCATCGGCCGCCGGCAAGCCCTACGCTCGGATGTATCGCACCGGCGATCTCGCCCGCTATCTCCCCGACGGCAACATCGTCTTTCTCGGCCGTAACGATCATCAGGTCAAGATCCGCGGCCTGCGTATCGAACTCGGGGAAATCGAAGCGCAGCTCGCCCAGCACGAGTCGGTGCGCGAAGCGGTCGTCCTTGCCGGAGAAGACGGCAACGGCGAGCCGCGCCTCGTCGCCTACATCACGGCGAATGAGACACAAGAGAGCGCGGCACCGGAGAATCTGACCCATCAACTCCGCACCTATCTTCAATCCAAGTTGCCGGAGTATATGGTGCCGGTCGCCTTCGTCCGGCTCGCCTCATTACCGGTGACGGCCAACGGCAAGCTCGATCGCCGCGCGCTGCCCGCTCCGACCGACGAAGCGTTCGCTCGCCGAGACTATGAGGCACCACGCGGAGAAATCGAGCAAACATTAGCCGCACTATGGGCCGAGTTGCTTCACGTCGATCGGATCGGCCGGCACGACGACTTCTTCGAGTTGGGCGGGCATTCGATCGTCGCCATGCGCATGATTGCCAGGCTCAATGCGATGATGGGCAAGACCGTCGCGCTGCGGACCGTGTTCGAGGCCCCGACGATCGCTCAACTGACCGCTGCCATTGCCGCGATCGACGTCGCCGATCCGCTCGACCGCATCGTCCGCGTCGATCGGAGCGGCGAGTTGCCGTTGTCCTTCGCGGAAGCCCGCGCGCTCGCGATCGAAGCGTCCTCGTCGCGGCGCGGGATGCTCAATTCGTCGAACCTGCTCCTGCTATCAGGCGTAGCCGATCACGAGTGGATCGATCGATCGTTGCGAGCCGTGGTGGACCGCCACGAAATTCTGCGCACGCATTACGAGACCGACGCCGCCACGGGCATCGTTCGCCCGGTCATCGGCGCGCCCGGCCAATTCAAGCTCGAAATCCGGCGAGTGACCGATACGGATGCCGAGGGACTGCGCTTGGCACAACGCGCGGCGGCCGAGACGCCCGACTGCTTTACCGGACCGATCTTTCGCGCCACGCTGTTCGCCGACGGCTCTTCACGGGCGATCCTCCTCATTGCGGTCCATCACATCGCCGTCGATGCGGCATCATGGACGCTCATCTGGCGCGACTTCGCATCGGCCTACGAAGCACTGGCCGAACGCCGCGCGCCCAACCTCGCGCCGCCCGAGTTGCAGTATCGCGACTACGCCGCCTGGCAGCGGCAAGCACTCGACGCGCAGCGTGTCGCCGCCCTACAGCACCGCTGGCAAGAGACGCTCGCCGGCGCCCCTGCCCGCGTGGATCTTCCGGCCGACCGGCCACGCCCCACTGTCATGTCGAGCAACGCGGGCCGGGTTGCGTTGAGATTTCCCGCGGGACTCATCGACGATATCAGGCGCGCCTCGGCGGCGCATCGCATCACCCCTTTCATCGTGCTCGAGACGATGCTGGCTCTGCTCTGCGCCCGCCTCGCGCATAGCCGAGAAATCACGATCGGGACCGTCGCCGAGGGGCGCGATGCGGCCGGCACGGAATCGATGGTCGGCCTCTTCGTCAATACGATCGCCCTTCGACATCGCGTCCGATCGAATGCGGCACTGGCCGAGCATTGGGAGGCCGCCGCCGATACGCTGCTATCCGCGCTCGATATCGCCGCGCTGCCGTTCGCCGATATCGTCGCGGCCGTCCATCCGCCTCGCTCGTCGTCATACGATCCGATTTTCCAGGTGTTCTGCCAGCTTCAGCACGGCATGGCCGAAACCCGTACTTCGTTCGCCGGTCTTTCAGTCGAGCCGATCGCGCGCGAAGAGGTGGCACGCGGCGCCGACCTCGCTGTCATCTTCGAAACGCACGGCGATGCTTTGATCGGCAACGTCATCTATAGCGCGGACCTATTCGACGAGTCCAGTGTCGAGGCGATCGCCGCGCTCTATGTGGAACTGCTCGCGCACGGCTCGACGCATCCGCAAAGCTCGCTCGATTCGCTCTGGGAGGCAAGCCTGTCCGCTGCTCGACGCGGCCCGCACGGCGACGCCGTCGGGCGTCTCGTCGATAGGCCCGCGTCGGCCGCGGGCGCATGGTATCCGCTATCGGCTTCACAGCAATCGCTATGGTTGCGCGAGCAAGCCGCCCCGCGGGGCACGGCGTTTTCTTCGGTCGCCGTCATGCGCTGCCCCGCGACGATCGATCGCGATCGGCTTGCGCAGGCCGCTCTCGCGCTGGTCACGCAAAATCAGTCCTTCCGGCTCGAATGGAACGCGTTGGGACTGCAACGCGAAACTTTCGCCCCCGTCACGCTGCACGAGCGAATTCAACTGCGGCGCCCCATTGCGGACGACGAGGCATGGCAGGTCGTGCAAGACTGGCACTATCGTTTATGCGCGACGATCCCCGATACGACTTGTGCCGTCGCCACTTTCGAAGCGGCCGACGGCGCACTCGTCGCATTGCGCACGCATCACGTGCAGAACGATGGATGGTCGGCGATTCGTCTGTTCGAACGAATCGCGAAGAACTACGCGGTGCTCGAGGACGACCCCTCGCATCGGTTCGAAACCGATCGCTTCTTCCTCGACACCATCGCATCCGAGCACCGCTATCTCGCCTCCCCGGCCTACGCGGCGGACGCGCAATACTGGCGCGACCGGTGCGGCGAGATCGATAGCCCGCCGCTGGTCACGCAATTGGCCGATCGCCCTTTCAACACGAACGTGCCCGCGCTCGTGGCCTCGGTTCGTCGCTCGATACCCCAGGCGCTGCGGGACAAGCTGGCCGGCTCGGCCAAAATGCTCTCGCTCTCACCGGCGGAATGCTTGACCGCGATGACGACGCTCTACCTCGCGCGGATCTGCCAACGACACGACGTAACCGTCGGCATCTCGTTCCTTAATCGGGCGAGGGAAGCGCTCGATATTCCTGGGCAATTCGCACAAGTGCTGCCGCTGCATGTGGAGTTCGACGAGATCGGCGCCCAGCGTACGGCGGCAACGGCATTGACCTGCGTTTGCGAGGCATTCAAAGGCGCCCTGCGGCACGGGGCCTACCCATACGGCGAACTGGTACGCGCCTGCCGGCTCGATCCGCGCCAGACGGATGTCAGCGTCAACACGCTATTCTTGCGGCACGGTGTGGAGATCGACGGAAGCGCCGCCCCCATCCGTTGGATCTCGGGCCCAGAAAGCGGCCTTTCTTTCTTGTTTACGCAATTCGGGCGGTCGGCATCGATCGATCTCGAGCTTCGATTCAACAGCGCGCTGTTCGATACCGATACGGTGACGAGGCACGCCGACCGCCTACTCGGCTTCTTCGACCAAGTATGCGGCGATGTGTCGATGCCGCTCGATGAAATCGGCTTGATCGGCGACGAAGAGCGCGAGCTAACGCTCGGTCGATGGAATGAGACCGATACGGCGTTTCCCTCGCATCTTTGCTTGCACCAATTGTTCGAGCTTCAAGTCGAACGCACGCCCGATGCGACAGCCATCGTATTCGGCAACGAGCAGTTGACCTACGCCGAACTCAACGCTCGCGCCAATCGCCTCGCCCACCATCTGATCGCGCTCGGCGTTCGACCCGAGTTCCTGGCGGGCGTTTGCGCCGATCGCGGCATGGCCATGGTCGTCGCACTGTTAGGTATCCTTAAAGCGGGCGGTGCCTATGTCCCGCTCGATCCGAGCTACCCGGCCGATCGCCTCGCGCATATTCTCGGCGATGCCCGGCCGGTTGCGCTGCTGGTGGATCAGGTCGGTCACGAGACCTTGCATGCGCGTCTCGATCCGCGGCTACCCGTCATTCGCATCGACAAGCTCGAGGCAGCCCCGCAAGGCAAGGCGGACTCGAATCCGGACGTCGAACGTCTGGGACTCAGGCCCGATCATCTCGCTTACGTCATCTATACATCCGGTTCGACCGGGATGCCCAAGGGCGTGCAAAACGAGCATCGCGCACTCGTCAATCGTCTCGTCTGGATGCAGCGCGCCTATCGCCTCCAAGCCGACGACGTCGTGTTGCAAAAGACGCCGTTCAGCTTCGACGTCTCCGTCTGGGAATTCTTTTGGACGCTCGCGAACGGCGCAACGCTGTGCATCGCCCCGCCCGGCATTCATCGAGACGCGGACCGCCTCGCTTCACTCATCGCCGAGCAGCGCGTCACCACCGCGCACTTCGTCCCCTCCATGCTCGGCAGCTTCCTCGAAGCGCCCGGCGCCGCCCAGTGCACCTCCCTGCGGCGTATCGTCTGCAGCGGCGAGGCGTTGCCCGCCGCCACCGTGCGCCGATGCCGGAACCTGTTGCCCGGCGCCGATCTGCATAACCTATACGGCCCCACCGAAGCGGCCATCGACGTCACCGCCTGGAGTTGCCCCGCTTCGTTCGATGCCGATATCGTGCCGATCGGCAAACCCATCGACAACACCCGGATCTATCTGCTCGACGAGCGCGGTGAACCGGTTCCCGTCGGCGCGGTCGGCGAACTCTATATCGGTGGTGTGGGCGTCGCGCGCGGCTATTTGAATCGGCCCGAACTCACGGCCGAGCGCTTCCTAGCCGACCCGTTCGCATCGGCCGCCGGCAAGCCCCACGCTCGGATGTATCGCACCGGCGATCTCGCCCGCTATCTCCCCGACGGCAACATCGTCTTTCTCGGCCGTAACGATCATCAGGTCAAGATCCGCGGCCTGCGTATCGAACTCGGGGAAATCGAAGCGCAGCTCGCCCAGCACGAGTCGGTGCGCGAAGCGGTCGTCCTTGCCGGAGAAGACGGCAACGGCGAGCCGCGCCTCGTCGCCTATGTGACGCTGCGCGAGGGCCAAGCGGCCGCACCTCGGCCGCAGCTTTCTCACGAACTGCGCATCCATCTGCTGACGAAACTTCCCGAGTTCATGGTGCCCTCCGCCTTCGTTCAGCTCGACGCGCTGCCGGTCACCTCGAACGGCAAGCTCGATCGCCGCGCGTTGCCCGCTCCGTCCGACGACGCGTTCGCCCGCCAGGATTACGACGCACCGCAAGGCGAGCTCGAAACGACATTAGCCGCGCTATGGGCCGAGTTGCTTCACGTCGATCGGATCGGCCGGCACGACAACTTCTTCGCCCTCGGCGGCCACTCGCTGTTGGCGGTACGCCTGCTGAGCCGCTTGCCCGCGCTGCTCGCTATCGAGCTTCCGCTCTCGACCTTGTTTTCCCATCCTACGCTATGTGCGTTCGCCGAGGCCGCCGCGATCGCGGCGGCGCGGACGAGCGCGCCCATGATGCCGCCGATTAGGCGCGCGCCACGCGAGGAAACGATCGGCCTGTCGTTTGCCCAGCAGCGACTGTGGTTCCTCGCCGCGCTCGAAGGCGACAGCGAGAGCACGACCTACCATGTGCCCGTCGTACTGCGGCTGCGCGGTGCGCTCGACGTCGACCATTGGCGCCGGGCACTCGATCGCGTATGGCGCCGACATGAGGCATTGCGGACCGTCTTCCCCGTTTCGCAGGGTCAACCGGCCGCGCGCCTGCTGCCGGCCGAGCAAGGCATGCCTTGGCGAGTCGACGAATTAGGCGCGTCCGCCGATGCGTTGACAGCCTTGCGCCGGCTATGCGAAGCGGAAGCACGCGCGCCCTTCGACTTGCGCGCCGGGCCGCTCATCCGCGCACGGCTGGTGCGCCTTGCCGAGGGCGAGTACGTCTTCATGCTCGTGCAGCATCACATCGTCTCGGACGGCTGGTCGATTCGCGTCATCATCGGCGAGATCCTCGCGCACTACCAGGCGCTGCAAAACGGCCAGGCCGATCCGCTACCCGAGCTCGAGATTCAATATCCCGACTATGTCGCGTGGCAGCGCCGCTGGCTCACCGCCGAGCGCCTAGCCGGCGAAGCCGACTATTGGCGCCGAACACTCGACGGCGCACCGGTTTTGCTAACTTTACCGACCGATCGACCGCGCCCGCCACGTCAGCGCTTCGAGGCGGCGCACGTTGCCGTTACGCTCGATGCCGCTCTGACGCAAGCGCTGCGCCGGGTTTGCAGGCAGCACGGAGTAACGCTCTTCATGCTGATGATGGCCGCATGGTCCGTCGTGCTCTCGCGGCTGTCGGGGCAATCGGAGGTAGTGATCGGCACGCCGACCGCGAACCGTCCGCGAGCCGAACTCGAGCCGTTGATCGGTCTATTCGTCAATTCGCTGGCGCTTCGCGTCGATCTCGCCGGTGAACCCGGCGTCGCGGAGCTGCTCGCACGGATACGCGGGGCCGTGCTCGGCGCGCAGGAGCACCAGAACCTGCCGTTCGAACAGGTCGTCGAAATCGTGCAGCCGTGGCGACGGCTCGACCATACGCCGATCTTCCAAGTCATGATTGCGTGGCAGGAAATCGACATCGGTCCGCTTCAATCGCCGAACCTGCGCATCGAGCCGGTCCCCGGCTCGTTCGATCAGGTGAAGTTCGACCTCGAACTCGATCTGGCGGACGACGGCGGTACGGTCAGCGGCGCGCTGCGCTATGCCGTCGCGCTGTTCGACGAACGGACGATGACGCGGCACGCGCGGTATTTGACGACGATCCTGCGCGCCATCGCCGACGGTGCGAGCCAGTCGCTCGCGCAAGTACCGCTCGTCGATGGCGAGGAGTACGAACAATTGAGCGCGAGGTGGAACGCCACCGCGCGAGACTATCCCGCCCACGTCTGCGTTCACGAACTCATCGAGCATCAAGCGGCGCGCACACCGGAGGCGATCGCGATCGAAATGGGCGAGCAGCGTATCGCCTACGCCGAGCTGAACGCGCGCGCCAATCGGCTCGCACACGACCTTCGCGCGCGCGGGGTGCGGCCCGATGCTCGCGTCGCCGTTTGCGTTTCGCGCGGCATCGAACTCATCGTCGCGCTAATCGCCGTACTGAAAGCGGGCGGCGCGTATGTGCCGATCGATCCTGCTCACGCCACCGCGCGCGCGGCTCACGTGCTTGCCGATTCCGAGCCGCTCGCTCTCCTCGTCGATCGCGCGGCCCGCGATGCAATGGGGCCGAGCCTGCCCGGCAGCGTGCCGATAATCGATCTCGACGGGCCGAACGCGCAGTGGAACGATGCGTCCGTCGAGAACCTTCGACGCGACTCCATCGGTCTCGATGCGCAGCATCTCGCTTACGTCATCTATACGTCGGGATCCACCGGTATGCCCAAGGGCGTGATGGTCGAGCATCGGCAATTGGGGAACCTGATCGCTTGGCATACCGATCGATTCGGGCTGCACGGCGGCAGTCGCACGACTTGCACGGCCGGCCTCGCCTTCGACGCGGCCGCTTGGGAAATTTGGCCCGCGCTGGCCAGCGGCGCGACGTTGCTGCTGCCGCCCGCGGACGTTGCCGGCGATACCGCGGCCATGCTGCGCTGGTGGCGGTCGCAGCCTATCGATACCGCGTTTCTCGTCACGCCCTTGGCGCAGCTCGCGCTCGACTCGGGCTTGCCCGCGCGTTTGCGGCATTTGCTCATCGGCGGCGATCGCTTCAGCGGCCTTCACGCGTCTTTGCCCGAGCCGGTGCAACTCGTCAATAACTATGGGCCGACCGAAACCACGGTGGTCGCCACCTCCGGCCTCATCGATCCCGACGAATCCGTTCACACGATCGGCCGTCCGATCGACAACACGCGCATCTATTTGCTCGATGCACATGGCCAACTGGTCCCCACGGGCTCCGTCGGCGAAATCCACATCGGCGGCGCGAGTGTCGCGCGCGGGTACCTGAATCGACCCGATCTCGACGCCGAACGTTTCCTTCCAGACCCCTTCGCGATCGCAGCCGGCGCTGCTGATGCGCGCATGTATCGCACCGGCGATCTCGCTCGATACCTGCCAGACGGCCGGATCGTCTTCTTGGGCCGCGACGATCAGCAAGTCAAGGTACGGGGCTTTCGCATCGAACTCGGCGAGATCGAGGCGCAGCTTCGAACCCATCCCGCCCTTCGGAATGCGGCCGTCCTGGGCGCGCCGGACGCGAGGAGCGAAACGCGTCTCATCGCCTATGTCGTGCCATGCGAGGAGGCGGCCGATGCCAATGCGCTCGCCCGGTCTTTACGCACCCATCTTCAAGCACGCTTGCCTGACTATATGGTGCCCGCCGCCTTCACCGTGCTACCGGCCCTGCCGCTCACGAGCAACGGCAAGCTTGACCGCCGGGCGTTGCCCGAACCGGACGACACCGGCTTCGATCTTCAGCGCTACGAAGCGCCGCGCGGCAAAACAGAATCGGCCCTTGCCGAAATCTGGAGCGCACTGGTCGGCGTTGCGCGCGTAGGCAGGCACGATAACTTCTTCATGCTCGGCGGCCATTCGCTGTTGGCCGCGCGCATGATCGCCGAAGTGCGCGCGAGGCTCGGTCGCGAGCTGTCGATTCGGACTTTGTTCGAATCGCCCACGATCGCTCAGTTGTCCGAACGAATCGAGGGCAGCGCCGATTCCGACGCGCTTTCGGTCATGCTTGCGCTGCGCAAGCACGGCAGCGGCGCACCGATGTTCTGCATTCACCCTGCCGGAGGCTTCAGTTGGCCGTACGCGGGGCTCTTGCGCTATCTCCCGGGGCGGCCGCTGTACGCGTTGCAGGCGCGCGGCCTGCGCGGCAATCGCTCGTCCGCGACCACGATCGAAGCGATCGCTTCCGACTACCTCGCGCAGATTCGCGCCGTTCAGCCGGAAGGCCCATACCATCTGCTCGGCTGGTCCCTCGGCTGCCATATCGCGCACGCCATCGCGACACAGATGCAAGACAGCGGCGAGCGTGTCGAGCAACTCGTCATGCTCGACGGCTACCCGCTTGCCGGCGATGCGCAAGTTAGCAAACCGACCGATGAGGACGTCATGCGGCTGCTGATTCGCGCGCTTTCAGATTCCGCGCCGCAGTTGACGGATCAATCGCTGACGTTGCGCACGGTCAAGCAACATCTGGTGGATGCCTCCGCCGGCGCATTGTCAGCGTTGGGAGACGGGGTAATCGACGCCATCTTCGACGAATTGAAGGCGGCGCCCGCCCTTGCCTCGCGGTTCACGCCGCGCAAGTACCGGGGCGACGTACTGTTCTTCCGCGCGCGGCAGGCCGGCTCGGTCGAGCTCGGCTCGCGGACACCCGATGCTTGGCAGCCTTATGTCGATGGCCGCATCGAAACGCATGACATAGAATGCGTGCACGAGGCCATGATGCGACCGCATGCATTGGCACAGATCGGACCTAGACTGGCCGCGGCGCTCGAGCGCGTGGCGGCGGCGCCGTGAACATGACCGCGGGCCGTGCTCGCGAAGCCGGCGCCGGCGCCGATACGCTACGTCGAATCGTTTTGCTCGACGAGTTGGCTGATGCCGCGAACGCGATCGTCGCGCCCGCCGTCCGATGACGGCTGACGCTTCGACTCCTCGCCGGACGCGGCCCGCCCAAAGATGGCGCCGAGCAAGCCGGTCCGCCACGCGAAGACGAGCAACGTCAGCGACAGCGTCCCTTCGCCGATTACGCGCGCGAGCGCCATCCCGACCGCCCCGAAATGCGGCGCGAGCAAGAGCGCGGACGTCAGATTGGCCGCCGCCGACATGAGTCCCGCGACGGCCATGAGCCGATCCTTCTTACGCGGCAACAAGACATAGAAGCCGACGAACTGGTTGAACGCCGAAAACGGAAACATCCATGCGAAGCATTGCAGTACATGGGCGCTCGGCTTGAATGCGGCGCCTAGGATCAGCGGCAATACATAAGGGGAAAGCACGAGCGCACCGCCCAATGCGAGGAACCCGTATCCGAGCAACAACGTGGCGCCGCGCCTCGTCGTCACGCGTGCGCCGTGGTGGTCGTTTTGCGCGATCTGCCTCGATATCGTCGGGATGAACACCTGCGAGGCGGGCCCCATGAGACTCAGGCCGATCGTGGCAAACCGCTCCGCCGCGCCGTAATAACCCACTTGCGTCGGCGTGGAGAGCAGCGTGAGCAGGTAGGTCGACGCGGAGGTGAGTACGACCGAACCCGTCGAGTAGAGAAACAGCATCGTCGAATCGCGCATCAGCGCAGCGATGCCGCGCAGCCGCAGCCGCGGCCAACCGAGATCCTTCACGGTCAGTTGGTAGGCGATCGCCGTCGTGCTGACCCCGGCCACCAGCAAGCTCGCGAGCACCATCGTCGAATCGGACGGCCCGTGAACGAGCAGCAGCACAAGCACGAGGCTCAAGACGAAGCCCACGACTTCGAGCATGATCGGCGTGCGAAAGTGCTGCCGGCCTTGAAACAGCCAGCTCACGTTGCATCCGTTGATCACGCCGAGCAACGTCGCGAAGATGCCGATCACCGGCCGCTCCGACAGCACGGGCGAGCAGAACGTCGCGACGAGGCCGATCAGAATGCCGAGTGTGCCCATCGATATCCGGGCACTCGTATGCAGCGAAAAGATCTGGTTGTGTTCGTGCTTCTCATGCGCACGCGACGCGTCGCGCATGCCGACAAACGTGAAGCCGAAGCTTACGAGCATCCAAATGACGTTCATCAACGACATGGCCGCGAGCACGCGGCCGTACTCGGTCACGCCGAGCACACGCCCATAGAACGGGATGACCACCAGGAGGTACAAGTACCTCATGATGTAGCCGACGTACACGAAAACGAGTACGCGGGTGTTCTCTTTCTTGTCCATAGCAATATTTCATAGGCGCCGCCATTGGGACGCGACACGTCACGCCGGACCCGCCGGCCCACGCAACTCAGTGGGCGGCGCTACCGCGGCGTGCTAGCGGATTGGAAATGAAGCGCACCACGTAGTCGGAGAGCGGCGCGTACGGAAAGAGGCATAGGCACGATAGGCCGATGGTGGCGAGCTTTTTCGCCACGCCCCAAAAAGGATTGGCGACGATCGAGTGCAAGTAGTCGCGCGATTCGAAAGCAAACCAGCGCCAACGTTCGATCAACGGTGCGCCATACACCTCGCTGCAAAAAATGGCTTTCTCATGCGAAAAGTCATGAAAGGCCTCCGGCAAGTCGACGCCGAGGCGTTGGCGCACGACATAGCGCAAGGCACCCCAGCGCGCCAAATAGGCTCTCGGGGCCTTGGTGTTCTTCTCCGAATTCGCGAACGAAACATCCTGGGGCGCGGATTTGTGGACCCGATACGCGCCTAACGACTGAGAAATGGAGGCGACTTGACCGACGAGGGCCACACCGTAAATCGCAAAAAAATCGGCGCCGTAACGGCCCTCGGACGTTTCGGGAATCGGGAAGAACCGCTGTAGCGCGGCGGTTTTATATGCGTTGCCCGAGGCGGGCGGCGACGGATAGAGCCACCCTTGGCGCAGCAGCGTTCCGCAGTCGGCCGGCGCGTCGGAATGCGGCACCGTCACGCCGGTGGCCGTGCCGTCACGCGAAATGACGTCGAGCCTGAACTGCACCTTCGCGTAATCGCCGCCGTCGAAGCGGCGCATGACCTCGGTCACCGCCGTTGGATACAACAAGTCATCGGCATCGAGCAGAATCACGTACTCGGTGTCGACCTCCTCCAAAGCGCGGTTGTACGCCGAGACCTGGCCGCCGTTCTCTTTCAGCACGGTGCGGATGCGCGAGCCGTAACGCGCGATGACCTCGCGCGAGCCGTCGCTCGAACCATCGTCGACGACGAGCACCCGCGTCGCGGGATAGTCCTGCGCCAAGGCGGAATCGATGGCGTCGGCAAGGAACTGCTCGTAGTTATAGTTGCAGATCGCGATCGTGACGGACTTCATCGGCACGCAACTCCTTTTGGCAATCGTTCAATCGTTCGCTGAAAAATTATTCGGTCCTGGGCGGCACCGATCGTTGCGCCGCTGCGCCCTTGCCTCACCGGCCCATTGTGTTGCATTGCAGAATATGCGACACAAATGGGAATGGCCCGAAGCGGGCTAAAAACCCCGAGGTCTTGACCGATTAGGCGGTGCGAGAGGCGTCTATCGCGCTTGCGGCGGCAGCGTCACGACGCCGCACCAGAATTGGCGGATCGCGCACACCACCTGCCCGAATTTTTGAAAATCGACGGGCTTGGTTACGTAGCAATTCGCGTAGCCGTCGTACGTGCTTCGCACGTCTTCCTCGGCGGTGGATGTGGTCAAAATGACCACTGGTATGCACCTAAGCGACGAATCGCGTTTGATTTCGGTCAGCACTTCGCGACCGTTCTTGCGAGGCAAGTTGAGATCGAGAATGATGAGCCCCGGCAACCGGCTACCCGCATAGGCCCCTTCACGACGCAGGTAAGCGAGCGCTTCGACGCCGTCTTCGACCACGTGCAGCGGATTGAGTACGTTGTGATACTCGAACGCCTCGCGCGTCATCATGACATCGGTGGGGCTGTCTTCAACGAGCAAAATCTCGACCAACTCGCCGGTACACCCTGATTCGGTACCCATCGCAGGTCTCCTTCGCTAGCACGTCCCATACCGCATGCGCATGCTTTTGCTTCGGATACTAGCAGATGGCCCCGCATTCTCAAGGCGCAAATCCTTACCGGCGGCCGGCACGCCTCATGCGCTCGAAGCCGTCGATCGACTCCTTCAACATACGTCCCCAGAAGTATTCGTGACTCTCCGGTACGAAGCGCATCCGTCCCGCTCCGGGCGTAAACGTCAGCTCGCCGAAATACACCTGATCGCCGGTCGAATAGAGGTCCACGCGCACGTACGCGAAATCCTCGGCCAAGCGGGTGGCGATCCGTTCGATTTCGCTCCAGTTGGCCGGCCGCGGCACGGGCGCGTCGCCCGGCAGGTAGCGTCCGAAGCGCACGTCCAGCCGACGCCAATGTTCGTCGTATATGTCGCCGCGCGCGTCGCCGAACCGGTCCGCGATGATCATCGTGTGAATTCGTGGTCCCTCGGGCCTGCCGCCGAATACGTGCACCTTTAGGTCGGCCGGGATCTTGCCCGCGCCGTCGACGAGCAGTTGTTCGAAATAAAGCCGGGGTTTGATGAAGCGATAGTGGCGTTCGCGCAAGATGCGGTAATAGTCGGTCGACAGCCATTGCTGCGCGAGCCGGTTCAACGCCTCGAACGAAGTCGTCGACTTGTCGCGCACGACCTCGACGAATGCGCACCCGTGATTCGCTTTCATCACGAACGAGGTCGGCAGCGCATCGAAGACCTCGCGTGTGAACGTTTCGGGCACGGCGATCAGCGGAATCAAATGCGCATCGCCGATCTTTTTCCGCACGTATTCGCGCACCGCGAGTTTATCGGTCAGTTCCACCCACCGCAGATCCGGATCCAGGCACCGGCGTAGGATCATCGCACTGTATTGCTCAGGCGCGTGCAGGTTGGCCCATCGTCCCATCTGCCGCCGATGCTGGATTTGTACGACCGCGTAGTCGGGCAAAAACCGTTTAGCCGTGCGTGCAAGCGCCTTCACGGCGCGATAGAGCACGGGCCTAGCCGACGCTTGCTGCGCCGAGTGCGCGGCGCCGACACCGGCTTCGCACGGCTGCGCGCCGCTCGGTTCGATGCGCGCTGCCGCCCTGCCCCCTCCGGCAGGCAAGCGCCGGGTTGCTTCAACTTCATTCACGTCGGATCTCCTGTAATTATAGTTAAATGCCGCTCCTTCTTATCACGTGGCCGAGCGCGGCGAAACCACGAGATACGCTAGTTGCGCGGACGTCGCGCCGTCTCCTCCATTCCCGGCTGGCGGGATCCGAAAATCGATCGACAGGGCTGTACCATCCAGCCTCGCCGAGATGGCGCTCGGATCGGCCATCTCGCCTGTCAAGGCATCCACCATCGTCACGTCGAGGCGGTCCGCTTGCATGCCGGACAGTCCGCGGACGCTGACCGTTGCCGGCCCCGCGTTGGCGCGCACTTGGATGACGATGTCGCTGCCCGAGCGCAGTGCGAGCCCCGATGCGCCTTGCCCGAAGATAAGACGACCGTCGAAGGTGTCAAGCGCGGCACCCGCCACTTTGTTCAGCACCACGAGGGATTTGCCCGATACGTTGTAGGTGCGCGGGTTGCCCCTGTGCGTCAAGCGATAAGGCTCGAACCCGTCCCAGTGGTAGACCATCGAGACATACTTGTTGGGGTCGTTCCAATTGTGGCCCAACGCCCATACCGCGAATCTGAAGAAATATATCGGCAGGTAATGGGGATCGCTCATGTAGCGATCGCCGATTTCCGTCTGCCAGATGCCGCGCGCCGGCCCGTTCGCGACATAGCGCTCGTACAGCGGGGTCAACGCTTCGACGCCGAGGTAATGCGTGTCGAGATAGTCGACCCAGTCGAGCATGCGCGCGCTCACCGCCGGGCTGCGATACTCGAGCCATTGCATGTAGGTATCGAGACCGCCCTGATCGGGCCAGCCGCCGTACACGACATAACCGCCGTACTGACGGATGATGCGGGCCGCCGGCACGTGGACGCGCTCGACGTAATCTTGCATCGCGCGGTCGTAGGGCTTCGATTGTTCGGCCCGCGCACTGAAATTCCGGCCATGCCAGAACGTCGCCTGCGCGGCGCCGCCCGATAACCGCCCGGCCGCCTCGTTCCAGATTTGGAAATAGCGCACGTTATAGGGGGGCGCGCTGTACGTGCGCACCACCGTTTCGACGTAACGCGTCCATACGCTTTCGTCCTTCGGCGCCGAGCGCGTATCTCCCGGAACGCTCGCGTTCCATTTCGGCGTATAGCCAAGCAACAAAAGCGAGCCGATGCCGTTACGCTTGTTTTGCAGAATCACGGGTGGCAGGTCATGGTCGAATGCAGCGCCGGTTTTATCGACCTCGACAGGATCGTCCGGGGCGTTGCGTTGCCCCGGCCCGACGGAATCGCGGCCCCAGCCGATTCCCATCGCTTTCCACATCGCAACGTCGGCGGGCGTCATCGGCCAGCCGTTAGCGCCGATCAACTGTGACATCCGGCGCTCGCCATTGCCCGATGCCATCGACGCGCGCGCGACGCGCGCCAGCGAGGGGCCGGCGCTCGTTACCGCGCCGCCGGCCGCCATCGCCGCGAGCAAGGCTCTGCGGCGGCGGGAAAATTCGAACTGCTCAGTCATGCACGTCGCTCATTGCTCAGCAGTGCGCTACGCGGCCGATCGAACGGCGATCGCAGGCCCTGTTTCATATGTCTCCCCTCTCAGAATCTTGGTCAATTCGCGCGCCGCGCGATCCCACCCGTGAGCATGCGTATGCAGCAAGCCGGCTTGCTTATAGCGCGTGCGCAGCGCATCGTCCGTCAACATGCGTTCCATCTTTTGCGCGATATCCTCGACCGATTCGGCATCGCAATACATCGCTGCATCACCGCACGCTTCGGCCAAGGCCGGGTGCCGGGAGACGATCGCCGGGCAGCCGCAATACATCGCCTCGAGCGGCGGCAACCCGAAGCCCTCGTATAGCGACGGAAAGGCTAGGCAGGCGGCATGCTCGTAAAGCGCCTTGAGTTCGGCGTCCGAAACGTATCCGGCTCGTACGATCTGCGCGGTCTCGCCGCCGGCCGCCGCGGCAAGATGCGGCGCGCCCGCCTGCGCGAAAACGCGCGTGTTGGCGCCGCCCACGATGACGAATTTCACGTCGCGCAAGTGACCGAGCCGGCCGAGCGCGGCCAGCACGCGCGCGAGATTCTTGCGCGGATCGAGGCTGCCTACGATCACACAGTACTTCACGCCAGACAGACCCAAGCGTTCGACGATCGCCGGCTCCGGAACGATCCGCTCGAAATGATCCGCGCCCGGACGCACGACGCGTACTCGCGACTCTTCCACGCCGAGCAGCGCGCAAATGCGCGACTTCGAGAAATCGGACACCGTCAACAGAATCGGGGCATGGCGGACGAGCAAGGAAAACTTGACGCGATACCAGGTACGGAACGTCCACGAGAACGTGTGAGGCGTATCGTAGACGGCCATGTCGTGGACCATCACCACGTGGCGCCGTTTGAAAACCGGCCCGCTGTTGCACAAGCTCAGCAGCAACTCGCCGCGCGTGGCCAAAGGCAACGCGATTTGCTCCCACAGATCGCCCTTGAGCCACGGCACGGGACGCAGGCGCTCGATCGGCGAGGCCGATGCGATCGCGTTGCGGGGGACGGCCACCTCGATCTCGTCGGCGGCCGTTTGATTGGATCGGACCGCGCGCATCAGCTCGTAAGCCACGCGCTGAACGCCCGTCAGACGTTGCGCGGTGAACTTGCCGTTGACCACGAGATGCATAGTGCTCCTAAATGATTTGTCCGGCGCGGCCGCGCGCACGCGGCCGGCGCCACTCAAGCTTGCGCGTCGAACACCGGTTCCGTATCGTCGCCCGACCCGTAATAGCCGTAATACCGGTGACTGCGGGTAGGCGGAATCGCGTTGAACACGGCGCCCGTTACGCGCGCCTCCGAGCGCTCGAGTTTCCTGACCGTCTCGGCGATTTCCTCCTCGCTCTGCATGCCCGAGCGCAGCACGAGCACGGTTGCGCCCGCATCGCCCGCGATGATCGCGGCGTCGGTCACGACGAGGAACGGCGGCGTATCGACGATGACGAGGTCGTACTCGCGCGAGAACTGCTGCAGCATCGCGCGGAAGTTTTGACGCATGAGCAGCGCCGCGGGGTTCGTGATGCGGCTGCCGCACGACATCAGCGTCAATCCTTCCACGCTCGTGCGGCGCAGCGCCTCATGCGGCTGCATCGCGCCCTTGAGCACCTCCGAGAGCCCGCCGCGATTCGGCTGGCCGAAGAAGTAGGCAAGGTGGCCGTTGCGCATATCCGCATCGATCAGCAGTACACGTGAGCCCACCTCCGCATGCAGCACGGCCATATTCGCGGCCACGAAGCTCTTGCCCGCCGAAGGCGTCGGCCCGGCCATCATGACGATGTTGTTGGGCGCATGAGCGAGATCGAGCGAGAGCGCCGTACGCACGCTGCGCAACGCTTCGATCGTGGGATCGTCGGGATAGCGGTCCGCCAGCACTTTCGATACGCCGGCGCCCGGGGCCGCCGTACGCGCGTCGACCGGCACTTGGTGCGGGAGCCGCGCAGGGGTCCCGGCCGTGCTGCGCGAGGCCAACGAGCGCCGTTGCAGCGCGCCGATCTCTTGGTCGAGGCGGATTTGCTGCTGGCTGTAAAACACTTCCCCCATCAGCGGCACGCCAAGGCGCGCCTCGACGAAAAGCGGATCGGTCACGCCCGTCATCACATGGCGGCGCACGAACACCGACATCGTGCCGAGCAACAGACCGAGCACGGCGCCGCCCGGCAAAATCAACAGCGGCTCGGGCTTCACGGGCTTGAACGGCACTTCCGCTTCGTCCACGATGTGGGCACCGCCGGTCGTGCTGGCGCGGCGCACCGAGAGCTCCTCCGCCTTTTGCGTCATGCCGAGATAGACCGCTTCGGCCACCTTCGCGTTACGCGCCAGGTCGGCGTTCTTACGCTCGGACGCCGGCATCGCGCTGAAGCGCGCATTGAACTGCTCCTTTTGCGCTTGCAATTGACTCAACTGCTGATCGATATTGCGCACCCAGCGGCTGTCGGGCGTGTATTTGTCGAGCAACTGCGTGCGTTGGATCTGCAGATCCGCGATGCGGCGGTCGAAGTCGATGCCGCCTTGCAGATACGCTTGCGCTTCCGTGGTCGGCTGCATCGATTGAGCCGTCGTTTGATACGACGCCTGCGCTTGTTCGGCTTGCTCCAGCTCGGCGTGCAGACGCGGCAGCTCTTTGGTGATGAAGGCGAGCGTTGCGGTATCGTTGCGTTGGCGCGTGGCCACGGCCGTCGTCATATATTGCTGCGAAATCGCGTTCGCGATCTCCGCGGCCATGCCGGGATTCGAATCCGTATAGGCGATTTGCACGAGGCCCGTGTCTTTCACCTTGTCGCTAACCTTCAGATCCTTGCTGAAGCGTTTGATCGCATCGAGCATCGCCCAGTGCTTGACGCCGAACTGCGTACCGGGCCGCGCCACGAGCTGCGTCACGAGCATCGAGACGCCATTGCTCGAACGCGCGAGTTCGCCGACCTTGCCCGTCAAAATCGTGCCGCCGGGACCGCTAAGCTCGTAGCGGCCGCCGTCGAGCGCGGTCAAGGTCAAATCGCGCTCTTCGAGCGAATGCGGCACGTCGAGTTGACCGATATGGATTTGCTCGCCGCCCCACGCATAGGAGCGCATGCCGAACCAGGCGCCCGACGGCTGTCCGGGCGTTGCGAACCGGTTCGCAAGGGGGCCGAGCAACGGCAACGTCTTCGGGGTGATCGTGACGTCGAACCGATATTTCTGGATGATGGGCTCGAGCACCGAGCGGCTTTGCATGACGGCCATCTCCGCCGAGGGCGACGGCGGCGGCGGCGTATATTGCTGGCCCTGCTGTCCGTTCAACGACGAAAGCCCGAGCGCGTTCGGTTCGGTTTGATCCACGCGCACGAGCACATCGGCCTCGTACACGGGCGTCGCGAGAAACACGTAGGCAAGCGCCAACGCGGTCACGAATAGCGTGACGCCCAGCACCTCCAAAATGTGGTCGCGCAAGAGCCTCAACATATCGCGTGCCGACATTTGGCTGCGTTCGCCGCTTGTTTGCACGTAAAGAGAATTCAAAGCCAAATCATTCACTGGCGTCGTCCTTGAAAATGAAAGCGTCGTCAGGATCGCGTCCGCCTCTATTGCGCTTTATGTTGCGTGCCGCCCTGCTGGTTGCGTACGGCATCCTCCAGCATCTCGAGCACGAGCTTCAGATCGGAGACGAGAATGGCGCAGGACTTCAGACCCAGCACCTCCGCCGTCGCGATCGAATTTCGGACATGCTCCAACGCAGCGTCGTAAACGTTCATGGATCGAGTTCAGAAACGGTTGCCACGTATGCTCCTCCGGCAAACGCGCCGCGGCCGCTCGCGCCGATGACGCTCGCGGCCGCGCCGTTCAGTTCGCGCGTCCGTAGACGTCCTCGAAACGGACGATGTCGTCCTCTCCGAGATAGGCGCCCGATTGAACCTCGATGAGTTCAAGGGGTACCTTCCCCGGGTTTTCGAGCCGGTGCTTGACGCCGAGCGGGATATAGGTCGATTGGTTTTCGCCGAGCAGGAACTGCTCTTCGCCGCGTGTAACGAGCGCGGTTCCGCGTACGACGATCCAGTGCTCGGCGCGATGGTGGTGCAGTTGCAGCGAGAGCTGCGCGCCGGCTTCGACGACGATGTGCTTCACCTGGAAGCGCTCGCCCTTGTCGATCGAGTCGTAGCATCCCCACGGACGCTGCACCTTGCGGTGCGCATCGACTTCGGGGCCTTGCTGATCCGCGATGCGTCCAACGATGCGCTTCACGTCTTGCACGCGCGAACGATCGACGACGAGCACCGCATCGGCCGTTTCGACGACCACGAGATCCGACACGCCCACGCACGTCACGAGCCGGCTCTCGGCGCGCACGTAGCACGAGTTCGCGTCTTCCATCAGTACGCGGCCCGAGGCCACGTTGCCGTTTTCGTCCTTGCCCAGCGCGTCCCACACGGAGTCCCAGGAGCCCAAATCGGACCACTCGGCGTCCAGCGGCACGACGACACCCTCGACGTCTCCGCCGCGCGCCAAGTTTTCCATCACGGCATAGTCGATGGAATCGGACGGCACGTCCGCGAACAATTGCTCGTGCGGCTTAAAGCCCCCCGCGCTGTCTTGCCCCGCCTCGTAAGCGGCCGAGCACGCCGCGTAAGTGTCGGGTTGCATCTGCTGCAAAGTCGAGAGCCAGACGCTTGCACGCACTACGAAAATGCCGCTGTTCCAGAAATACTTGCCGGAGGCCAAGTAAGAACGCGCCACTTCGATCGGAGGTTTTTCGACGAAGCGCGCGATCTTACGCGCCGTGCCGTCTTCCACCTCGTCGCCCGGTTCGATATAGCCGTAGCCGGTTTCCGCGCGCGTGGGCCGGATACCGAGCGTCACGATCGCGCCGCGCTCCGCATGGCGCGACGCCACGGCGACGGCGCGCTGGAATGCGGCGACGTCCGCGATCATGTGATCGGCCGGCATGACGGCGAGCACGGCGTCGCCGCCGTCCTCGAGCGCGTGAAGCGCCGCGAGCGAAAGCGCCGGCGCCGTATTGCGTCCGCTCGGCTCGATGATGAAGCGAGCACGAATGCCGAGCTGTTCCAACTGCTGCGCGCTAACGGCGCGGTGTTCGGCGCCGCACACGATGATCGGCGACTCGTCGATCGCGAGTTCGACATCCGCGAGCCGCTGCAGCCGCCGGACCGTCATCTGCAGCAACGATCCCGCCCCTAGCACGTCGACGAGCTGCTTCGGGAAGTGTTTGCGCGAGAGCGGCCATAGCCGTGTGCCCGAGCCGCCCGCGAGCACGACAGCGCGCGTTCGCAGCGCCTGCTGCGCGGCCAGCGTGTGCGGTGCGCGCAACTGCGTCGCCGCACCGTTCACACGGGGCCTCTCCCTCGTTTCAACAGGAGTACTCATCAGCTTGTTCTCCTAGTGGGTCCATGAGCATGAAGTGCGGCGACGGCGCGCAAAGATGGCCCGACCCACCGCTTGGGTTCATGTTGCTGTGAAGCATAGCCAGTCATACCGATGCGCAATCCCGATGGTCGCAAAAGCCCGATGTGTTGACCGATTTAGTCGAGTGTGGAGAAACATTACGAATGCCCGAACGCTTAAGATCGGTAAATGGCAGATCGATGCAATTATGCGAATCGACAATCTTTCCGATTAATTAGGGTTACTTTTTACCGAGCCCGTCCTGACAAGGCCTTCAGGCTTATGCTTGCCCCGTTCGAGGGGTTGCACGAAAAAAATCCGAGTTTGTAAAAATTTTTAACAAAAATATAAAAAATACTACCGCGCATATATTTTCGAGAGGCGACCACTGGCGCCAAATACACGTCGATTTCGGCCAGCTTTTTCTACAAAAATCGACGTGGCATCATGATGATTACCGATGATGCACCGCAACACCCTATGTGTGTTCACCATGCGGAGGAAAGCTTCGTGGATCGCGCCACTGTACTTACTTCACCGCACGTCATGCGGCGAGAAATGACCTCGCTCGCAGACGCGCGCCATATCGGGATCCTCATCTTCGACGGTCACTGTCTGTTTACGACGGGCGTGATCAGCGAGGTCTTTCAATTGGCCAACGCACTGATGCGCTTTTCGAGCGGTCAGCCGCCATACCGAGTGTCGCTGCTGTCCAAGCTTGGGGGGCCCGTCACCAGTTCGTCGTCGATCGCCGTGATGACGCAGCGGCTCGACGCGTATTCGGTCGGCGATTTTCATGCGTTATACGTCGCGAGCAACGACGTCCGTGTGACATCGGGCTTCGACGTGCAGCTCGCGCGCTGGCTATCGGGCTCCGGTTCGCCCGCGCATGCGGCCGCCGTGCGCCATGCATCCTCCTTCGGAGTGGATATCGGCGCGCACGCGCGTCCAAGCGTGCCCGTCTTCTGGATCGGTTCCGGCTCGATGCCGGCGTGGGCCTTGAATCAAAAAGCCGCGCAAATGGCGCTGACGCAGATTGCGTCCGATCACGGCGAAGATATGTCGCTTCGGATCGCCAGCAGCCTGCCGCCGTCCGTCGGCGAGGTCGTCAAGACGCGCAGCGAGACGCCGAGCTTGAACACCACCGTCGACAAAATTCACGAATCCACGCGGTGGATGCGCGAGAACTTCGGCAGCGATATTTCGGTATCCGATGCCGCGGCCGTCGCGGCCATGAGCGTGCGCAATTATCTGCGGCGTTTCAAGAGCGAGTTCGGCGTAACGCCGCTCGAGTATTTGATGCAGCTTCGCTTCGAGGCGATCTGCGCGATGCTCGTAGGCACCAAGCTGCCTGTCGACAAAATCGCCAGACGCTGCGGCATGGGCAACGGCGACCGTTTGGGGCGGCTCTTCCGCAAACGCTACGGCGTCTCGCCCACCGTCTATCGCAAGCACGCGCTGAGTCAGTAGCTCGGCATATTCGCCGGAGGGATCGGCGTATGGATCACTGGCGGACGCGGCATCGCTTGCCAAACGCCCCATCGTCAACCGCTGGGGCGATGGGCGAGCGCTCGCGTCGCGACGGCGCGCTCGCCGCA
Organism: Trinickia diaoshuihuensis; assembly: GCF_003390925.1. GTDB lineage: Bacteria > Pseudomonadota > Gammaproteobacteria > Burkholderiales > Burkholderiaceae > Trinickia > Trinickia diaoshuihuensis. Next base: position 9,479 of record NZ_QUBS01000026.1, on the reverse strand, counting down.
CGGCGAGCGCGGACGATCACAGGTTGGGAGTAAACAAATGCGTGGACTGCAAGACCTATGGGCGCGGGTATTCGACGTCGGCATGATCGTGCTGGGCGCCCTGATCGCATCGCAGTTGCGATTCGAAGACGTTGCCGACGGACGCCTGTACTGGGCCTTCGTCGCCTTTTCCGCCACTTTGTCGCTGCTCGTATTCCCGACGTTCGGCGTATACGAATCGTGGCGCGGCCGTTCGAAACGCGCACTGATCCGTCAAGTCGCGCTCGCCTGGGCGCTCGTTCAAGTAGGCGACATGGCGCTCATGTTCTCGCTCCATATGGTGAACCTCGTATCGCGCCTATGGTTCGGGTATTGGACGCTGCTCTCGGGCATCGGCATGATCGGCGGCCGGCTGTCGATGCATGCCGTCCTCGCCCGCATGCGCACGGCCGGCATGAACTTGCACCAGGTTGCCATTGCCGGTTGCGGCAGCCATTGCGACGACATCATTCGTAAGATCGAGATCGCGCCCACCACGGGCTTTCGCGCCACCGCGATCTACAACACGAAGCCCGGCGCGGCGCCGCTCGCGCATCCGGAAATTCCCGTGTTCGAGGATCACGAAGCGTTCGCTTCATTCGTACGAGAAAACGACCTCGACGAAGTATGGCTCGCATTGCCGCTGGCCGAGGAAGCCGCCATTCTGAAGCTCGTCAACGAATTTAAGAACGACCTCGTCAATATCCGCTTCATGCCCGATGTGCGCACGCTCTCGCTGTTCGAAGGCAGCGTCACCAATCTGCTGGGATTGCCGACGATCAATTTGATCGCCTCTCCGGTTCCCCCGAGCGCGCTCATCAAGAAGGACCTGTTCGATCGGCTGTTCGCCGCCGCGGCGCTGATCGCGCTGGCGCCCGTGATGATCGCCATCGCGATCGCCGTGAAGCTGAGTTCGCCCGGTCCCGTCTTCTTCAAGCAACGCCGCAAAGGCGTGGACGGCCGCGTCTTCACGATCTACAAATTCCGTTCGATGCGCGTGCATGCACAGAAGGCCGGCGTGGTCGAACAAGCCAAGCGAGGCGATCCGCGCGTGACCCGCGTGGGCGCATTCCTTCGCCGCACCAGCCTAGATGAGCTTCCGCAGTTCATCAACGTGCTGCGCGGCGAGATGTCGGTGGTCGGGCCCCGTCCGCACGCGATTGAGCACGACAACCTCTACCAGCCGATCGTTCAGGGCTACATCCATCGCTATCGCATCAAACCGGGCATCACGGGCTGGGCGCAGGTGAACGGCTTCCGGGGTGAAACGGAGCGTGTGGAGAAGATGGAGCAGCGCGTCGCCCACGATCTTTACTACCTGCGCAACTGGTCGTTCCGGCTCGATATGCGGATCATCCTTGCGACGATCTTCAAGGGCCTGCGCCACACGAACGCTTATTGATGCATGGAGTGCCAAACAATGAAAACGACAGTACAACAGCTTGCTCAGACCGGTCATACGACGCGCGCGCGCGCGGCCAAGGGTTGCACGGCGCTACTCGCCGCGCTCTCGGCGCTGCTCGCCGCGTGCTCGACGGTTCCGGGCCAGCATATGGAGACACCGGCGTCCCTTCCCGTTTCGACGACGCCCGACGGCGCGGTCAAAGAGGCCGAGCAGATTCCGATCGTGCCGATCGATCTGAACTTGATCAAACAGTTGAACGCGGGCGGCAGCCAGATGCAAGTTGCGAACCAGCTCGATCTGTTCGCCAAGCCGGGCCCCTATAAGCTCGGCCCCGGCGACGTGCTGCAAATCACGGTGTGGGATCACCCCGAGCTCGCGGCGGCGCTCGGTCAGCAAGTGCAGAACAACAAGCCGACCGATCCGACGCAAGGCTTCGTGATCGACGATCAAGGCAATCTGAGCTTCCCGTATTTGTCGCGTCCGATCCATGCAGCGGGCAAGACGATCGGCGAAATTCAGCGCGAGGTACGGGCCGATTTGGCCAAGGAGTTCCGTGAACCGCAGGTCACGGTACGCGTGGCGTCATTCCGTTCGTCCCAAGTGTACGTGGACGGCGAAGTACGCACCCCCGGCGGCGAAGCGATCAACGACATTCCGATGACGTTGACCGAGGCGATCAATCGTGCGGGCGGCTTCACGGCCAACGCCGATCGCTCCCACTTGATGCTCACGCGCAACGGCACGTCCTATCCGATCAATCTTTCGTTGATGACGGCCAACGGCAAGAACCCGCAGGACATCTTGCTCCAGCCAGGCGATATGTTGCGCGTGACCTCGCGCGATCAAAACCAGGCCTACGTGCTGGGCGAAGTGAATAAGCCGATCGCGGCGACGCCGACCACCGATGGGCTGCTCACGCTCAGCGATGCGCTGAGTCAAGCCGGCTTTATCAACCAAGGCACGGCGAACCCGCGGCAGCTTTATGTCATCCGCGAGGAAAACGGCAAGCCGCTCGTGTACCACCTCGATTCGGCCTCGCCCGTTTCGATGCTGCTGGCCAATCAATTCGACCTGCAGCCGAAGGACGTCGTCTACGTCGACAACGGCCCGCTGGTACGCTTCAACCGCGTGTTGAGCTTGCTGTTGCCTGCGATCAATGCCGGCTTGACGGCGGCAATCGTCACCAAGTAAGTCGAGGGCGAACGCGAGTGGCCTACGTTTCCCTGATCGCGCTGATTTTCAGCGTCACGAATTTCGTTCCGGTCAGCGCGATCGGGTTCGTCCCGATCCTGATGTGCGGGTGGCGGTTCTTTGGGCGCCGCTACCCCGCCTTCATCACGCCCCTCGTGATCTTCGGCGCGTTCGCCCTTTTCTCAACGCTCTACTACAACCCCGAATCGTTTCTCGAGTTCGACTTTTACCGCCATGACGGCAACTTCTTCGTCTCGTACATCCCGATTCTGGCCGGTTGCGTCTACGTGCACCGCTGGGACCTGAACAAGATCCTCCGGCGCTTTTACGTGTTCGCCATACTCATCAACGCGCCCTACTACCTTTGGTACGTCGCGCAAAACGGCATCTTGACGATCTTCCGGCATCCTTCCGATACGTTCGGCAGTTACTTCATTGCACGCAATGCGGCGGGGGGCTTCCTCGCGATCTTGCTGTGTTTGGGGCTTGCCTGCTATTCGATGAAGCGCAGCCGCTCGCTGCTCGCGCTGATGGGCCTGAACGCCCTGATGCTGTTTTCGACCTACAGCCGCGGGTCCATGTTCGGCATTATCGTGCTGCTGCCCTATGTGATATTCGGCCGCAAACGCTGGATGCTCGCGACGATGGTCGGCGCGCTGATCGTCGCATCGCTCACGATCGCCGCCCTTCATACGCATGGCTCGACCGATTACATGGGCTACCAGTTTAGTATCGAGAACCCCGACGAAAAAGTCGCCAACCTCGATATTCGGTACGAGTGGCTGTGGCCGCGCGCCCTCGCCTACTTCCGCCAAAGCCCGATCGTCGGGATGGGCTTCGGGTCGTTCGACGATACGATCGGACTCGTCGTCAATTATTTCGGCGCGTTCGGACGAGCGGTCGGCGTAACCGCCGAGCACAGCGATTCGCACGCGCACAACTCGTATCTGAACCTACTGGCCGAAACGGGGGTCGTGGGCCTTGCGCTGATGCTCGCGTTTTATTGGCGCCTCGTCGGCTGGTGCCAACGCGGCGCATGGGCGGCGGCACGCGAGAACGGCCGGAATTTCGTCGCTTACCGGTTCGTCGAACTCGCGTCGGTCTGCCTTCTGGCGATGTCGGCCACCGAGCATCGGTTGACGACGCCCTCGAACATGCTCCCGATCGCGCTCGTTATTTCGTTGCTGCTTGCCTCGCGCGTGCGCGTGACTTTTCCCGCTTTCGCTCAACGGCCCGGGCCCGCGGCGCCCCCGCGCATGCCCGTTGCGCGACGCGGGCCGCGCGGCATGGGCAGCCCCGTGCCCAATAGCGGCCGCTAGGCCTCGAAAAAAAAAGAGGCCCGGAGCGGCGGCGCGATTCGCTCGCGCCACGGCTCCGGGCCTTAGTCGTTCACCGATCCGAACGGCGGCCGTTATCGATCAGTTGTCGGGGTTGCTCTTTGCGAACGACTGGAACGAACCGTACGTCGGCTGGATCGGCGTGAGGTCGTCGAGGACGATGCCGTAGGTGTAATCGCCGCTCGTCAACTCGTAGTACATCACCGATTGGACCCCTTGCGTCTTGCGCGCCGCATAGAACTCGCCCAATTGCTGCGTAACGTAGCCTGAACGGAACGTCTCGTTCTGTTCGGGGCTGGCATTCCATTCGGTGATCATGAACGGGACGCCGTAGCGCGCCTTGCAATACGACGGCAAGTTGAAGCCCGGGCCGGCGCCGTCCGTGCCGACATTGAAGATGTCGCCGTACGGTTGATAGTTGTGCCACGTCGTGATGTCCCAATGTACCGCGGGATAGCCGCCCGAGCCGTCCGGCTGCATCCCGTCCCAGAGCATGTCAGACGCGGCGATATCGGCCACGCAGAAGTTCACGCCCACCTTCGCATTGGGCTGGACCGACTTGATACCCGCGATCATGCCGCGAATGGCGCCGCGCATGATCGGCCAATTCGCGTTGTTGAAGTCTGCGTTGCTCGTACCGGCCGTCGCCGAGTTGAGAATAATCGCCGGATCGCGCGTGAGTTCGTTGCCGCATTCGTACATCGTCACGCCGTAGGGGGCGAGTGCCGTGGCAATGGCCGCCGAGCCCGAGTATGCGCTGCTGTAGGCAGCCGACTCGCTCGTAAAGAGCGTGCCCGTCGAGTCGCGCAGACCGAAGTCGAGCAGTGTGAACAGCGTCATGCCGGCGGTTTGGAACGCCTTGGCGAGCGCCACCACCCTGCTCAACTGCGTGGACGTGTTGACGAGCCCCACGCGATACGTCGTGCAGCCCAGCGCTTGCAGCGCCGTCACCACTTGCGTAGGCGTGAACGGGTAGTCGTAGTGACCGTTGATGCCGTAGAACGACCCGGCCGTCGCAGCCATGTTGATGCGCGGATCGCGACAAGGCTTCCACGTGTTCATCCACGTCTTGACGTAGAACTGACCGCCCGTGCCCTGTTGATAAATCATGCCGCCGTACCAGAGCAGCATGCTCACGTTGTACGAGTACGGGTCCTTCACGCCGTTCTTATAGATGTAGCCGTTCGTGAGCGTGTATTGATTGCTCTGCTTGTCGATGATGTAAGACGCGGGCGGAATCGCCGTACCGTCGGCGGAGGTGCCGCCCAAGCGCGGATCGAGACACTGAACCCAGGTCGTACCGGTGTACTGATAGAACGCCTTGCTCGTGTTCTCTTGGTAGACCGAGCCGCCGTACCACAGCAGCATGATGACGTTATACGAGTTCGGATCCTTGACGCCGTTCTTGTAGATGAGGCCGTTCGATAAGGTCCAAACGTTTGCGCCGTTGTCCACGATCGAGGCGGCCGAAGGCACGGTCGTACCGTTGGGCGAAGCCGTGGAAGTGCCTGCCGTGCTGGCATTGGCAACGGCCGTGGTACCACCCGAGGCGTTCGATCCGTTGCCGGCGCCTGAACCGCCGCCGCCGCAGGCGACCAGAACGTAGCTGCTTGCCGCCGCCGTCAGGCAGCCGAGAAATTGACGTCGTTTCATATTACAGAGTCTCTTTACAGCGTCGAGATCGCGCTCGCGCCAAACGGGTGTATGGGGGCCAGCGGCTTTGCAAAAGCGCGCTCCGGCGCCTTCCGCGAACAACTGACAAACAGTTAGGATTCCTAACTAAATTCGAAATCTTCAAGCCGCAACCTGGCGCATCGTCTCGTGGGAAGACCCGCTACGTTTGCCTGTTCGATGCCTCGCGCGGGGGCGGGCGATTGCGGCAGCAACTTGTCGAGGCAAAGTATCGGCGAATGGGCATCTTGGCGAAATCAGCGTAGTCGGAACATCGCGTAGGGCTTACGCAGAATCTGTAGGATTTGTCCGACAGCACGCACGCAGAAACCGCAATATGGTCAAACTTTCCGAGGTGTGTATTTTCGTATCTTTTTGTTACTTCTTGGCGACGCCAAATTACCGATACCACACTAGGGAATTCCCTAGTTCCCGACATATTTTTTGTAGGAATTTCCGAAAACCCATTTCGCATAGCCGACCACGGCGGTGTCGTTTTTTTAATGTATTTCGACCCTTTAAATGTAGGAATAGTTAGACGAATGACGATATCGGTCGCTCGACTGCGGAAACCGCACTAGCCGGGCGATTCGAGCCTGGCCGTGAGACCAACGCGGCGAATAGTGTCCGTCGTGTCCGCCAAGCCGGGATTTGCGACAAAAATCCCGCTCAATGCGCCAGTTAGGGGATCGACCGCCTTCACTGCGGTAGGCTTGCGAGTTGGAGCGCAAAGCGCAGGCAATGCAAGCGGGATGATGAAGCTACTCACGGCATTCAAACGACACCTGTTCATGAGCCTCGGCAATGCGATGCCGACATACGGCCCGTTCAACCGGATGCGCCCCGCCCTGTACCGCCGGGCGGGCATGGCGATCGGCGAGAACGTGACGATCATCGGGCCGCTGAGCGTCGAGCTGAGTTTGAACGAAGAGACGATACGCGGCATTTCGATCGGAGACCGTGCGTACTTGAACGCCGACACTCGATTGGCTTGCCGCAACAGCAAGATTTCGATCGGCGCGGACGTACAAATCGGTCCGCGCGTCTCGTTCGAGACGGCGACGCACGACATCGTCTTCAAACCGAATGTCGGCCGCGGGCTCGATCATCACGAGATTCGCATCGAGGACAAAGTCTGGATAGGTGCGGGCGCAACGATTTTGCCGGGCGTCACGATCCACGAAGCCGCTGTGGTGGCCGCGGGTGCCGTGGTTACGAAAAGCGTACCGCCTTATACGTTGGTCGGCGGCGTGCCTGCTCGCAAAATCAAGGACATCGAGCACGCGTAGCCATTCGCGGGCGCGGTATGGGGACGATAAATTCAGGGACGACAAATTCGGGGACGATAAAAATGATGCAGCTAACGCGCGCATGAAGCGCACATTCGGCGGCAAACTCAAGTGGACCGGGGCGGCGCTGGCCCTCGTCAGCGCCACTGCCGCGGCGCAATCGTATCGGGACTACGCGCCTACGCCCCCGCCGGCGCCGGAACGGCCGACCGCACCGCCCCGGCCTCCTTCGCCGGAGAGCGATTCGCAACAGGTCGCCGTTGCGCAGTTGCATGGCCTCGTCTTCGTGAAAGACGATGGTCATACGGTCGTGCGTTCGCAGAACCTCCCCGACGGCAAGCAGATTGCCCAAGTCAATCTCCCGGAACTCGACGACGCGTTCCTCGCCGGCTTCGCGGGCGACATCGGTCATCCTTTGACTTTCGCCGGACTCGCCGAAATACGCCGCTCGGTCATCGAGCGTTTTAGGAGCGCGGGCCTGCCGCTCGTTGACGTTTATGTCCCCGAGCAGGATATCAGCGACGGCGTAGTGCGCATCGCGGTCACCGAGTTCCACTTGGGCGAAGTCAGCGCACGCGGCAACCGCTACTTCTCGCAAGCCCAGTTGCTGCGCGAGATGCCGCTGCGAGCCGGCGCGCCGATCCACGAAGCGGACGTCGCGAAGGGGCTCGCGCTACTGAATGCGAATCCGTATCGACGTGTGGACGTCGTGTACGCGCCCGGTCAAGCACCGAATTCGACCGACGTGATATTGCAAACACAGGATCGCTTGCCGCTTCGCGTGACCGCGGGGTACGACGATGCCGGCGTGGCGCAGTTGGGACGCGATAGGTTCTTCGCCGGCATCGATTACGGCAACCTGTTCGGTCTCGACCAACAGATCTCGTACCAATACACCGCGAGCAATGATCTGTTCGGAGGCAATCCGCCGATCGAGGGGCGGCCCAACCGTCCGCGGCTCGAAGCGCATTCGTTCAGCTACTCGGCACCGCTGCCGTGGTTGGATCGGGTCGAGTTGTTCGGCGTGTACGCACGCAGTACGCCGCGACTGCGGGACAGTTTCAATCAATCGGGGATTTCGGCGCAGTTCAGCTTCCGTTATGACCGGTATTTGCCGTTCGTCGACGGTTGGCAGCAAGAGCTTCAATTCGGCTACGACTTCAAACGCTCCAATAACGACTTGGAATTTGGCGGCTTTCAGGTCTTCAATGCCAATACGCACGTGCATCAGTTCTTGGCAACGTACGATGCGGCGAAGAGCGACGCGCTCGGCCAGACGCATGCGAACGTATCGCTCGTCGCAAGCCCGGGGCATTTGGACGGCGACAACGCCGATAGCGAATTCGAAACCGCCCGTCATGGCGCGACGGCCCGTTATACGTATTTGCAGTTGCTGGCCGAGCGCAGTTTGTCGATTGGGGCGGGTTTCATGATTTCGGCTCGCGGGCGCTTCCAGTGGACGCCGAATACATTGTTGCCGAGCGAGGAAATGGGCTTGGGCGGCGACGACACGGTGCGCGGGTACGAGCCGTATAGCGTGCAAGGCGACCGCGGGTGGAACGTGCAGACGGAATTGCGCACGCCCGCCTTTGCGTTTTTCGGCGATGACGGCCCCGCGTTACAGCCGTTTGCATTCGTCGATGCGGGGCATGTTTGGAACAAGCTCGATCAAACGGGTGAGGTGCAGGCGGGCATGTTGTCGAGCGTCGGCGTGGGCGTGCGTTTTCAGTGGTCGCGTTTCGTCAACGCGCGCGTGACGTATGGGCAGCCGCTGCGCTCTGTCGTGCCGGGTGGGTCGAAGGCGCCGATCGCGCAGGTGTTTTTGGTGATCGGCAGTTGAGTGCAAGCGTGCGTCGCGCGCGGCGGGCGTTGGATTTTTGTTGTCGCGGACCGTTGACAGCGGCGCCGAACTGGTTACAATAGCGCCTTCGCTTTCGCAGCGAAGCCCAGGTGGCGGAATTGGTAGACGCACTAGGTTCAGGTCCTAGCGGTGGCAACACCGTGGAGGTTCGAGTCCTCTCCTGGGCACCATATTTAAAAAGGTCAGCTTATGCTGGCCTTTTTTCATTATTCCGCCCAGGAAGCAAAGTGCCTGCGCACTTTGCGGGAGGACTCGAAAGGCTGCGCTTGCAAGCGCAGCCGGGGTCGCGCTCGTGTGACCGAGTCCTCTCCTGGGCACCATATTTAAAAAGGTCAGCTTATGCTGGCCTTTTTTCATTATTCCGCCCAGGAAGCAAAGTGCCTGCGCACTTTGCGGGAGGACTCGAAAGGTAGTAAAAGACCCCGTAAATCATTGGTCAAGCAATCACGGTCCGGGCCAATCGAGCAGTCCGATCCTGAATTCAGCGAGTCGGTTCTCAATCGTCCCTACCGGATCGACGGAGCGAGATTCGCCTCGCAGCATGTGCATTACCAGCCGATCATGCAGTTCGGAATCAGCCAGGATGGAGATGATCTGTTGCTTGCTCTCCGCAGAAGCGACGAGCTAAAGTCGAATGTGGTGTACGGGGGAGTTGAGGCGGGAAGTTGAAGGCGGTGGAGGTTTCAGCTGAGAATCTGATTGTCGAA
>NZ_QUBS01000018.1 GCF_003390925.1 Trinickia diaoshuihuensis | reverse complement strand
GAAGCCCGCGACCCCGCGCGCGCGGCCGGGCCGCGCGCGGAGGCCGACGCTGTGGCCGGCGGGCGCGAGAGCGGCGCGCTATACGTATTCATGCCGCCCCTGGCGCAGTTGGACGATTACCTCGATCTGCTGGCGGCCGTCGAAGCCACGGCGGCCGCGTTGCAGGTCAAGATCGTGATCGAGGGCTATCCGCCGCCGCGCGACGCGCGCTTGAAACTACTGCAGGTCACGCCCGATCCGGGCGTGGTCGAAGTCAACGTCCATCCGGCTTCGAATTGGGGCGAACTCGTCGCAAACACCGAATTCCTCTACGGCGCCGCGCGCGAGTCGTATCTCGGCCCCGAGAAATTCATGCTCGACGGGCGTCATACGGGTACCGGCGGCGGCAACCATATGGTGCTCGGCGGCGCGACGCCGGCCGACAGTCCGTTCCTGCGCCGTCCCGACTTGCTGGCGAGTCTGATCGCATATTGGCACAACCATCCGTCGTTGTCGTACTTGTTCTCTGGGCTCTTCATCGGACCGACGAGCCAGGCGCCGCGCCTCGACGAGGCCCGCAACGATCAGGTCTACGAACTCGAGATCGCGTTTCGCGAACTGCAAAGTCAGGTGGACCGGCTCGCGGCGCTCGACGCAGGCGGGCAGGCGGTGCCGCCTTGGCTCATCGACCGGACGCTGCGCAACATTTTGATCGATGTGACGGGCAATACGCATCGCGCCGAGTTTTGCATCGACAAGCTTTACTCGCCCGATGGACCTACAGGCCGGCTAGGCTTGCTCGAGATGCGCGGCTTCGAGATGCCGCCGCACGCGCGCATGAGTCTTGCTCAGCAACTTTTGCTGCGCGCGCTCGTGGCACGTTTTTGGCGTACGCCGTATGCGACGAGGCTCACGCGCTGGGGTACCGAATTGCACGATCGCTTCATGCTCGGCACGTTCGTGCGGATGGACTTCGACGATGTCTTATCCGAACTGCGGACGGCCGGATACGCGTTCGACCGAAGCTGGTTCGCGCCGCACTTCGAATTCCGCTTCCCGCTCGTCGGCGAGTTGGACGCGTGCGGCGTGCGGCTGACGTTGCGCCACGCCCTCGAGCCTTGGCATGTGATGGGAGAGGAGGGGGCGCCGGGCGGCACGGTGCGTTTCGTCGATTCGTCGCTGGAGCGCATCGAGGTACTTGCGCTCGGACTCAACGAAAACCGTCACCAGGTCACCGTGGGCGGCGTGCCGTTGCCGCTACAACCTACGGGGCGCGCGGGGGAATACGTGGCCGGCGTGCGGTTTCGCGCTTGGCAGCCGGCGGCGTCACTGCATCCCACGATTGGGGTGCATGCGCCGCTCACGTTCGATCTCGTCGACACCTGGGCCGGGCGCTCCTTGGGCGGATGCCAGTATCATGTCGCCCATCCGGGTGGACGAAATTATCAGACGTTTCCTGTCAACGCCTATGAAGCGCAGAGCCGGCGGCGCGCGCGCTTCTTCACGATCGGCCATACGCCCGGGCCGATGTCCGTGAAGACGCGCGAGCGCAGCCTCGAGATGCCGTTCACGCTCGATTTGCGCCGCGTGGAGTGAAGCGACTGACCGAAGCTAGAGAGCAATTTGCCTTTTCAATCGACCCTGCCGTTCGATGGGGCGGCCGATGTCGCCGATATCGTCGCGCGCCTATACGAAGTTCCTGCCCGAGCGGGCCATTGGGACGAACTGCGCGATGCCTCCGGTGCGCTGCGCGCGCCTTGGCGGCGCTTTTTCGGCCTGCTCGGCGAAGACGGCATGGCGAACCTGGAGGATGCCGCGGCCACGGTCGCACGGCAAATCCGCGACAACGACATCACCTATAACGTCTATGCCGACAACGGCGAGGCGCGGCCGTGGGCGCTCGATCCGTTGCCGTTTATCGTCGAAGAGGGCGAATGGACCGCCATCGAGCGCGGCGTCGCGCAGCGCGCGCGGCTGCTCGAAGCGCTCGTTGCCGATATTTACGGGCCGCAGACGCTGCTCGCGCAGGGACTATTGCCGCCGGCGCTCGTCTTCGGACACCCGGGCTATCTGCGCGCGATGAAAGGCTGCGTGCCGCCGGGCGGACGTTATCTGCAGATCGTCGCCGTCGACCTCGCGCGGGGGCCGCAGGGCGAGTGGACTGTCGTCGGCCATCGGACGCAGGCGCCGTCGGGGCTCGGCTATGCGCTCGAAAACCGGCTCATCGTCGCCAATTTGTTCGCCGAGCCGTTTCGCTCGCTCGGGGTGCGGCGCTTGGCACCGTCGTATTCGCAATTGATCGCGACGCTCGCGCAAGCGGCGCGCGAAACGATGACCGAGGATGAGCGCCGGGCCCGTGCGGGCTCGCCCCATATCGCGTTGCTGAGTCCCGGGCCCTTCAGCGAGACCTACTTCGAGCATGCGTTTCTCGCGCGATATCTGGGCCTCACGCTCGTCGAAGGGAACGATTTGACCGTGCGCGGCGACAAGCTCTATCTGAAGACGTTAGCGGGGCTCGAGCGCGTCCATGGCCTATTGCGCCGCCTCGACGATACGTTCTGCGACCCCGTCGAGCTGCGCGCCGATTCGACGATCGGCGTGCCGGGGCTGTTGCAGGTGCTGCGCGCGGGCAATGTCGTCGTCTCGAACACGCCGGGCGCGAGCGTCGTCGAGTCGCCCGCGCTGCATGGCTTCTTGCCCGGCATTGCCGCCGCGCTTTTCGGCGAAACGCTCGCCTTGCCGGGCGTCGCCAGTTGGTGGTGCGGCGAAGCGGCCGTGCGCGAGGAGGCATTTGCACGGCTCGAGCAAGGCTGGCTCACGCCGACCTGGGCTGGGCTGCCATACCCTTCCACGTACGAGGCGCCGCCGGGACTCGCGGCCGGCCCGCAGCGGCTCGCCGATTGGCATGCCCGCGTGCAAGCCGCACCCGACGCCTTTACGATCCAAGCACCGTTGCCGCATTCATGCACGCCGCGCTACGAGGACGGTGCGCTGACGCGCCGGCCGAGCGTTTTACGCGTGTATGCGATCGCCACGACGTCGGGCGGCTGGCATGTGTTGCCTGGGGCGTTCACCCGCACGGCCGGCGAACAGCAAACGAGCGTATCGATGCAATCGGGCGGCAGCAGCGTCGACACATGGGTGTTGTCGAGCCGGCCGGCCAATCCGTTTTCGCTGTTGCCTTCGCCGATGAAGCCCGGCGATTTCGCGAATCGGCGGCGCACGGTATCGAGCCGCGCCGCGGAAAATCTATTTTGGGCCGGGCGCTATAGCGAGCGTGCGGAAAACAGCGTGCGGCTCGCGCGCTTGATTCTGGGTTCGCTCGACGACCACGATTCCGAGGCGATGCTCGGAACGCTGGCCGAGCTAGCCGCGCGGTTCGAGTTGATTCCGGCCGTCGATACGGTGGCCCGCGGTTCGCGTCACGCGTTCGAGCGCATGCTGGCCGCTTCCCTGCATGAGCATTCCGGCACGGCGAGCGTGGGACGGATTATCGCGAGCCAGGCCCGTGCCTGCGGCGAGATTCGCGCGCGGCTTTCGAACGATCATTGGCGCACGATCCTCGCCGCGCGCAACGATTTTCGCGATGCGTTGCAGAGGCTATCGCTGGCGCCGTCCATGGGCGCGGCGGAACAGGGCGGTGAGGACGCGCCGCGCCGCGAGCGCCACGAATCGTACGACCGCGTCGCGCTGATGGGCGCGCTGGAGACACTGGCCATGCAACTGTCGGCGATCAGCGGCGCGCAGGGCGATCGCATGGTGCGCGACGAGGCATGGCGGCTGCTGTTCGCCGGGCGCCATATCGAACGCGTGATCGGCATGACGACGTTCCTGCGGGTCGTGACCGATGCGGGCATGTTGGCGACCCCGGCCGGTTTCGACGTCTTGTTGCAGCTTTTCGACAGCACCCTGACTTATCGCTCGCTCTATCCCGGGCGGCTCGAGGTGCCCGCGCTGATCGATTTGCTCGTCGTCGATCCGACCAACCCGCGCGGACTCTACGGCGTCTATGACCGGCTCGCGGCGAAACTCGACGAGATCGCTCGCGCGGCGGGCGGCCCGCCGATGGCCGCCGTATTGCCGTTGCCGACGCTCGAAGATCTATGCGCAACCGACGCGCAGGGGCGCTACGCCACGCTCGTTGCGCTGTGCGACGCGCTCGCCGCGCGTGTCGCCGCCGCCTCGGATGACATCAGCGCCCGTTATTTCATTCATGCGGACCGCGCGCGCGGATCGAGGGTGTCCTCATGAGTGACGAGATCACGCTATCGATCGTGCACGACACGACCTACCGCTACTCGACGCCCGTCGAGCGAGCGCAGCATCTTGCCGCGATCCGGCCGCTCGATTGCGCCTGGCAGCACGTGATCTCGCATCGCTTGTCTATCGATCCGGGACCGTCGTACGAGGCTTCGCACGTCGATGCCTTCGGCAACGAAGTGCGCTACTTTTCCTTCGATGCGCCGCATGAACACTTGCGGGTGACGAGTGAAACGACGGTGGTGCTCACGCGGCGGTGGGATGAGCTCGCCGCATCCGCGACGCCGGCCTGGGAGCAAGTGGCCGATGCGCTGCGCTATCGCGCGGGCGGGGCGTATATGCCCGAGAGCGAATTCGTCTTCGCGTCGCCCAATGTCGCGCTCGCGCCCGAGCTGCGCGAGTACGCGCTGCCGAGTTTCGCGGCCGGTACGCCGCTCGTAGCCGGCGCGATCGATCTCATGCATCGGGTCCATGCCGATTTCACCTATGAGACGCAAGCGACCGAGTTCGACACGCCGGCATTGCGCGCCTTCCGCTTGCGGCAAGGCGTCTGTCAGGACTTCGCGCAGGTCATGATCGGTGCGCTGCGCTCGCTCGGTTTGGCGGCGCGGTATGTGAGCGGTTATCTGCGCACGGTGCCACCGGAGGGGACGCCGCGGCTAGTCGGCGCCGACGCCTCGCATGCTTGGCTCTCGGTGTTTTGCCCGAGCGTGGGTTGGGTCGATCTCGATCCGACGAACGACGTGCTGGCCGATTTGGACCATGTCACGCTCGCGTTCGGGCGCGACTATAGCGACGTCTCGCTGCTGCGCGGCATCATCCTCGGCGGCGGCGAGCATGTGGTCGAGGTGGCGGTCGACGTGACCGCCCGATAGCACCAAAGCCCGTCATCAATGCGGCAGCCGGACGTCGAACTTGAACGTGACGAGCCGCGCGACGAGGATGAAGGCGGTTGCCGCGATGACGCTGTACACCGAATCGAACTGCAGCCGATCGAGCAGCAGATAGAGCCAGCAGCCGGCGAACGCACAGGTGGCGTACGGCCGGGAATCGCGCAATAGCAGCGGCACCTCGTTGCAAACGACGTCGCGAATCATGCCGCCGAACACACCCGTCACGACGCCCATCATCACGGCGATGAACGCGGGCATCTGCGCATCGAGGGCGATCGATGTCCCCGAGATGCTGAATAGCCCGAGACCGATGGCGTCGGCCACGAGCAACGCGCGTTCGTTGAAGACGCGCGAGGCCATGCGCAGCACGAACGGCGCGAACAATGACAGCACGAAGATGACGACGACATACGTTTCATGCTCGACCCAGTAGAACGGGCGCCGCTCGAGCAGGACGTCGCGCACGGTGCCGCCGCCGAACGCGGTCGCCAGCGCGACGAGGAAGGTGCCCACGGCATCGAGCCTGCGTTTGCGCGCCTCGATAAAACCGGAGAATGCGTAGGCGAGGATCGCGAGGCCCTCGATAATGGCGAGCGCGAACGTGAGCCTAGGATGCACTGTCGGCGCCTCGGTCTTGGCGCGCGGCGCCCGGCCGGGTGAGGCCCGGTTGGAGCAGCACGAGCACCGCGCCCGCGCCGCCGTCATGCGGCCGCGCTTGGCAAAACGCGATGACTTCCGCTTTCTGCACGAGCCATGCGCGAACCTTTCCCTTCAAGACCGGCTCCTTGCCGACCGAACCCAATCCCTTGCCGTGAATGACGCGTATGCAGCGCAACCCGCGTTTGACTGTCTCGCGAATGAACTCCGCCAGTGCCTCGCGCGCCTCCTCTCGGCGCATGCCGTGCAGATCGAGTTGGGCCTGCACGATCCAATCGCCGCGGCGCAGCTTGCGTACGACTTCTTGGCTGACGCCCGGGCGGCAATAGAACAGTGATTCGTCCGTGTCGAGCAGCACTTCGGGGTCGAATTCGTCGGAGATCGCTTCGGTCAGCACGGCTTGTTCGTCACGCCGGGTCTGCAGGGGCAGCGCGGCCGGCGGCGTGCGGCCATGGACGGCGCGCGCCGCGGCGGCGATCGGCGCCACTTCGCCGATCTCACGACGGAACAGGTCCGCATCGGCCGCCGCTTCGCGGGCGGCCTTCTCCGCCGCGATCCGCTCGCGTTCGCGTTCGGCCGCGCTCTGTTTCAGAGCGTCGCGCAGCGAGGCGAGATCGGCAAGGCCGCCGACGCTCGAACCGGCCTTGGCGGGCGGGGTTGCGCTGGGACGGGGACGATTCTTTGACATGACAGATACCGACGACGACTGAAATCGAATGCGACAACGCTGCGGCGAGTGAGCCGGCGACCGACCGAATGGCGTAAAAAGGGCCGCTGGCTGGCGGCCGCGGCCCTGATCCGACGGCGACAGGCGGCGCGTGCTCGGCATCGGCGCCGAGCGGAGCCCGCCAATCGCTATTTTACCGGTCGGCTTCCGCGCTCATGACATGGTCTTGGTGCAGTTCGTGCACGCTTTCCAGGTAACGCTGCGCGTCGAGCGCGGCCATGCAGCCCGTGCCGGCGCTCGTGATCGCCTGGCGGTAGACGTGGTCTTGCACGTCGCCGGCCGCGAATACGCCCGGCACGCTCGTGCCCGTGGCGTTGCCGTTCAAGCCGCCGTTCGTGATGATGTAGCCGTTCTTCATCTCGAGCTGGCCTTCGAAGATGTCCGTGTTCGGCTTATGGCCGATCGCGATGAAAACGCCTTGCAGCGCGACGTCGGTCGTGGCGCCCGTTTGCGTGTGCTTGATGCGCACGCCGGTGACGCCCGAATCGTCGCCGGTGACTTCGTCGAGCACGTGATTCCATTTGATCTCGACGACGCCTTCCTTCTCTTTTTCGAGCAGGCGGTCGATGAGGATCGGTTCGGCGCGGAATTTGTCGCGACGGTGGATGACCGTGACCTTGCTCGCGATGCCGGCCAGATAGAGCGCCTCTTCGACAGCCGTGTTGCCGCCGCCCACGACGGCCACGTGCTGCTTCTTGTAGAAAAAGCCGTCGCAGGTCGCGCAGGCCGACACGCCGCGGCCGGAGAACGCTTCCTCCGACGGCAGACCCAGGTACTGAGCCGAGGCGCCCGTCGCGATGATCAGCGAATCGCATGTGTATTCGCCCGAATCGCCGATGAGGCGGATCGGTTTTTCGTGCAGCTTGGCCGTGTGGATATGGTCGAACACGATTTCGGTGTTGAAACGCTCGGCGTGCTCGAGGAAACGCTGCATGAGTTCGGGGCCTTGGACGCCGTTCGCGTCGGCGGGCCAATTTTCCACGTCCGTCGTCGTCATCAGTTGGCCGCCTTGGGCAAGGCCGGTCACGAGCACGGGAGAGAGATTCGCGCGCGCGGCGTAGACGGCGGCCGTGTAGCCGGCGGGGCCGGAACCGAGGATGAGCACTTTGGCGTGTTTGCGCGTGGACATGATTGTTCGTTCCGTAAGAAAGATGCCGCGGGGAGCTGCCCGGCGGGTGCGCCGCGCCGGGCCGGGCCGCGAGCGCGTTGCCCTGCGTCTAAGTTGGGCATACGTGCGTGATTATAAAGGGGCGCCGGATGCCCCGCTGAGCACGTCCTCAATCGCCGCGATAGCGTTTGCCCCGCCGGGCGCGAGCCGCGGGTGCGCCGGCGCCCCGGCCGTTCGCATGCCATTACGGTCCCGTTACGGTCATTTACAGCCTGTGGTCCGACGCAACGTTTACAATAGCCCGCATCGAACTCCTGGCGGGTGCGCCCGCCATGCTGCTACGGATTCATGGCCAAAGCTCCTTATTCGGCGCCTGCGCAAGCGTTACCGCATCGCATGTCGCGCCTTTTCACCGAAATCCGTTGGATCTTGCAGGTCGCGCTTTGCGTGTTCCTCGTGATGGCGCTCGTCAGTTACAGCCGCCACGATCCGAGCTGGACGCACGCGGCGCAAGTCGATCGCATCTCGAATTGGGCCGGCCGCGTGGGCGCCTGGACATCGGACATCCTGCTGTTGCTGTTCGGGCTCTCCACCTATTGGTGGGTGGTGCTGCTCGTGCGCCGCATCAGTGCGAACTACCGGCGCTTGAGCCGGCAGGGCGAGGCCGAGGAGGACCTGCCGCGCGACGGCGCCTGGATCGCCGATGCGTTCGCATTCGTGCTCGTCCTGCTGGCGAGCGACGGCATCGAGGCGCTGCGGATGTGGTCGCTGCGTCTGCCGTTGCCGCGCGCGCCGGGCGGCATCGTCGGCGACGCGGTGGCGCGCGGCGTCTCGCATGCGCTCGGCTTCACGGGCGGCACGCTTGCGCTGCTGATCGCGCTCGGCATCGGTCTGTCGCTCTATTTCCGCTTCTCCTGGCTCTCGGTGGCCGAACGCGTCGGCGATTCGATCATTTCGGCCGTCACGTTCGCGAAGTTGCGGCGCGAGGCGGGCCGCGATCGCAAGCTGGGCGAAGCCGCCGCCGTCAAGCGCGAGGGCAAGGTCGAGCAAAGCCGCGTGCGGCTCGAGGAGCACGAGCCCGTGACGATCGTGCCGGCTATCCCCACGCCGGCCAAATCCGAGCGCGTCGAGAAGGAAAAGCAGGTCCCGCTGTTCGCCGATTTGCCCGGCGATTCCACGTTGCCGCCGATCGCGCTGCTCGATCCTGCGCCCGCCACGCAAGAGACGATTTCGGCCGATACGCTCGAATTCACGTCGCGGCTCATCGAGAAGAAGCTCAAGGATTTCGGCGTCGACGTGAGCGTCGTCGCGGCGTATCCGGGACCGGTCGTCACCCGTTACGAAATCGAGCCCGCCACGGGCGTGAAGGGCAGCCAGATCGTCAATCTGGCGAAAGACCTAGCCCGCTCGCTGTCGCTCGTGTCGATCCGTGTCGTCGAGACGATTCCGGGCAAGAACTACATGGCGCTGGAGTTGCCGAATCAGCGGCGCCAGACCGTGCGTCTGTCGGAGATCCTCGGCTCGGAGGTCTATGCCGACGCGTCGTCGAAACTCACGATGGGTCTCGGCAAAGACATCGGCGGCAATCCCGTGTGCGCCGATCTGGCGAAGATGCCGCACTTGCTCGTGGCCGGTACGACGGGTTCGGGCAAGTCGGTGGGGATCAACGCGATGATTCTCTCGCTGCTCTACAAGGCGAGCGCCGAAGACGTGCGGATGATCCTCATCGATCCGAAGATGCTTGAAATGAGCGTCTACGAAGGGATTCCGCATCTGCTCTGTCCCGTCGTCACGGATATGCGCCAGGCCGGGCATGCGCTCAATTGGGCCGTGGCCGAAATGGAGCGCCGCTATAAGCTCATGAGCAAGCTCGGCGTGCGCAATCTGGCCGGCTACAACAACAAGATCGACGAAGCGGCCAAGCGCGAGGAAAAGCTGCCCAATCCGTTCAGCCTGACGCCCGACGCGCCCGAGCCGCTCACGCGCTTGCCGCACGTCGTCGTGGTCATCGACGAATTGGCCGACCTCATGATGGTCGTCGGCAAGAAGGTCGAGGAGTTGATCGCTCGTATCGCGCAAAAGGCGCGGGCGGCCGGGATTCATTTGATTTTGGCGACGCAGCGGCCGTCGGTCGACGTCATCACGGGCCTCATCAAGGCCAACGTGCCGACGCGCATCGCGTTCCAAGTGTCGTCGCGAATCGATTCGCGCACGATCCTCGACCAGCAAGGCGCCGAGTCGCTGCTCGGCATGGGCGACATGCTCTATCTGCCGCCCGGCTCGGGGTTGCCCGTGCGCGTGCACGGCGCGTTCGTCTCGGACGACGAAGTGCATCGCGTCGTCGAGAAGCTCAAGGAGCAGGGCGAGCCGAACTACGTCGAGGGCTTGCTCGAAGGCGGCTTGGCGGGCGAAGGCGACGAAGGTTCGGCGGCGGGTGGGGGACAAGCGGGCGGCGAGGCCGATCCGCTGTACGACCAGGCCGTCGAAGTCGTCGTCAAGAACCGCCGCGCCTCGATTTCGCTCGTGCAGCGCCATTTGCGCATCGGCTACAACCGGGCGGCGCGACTGCTCGAACAAATGGAGCAATCGGGGCTCGTCTCGGCGATGTCGTCGAACGGCAATCGCGAGATTCTCGTTCCATCGCGCGAGAGCGATTGACCGCGGGCGGCGGGTGCCGCCGCCTTGTTGTCTCGTCGGCTCGATCGCGTACAACTTCCGATCCGTTACGGAGAGTCATCTTGAATTCGATGCAGTACACGTTTCAATCCGGCCGCCGTTCGTCGTTCGTTCGCTTGCAGATGCCCGGCGCGAACGCTTTGGGTTCGCTTGGGCGCGGGCTCGTGCGCTCCCTTGGTGTAACGATGGTCGGTGCGGCGGCGTTGCTCGTCTCCGCTCCCGCGGCTTTCGCGAGCGGTACCGAGCAGCTCAAGGCGTTCGTCGCGCAAGTGCAATCGGCGCGCGGCGATTTCGTGCAGCGCGAAGTCAAGGCGCCGCCGAAGAACGCGCCGGCAAGCGGGTCCGTCGTGGCGACGGTTGGCGGCACGTCGAGCGGCACGTTCGTGTTCGCGCGCCCCGGCAAATTTATCTGGACGTATGAGAAGCCGTACACGCAGGTGCTGCAAGCGGACGGCGACAGCCTTTACGTCTACGACAAGGACTTGAATCAAGTCACGATTCGCAAACTCGGTGGCGCGTTGGGCGCGAGTCCGGCGGCCATCCTGTTCGGCAGCAACGATCTCGAGAAGAACTTTACGCTGCGCGACGCCGGCGTGAAGGGCGGCATCGATTGGCTCGAGTTGACGCCGAAGGCACGCGACACGCAGTTTCAAAGCGTGGGCATCGGTTTTCGCGACGGCAACCTGGAAGCGATGGAGTTGCACGACGTGTTCGGTAACGTGACGCTGCTGACGTTCTCGAATATTCAAAAGAACCCGGCGTTGAAGCCCGGCTCGTTCAAGTTCACGGTGCCGAAAGGCGCCGACGTGATCAACGGATGAGCGTCGCGTATCGCGTGGCGTTCGGCGTTGACCGGCTCATGGCGGTTTGAAACATGTCAGATTTGTTTTCGGTAGAGCCTAGCGCGCCGTTGGCCGAGGCGCTTCGGCCCAAAACGTTGGGCGAGGTTATCGGTCAGTCTCATTTGCTGGGGCCGGGCAAACCGCTGCGGTTGGCGTTCGAATCGGGCAAGCCGCATTCGATGATCCTTTGGGGACCGCCCGGCGTCGGCAAGACGACGCTGGCGCGCCTGACGGCGACCGCCTTCAAGTGCGAATTCATCGCCTTGTCGGCGGTGTTCTCGGGCGTCAAAGACATTCGTGCGGCCATGGAGCAGGCGGAGCAGCACCTCGCGATGGGCAAGCACACGATCTTGTTCGTCGACGAAATTCACCGGTTCAACAAGGCCCAGCAAGACGCATTGTTGCCGTATGCCGAGTCGGGCCTCGTGACGTTTATCGGAGCGACGACCGAAAATCCCTCGTTCGAGGTGAATTCGGCATTGCTCTCTCGCGCTCAGGTCTATGTCCTCAAATCCTTGACCGAGGACGAACTGAAGCAACTGGTGGCCCGCGCCCGCGAGAAAGTGCTTTCGCATCTGCGGATCGACGATACGGCGGTCGAGACGCTCGTCGGTTACGCGGACGGCGATGCGCGCCGCATGCTCAACTTGCTCGAACAGACGAGCGCGGCGGCACGCGCATCCGGCACCGACCACATCACGGCCGATTTCATCCGCGAAGCGCTGACATTGAACGCGCGCCGCTTCGATAAAGGCGGCGACAACTTCTACGATCAGATCTCGGCGCTGCATAAATCGGTGCGCGGGTCGCACCCCGACGCTGCGCTGTATTGGTTGACGCGGATGCTGGACGGCGGCGCCGATGCCCGCTACCTCGCGCGCCGCATCGTGCGCATGGCCTGGGAGGACATCGGGCTGGCCGATCCCCGGGCGATGCAACTGGCGAACGACGCGGCCGCGACCTACGAACGGCTGGGTTCGCCCGAAGGCGATTTGGCGTTGGGGCAGGCCGTCATCTATCTCGCCATCGCGCCGAAGAGCAATGCCGGGTACAACGCGTTCAATCAAGCTACGGCGTTCGTGCGGCAAGACAAGTCGCGCGAAGTGCCGGTTCATTTGCGTAACGCGCCGACCAAGCTCATGAAGGAATTGGGCTACGGACACGAGTACCGCTATGCGCACGACGAGCCGCATGCATATGCAGCCGGCGAAACCTATCTGCCGGACGGCATGTCCGAACCGAACTGGTATCAGCCGGTGCCGCGCGGGCTCGAAATCAAAATCGCCGAGAAGCTGGCGTTCCTTCGCAAGCTGGACGAACAAGCGGACGAATAGCCGGATTAGCGGCGCGCGCCCGATGCGTATCGAGTGGACCGCGCCGAGTGTGGAATCCGACACGCGGCGACGCTCCCCGGTGCGTTAAAATCGCGTTTTCATTCCACGAAAGTTCGCTTCCATGCTCGACATCCAGTTGCTGCGCAAAGACCTCGACGGCGTTGCCAAGCGCCTCGCCGCTCGCGGCTACACGCTCGATGTGGCCGCGTTTTCGGCGCTCGAAGCCGAACGCCGCGCCATTCAAACCCGCACCGAGGAATTGCAATCGCGGCGCAACACGTTGTCGAAGCAGATCGGCGCGATGAAGGGCAAGGGCGAAGACACGACGGCGCTGATGGCCGAAGTGGGTGGGATTGGCGATGAAATGAAGGCATCGGCCGCCCAACTCGACGACGTGCAGGCGCGTATCTCGAAACTGATGCTCGACATGCCGAATACGCCGCACGAAAGCGTGCCGGTGGGCGCGGACGAGAAGGACAACGTCGAGGTGCGTCGCTGGGGTACGCCGCGCCAGTTCGATTTTGAGGTCAAGGACCACGTGGACGTTGGCACGGCGCTTGGGCTCGATTTCGAAACGGGCGCCAAGCTGTCGGGCGCCCGTTTCACGATGCTGCGCGGCGCGATGGCGCGGCTGCATCGTGCGCTTGCGCAGTTCATGCTCGATACGCATACGCAGCAGCACGGCTATACCGAGGTGTATTCGCCGTACATCGTCAATCCCGAGATCTTGTACGGGACGGGGCAGTTGCCCAAATTCGCCGACGACATGTTCCGTGTCGAGAAGGGCGGCGGCGAGAACGTCGTGACGCAGTATTTGATCTCGACGTCCGAAATCACGTTGACGAACACGGTGCGCGACAGCATCGTCGATGCCGCCGCCTTGCCGATCAAGTTGACGGCGCATTCGCCGTGTTTTCGTTCCGAAGCCGGCGCATACGGCCGCGACACGCGCGGGATGATCCGTCAGCATCAATTCGACAAGGTCGAGATGGTGCAAGTCGTGGCCCCGGAGGCGTCGTATGACGCGCTGGAGCAGATGGTCGGCCATGCCGAGGCGATCCTCCAAAAGCTCGAATTGCCGTACCGCGTGGTTAAGCTCTGCACGGGCGACATGGGTTTCACGGCGGCTATGACCTATGACCTCGAAGTGTGGCTGCCGGCGCAGAACACCTATCGCGAGATCTCTAGCTGCTCGAATACCGAGTCGTTCCAGGCGCGCCGCATGCAGGCGCGTTTCCGCAACGCCCAGGGCAAGCCGGAACTCGTGCATACGCTGAACGGTTCCGGTCTGGCTGTGGGCCGTACGCTCGTCGCCGTGCTCGAGAATTTCCAAAACGCCGATGGGTCGGTGGCGGTGCCGGCGGCGCTGCGTCCGTACTTGGGCGGCGTGGAGCGGTTGGAGCCGGCGGCGAACTGATCGGCTGCGCGGCGCTTCAAGTTTTTTGGAAAAAGGGCTTGGAATGTCGCTGCGGCTGTTCTATAATCTTCGCTTCGCCAAACAGCGACCAGCTTGGTGAAGCGAGCGAGGGAAACCTCGTTCAAGAAGTCGGAAAGGTGGCAGAGTGGTCGAATGCGCCGGACTCGAAATCCGGTGTACGGTTATACCGTACCGTGGGTTCGAATCCCACCCTTTCCGCCAAGACATTGAAAACGGGCCCTTCGGGGCCCGTTTTTGTTTGCCGCGATCCGATCTCATCCGAGCCGAAGCGTCAACTTGCAATTGCATAGAGGCCATGCAGGGCCTCTTCACTCGTCCGCCTGCTTCGAGTAGTTATTCTTTGCGAACCGTTTAGACTTTTTGGCCAGGCCATCCAACTCGGCCGTATCCGAATGGTGCGTTCCGAACCGAGGCAGGCGCGATTGCGCATCGAGTTCCCGAAGAGGAGTAGTCGCACATGCTCGTAACAAAGATCGCCGCGGTGCGACGGCAACTTGTTACTGCCATTCGTCTTTTCTTCGACGGTGGCGATCCCGTCTCGGTGTACACGCTGGCATCGAACGCTTGGGAGATCATCGACGTGCTCTGCACGAACGCGGGTGTGGACAGCTTCTCCAAGCAGGCGCGCGAAAACTTGCCACGTGGGCACACGCTTACGTACTACGTCAACCAGCCCTGCCGGAACTTTTTCAAGCACGCCGAGCAAGACCCGAACCCTGAAAGCTCCGTCGAACTGCGCGAGGATAATGTTGCCGCCATCCTGTTTCTGGCGGTGGAGGATTACATTCGGTTTCGGGAGGGGGGGCCTGTAGAGGCGCAGGTCTTTCAACTGTGGTTTATCGCCGTGTTCCCGGAAAAGGTCGCCGAAGGCGACCAAGCGGCGCAATCAATACTGGAAAGCGCCAGACTTGTATTTCCCGGCATCGCTTCCCTTGCTTTGTCCCATCAGATCGAGATAGGGCGGCAGGTCCTCGAGGCCATGCGCAAAGATGCGGAACTGGCGGCCGACCCGAAAACCGAGCCAAGCCTCTGATTCTCCATTAACTCTGCCTATTGGTGAAAGCCCGCGAGGAATAGCCCAAGTGTAAAATGCGGCAGGCTCCGCTAGCGCAGCAGCCCTACCAATAACAAGATATTTCCGAGGAACTTTCTATGCCAATGCAATGCGGTGCCGCTGGATTTTTTCAGGCGTACAAGACAAATATGGAAGCGCTGGGCCTCGACGTGCCGACGAGTTGGTATGGCACCCAGGTAACCATATTGACCAAGCTCGGTGCGCTTGTGGCGGCGGTTGATAAGTTAGGTAAGGGGGCGACGGTCGCTGAGCTAGTCGGCGCAACCACGTTACCGGAAAAACTGCTTGTAGGCGGTGCGATCTATGCCTCGTTCTACACGGGCGCAGCGATCGGCAGCACCATGGTCGCGATGACCAAATATACTAGCTGCGGCTCTTCTCCCGCGAGGAACGGAGCAGCGTTGCTACGTTTTCAAGGGGACACGGGCATTCGCGTATCTCCGCAGTTGGCCCACCACATCATGTGTCATCCGGAGATTTTCGACCAAAGCGCGCCCGGCAGACAGGCTTACGCGCATACTGCCTTGGTTTGCGATTCGCCAGTTTTGACAGCGACGAGGTGACTATGAAATTCGGCTCTGCTGAGTGGTGGAAAGACCGTACGGCGTTGGTCGCGGTCTCACTGGGGCTTGCGTTGCTGGCCTGGGCCTTTGGGCATGTTGCTGGCGAGTGGAGTTCGCTGATTCTCGGCGTCGTGGTGTTTATTGCGCTGTTTACCGATAATCGACGGCTGCGCCGAGAGGTAAAACGACTAAGTGAACAGGGTCCGCGAGGAAATCGCTGAAGGCGCGTCGCCAGTAGTCAAAACGAAATCACGTCGAGTTCCAAGGGAGAAGCATGGGCGGAGCCACCGATAATTCGAGTGGCCCTCCCATAGCGCATCCGACGTCAATCGCACAAACGCCGCTTGAGCTCCTCAAGCAACCACCGCCCCGCAACGCCTGGCGCGCGGTCGCGGCGATGAGCGGCATAAATCGTCAAACCATCGCGAGGCGTCGGGTCGTCCTCGATCTCGATCCGAACGAGCTGCCCGGCGGCAATCGATTCCTCGACGAGGTGTCCCGGCATTCGGCACCATCCGAAGCCGGCCCGAAGAAAATCCAGCCGCCGGCCCACGTCGACGAAACGCCATAATCTCGCGCTCGATAACCCATACGACGCCCCATTCGGTTCAACCGGGTCCGAAAGCACGAGTTGGACATGCGGCTCGAGATCGCTTGGCGTTGCCGGCCTCCCAAGCGAGGCCAGCGGATGTTCGCGCGCGACCACCGGAATCATGTCGATGCGCAGCAGCGGATACGCGACGATGTCCTCCGGCGCGGCGGGAAGCAGCAAACAAATCGCCAGCGCCGCCGAATCGTTACGCAGACGACGCAACGCACCGCCAAGCCCCTCGGTCGAGAAGCTCACCGGAAGGTCGGGATAAGTCGCGCGTAGTGCGTGCAGGCTCTCGATGAGTGGAGCGGTCGGCACTAGTGGATCGATCGCAACGGCAAGCTCGGCCTCCAGCCCGG
Organism: Trinickia diaoshuihuensis; assembly: GCF_003390925.1. Taxonomy (GTDB): domain Bacteria; phylum Pseudomonadota; class Gammaproteobacteria; order Burkholderiales; family Burkholderiaceae; genus Trinickia; species Trinickia diaoshuihuensis. The sequence goes on along the minus strand of NZ_QUBS01000018.1, from coordinate 154,902 downwards.
ACCGATTGCTCGCGGCGACCGCCTCGAATCGAGCGGCACTGGCCAATACCAGACGTGCCTGCTCGACAAGTACTTCTCCGATATCCGTCAACCGCGGCCGATGACCGCTGCGATCGAACAAGCGAACGTCTTGCAATTGCTCCAGGGTGGCGACAGCCTGACTAATTGCCGATTGCGCACGCCGAAGCTGACGCGCGGCGGCGGAGAAACTGCCGGTGTCGGCAATCGCCACGAGCACGCGCAACTGATCGAGACTAAGACTGCCGAGCGACATAAATCATAAAAACCGATTGAAAGTATCGGAATTTTATCTCTTCCGCAGAAGGATACAGGCCGCCAATATCACGCGTGCAAACTCACTTAACAAGCGAAGAGCAAACCCATGACTAACCTACTCGTCGTTGAAACCAGTCCTCGTGGAGATTCGTCGATTTCACGCAATATGACGCGCCGCTTTGTCGAACGGTGGCAGTCCGCCCATCCGGGCGGTGGGATCGTCAAACGCGATCTCGCGGAAACAGACCTAGCCTTCGTCACCGCGCCTTGGTTGCACGCCTACTTCACGCCCCTCGAGCAACAGTCGCCCGCAATGAAGGAGGCGTTGCGCTTATCCGACGAACTGATCGCCGAATTGCTCGGCGCCGACCATATCGCGATCGCCACGCCGGTCTACAACTACAACGTTCCTGCCGCGCTCAAGGCGTGGATCGATCACATCGTGCGTAAGGGCGTGACCTTGGGTTTCGACGGCAAAGGATTGCTCTCCGGTAAAAGGGCGACCGTGCTGCTGGCATCGGGAGGCATTTACACGGAAGGCTCGCCGATCCGCGATCGCGACATCGCGAGCCAGTATTTGAAGTTGATCCTGAGCGTCATTGGAATCACCGATGTGACGATCGTTGCAGGAGGCGGAGCGAAGGCCGTCGATCTCGGCGAAGCGACGATGGAGAGTTTCGTCGGGAAGCTCGAGTTCGACCTCAACCAAGCCGCAGCCGCCTAACTTCGCGGAAGTCGTATCGCGGCAGGCCTGCCGGCTGCCGCTGATTTGCGATAATCGTCTTCACGCCGTTCGACTCAGCCCAAGTTGTCGAACGGCGCTCAACCTATGGACGATATGGCAAACGACAGCTTGCGTATTTCGAGCGACAAACGCGCGCTCGACATCGACATGATCCACGCGTTCCTGCGCGATCACGCGTACTGGTCGAAAGGCATCCCCAAAGAGACTGTCGAGCGTGCCATCGAAGGCTCGCTTTGCTTCGGCGGCTACGTCGGCGATAAACAAGTGGCCTTCGCCCGGCTCGTGACCGATATGGCCACCTTCGCGTATCTATGCGACGTCTTCGTTCTGCCCGAGTACCGCGGGCATGGATACGGGCGCGCGTTGATGGGCCATATCTTCGAATCCCATCTGCTTACGGGCCTGCGCCGAATCTTGCTCGTGACGAGCGATGCCCATGAACTGTATCGTCCGTTCGGTTTTCAAGCGCTAGGCAGTCCGGAAAAGTTTATGGAGATCGCGCGTCCCGGCATCTACTCGGCCTCTCGCGACGCGGCGTCCTGATGCTGAGGACCCCGAACCATTGCCCGGATCGCACGCTTTTGTGCTCTGCACAATGGGGGACGGTGGACGCCTCATCGATCTCTCGCTTAAATACAAGGTTTGACTCGCCCGCCGGTTCGGACGAAGCTACGCGTTAGCCACCCATCCGCGAAAATCGGAGTCTCATGAGTTCATCGCTGACTGTTCGCCGTATCGCCGCAGATCAGGGCGCAACGTTTCGGGAGTTGCGCGTCGCGTCGCTGCGCGATGCGCCCGACGCCTTTGCCGAGACGCTGGAGGAAGCGCTCTCCGAGCGGACCGAAACATTCGACGCAGCCGCGGCGCGCTATGCCAGCTCCGAAAATTCGGCCACCTTCATCCTCTATACCGAAGGTCATCCCGCGGGACTCATCGGGGCTTATTTCGATGAGACCGCCGAACGTAAGCCGTTCGTCTGCGCCCTTTGGGTGGCGCCGGCGGTGCGCCATTTGCGCGGCGGCGAGTTGCTCGTCAACACGGCCACCGCGTGGCTAGCCGAGCGGGGCGCCACCGAAATCTACGCCTGGGTAGCCGATGCCAACCGCACCGCCATGCGTTTTTACGAAGCGCTCGGCTACGGTCCCACGGGCGAGCATCAACCCGTTGCCCGCACGCCCACGGAATGGCAGACGTTGCTCGTGCGCAGCGTCAAGCCGGAGCAAATCGCTTCCCGCTAACCGGGCTCAGTCCTGATTGGGCGATGCTGCGTCCACGCGACGCATGCGTCGCGCATCGCCATGTGCAAGCAATTTTTCTGGCCCATGGCGTGGACCCCTGTAAAATACGCAAAATTTTTTGCCGTAACGCCCCATGTCGCTGAACAAAACGCCTTTCTTCGAACTTCGCAGCGGCACCGTCGATGCGCTTCAGTTCGTCGTGAAGACCACGGACCTCGATGCGCTCAAGAATGAGTTGACGCGCCGTTTCGAGGCAACCCCGGAGTTCTTCTCGGGCGAAGTGGTCACGATCGACGTGCGCCGCCTCGGCGAGAGCGAGCGTGCCTCGATCGCCGATATCGCGCAGTTGCTCGATGGCGTGCGCATGCGGCCGATCGGCGTCGTCGCGGCTGAAGCGCAGCGCGAATGGGCAAGCGCGGGCGGATTGCCGATCGTCGAGGCGCGCGACCGGCGGGGCGCGGCGGGAAAAGCGGAAACGGCCGTAGGGATAGGCGACTCAGGCGGCGTGCAAGCAGCAGCGCCGGCGGAGGCGGCAGCCGCCCCGGCGGCCGAGCCGAGCGTTCGCATGGCGCCTGCCTCGCAAACGCTGATCGTCGACAAGCCGCTGCGTTCGGGGCAGCAAGTCTATGCGAAAGGCGACCTCGTCGTGTTGGGTCTCGTGAGCTACGGCGCCGAAGTTATCGCCGAGGGCAACATCCATATTTACGCCCCGCTGCGCGGCCGCGCGCTGGCGGGTGTGCACGGCAATCACGATGCGCGGATCTTCTGCACGTGCCTGGAGCCGGAACTGATTTCGATCGCCGGCATCTATCGCACGACGGAGAATCCGCTGCCGGCCGATGTCATCGGCAAGTCGGTGCAAATCCGGCTGTCGGACGAAAAACTGATGATCGAACCGCTTCGGCTCACGTAAGGCGTAGCCGTGCGGCGACGCGCCGGGCGCGTCGATTCAATGGACGAATTTGACGAATACAGGGTAAGGGGAAATGGCGAAAATCGTTGTAGTGACCTCGGGCAAGGGCGGCGTGGGCAAAACCACCACGAGCGCGAGCTTCGCGTCGGGCCTCGCGCTGCGCGGCCATAAAACGGCCGTGATCGACTTCGACGTCGGCCTGCGTAATCTCGACCTCATCATGGGTTGCGAACGCCGCGTCGTCTACGATTTCATCAACGTGATTCAAGGCGAAGCGAACTTGAATCAGGCGCTGATCAAGGACAAGAAGTGCGAAAACCTATTCATCCTGCCGGCCTCGCAAACGCGCGATAAAGATGCGCTGACGCTGGAAGGCGTGGAGAAGGTCGTGAACGATCTGGCGGGGATGGGCTTCGACTATATCGTCTGCGACTCGCCGGCCGGTATCGAATCGGGCGCGCTGCTCGCGATGCACTTCGCCGACGAAGCGCTCGTCGTGACGAATCCCGAAGTGTCGTCCGTGCGCGATTCCGATCGCATTCTCGGCATTCTGTCGTCGAAGACGAAGCGCGCCATCGAGGGTAAGGAGCCCGTGAAGGAGCATCTGCTCATCACGCGTTACAACCCAAAGCGCGTCAGCGAAGGCGAAATGCTCTCGCTGTCGGATATCCAAGAAATCCTGCGTATCGACTTGATCGGCGTCGTGCCGGAATCGGAAGCGGTGCTGCACGCGTCGAACCAAGGCCTGCCGGCCGTCCACATGGACGGCACGGACGTAGCAGAAGCGTACAAGGACGTCGTGGCGCGCTTCCTCGGCGAGGACAAGGAGTTGCGCTTCACCGATTACCAGAAGCCGGGCCTGTTGCAGCGCCTCTTCGGCACTCGCTAAGGAGGGCGCTCGTTATGTCCATTTTGTCGTTCTTGCTCGGCGAGAAGAAGAAGTCTGCGGCGGTGGCGAAAGAACGCCTGCAGCTCATCATCGCGCACGAGCGTGCCGGCGGTCATCCGCCCGCCGATTACTTGCCCGCGTTGCAGCGCGAGCTCGTCGCCGTGATTTCGAAGTACGTGAAGATTTCCGACGACGACATCCGCGTCAGTCTGGAGCGGCAAGACGATCTCGAGGTGCTCGAGGTGAAGATCGAAATCCCCCAAGCCTAACGAGGCACCGCTGGCCGTTAGGCCAGCGCTCCAATCGAGGCGCGGCGTCCCGGTGGGCGCCGCGCCTTCGTTTTTGTCCGGCCCCCGGTTCACTCGATTACCACTCTGTTAAATGTGTGGCGGGGTATTGCCGCCGAAACGGTCTCTAGGCCGTCCGGCAATAAACGCGCAACGCGGTAGGGCACGCGCTGTAATAATGACCGCGCGTTGCTTACAAATTGCAACGGTGGGCCTGCCTGTCGTGCTGTTCAATCGCATTCATTCGACATCGCCGTCGAATCGACGAACAACGACGACAGGAGAAGCACATGAAACGCTCGAAAGGACTTTGGCTCGCAGGCGCGCTCGTTGCATTGCTATTGGGCGGCTGTGTGATCGCACCCGCACCCGGGTACTACGGCTATTACGGCGGGTACCACCACGGCTATTACTACGAGCGTTGAGCAAACGGCCGCGGCCCAGCCGCGATTCGCGTCAAGCTAGGAGCGTTTCGACGGCGATGACCGCGGCGAATGCCGCGGCATTCGCGAGTATCGCCTCCACGATGATTGCAACCCAACTCTGCGGCCGGAAACGAATCGCCAGCAGTAATGCGAGGAGCAATGCGAGCGCGAGGATGGCCACGATATCGGCGTTGTGGATGCGAATATCCATCGTCGTCCCCTGGGCGGATGATTGCGAGAAATGACGTTACAACGTACGTCGAGCCCAGTATAGAGACGCGCTTCGCGTGAGCAAGCCGGGAAAAATCCCGATGCGTCGAAAGTGCTCGCACGAGGGCAAGTATCCCGGTATGTAAGAAATCCGTTCAATCGAGGAATTTTTCGCAGCCGGGTTGCACCAACAACGGAGGGCCGAAGAGAGCGGCTACCGAGAAAGGGGTGCTGTCAATGAGTTCGTCCGCCGGACGGTCGATCGAAGTCGATCTGCTACGCGGCATGGCGCTGATCGCGATCGCCATCGACCATATTTCCGCAAGCGTGCTCTCGCACGTCATGCTGCACAACTATGCCTATTGCGACGCGGCCGAGGTTTTCGTGTTCCTCGGCGGCTATGCGTCGGCTTCGGGCTATACGAACATCGCGGCGCGCCGAGGCGAGCAGGCCGCGCGTCGCCGGTTCCTCAAGCGCGCTTGGGAGATCTATCGCGCGTATCTGCTCACGGCCGCATTGATGCTCGTGTCTGGTGCGATCGTTTCGCGGTTGCCCATCGCGCAACTGATCGTGGCGGAAACGGGCTGGGCCGACTTCGCGCGCCATCCGTTGGAAGGCCTTGCGCAAATCGCGACATTACGGCGGCAACCGTTTTTGTCCGCGGTTTTGCCGATGTATTTGCTCTATGCGCTAAGCGTTTCGGTCGTCGTGCCATTCGCGCGACGCATGCCTGTCGCGTTTTTTACGGTTAGCCTCGCGCTGTGGCTCGGCGCGCCGTGGCTCGCGAAGATGCTGCCCGGCGTGGCGGATTGGCCGTTCAATCCGTTCGCTTGGCAGTTGTTGTTCATGCTGGGGCTGCTCTGTCGCCTGCATCCCGTGCCCACGCAGATGCAGGTCTCCAGCGCCGGGCGCGCGCTCACGGGCGCGGCGTTCGGCCTGGCGCTAGCATTTACGTTCGTGAAGGTTTGTATCGATAGTCACCCGTCGCCTGGCTATATGAAGCAGGATTTGGCCAGCGTGCGGATCGTGAGTTTTCTTGCGCTGGCATGGTTGTGCGCGCAAGCGGCTCGCCTCGGCTGGCTGCGCACATTGGCCGAGCGCTTGCCCGCGCTCGTGACGATCGGCAAGCAGGGGCTCGTGTGTTTCGTCGGCGGTACGGTCGTGTCGATCGCCGTCGATAGCGCCCTTCATCTCGCCGGCGCGGATACGCATCTATTCGCGCGGCTGCTCGGCGACGTGCTCGCCATCGCGGCGCTATGGATGCTGGCGCGCATCGCGGCGGCGCGGCGCGACAGGGTCCCAAGCGTCGCGCCGGGCGCCCGGCTCGCTCGCGTGCAGGCGAATGTGCAATCGGTGCGGAGCCGGCGCGAGCCCTGATGCTTCAGGTGAGCGGTACGTCGCGCGTTTCACGCATCGCCAGTACAGCGATGAGGCTGATGGCTGCCGCCACCGACACGTAACCGCCCACCCACGCCAAGCCGCCGCGCGCGGCGAGCATCTGCGCGATGTAGGGCGCGACCGAGGCGCCGAGGATACCGCCCAGGTTGTACGAGACGCCGGCGCCGGTGTAGCGCACGGCCGTTGGGAAAAGCTCGGGCAGCAGCGCGCCCATCGGTGCGAACGTCGTCCCCATCAGGAACAACTCCAGCGTCAAAAACGCGGTAATCAGCGCCGGCGACCCGCTGCCGACGAGCGGCGCCATGGCGAAGCCCGATGCGATCGCCGCGATCGTTCCCGCGATCAGCACGGGGCGCCGCCCGAACCGATCGCTGGCCCACGCGGCGAGCGGCGTGGCGAGCGCCATGAACAAGACCGCGAAGCAGAGCATGCCGAGGAAGCTTTGCCGTGGGATATGCAACGTCGATACGCCGTAGGACAGCGTGAATACGGTCGAGATGTAGAACAGTGTGTAGCAGACGACCATCGCGAACGAACCGGTGAGCGTCGCGCGGCCGTGATGCGCAAGCAGCGAGACAAGCGGCACGCGCACGCGTTCGGCCCGTGCGATGGCGGCACGGAACGCGGGTGTTTCGGCGATTTTCAGGCGCACGTACAAGCCGAGCGCGACCAGCACCGCGCTCGAAATGAAGGGTACGCGCCAGCCCCAAGAGCGGAATTGCGCGTCGGACAGGCCGAGTGCGAGCGCGAAGAATAAGCCGTTCGATGCGAGAAATCCCACCGACGGCCCGAGTTGCGGAAACATGCCGAACCATCCGCGACGGCCCGCGGGCGCGTTCTCGGTAGCGAGCAGCGCGGCACCGCCCCATTCGCCGCCGAGCCCGATGCCTTGTCCGAAGCGCAAGACGCACAGCAGGATGGGGGCCAACGAGCCGAGGCTGTCATAGCCGGGCAAAAAGCCGATCAGCGTGGTGGACAAGCCCATGACGAGCAGTGAGGCGACGAGCGTCGATTTCCGGCCGATGCGATCGCCGAAGTGGCCGAACAAGAAAGAGCCGATCGGGCGGGCGATGAACGCGATGCCGAACGTGACGAAGGCCGACAACGCCTGCGCCGTGGCTGACCCATGCGGAAAGAATACGGGACCGATGACGAGTGCGGCGGCCGTGGCATAGACGTAGAAATCGTAAAACTCGATCGCCGTTCCGATGAAGCTGGCGAACACAATACGCGTGCGGCTCGATGCGTTCGCAGCGTCGGACTCGGGAGTCACGGCGGGCGATGACGTCGAAGCGGACATGGAGGGTCTCCGATGGTTATGGTGGGCGCACGGCCGCACGCGAGCGCGGGCGGCGTCCGAGGTTGAATCCGGGTGTAACGGCACGAGTGCGCGACCGTATCAAAGCACGAGCGATCGACGCAGACGGCGAGAAAAAACGAAAAATGCGATTCGACAAGCAAGGGCGCGCGAATGGCGCGGGCGAGGCGGCGTCGGACTCATCGGCGAGCCGCCGGGTAGGGAGCTCGCCGCGAGCGTGGCCGGGAGGTCCGGCTGCGCGGTGCGGGAAATTATAACTAGCGTGCGCGAAGCGCGCCAATGCTCGCGGGCGGAGGAACAATCCTCAATCGAACGTCAGCGCTTGCGGCGCCGCGAGTTCGCGCAACTGGAATTTACCGTCGTCATTGAACAGCCAGTCTTCCATCATCTCGACTTGACCGACGCCGTTCAGTAATTTGGCCGGCGGCTCGGGAAGCGGCGCCGCGCGGCGCAAGGTGGCGAGCGCGGTAGCTTCGGCTTCGTCGTCGCCGTTCGTGCGATAGACGGACGAGCGGACGAGTTTGCCGTTGCGATCGATCGTGAACGCCACGACGACGAGCGAGCGCAGCATCGCTTGCGGCGCGTGCTTTTCGATATACGACGGACTGCGTTCGGCAATCCGCCGCGCCACCGCCTCGCGATATTGGTCGAGCGTCACGCTATTGACGGCGGCGGGCGGGGGCAGCGTGGCGGCGGAGGGCCGGGTCGGCGGCGTGAATGTGCAGGCCGATGCGGCGAGCAGCGCGGCGCATGCGGCCAGATACGGGAGTCCGCGGGTGCGCGACGCGGAGTGACGCACGAGATCGAGGGGCATGGCGGCTCACGAGGTAACTTGCGCGCTGTAGTTGGGTCGAGCGCGAGGCGATGTATCTCCAGCGTAGACAATGCGGCTCGTTCTCGCATCCCGATTTACGCGGTCATCGTGCGCATGCCCACAGCGCGCGCGTGAGGCGCCGCCGCCGCGCACGCATGTCTACAAGCGTTGCAGAAATGGGGCGATCGCGTCTGTGCGCCGGGTCCGTGGGGGCCAGCGAGTCAAAGGGCCCGTCAATATACGATCAGCGATTCGGCCCACGTGTGCGTGCCCATGTTTCCCGAGCCGCCGAGCATCCAGTTGTAATCGCCGTAACCGGGACCTTCGCCGGGCCATGGATTCATGAAGTAAAGCGCGCCGTAGCGTTTATCGTAGCCGTCGACGACGATGAAATGACCGCCGCCGTTCGGCCAGGTCCAGAGCACGACAATGGGCTCGCCCTGATCGATGCTCGCCATCGCTGTGTCGAACGCGATGGGCGCGTCGTAGTAGTGCGTGTCGCGCCGGCCGAGGGACCACAGAATCCCGCTGATGCCGGTGGTGCCGCTCAACGTGTTCGGCGAATTCGCGCCGCTGTTCCAATCGAATGGCGCGGTGTTGCAGGCATACCCGATCGCGTCGACCCAATTGACGATGCTGCACTGCGAACTCGATATCCCTCGATAGCTGAGCACGGCGTTCGCATCGGCGGCCCAACACCACTCGCTATGCTGCTGTGTGACGGGCGGCAGGTCGATCTGCTGAGCGCTCGCGGGGACGAGCGCGGCGGCCGTGCCGATGACGAGACCGCCCCATACGCGGGCGGCGATTGCGATGTTCACGAGAACTCTCCTGATGCGGCGCGCTGGTCAATGGCCCACGCGGATATCGCGCATTCCGCGCCCGACGCTTTGCCGCAATGCATCGTCGAGTTGAGCGTCCGATAGGGCTGCGGCGGGGGCGGCGACATCGGCCACGGTGCTACGGGCGCTCATCAATGGGACATACGCGGGCTGGATGCCTTTGCTCTTGGCGTCGGTGGTCCCGGCGGGACGCACTTCGATGAAGTCCGCGACGGCTTGCGGGCTTCTCACGAAGCGCAGAGCAGGCCTGGGGGTTTGTTGTTCGTAGCGCGCGGCGACGGATGCCGTTTCGCGGGCGAGCGCGTTGGCACCGGCTTCGACCATGATCCAGGCGCCGTTCAGGGGCGCCACGGTGATGAGCCCGACGCCTTCGCCGTTCGCCATGACGATGAAGCGCCATTCGTTGCTGCCATACAGGCTGTCGCCAAGAAGCTTGCCCGCCAGCAGCGCTTTTGGATCGATGAAATAGGTTTCGAATCCTTCGCCGACGGTGGCGTGCTCGAGCGTTCGATCGTCGGCGATTCCGAAAATCCGCCGTATGCCTGTTGCACCCGAGGCCGACTCAGGCAAGCGCGCCACGAGTGCCGCCAACCCGGCAACGGCCGCTCGCCGCTGAGGCGACCCGGTATGCGGGGATAAAACGCCGGCATCGGCGGGCGAAGCGGATGGGGGACTCGCGCGGGCGAAGCACGGGATGAAGCTATAGGCGACGGCCGCAATCAACGCAAGCAACGCCGCGGGCGATTGACGATTTTTCACAAAAACTCCTCATGAGAGGCGCGCGGCGATTGAGATCGAACTGAATCGGTCGCGCGCGGTCGTCTCATATACGGAGAAAAACACTTATCAACTCTTTTGTAAAGCCGTTAGTTATTCGGTAACCTTTTCTTGAATTCGTCATTAATGCATTAATCGAGGTGGTCGATAAATAATGCTAGCGACACATGATTCGATACGACGTCATCACGCGGGGTGTGTGCCTTTCGATTCCATCGACGAAGCGATCGCGCGGCTGCGCCATGCGGCGACGCTGTCCGATTGGTTCGATGCCCTTGCCAGCGCGGGGCGTGGCGCGGGCTTCGACTACACGACATTCGTGCTGCTGCCGGGCGGTGGCCTGCACCGCGACGACGCATTCGTGCGAAGCAACTGTGCGCCGAGCATCGTGCGGCTCTATCGAAACGGAAGAACGGCGAGGGCGTGTCCGTTGCTCGACTATGCTTGCGCGCACGCGAGCCCCGCGGTCTGGGGCGAGGAATGGTATGCCGAGCCCCGTGCGCGCGAGGTATTCGACCAAGTGCACGACGGCGGCTTGCGTTGGGGTGTGTTGTTGCCCTTGCACGGTCCAGGCTGCAAGACCGGTATGCTGAGTTTTGCGAGCAGGGCCGATACCGCGGCGGCTAGGACCGAGGCGGTGGCTCAACTGGCGCTGCTCGGTTGGGTGCGCGACATCGCGATGGAAACCGCGCTGCCGCACGTCGAGCGTTTCTTTGCTTCGATACTGCCGAAATTCACGCCTAGAGAAGCCGAAATCATGAAATGGTGGGTATTTGGTAAAACAGCCTCCGAAATCTCCACGATTCTCGATTGCTCTCAATCGGCAATCAATTTTCATTTGGCGAATATTAGAACGAAATTAGGGGTGAATACGAGCCGTGCGGCGGGGGTGAAAGCGATTGAATTAGGATTGCTCAAATAGGCGATCGTTCGCCCGAGGAAGACCTGCGCCGGGAACGTCGGCACCGAGGCGCGGCGCCGACACCCTTGCGTTCGAGGCTTATGCGTCGACGAACTCGAGGTCGAGCGATGAGCTTGTCTGACCCGTAACGGTGTACTTCAACGAGGGCGAACCGAAGCTCGATTCATCGGTTACGGAGAGCAGGCCCGTGTTCCGGTGATGACCGATCGTTGCCTGGTAGAAGCCCGCTTTGCCGGTTTCGACGTCCTTTGCATCGGCGAAAATAACGCCCATCAAATTTTCGTCCGGCGCGGTGTCGCCATCGAGACGCATGCCGACATCGGCACGGGTGCCTGTGGAAAGGCAGCGTGTCTGCTTCAACCGGCGATCGTTGATGAAGAGCACTTGATCGTCCCAATTCGGATCGTGCGAGATGCACACAGGCAGGCTGGCGTTGTTCGTGACGCGTACGACGGGATCAGTCATAACGATGTCCTCGGTGGTGAACGACCGCCGCGTCAGCGCGAGGTCGCCGCATATCGGCGAGGCTGCGCCGGTCATGGAAACGACGCGGTAGGGCATGGTCGCGCCGACCGGCACACCGCGGTCGTATCTGCGCGCAAATTCGGACTGCGGCGCTACGGTTCGCGGCGCGTGCTTCTTGTCCGCTGATGCTAGCCGTCGTCGCTGTCGGGTGGGTCGACGTGAGCAATGCGTTTCGCATGCGCGAGAGTGCGGACGATATCGCGGTAGACCCGCTGGCGCGTGTCGGGATCGGGCGCGCGCAACGCATAGGATGGATGCCAGGTTGCGAGGATCGCGCGCCCGTTGTGGCGAGTGATTTTCCCGAAGTGCTCCTGTAGCCGCGCGTGCGAATCTTCGAGTAAGGCTTTTAGCGCCGTCGCGCCGAGCGCGACGACGACGCTGGGCGCTATCTGCGTCAGCTCGCGTTCGAGCCAATAGTGGCAGGCATCCACTTCGCGTTGTGCCGGTGTTTTGTGCATGCGGCGCTTGCCGCGCGGTTCCCACTTGAAGTGTTTGACGGCGTTCGTAACGAACACGGCGCGGCGCGTGACGCCCGCTTCGCCCAATGCGTCGTCGAGAAGACGTCCGGCGGGGCCGACGAACGGCTCGCCCGCTCGGTCCTCGCTGTCGCCGGGCTGTTCGCCGACCATCATGATCGGTGCGTGTGTCGGCCCAGCCCCCGGTACGCCTTGGGTCGCGTCGTGCCATAGCGGACAGCGCCGGCATTCGTCGAGCGTATTGGGCTGTTGGTCCGGATCCGTTTCGGGCGCGGGAGCGGACCGGCGTGCGGGACGAGGTTCAGTGGTCATGGCGCAAGGGAGATTTCCGCTGAAGGGGCAGCAATGGTCATGCCGGTCATGCCGTCTCACGGCTGTCGATCGAGCAGCCGGTAATTCGCGTGCGGGCGGCTTCTTCGGGCATTCGGTATGCAAGGTTGTTGGCAGCCGCCGGCAATTCGGGCAGGGTGCGGCGATCTCATGAAGGGAGACGGGCGATGCTCAATTCGAAATGTCGTCACGCGTCCGCCGCGGCCGGGTTGGCCGCGTTGATCGCGGCTGGGTGCTCGCTGCTTCAATCGAGCGCCGAGGTCACGCCGGTGGATCAGCAATTCATGCTGACCGCCGCTAGCGTGGGAACAGCCGAGGTCGATATGGCCGAGCTTGCGGAGCATCAGGCGGGTGATCCGGCTGTGCGAGCCTATGGCCATCGTCTCGCGCAGGAACATACGGGCATCAACGACGAGTTGACGCAACTGGCCGAGCGCAAGCACGTCAAGCTCATCAAGGCGATGGACCCGGCGAACCGCACGCTCTATGAGGAGTTGGCGCATTTGAACGGTCAGCTATTCGACCGCGAGTATTTGCTTGCCCAGGTCAACATCCATCGAATGGGAAACAGTCTGTACGAAAGCGAGGCCCAAGCGGGCGAAGACGCCGACGTGAAGGCGTTCGCCGCGAAAAACGCGCCGGCCGGCGCCGAGCACTTGCGGATGGCGCAGTCGCTGCTCGCGAGCAAGGCGCGCTAGCGTCCCTAGGCGCCGCGTACGCCCGTCGCCGGCACGGACGGCGGACGCCCGGCCAACCGCTCGAACTCGCTCGGATCGTGGCTGCAAAAGACCTGTATGCCGTGAGACCCGAGCGCGGTGCGGCGCAGCGCGGCTTGATTACGCAGGCGGGCGTGGCGATCTTTTTCGAGCATCCACTGATAAAGCCTCAGCCCCGGTTTACAAGTCGGTTGGGCTTGCATTTCGCCTGCGTCGAAATAGGCATCGGCCGCGTTGAGCAGCCAACCGCCCTCGCTTTGTACGGCAATGCCCGCGTGCCCGAAGGTATGCCCGCGCAGGGGGACCATGAGAATCGAGTCCGTGATGGAATCGAGGGCGCGCACGTGGGAGAAGCCGTGCCAATCGTCTCCGCTCGTCGACGGATAGACGCGCCATTTGTCCCTCGTCGACCATTGTTGAGGGCGGAAGCGTTGCCGATCCATCCAGGTTCGTTGCTGCATCGCATAGTCGCGTTCCATCTGCAGCAAATGGACGGTCGCATGCGGGAAGTCGTCGAGGCCGCCGGCATGATCGAAGTCCAGATGGCTCAATACGATGTGCCGGACGTCGCGCGGGTCGTAGCCGAGCCGCTCGATTTGCCGGATCGCCGTCATCTCTTCGCGTAGATCCGGCTTGACCAGCGCGAGGAAGAAGCGGCTCAGGCGCGAGCGCGGATCCGCAACGTCGCGTAGGCCGAAACCCGTATCGACGAGGACGAGGCCTGCTTCGGTTTCAACGAGAAGGCAATGGCAAGTTAGCAGCCCACGCTCGAAGAGCGAGCGACTATCGCCGTTGAAGAGACGCCCGCATAGCGGACACGTGGAAATGCAGTTCAGGTGATGAATGCGCATCGATGATCCGCTATGTCATCGAGGCGCTAGAACAGTTCGGGCGGCCGGCGGTCGACGAGTTCGCGCGGCACTGTCTCGGGCAACGTGAATTCGAGATGCGGCAGCGCATCGATCCGGCCTTCGAACTTCGCGTCGGCTTCGCTGGTGAAGAGTCCGTCGAGGTAGTCGTAGGTCAGCAGCGGGACGAGGGCTTCGAGGGCAGCTTGCGCATCGCGCTGCGGCCCGGAATCGAGGGCGTCGACGTCGAGGGCGATGCGGCACGGGCCGTCGGGCTGGCAAGCGATTTCGCCGATATCGATGACCTTACCCGCGGGGTTTTGCGCGAGGACGCGAGCGTCGGCGGCGAACAAGCGGAAGGGACGGTCGAATTGGGGCAGGGCAGAGTTCGATTCGGACGCCATATTCGTTTCTCCGAAAATGAGGCCAGCGCGTGAGAGGCGCGGCGGCGCGGAGCCGGTCTCGGAGAAAGGGGCGCAACGATTGTGCCGGGGAGGGGACAGTAAACGTATCACCGTTACGCACGCTGCGGAATCTCTTCGCTGAACTGAAGCAGGGCCTGCGTGCACTCAGGGCCGAACGTGAGGGCAACCTAACTCTAAGCAGGGTCGGAGTCTATGTGCCCGCCACGGTTGAAGTTATATCGAATGACGTCTTCGCCGCCGCGCCGGAGCCTTTTGGGCGCGTATCGCAAGGCGAAGGCCACCGAAACAAGGAAGTTAAAACGACCAAATAACAAGCCGAGCGCACTTGGTCCGAGGCCGAACGTCCTAAATTCATAATCTGGAGGTCTACGCAAAGGCCGAACGTGAAAATATGCTTCCCAAGGCATCCGAAAGGTACTGTGATGAATATCGAAAAAATCGCGAAGGCTATTGAGGCTGATGCTGGTGAGCCGCGGCCGGATCTTCGCCAGTCACTCGAAGAGGCCGAAGCGCGCGTCGACCGTGTGACGATCCCAGAACAGATGCATGCAAGTCGGCTCGTGTACGGCTTCGGGCCGTAGCGTGGCGAACATCGATATCGTGGTTTTTCGTCCTAGTCCCACGGCCAGAAAGTTGCATGTATCAGCTAGTCGCAAATGAGCCGCTAACCGATAGTCGTGGATCGGGACGATGCGTACAGAGCGATGCTGAATGTACAGGCTTGTCTCGCGAGGCTGGTGCTACGATGGCGGCCCATTCCGTTACACATAAGGAGAAGACCGATCGATGGCCTCGGTCAAAATTGACTTGGGTTTTGGCGAACAAGCCGTTCTCTCCGAACGTGCAGTCTCGGGAATCGTGTCGGCAAAGCAACAGCGGGACGCCGAGGAATTTCTACGACGCTGGCCGCGAGCACGTTCCATCCATCAGGAGCGCGATTACCTCTGGCACCTCCGACTTCACATGGGATACAACCCTCCCGGAGTGAATTCGAGCGATGCAAGTGCTTTGCTTCCGTCGGCTGTGACAAACGGCAAAGTCACGGTTGCGATCGAGCGTGCGGCGACGCGTATGGGCGGTGGTTTCAGTGGTGGTCCTCAGACGACTGGCCAAGGCGGTGCGATAGCGTCTTCGCGTCAGTCATTCGCCGAGATGGCGGCAGGTGGAAGCGGCTCGCCCGCGCTGTTGAACGACGCGATTTCTGGCCCCAAGTCCTACTCTTGGCTGCAGCGCTATGACGACGTCAGCGCTGACGATCTAATCAACTACATCCAGAGCGTTATCGGTAGCACGCCGGGCGATGCGGCCGCCCTCGATGCAGGGCCGTCGACGCCTCTCGCAGGTGCGCAACCATTTGAGTACTCTGACGAGTCTCCAATCGATGGTGCGTTCAAAATCGCGAAAACGCCAAATACTGGCGAACCGGGTACGTGGTACACGAACCCCGGCAGCGGCCAAATGCGTTTGTACGGCGGTGACGGCAACCCGGCAGTCGATTTCGATTTTGACCACGATCACGGCCAAGGCATCCCACACGCACACAACTGGGCAATCAACCCGCTTACTGGCAAGTCACAACGTGGGCCGGGGGTACCGATGTCCATTCTTCCCTGACCTGAAATCGGAGTACGAGGATGCAAAACGAAAATTATCAAAACGTCATCGGGTTCAAGGGCGAGCGGCCGACATTCCACGATGCCGAACTGGTCGGGATTGATCATCGTCCGGCCGATCGGGAACTGCTACTCCGATTCGCGCGGGTAGACGGAACGACGGGGACTTTCCGTTTTCTGGGTGTAGTCTCTCTGCGCGTCGTCGACTTCGCCGAACAGAACGTCGTTTCACGACTTCTCATTTCGCCGACGTACGACTTCTCGGCGGCCGAGGTCGGGCAGTGGTTACGATGGGTGGACAGCAGAGACGATTTCGATGCGACGGTGGACCAAAAGCAAATCGATCAGCTCATGGCTGATTTCGTCGCAGGACGAAAGGCTTTGTTTGTTCTTGAGCCATCCTGTGGCGCGGAAGTGGCTGTCGTTTGCGACTCGATACGGCTTAGCCTAGTGACAGATGCCTGATCTGCGATGCGGGCGAGCGGAATGAGACTGCCTCTCAAACAGGTCGTGGGGCAGTACGAGTACGCTACGATGTTGCGCTGCTCGCGCTGCTCGCGCTGCTCGCGCTGCTTCGAGCGGCGACCGTCGGGTAGATGCCTCCGCAACGATGCGGACCGGCTAGGGGAGAGATGATAAGTTGCGCGTTGCCGCGCGCCCCGCTATTCATCGTCATAGCAATCGGGCCCTTTGGCGGGACAGGGCGGGGATCGTGTGGCGATAGGAGCGGCACTCGTTTGGTCGACGCAATGACTGGAGCTTGAGCAATTACTTCACAGACTAGGCGGGGCATGACTGCTTCCCTTCGAGTATCGGGCGTCAGGACGCGCATCTATCGGAGCACTTTTCAAAACTTGTGCTACTGTATAAACGTACAGTAATCCCGCATCTCGAACTACCAGCGGTGGCTTGAAGAAGATCAGTGACCAATTCGATTCGCGATTCCCAGATGGGCATCAAGAGCAGACAAGGGTACGGCGGATTACGGCCACGTGGAATATCCAAACGAATTTGGCGCGTGCTTCCTTGCGAACTTGTCGCTTGGTACAGTCCCGGTAAAATGGCGCGCTAACTGGAGCATGTCATCAGCAATGGGCAAAGATTCTCGCATCGAATGGACACATCACACGTTCAATCCTTGGTGGGGTTGCGTCAAGGTGTCGTCGGCCTGCGATAACTGCTATGCAGAGACGTGGGCGAAGCGGCTAGGCGAAGGATTGTGGGGCCCGCAAACCCCGAGGCGGTTCTTTAGTGAGTCTCACTGGAAAGAACCGTTGCGTTGGGATCGGGACGCGGCAAAAGACGGAGTACGCAGGCGTGTATTTTGCGCTTCGATGGCAGACGTCTTTGAGAACAGAGAGGATCTCCGGGAGCCGCGCCTCCGGCTTTTGAATCTCATCGCCGAGACCCCCAATCTAGACTGGCTGCTGCTCACCAAGCGTATTCACCTTGTCCGCAAGCAGCTGCCCGTCGGCTACGAGTTTCCTCGCAATGTCTGGCTCGGAGCGACGGTAGAAAACCAGGCTTCGGCGAACAAGAGGATAAAACACCTCCTTCAGTTCTCTTCACCGTCGGTGCGCTTCCTTTCCTGCGAGCCGCTGCTGTCAGCGATTGACCTGTCAGATTTTCTACATCCAAACCAATTGGGCAACCGCGTGGATTGGGTAATCGCGGGCGGTGAATCCGGCGCACATTCAAGGCCGATGGATCCGCGATGGCCTGCGGATATTCAGCAGCAATGCTTCGCAGCAAAGGTTCCGTTCCATTTCAAACAGTGGGGTCATTGGGCGCCGCTGGAGTACGTTACAGAAGCTTTGCGAAAGAGTACGCCAATTAAAATATTCCGACAGGACGAGTCTGAAGTGTCTGTTGCAGCGGTCGGCAAAGGCAAGACCGGACGCGTACTGCTCGGACGGCACTGGGACCAGTTTCCCAAGACCTCATTTAAGCGATAAAGATGTGTTGTCTGGCGGCGTCGAAATCGCAAGTGCAAAATTCGCCGCGGAACGCATGCTTTGGATTGCGAGAATCAGTTTGGCCGGCCGTGCTCCTTGACGCCTGCTAGTGCTCAGTCGAGGCCGATCCATTGCAATTTCTCTCCCTGCCCTTGGTAATGAAGCGGACGCTTCTTGCGCCGCTTTGCGTCCACCGACAGGTTCGTGAGTTTCCCAGCTTCGATTAGACGAACAAGTGAGGCTTGCAGGTCACACTCGAACCAGTCTGTTTCCTCGAGAATGTCCGCGAACGCATGGAGGTCGATCGTCCGTGGACCGTCTTTCAGATAGGTGCACCAAAATCGGTCGACGTCGCCCGCCCCGGCATGTCCTGCGTCGGGGTCAAGGAAACCCTCGGGGCCGAACAGATCCCCCATTCCCGTCTGCTGCTCTTTCCGCGAAACCTTCTTCCCGACACGCACCATGTGCTGAACCTTCTCCACGGGCTCCGAGATCGCCTTAAATTCGACGACGCCTTTGGGGTGTGAGGTGAGATACACCAAGTGGTATTTCGGTCTGTTTTTCTGTGGGTCCATCACCTGGACATGAGCTGCGCGGGGCGGGAAGCGGGGATTCGATGAGGGGAAGCGCGACTTGAGGTTGCGACGGTATGTTTGAATGATTTTTCGCTCCCGGTCCCTTGGACTTAGTCCCGTGAGGTCGAGTTCTTCCCCGAGGAGCTCTCTCATGTCGTTTTTTCGATCCACCATCGACATGGTACGGTTCACGAAATCGTACATGAGGTTAATCAGAAACTCCGACTTGGGGCGTCGCAGGAGCGGCTGCAACGTGGAAATCGCCACCTCCGTCCAGCCCTTCGGATCAACGAAGAAGAAGCAGAATGACCCGTTGCCGACCCATCGAAGGATTTCGGTTCTCACTTGTACGAAATCTCCGTTCAGACACGAGGATTCAATGGCGTTCGGGGTGTTTGCGTTCAAGTATCGCTGGAGTCTCGCAAATGCGCGCGCATTCTGTTCGATATAGAGCGCCCGCATCTTCACCTGGTGCCCGAGCTTAGCGAGTTGCTGCCTGCAGTTTTCAAGTGTACGCAGTGAGATTGCGATCGATGTGGATTCCATCGCTTCTGAGTCGTCCTGCCATGGTCCCGCAAAACAATCGACGTAACAAAGTTCCATTTCCGGCCGATGCTGTGCAGTCCCCATGATTAGCATCAGCTTCTCTAGGTAAGACTTGAGAAGCAGGTGCTTTACCAGGGCCTGTTCTCGGTCGTGATATGCCGGCGGGATGCTGAAATTATCCATCGTGCTCAAGGAGTGTGTTGTGGGTTCAACAATGTCTTACGGCTTCGATGGCAACGAGTTCAGCGATACTGAGGCCAAGAATATAGCGGACCTCAGCGGAAAACGAAGGATTTCTGCGCGGGAAGCCGCAAAATGTGCTCGTCGCGCAGATCGGTCCTCACATTGCATTTCTGGCCGATTTCACTTACCACGTGAATCTCTTTTCCTCGCACCAGCTCAAGAACCGAGTCCTGAATCATTTTTCGCGTCGCTGGAGTGGTGTTTATGTTCTGCAGAAAGAAGACGCCGAAAGGGATGCCGTCGGGATGTTCGGCGAGCATCGGCGGAATCTGCGACAGCATGGCCTCGTTGCTAGTCGACCTAGCAAGATCATCAAATTCGAAGGCGCCTTGAAAGCTATTCTCAGGATTCAGCTTGGCAGCGTAGCCGGTGTGCAGCATATCGAATCCCGGCAGGCCATAGTGCGCGAAGTGGTTGTGGTAGCGCCAATGCGCGGACGCCATCACGTCACGGGCTTTCCAGTGCCGCGACAGATGGAGGAGCCAGAAGTCGCCGTGACCGCGTTCGGGCCGGATAAAAAATGGCGTGAAAAAGTTGGCTCCTGATCCACCGGTAATGTTCGAATACAGGCTGGACTGGATGTGGACACGCCATCCCGGGCTTCGGATGCTCCGATCGAGGTCCGCCGCCGTTATCGCTCCAACAAATCCCGTCGATCGTTCGAATGCTGCCAGCGTGCGAGGTGAAAGATAGTTGATCAGCGAATCGACGTTGAAGGTAAGTATGACCTCAGCGCGCTCGAGTGTGTTAAATATTGATGCCAGCGAGCTTCGGGGAACTGCCTTGTAGCCGTATTGGTCTAGCACAAAAATCGCTCGACCGCTTTTCGGAGATCGCTCACTCGCTCGCTGGATGACCTGTGGAGCCAAATGCTTGAACGTCCCTATGAGCGTTTTGATCTTGCCCGCTACGAGTTCGCCGCCATATCCCCTGTCCTGCAATTCATCCCGGAGGTAGGCGATGGCTGCAGCAGATTCGTCGATGCAGATGAGTTCTACGTCGAAATCAATTTTCTTCCTGCGCTGTTGCAGCTCCATCAGCTTTGCCTGTGCCTCGCGCATCGCCTCAAGGATGACAATGGGCGACCCCGGTACTTTCTTTCCAATGCTATTCAAATAACAGCCACCGCCACAGAAACCATCTACGATGGTCAGTCTGATTCGGTCCTGCGCGGGCGAGGAGACGAGTGTCAGAAAGTAGTCAACTAGATAGGACCGCAGGATGGCATGCTTGACTTCGCTATGCCTTCGGATCGTGGGCGGCGGACTTCCGGGTTCCCAGTCGTAGTGATTCGAGATCATGTCCAGTTACTTAATAACTGCAGAACGCTCGTTGCTATCGCTAGAGCAGCTAATGTGCCCCAAATTGCCACCCGCATCAAGCACCAACCTCATCGAGTAATGGACCAACACACTTATACTCCGCACCCGCGGTTCCACCAGCTGGTTCTGCCAGGTCATTATGAACGACGATAAATTTTGCCGCGCTGCAACTATGTTCCTCACGATCCAGCGAGAGGATAGCGGTTTCGAGGACAATGGCAACCAATCTTGACGCGCCAAATGATCGATGCGCCTTCGCATTGTGCAAATATTAATTCGCGTCGATTTTGCGCATTGAACGGCTAATCCAGAGGGCGATGAACGTAATTTGTTACCCGTGTTGCGAAACGTTCGGTATGGCAGGGTGCGAAACGCTCCTAGGGTGTAGGCGAGTGTTTTGGGGGGTACGTACCCACCACGCCGTCCATCAATTCGCAGTTTGCTAGCGGGTGGCTTAGCAGCTAGGCGACGCATCGTCCGGGAGGTGGCTCGCGTTGCGACCGATGGGGTCCGGCATGACTAGGAGTGTATGGCGATTGACGCCATAGAATGGATTATGGCATGCTACGCCATATGAAAAAGAAAGCGACGCTGCTCTTCGAAGATCGGACCGTCTATCCAGACGGAGCCATCCTCGAAATGCGTATTTGGCGATTACCCGAGCGCGACGCCGAAAGGCCTCACGGCCTCAAGTACAGCCTATTTTATGGCCGAGAGGGCCGGCGGGTGATCGGTTATGACAACGAGCGGGGTAAAGGCGATCATCGACACTATGGGAGCCACGAGGAGCCGTACGTGTTCTCAACCGCAGAGCGGATGGTGGCGGATTTTCTGGACGACGTCGAACGAGAAAGGAGCGTGAAATGAGCAAGTTGACTGCGCATGTAGGTAGCGCTCGGGACATGGGCCAGCGCTTTTCGGCCGCTTTCGAGCGGGCCGCTGCGGGAGAGAATTTCGAGGAACGGCACGTAACGTTTCTTTCCTTGGAAGAGATGATGACAGCGCTTACGCCGAAGCGACTGGAGTTACTGCGCTACTTGCATCGGACCGGTGCGGATAGCGTCAAGGCGTTGGCGCGTGAGCTTGATCGCGATTACAAGCGCGTGCATGAAGACGTCGCGATCCTGGAGGGGGCTGGCCTTATTGTTCGCGAAGATGGTCGCTTGAGTGCCCCATGGGATGCGCTGACGGCGGAGGTTTCCCTGTAGTCGCGGCGCGGTATTGTGATGAACATCGAGAAAATCGCGAAGGCTATTGAAGCTGATGCCGGTCAGCGGCTGCCGGATCTTCGCCAGGCACTCGAAGAGGCCAAAGCGCGCGTGGGCCGCGTGACGACCCCAGCTCAGGTTGCCGGCACCTTACGCAGCTTAAAGCCGTTCGGATGAATCAGATCGTCGGGGCAGCAAGAAGCCGGCTAACGGCCTCTGCTTTGGATGACTTCGATAAGCGGGTGGGGTGGCGGAGGGCGTGGGATTCGAACCCACGAAGGCCGTAAAGCCTTGCCGGTTTTCAAGACCGGTGCATTCAACCGCTCTGCCAGCCCTCCGAGAGGCGCGATTGTAACCCGAAAACGAAGCGATGCCCGCATCCGAACGCGCATCGCTCTGTCGATCAAGTCTCCTTCTCGTCCAAAAACAACGCCTGCAGATCGTTCAAGAAACGCTGCCCCAGCGGCGTCGGCGTGATTTTCTCGAACGTGCGCTCGATCAGGCCCCGCCGCTCGGCCTCTTGCAAACCGCGCTCCAGCGCCGTGATCTGCAGCCCCGTGCGCTCGATGAACCGATGCACCGGGAATCCCTCCACGAGCCGCAAGGCGTTCAGCATGAATTCGAACGGCAGATCGTGCGCCGATACCTCATGCTCTTCCTGAACCGGCGTGCCCGCGCGCGCTTGCTCGATGAACGTCGCGGGGTGCTTATAGCGCGCCTGCCGCACGATCCGATGCGCGAACGAAAGCTTCGAATGCGCCCCGGCGCCGATGCCGAGGTAGTCACCAAAGCGCCAATAGTTCAGGTTGTGCTTGCATTGATGGTTCGGCTTTGCGTAAGCCGACACCTCGTACCGCCCATATCCCGCGGCAGCCGTGCGCTCGTGGATCCACTCTTGCATGTCGGCCGACGCGTCGTCGTCGGGCAGTGCCGGGGGGAACTTCGCAAACAGGGTGTTCGGTTCCAGCGTCAGGTGATAAAGCGACAGATGCGGCGGCGCGAAGGACAGCGCCGTTTCAATGTCCGCGCGGCATTCGTCCAAGGTTTGCGTCGGCAACGCAAACATGAGATCGAGATTGAAGTTCTCGAAGTGTCGAGCGGCGATTTCCACCGCGCGGCGCGCATCGTTCGTGTCGTGAATGCGCCCGAGCGCTTTTAGATGCGCTTCGTTGAAACTCTGGATGCCGACCGACAGCCGGTTCACGCCGCTTGCGCGGAATTGCGCGAACTTCTCGGCTTCAAACGTGCCGGGATTGGCTTCCATCGTGATTTCCGCATCGGCGTCGAGCGGCAGCAGCGCGCGCACATCCGAGAGCAGACGATCCAGCCCCCGCGCCGACAGCAAGCTCGGCGTCCCCCCGCCGATAAACACGGTATGCACCTGCCGTCCCCAGACAAGCGGCAGCGCTTGCTCGAGATCGGCGCGCAGCGCATCGAGGTAGTCGTCCTCGGGGAACCGCTCGCCTTTCCATTCGTGCGAGTTGAAGTCGCAGTAGGGGCACTTGCGCACGCACCACGGGAAGTGCACATACAGCGCCAGCGGCGGAAGCGAGGTGAGCCGGATCGCGCCTGGCGCGGTGAACGCCTGCACGACCCCGGCACGCGTGCCGATCATCGCTCCTCCTTGAGCCGTGCCAATAGGGCGGCAAGCGCGATCGCGCGGTGGCTGCGGCTGTTTTTGACGGCGGGCTCGAGTTGCGCGGCCGTCGCGTTCATATCGGGTAGAAAGAAGTAGGGGTCGTAGCCGAAGCCGTGCTCGCCTCGCGGCGCATCCAGAATCTCGCCGTGCCAACGCCCCTCGGCGATTAGCGGTTCGGGATCGTCGGCATGCCGCACGAGGACCAGAACGCAGAAGTAGTAACCGCGCCGGTCGGCCTGCCCCCGCAGCCGCTCGACGAGATATGCGTTGTTGGCCGCATCGCTTTTTTCCCCGCCGGCACGTTGCGCGAAGCGTGCCGAATATACGCCGGGCTCGCCGCCGAGCGCGCGCACGCACAGGCCCGAATCGTCGGCCAACGCGGGCAAGCCCGTCAGTCGCGCCGCATGGCGGGCCTTGGCGAGCGCATTCTCGACGAAGGTGACATGCGGCTCTTCGGCTTCGGGCACACCTAGCTCGCCCTGGGCGATCAGCGCGATGCCGGCCGCGCCGAGCATCGCATCGAACTCGCGCAGCTTGCCCGCGTTATTGGATGCGAGCACCACGCGCGCGAGCCGCGTGCCGGGCAATTCACTCATCGCGTACTCCCAATGCCGACTGTCGTTTGGCGCCTTCGGTACCCTGCAAGGCCGCCTTTTGTTTGGCAACGAGCGTGCCGATACCCTGCTGCGCGAGCTCGAGCAACGCGTTCATTTCGTCGCGCGAGAATGGCGCGCCTTCGGCCGTGCCTTGCACTTCCACGAAGCCGCCCGCACCCGTCATGACGACGTTCATATCGGTGTCGCAGCGCGAGTCTTCATCGTAGTCGAGATCGAGCACAGGCACGCCTTCGTAGATCCCAACCGAGATGGCGGCGACGTAGTCGGTAATCGGCGATTGCGCGATCTTGCCCGCGGCGAGCAGCTTGGACACGGCATCGTGCGCGGCGACGAATGCGCCTGTGATACTCGCCGTGCGCGTGCCGCCGTCCGCTTGAATCACGTCGCAATCGATATGCAGCGTGCGCGGCCCGAGCTTCTCGAGATCGAACACGGCGCGCAGCGCGCGCCCGATGAGGCGCTGAATTTCCTGCGTGCGACCCGTCTGCTTGCCGCGGGCGGCTTCGCGATCGCTGCGCGTGTGCGTCGCGCGCGGCAGCATGCCGTATTCGGCCGTGAGCCAGCCTTGGTTGCGCTCGCGCAAGAACTCGGGAACGCGCTCGGCCACGCTCGCGGTGCAAATCACTTTCGTGTCGCCGAACTCGACGAGCACCGAGCCTTCGGCATGCTTCGTGTAGTGGCGTGTGATGCGCACGTCGCGCAGTGCATCGGCGGCGCGGCCGCTAGGACGTTGAACGGTATCGGGCATGGTGGGCATCGGCAGCGGCCTTGGCCGCGAGAGAGGAAGGGAAACCGCGATTTTACCGCCCCGGACGCAATGCATGTCCGCTGCCGCCCACCGACGGACCCGCGCCTTAAAAATGGGATAATGCGCGTTCAACGCTTTCGCGCCGGGTCGACGCGCGAAGCGGCTCGAACAACCGGCCGGCGACGGCCTCAATCGCGAGACGGACGATGATTTACAGCATGACAGGCTACGCGAGCGCCACGCGCGAACTCGCGGCCGCGGGCGGTACCGGAGCCATGAGCGTGTCGGTCGAACTGCGTACCGTGAATTCGCGTTTTCTCGACCTGAACTTCCGCATGCCCGAGGAAGCGCGCACCTGCGAGCCGACGCTGCGCGAAATGCTGATGACGAAGCTCTCGCGCGGCAAGGTCGACATCCGCGTGAACTTTCAACGCAGCGAGCAAACGGCCACGGCCGGCTCGCTGAACCGCGATGCGCTGGCCCAGTTGGCCGCACTCGAACGTGCGGTACTCGACGCGTTTCCCGGCAGCGAGCGCATGCGCACGGGTGAGATTTTGCGTTGGCCCGGCGTGCTGGCGGAATCGAACGTGTCGCCCGATACGTTGCGCGATGCGGTCCTTGCGTGCGGCAAGCAAGCGATCGGCGAACTCGTCGATGTCCGCGCACGCGAGGGGGCGCAACTGGCCGCGATGTTGCTCGGCAACGTGACTGAAATGGAAGCGATCGTCGCGCGCATCACGCCGCTCGTACCCGAACTCATCGCGAAGCATCAGCAAAAGATCGTCGAACGCCTGCAAGAGGCGCTCGGCATCGCGGCGCCCGACGCGGCGGCCACGATCGTTTCGCGCGAGGAGATCGCCGAGCGCATCCGCCAAGAAGTGACGATGTACGGTATCCGGATCGACATCGCCGAAGAGTTGTCGCGGCTCACCGCGCATCTGAACGAAACGCGTCATGTGATCGAGAAGGGCGGCAAGGTCGGCAAGCGCCTGGACTTCATGATGCAGGAATTGAATCGCGAAGCGAACACGCTCGGCTCGAAGGCAGCCGCCAAGGAGTTGGCCGATGCGTCGATGACGCTCAAGCTGCTCATCGAGCAAATGCGCGAGCAAGTGCAGAATCTGGAGTAACGACGGCCATGACAGAGTTCACGCAAGAACCGAACGCGGCGCATCCCGCACCGCACAATCCGTACGCGGGCGCTTATCCCGGCAATCTCTTCATGGTGGTCGCGCCGTCCGGCGCGGGCAAGTCCACGCTCGTGAACGCGCTGCTCGCCCGCGATCCGGCGATCCGTCTGTCGATTTCGTACACGACGCGCAAGCCGCGCCCGGGCGAACAAGACGGGCAGCACTATCACTTCACGACCGTCGACGATTTTCTCGAGCGGCATGGCCGCGGTGAATTCCTCGAAAGCGCGGAAGTGCACGGCAACTACTACGCGACCTCGCGTTTGTGGATCGAGCAGCAGATGAAGAGCGGCCACGACGTCTTGCTCGAAATCGACTGGCAAGGCGCGCAGCAAGTGAAGAAGCGCTTTCGCAACGCGGTGGAAATTTTCATCTTGCCGCCTTCGCTCGCGGCACTCGAAGAGCGCTTGAAAAAGCGCGGGCAAGACGAGCCGAACGTGATCACGCGCCGGCTGCTCGCGGCCGGCAGCGAGATCGCGCACGCGGCCGAGTCGGAGTACGTCATCATCAACGAGCACTTCGAGCGCGCGCTCGCCGAGCTACAGTGCGTGGTCGACGCGACGCGTTTGCGCTTCGCCTCGCAATACGCGCGCCATACCCAGCTTTTCGTCGAGCTCGGCATCCATCTGCCGCACGCCGAGTAAAGGCGGATGCTTGCGCACATAAGGTAGAATGAGCAACATATTGAGAAGGAATTTCGAAACATGGCCCGCATTACCGTCGAAGACTGCCTGAAGCAAATCCCGAATCGTTTCGAGCTGGCGCTCGCCGCGACGTATCGCGCGCGTCAACTTGCACAAGGTCATACGCCGAAGATCGAAAGCCGCGACAAGCCCACCGTGGTTGCGCTGCGAGAGATCGCGGCGGGCCAAGTCGGTCTCGAGATGCTGAAGAAGGTCCCCGTCTAAAGCATCGGACGCGCTGGGCGCAGCTCGTGCCCAGCGCCGTCTCGAGCCATGCAAGTCAGCGTCTAGCCCGCATAGCGATCGATCCCGGAGGCGAAAATGAGCGCTACCCCATCGTCCGCCTCCGCTTCCAACGATGCCGTGCACCTCGAGCACGAGCATGACGTCGAAGCGCCGGGCCCCGCGCGCAAGTACATCGACGCGGTTCTCGAACAATCGTTTCGCCACCTGTTCGGACCTACCGCCACCCCTGAGCAGCCCCGTAAGCACGATGTCGTTTCGATCGCGAAACTCACCTCGATGCTGGCCGGCTATCTCAGCACCGAAGAGATCAAAGAGGTCAAGGCCGCGTTCCACTTCAGCGATGAAGCGCACCTTGGCCAGTATCGCCAAAGCGGCGAGCCGTATATCACGCATCCCGTAGCGGTTGCCGAAACCTGCGCGGGCTGGAAGCTCGATGCGCAGTCGATCATGGCCGCGCTGCTGCACGACGTCATGGAAGACCAGGGCGTCACGAAAACCGAGCTGGCCGAGCGCTTCGGCCCGAAGGTCGCGGAACTCGTCGACGGCTTGTCGAAGCTCGACAAAATGGAGTTTCGCAATCGCGAGGAAGCACAAGCGGAAAACTTCCGCAAAATGCTGCTCGCGATGGCGCGCGACGTGCGCGTGATTCTCGTCAAGCTCGCCGACCGCCTGCACAACATGCGCACGCTCGGCGCGGTGCCGATGGAAAAGCGCCGGCGCGTGGCGCGCGAAACGCTCGATATCTATGCGCCGATCGCGCATCGTCTAGGTCTGAACAATACCTATCGCGAGTTGCAGGATCTGAGCTTCGCCAATTTCAATCCGCACCGGTACGCCACGCTCGAAAAAGCCGTGAAGGCGGCGCGCGGCAACCGGCGCGAAGTCGTCGGCAAGATCTTGGAGTCGGTTCAGCGCGCGATCGCCGATGCGGCGATCGAGGCCGAGGTGACAGGCCGCGAGAAAACGATTTTCAGCATCTACAAGAAGATGCGCGACAAGCAGTTATCGTTTTCACAGGTGCTGGACGTTTACGGCTTTCGCGTGGTCGTCGGCAGCGCCCTGGAATGCTATACCTGCATCGGGGTCCTGCATGCCCTGTACAAGCCCGTCCCGGGCAAGTTCAAGGATTACATTGCAATTCCGAAGGTCAATGGCTATCAATCGCTGCACACGACACTCGTGGGCCCGTTCGGCGCGCCGATCGAGTTTCAGGTGCGCACGCGCAAGATGCACGAGATCGCCGAGGCCGGCGTCGCCGCGCACTGGCTCTATAAGAACGGCGGCGCCGATCTGAACGACGTCCAAAAGCGCGCGCATCAGTGGCTCAAATCGCTGCTCGACATCCAAAGCGAGGCCGGCGATTCGAGCGAATTCCTCGAGCATGTGAAGATCGACCTGTTCCCGGACGCGGTCTACGTCTTCACGCCGAAGTCGAAGATCATGGCGCTGCCGCGCGGCTCGACGGCGCTCGATTTCGCCTACTCGATCCACAGCGATCTCGGCAACCAGTGCGTTGCCGTCAAGATCAACAACGAGTTGCTGCCGTTGCGCACCGAACTGAAGAGCGGCGACATCGTGGAAGTGATCACGGCGCCGTATTCGAAGCCCAATCCGGCATGGCTCGGATTCGTGCGCACCGGTAAGGCGCGCTCGGCCATTCGTCACTATCTGAAGACGATGCGGTTGAACGAGTCGGTCCAATTGGGCGAGCGCCTCGTCGACCAAAGCCTCAAGGGCTATGGGTTGTCGCTTGCCGAGATCGAGCCCGAAGTGTGGGAGAAGCTCGTGCAATGGACGGGCAACAAGAACCGCCAGGAAATCTTTGCGGATATTGGGCTGGGCCGGCGCGTGGCCGCGGTGATGGCCAAGCGAATCGAAGTGCTCGTCAACGGCCGCGATGCCGACGACGAACACGGCCGGGCCGAACATGCCGGCACGGCGGCTCACCCGACGCCGCATGCGCCGCCCGTCGTCATTACCGGGACGGAAGGGATGTCGGTGCAGTTGTCCGCTTGCTGCCGTCCGATTCCCGGCGACGACATCATGGGCTATATCGGCATCGGGCTCGGGATGGCGATTCATACGACCGATTGCCGCGTGGCTCAGCGCATTCACCGGCGCGATCCGGGCCGCTGGATCGACGTCGCCTGGGCACCGCAGCCCGGCCGTTTGTTCGATGTGGCGGTGAAGGTGCTCGTGCGCAACGTGAAGGGCGTATTCGCCCGCGTGGCGGCCGATATCACCTCGGCGGACGCGAATATCGTCCACATCGCGATGGACGAAGACTTGTCGCAAGAATCGACGGTGTTGCGGTTCGTGATCCAGGTGAGCGACCGCGTGCACCTCGCGAACGTCATGCGACGGGTGAGGACGAATCCCGACGTCATGCGGATCGCGCGCGAGCGCCCGAGCGAGGACGGTCATCATCGCCACGATGGTGGCATGCGGATCGAGCGCGAGCGGGGCGATTACTAAGCTGCGCAACTGTCCGCGCCGCGGCACTCTGCGTAGGCGCGCACAACGACGAAGCGGGCGCGCAAAATAAGCGCAATGCAAAAAACAAAGGGCCTTCCGTGTGGAAGGCCCTTAGCGCAATGCAAAAAACAAAGGGCCTTCCGTGTGGAAGGCCCTTCATAGGTGGCGCGGCTGGCAGGATTCGAACCCACGACCCCTTGGTTCGTAGCCAAGTACTCTATCCAACTGAGCTACAGCCGCACGCTAAAACGCAAAACCGGACTTCGGTGAAACAAAAGAGCCTTCGGTAAAGAAGGCTCTTGAAAAGAGTGGCGCGGCTGGCAGGATTCGAACCCACGACCCCTTGGTTCGTAGCCAAGTACTCTATCCAACTGAGCTACAGCCGCACGCAGAAGCGAAATTATAGCAAAGTTCGGAGAAAAGGGAAGACATTGCGGTGGGTTTCTTCAAACTTTCTTGCGGCGCGTACGATCGTGTACGCTTGAAGTCTGATTGCACGCAGTGATTCGCACATGAACAAGGCATTTGTCAAAGAGTCGAGCGACGCCGATGACGACGATCTCGACATCGCCCAGCCGGAGATGCCGGCGGGTACCAAGAACTACATCACGCCGGCCGGCCATAAACGCCTGCGCGACGAGTTGCTTCATCTGATCGACGAGGAGCGCCCCGAGGTCGTGAAGCTCGTGTCTTGGGCTGCCTCGAATGGAGATCGTTCGGAAAACGGCGATTACATCTACGGAAAGCGCCGTCTACGCGAGATCGACCGGCGCATACGCTTTCTGACGAAGCGGCTCGACATCGCCGAAGTCGTCGATGCGAGCAAGCAGGAAAATATCGACCAGGTGTTCTTCGGCGCGACCGTCGAGTATGCGACCGAGGACGGCGAGGTCCATACGGTGACGATCGTCGGCGTCGACGAAGTCGATCTCGACCGCGGTCACGTCAGTTGGATTTCGCCGGTTGCCCGCGCGCTGCTGAAGGCGCGTATCGGCGATACGGTAACGCTCCATACGCCGGCGGGCCCCGAACCGATCGACGTGCTCGACGTACGGTATCCGGGCCGCGGCTGAGCTCATGCGGCGCGCAAGGACTGCCGTCCGGCCACCAGGTCTCGCACCATGAAAAAAGGCGCCGTTGCCGGCGCCTTCGGTCATGCGGCGTGCAACGCCCGCTCGGTTAGAAGCGGTGGCGTAGGCCGAGCGTCGCGGCAACTTGCTTGTTGGTCGACGACATGTTCAAGCCGTTGATCACCGCGCCGATCGGCAAACCCTTGTTTACCGCGAGCTGATACTCGCCTTCCAGGTAGACGTCCGTACGCTTGGAGAGGGCGTAATCGGCTTGCAGGTTGAACTGGTTCCATTTCGGATTGACGCCGCCGATGGAGCTATCGGTGTACGTGTAGGCACCGGCCAGGCTGACCGCCGGCGTCAGCGCATAGCGCGCGTTGACTTCATAGTTGTTGAAGCGAACCGAGCCGCCGGGCAGCGCGAGGGTTCCCGCCGTGCCCGCATTGCCGGCGTTGACGCCGATCGTATCGTTCAGGTGCGTCTGCGTGAAGACGAATCCCGCCGTTGCGGGGCCGAACGTGTAGTTCAGGCCGGCACCCCAGGTGCGCTGACGGCCGGCAGCGAACGCCGCATCGCCGGCCACGGAGCCGGGGGCCGTCACCGCTTGGTTAAAGCCGTTCAGATCGTTATCGATCTGCAAATAGGCCGCCGCGACGTTCAGGCCCGCCCATGAGTACGACGCGCCGACGCTGACCGTGCGGTTATTCGAGAACTGGCCCGCCGTGTTCGAGAAGCCATACAACGCGCCGATCTTGAAGCCGCCGTAGTTCGCGCTTTGGAAATGGACCGAGTTATTGATACGGAACGAGTTGTCGAGGTTGTCGTTGTCGAACGGATGGGCGAAGTACGTCCCGCCGTATTGCGTGCCCGTCAGCGCCAAAGGTCCGAGGTACTGAACGACGTCGTCATACTGGCGGCCGAGCGTCAGGCTGCCGAACTGCTCGCTGCTCAAGCCGACGAACGCCTGGCGGCCGAATTCGCGGCCGTTTTGCCTAAGCGTGCCGTTATTGATACTGAATCCGTTTTCCAACGTGAAGATGGCTTTCAGGCCGCCGCCGAGGTCTTCCGCGCCGCGCAGACCCCATCGGCTGCCGTTCACCGACCCCGAGGTTTCTTGCCAAGCATGCGCACCGCCTTGATTGTTGGTGTAGGTGATGCCGGCGTCGATGAGTCCGTAGAGCGTCACGCTGCTTTGAGCGTGCGCCATTGTCGCGAACGCGCCCGTCAGGGCGCCCACTAGAAGCGTTTTTTTCATCTCTCACTCCAGTATCAGGAAGTTTCCTGGGTGCTCACACGAGGCGCCGGCAAGCCGTGCGCAAGGCGATGCGGGGAACCAGGGCAGCACGTCCGTTTTCCGAACTGGCTTGAGTGTAAATACGGGCTTCTTTCCGCTTGCCTTTCGAAAACGGAAATAAAGTGTTGCGGATTTTAAAATACCCGCCGGCTATCGACGAAACCCTTGTCCAGCAAGGGTTTGGGGTGTATGAAAAAGGGTGCGAATCGAATATTGACAATAGCTGACGTTGCGTTTACGAGACGCTGTTTTGCAACGCAATTGCAAAGACTGTATTCGAATTGCTCGATTATTGACGGTTCTGAAAAAGAGGATTGCGCGACATGCGGATAACACATATCGCCTGCCCGGCTATACTGCGCGTTCTGCTTGCCCAAGCAGACTTTTTCATCAAGGAAAAGACGTCTCCAAACCTTTGTCAGCGCGGCTTCCCAGCCGCGTCTTTTTTTGGAGGAGCGTCAACCGCGCAGACGGCGGCGACCCCGCTGCTTGTCCTCGGCGCCTGAATACGCGCTTCGTTCTTCTTCGAGCGGCAGCGTCCAGTCTTCCATCACGTAGTGCCGGGCGTCCATGGGCGACGCCAATAGATTTTGCCAATGATCCCCGTGCCAGAGCGGGTCGAACTCGAGTACCGAGGTTGCAGCGCCATTCGTCCGACCAGTCGATGCCGCACCCGCGCGGGGCATTCGGAACAGCCAGGAGACGAAGCGCTTGAGAGAGAGTGCATGCACGGCCGTCTCCAACCAAAAAACGTCACTTTGATGATCTAACGGCGGCGCGAACGGTACAACCCGGAAAAATACTTACCGTAGAAATATCTTGTTGCAACTAGCGAAGATTTTTCCTGTCTCGCGATGTTTATGTGCCCCTCACAAGTAATAGTGACTCGGTCGGCGTAATTTTCTAGTGCATCTCGCATAAGCAACTGACGCTCTCAGCATTTAATGAAAAATTTCTTGACGACAGATCGACGGAACATTTATAAAAGCAGCGCCGGAATGACCCAGTGAACGGCGCCCCGGGAGAGAGACCGAGGTGTCGTTCTTCCGAGGCTGGGGTTTCAGGCGGAGGGCGCAGCCCGTCTATTAAATTTCGAGGGAATCAGTACTATGGAAACCGGTGTCGTAAAATGGTTCAACGATGCTAAAGGCTTTGGCTTCATCACCACGGACAAGGGCAACGAGGACGTGTTCGCGCATTTCTCCGAGATTCAAGCTGAAGGCTTCAAGTCGCTAAAAGAAAATCAACGCGTTCAGTTTGACGTGAAGACCGGCCCGAAGGGCAAGCAAGCGGCGAATATTCGCCCGCTGTAATACGTTTGCCCAGGCAAGCCGCGTCCAGCCGCCTTAACGGCGGTCCCTGACGCGGCGGGCATCCTTACAAGGGCGTTCGGGTGGTGCATACTTCGTTCATCGAAGCACCCGAGCGCCCTTATTCATGTCAGATTCGTTTTTGCCGATCCCATCGATCGATACGCCAATCGCTTTCGTCGATCTGGAAACCACGGGCGGTTCGGTCATTGAGCACCGCATTACCGAAATCGGTGTCGTGCAGGTCGGCCCGGGCGGCGTTTCCCGCTGGAGCACGCTGGTCAATCCCGGACAGCCCATTCCCTCGTTCATTCAGTCATTGACGGGCATCACCGACGATATGGTGCGCGATGCGCCGACGTTTGCGTCGTTCGCGGCCGAACTCTTCGATCGGCTCGACGGCAGCTTGTTCGTCGCGCACAACGCAAGCTTCGACCGCGGATTCCTGCGCGGGGAGTTTCAACGCGCCGGATTGACGTTCAATCCCGATGTGCTCTGTACCGTCAAGTTATCGCGCGCTTTGTGGCCGCACGAGAAGCGCCACGGGTTGGACGCGTTGATCGAGCGACATGCGCTCGAACCACTCGCGCGCCACCGGGCGCTGGCCGATGCCGACCTCCTGTGGCAGTTCTGGCAGCGGCTGCAGACGCTTTGGACTCCCGAGATCCTGAATGCGCAGATCGACCGCACCGTGCGCCGCTATCGAATCGCGGGCGATATTACCGAGGACATGATCGATGCGGCGCCGGCGGGGCACGGCGTTTACGCGTTCTTCGACGCCGCCGACGTGCCGCTTTACGTGGGCCGCAGTGTGCGGCTGCGTCAACGCGTGCGTGCGCATTTGACCGGTGAGCGGCGTTCCGCGCGAGAGCTGCGAATCGCCGAGCAAGTGCGCCGCGTGCAATGGCGCGCCACCGGCGGCGAATTGGGCGCGCTGCTGACCGAGGCTAAATGGGTCGGCACGCTGCGTCCGGTGCACAATCGACAGCCGCGAATTGGGCGGGCCGAATCGCAGGCGGCGCCTTGGCCCTTCGATGCGGCCATCGCGTTCGAGGAGCGAGCGCAGGAGCCGGGCGGCGAGCATGTCTTTCATGTCGTCGACCGGTGGTGCTACCTAGGTGCCGCGCCGACGCTCGATGCCGCGCGTGCGCTCGCGGCTGCACAGGGTGATCCCGGTCAGGGTGATCCCGTATACGAGCCGACGACGTTTCGCATCTTGCAGACGCATCTGGCTCGGGGGCTGCGGGTTGTGCCATTGCTGCCAGTCGCGCCGCTAGTGGCGTCGGTGCCCTCAGCGCCGGACACGGCTCCGGCCGACGTCTGAAGCGGTCGGCTCGACCGCCTAGTCTCGCTCCGTCTAGCCTTCGGCGCCTACGCCGCCTGCCGCGCAGACATGGGACAAGGCGGTGTTCAACGCATCGGCGTCGATTTCGCCGTAGCGCGTCAACGACTTCCAGTTGCGCAGGCTACGCGCGAGTCGAGCGGGGCAATCATCGTTTTTACGCCATGGTTGAACCCGCGCCAACGCGGGAATGAGCGCTTGCGTCAGACGATCGAGTTGCGGCCGCGTGCTCGCGGCCAGGTCCGGGGCGCCGCCGGACGGCGGTGCCGACGTGCGCCAGCGCGCAAACAGCGCGGTTTGCACTTGTTTGCTGGCGTCGATTTGATCTTGGAAGAATGCGCGTGCGAACGCGGGGTCGACGTCGGCGGCTTGCGCGCGCCGAGTCACATCGGCCAGCAGCGCCGCTTCGCGAGGTGCATCGGTGATCGGGCGATGGTTGGCCCACTTCCATTGCGCGACGGGCAACGCTAGCGCGAGACGCTCCGAGACGAGAGCGACGAGGTTCGTCATCGCGGTCTCGTCGCCGTCCGCGCGCGCGCCGCCGCACGCCAGCGAAAAGGCGAGGGCGAGTACGGCGGCCGATAGTGCCTTCCGGCGCGCGCGAGCCGTCATTCGACGCGGACTCCGTGGTCCGCGATCGTCATTTCGGATCGCACAGTTTGCGTTGTTCGTCGAAAAAGGCTCGGACGTGCTCAGGCAGTTCGGTTGCAAGAAACTCGACACCTACCGGCTCTTGATCCGGCGTGGCCACTTTTTCTGGGGGCGGGATTTTGGTGGGCTTGGCTTGCATGATGATCTCCTGGCACGCAACAATTATCCGACGCG
This sequence comes from Trinickia diaoshuihuensis, assembly GCF_003390925.1. Taxonomy (GTDB): domain Bacteria; phylum Pseudomonadota; class Gammaproteobacteria; order Burkholderiales; family Burkholderiaceae; genus Trinickia; species Trinickia diaoshuihuensis. Next base: position 119,627 of record NZ_QUBS01000018.1, on the reverse strand, counting down.
CTTCCTTCGAAGTGCCAGCGCCGAATCTTTTTTTAACGCTTTGTTGCATTAACGGCACAGCACGTAGCGCTTTGAAGAGAGGCCGCCGATTCTTTGATCGATATCAATCCACGTTCAGATACCGTAACGGCTCGCGTTCGATGAAAGCTTGTGGCGCTTTTCACCGAATGTCGGTGTTCGGACGCACGTGGTTTTCCAGGATTTATTGCATCGCGCGCCTTCAATCCGTACCGGACAGCAACTCGATTCCCTCTAGCTGAGCCGCGCACGTGTCGCGAACGATCTTCACGAAATCGTCAAAATACGGTCGGCCCGCAAACGCGGGCGTCGCGATCGCGTACAGCTCGCTCCATAAACCGCGCGGGCCCACGCGCTTGGCCAATACGTAGTCATGGTCGACGTAGTTCTTCACCCCCCAGTTCGGCAGCGCCGCGATGCCGCGGCGACTCGCCACGAGCTGCATGATCGCGATCGTGAGCTCCGCCGTGCGGCGTTCCACCTTGATGCCGGCGGGTTGCAATACCTCGCGGATCAGATCGATCCGCGACTCGGGCACCGGGTAAGTAATGAGCGTCTCCCCCGCCAACTCCTGCGCGCCGACGCGGCGTTTGTTGCGCAGCCGGTGTTCGTTGGCCATGACCACGAGGATTTCGAAACGAAACAGCGGGGCGACGTGCAGAGCGCGCTTAACCGCCGGCTGCGAGCCGATCACGACATCGGCTTTGCCGTCATCGAGCAGACGTAGCGGGTCGGCATGGAAGCCGGCCACTAGATCGACTTCGACTTCAGGCCAACGTCGGCGGAATTCGTCCATGACCGGCATGAGCCAATCGAAGCACGTATGACATTCGAGGACGATTCGAAGCTCGCCGGCCGTGTCCCCCTTCAGGCGCAGCAAGTCGCGTTCGGCCGCCGCGACCGCCGATAGGGTTTCGCGGGCCAGCGTCAGCAGGCGCTCGCCCGCCGACGTGAAACGCAACCCTTGTTTCGTACGTTCGAACAACGAAACGTCGTAGTGCGCCTCGATGTCGCGAATCTGATGCGAGAGCGCCGACTGACTCAAATGCACGCGCTCGGCCGCGGCAACGAGCTTGCCCGACTCGGCGATGGCGATCAGCGAGCGTAAGTGGCGGATTTCAAGCATGAGACTCGAGCACGGATTGGTAAGGTATGAATCAAATTCATGTATTGATGAAAACTTGTCGCTTGATGAATGATATCGCGTCTCCGACACTGGCGACCATCGCAATGAGGAGACGGTCATGACATGCACTCACATTCTCGGTTTTCCGCGCATTGGCGCGCATCGTGAATTGAAGTTCGCCCAGGAAGCGTTTTGGCGCGGAGAGGCTGACGAGGCGTACTTGCGCGGCGCAGCCGCCACGTTGCGTGCGCGGCACTGGGAGGCGCAGCGCGCGGCGGGGCTCGCGTTCGTGGCCGTCGGCGATTTCGCTTACTACGATCAGATGCTCGGTATGAGCGCATTGCTGGGCGCATTGCCGCGGCGTTTCGGATTCGATTCGGCCAAGCTGACGCTCACGCAGTATTACGAGCTGGCGCGCGGCAACGCCGCGCAACCGGCGATGGAAATGACGAAGTGGTTCGATACCAACTACCACTATCTCGTGCCGGAACTGGCCTCCGATACTTGTTTCGACGGCGGAGTGGATTGGTTTTTCGAAGAAGTCGACGAGGCGCTGGCCCTGGGGTTGCCGGTCAAGCCCGTACTGATCGGTCCGGTCACCTATCTACGGCTGGCGAAGTCGCACGAAGCGGGTTTCGATAGCTTGGCGCTGCTGCCGAGGCTCGTCGAGCGGTATGTTCGAATCATCGATGTGCTCAAAGCGCGCGGCGTTCAATGGGTGCAGATCGACGAACCGGCGCTTTGCCTCGAGCTGGAAGAACAGTGGCTGCAAGCCTTCTCCACGGCCTATCAAGCGCTGGGCGTGCGCGGCGTGAATGTGCTCCTCGCCACTTACTTCGAGACGGCGGCCGAGCATGCCGCGCGCATCACCGCATTGCCGATTCACGGCGTTCATATCGACCTCGTCCGCGCGCCGGATCAACTGAACGCATGGTGCGAGGCATTGCCCGATACGATGGTGTTGTCGGCGGGCGTTATCGATGGCCGCAATGTCTGGCGCGCCGATTTGCGCGCCATCGCGCAAGCGCTGCGGCCTGTGCATGCCGCATTGGGCGAGCGGCTGTGGATTGCTGCGTCTTGCTCGCTGCTGCATGTGCCGGTTTCGCTTTCAGCGGAGCGCAAACTCGATGGCGAAATCAAGTCGTGGCTCGCGTTCGCCACGGAGAAACTCGATGAAATCCGGACCGTCGGCGTCGCGCTCGACGAGCCGCTTGCAGCCGAATCCCTGCTAGCCCAAGCCGATGCGGCGCGAGCGTCGCGCCGTACCTCTAGCGCGGTCGTCAATGCGCTCGTGCAAAAGCGCACTGCCGCGGCGACCGACGCCATGGCCGCCCGTCAGCGGCCCTTCGCGCAGCGCAACCGCCTGCAACGCGAAGCATTGCAGCTCCCGCCGCTGCCGACCACGACGATCGGTTCGTTCCCGCAAACGCCGGCGATCCGGCATGCGCGCGCCGCCTATAAGCGGGGCGAAATGAAAGCGCTCGATTATTTGGAGCGGATGCGTGCCGAGATCGAGTTGGCGATTCGGCGCCAAGAGGCTCTCGACATCGACGTGCTCGTGCATGGCGAGGCCGAGCGGAACGATATGGTTGAGTACTTCGGCGAGCAACTATGGGGTTACGCCTTTACCGAGAACGGCTGGGTGCAGAGCTACGGTTCCCGCTGCGTGAAGCCGCCGATCATCTATGGAGACGTCTACCGTCCCGAGCCGATGACGGTCGAGACCGCCAAATACGCGCAATCTCTGACGCGGCGTCCCGTCAAAGGGATGCTGACCGGGCCGGTGACGATGCTGCAGTGGTCATTCGTCCGCGACGATCAGCCGCGCGCCGAGACGGCGTTGCAATTGGCCCTTGCGATCCGCGACGAAGTACTCGATCTGGAAAAGGCCGGCATCCGTATCGTGCAGATCGACGAGCCGGCCTTCCGGGAAGGATTGCCGTTGCGTCGAAGCGATTGGCCCGAATATCTCGAATGGGCGGCTCGTATGTTTCGGATGACGGCCGGCGGCGTGGCCGATGAGACGCAGATCCATACGCATATGTGCTATTCGGAGTTCAACGATATATTGCCGGCGATCGCTTCGATGGATGCCGACGTCATCACTATCGAGACGTCGCGCTCGGCGATGGAATTGCTCGACGGTTTCGGCGCGTTCGCTTATCCGAACGAGATTGGGCCAGGCGTCTACGACATCCATTCGCCGCGCGTGCCGACGATGGAGGCGATCGAGCGGTTGCTCGCGCGCGCCTGCGAGGTCATTCCGCCCGAGCGGCTCTGGGTCAACCCGGATTGCGGCCTGAAGACGCGCGACTGGCCGGAAACCGAGGCGGCGCTCTCGAATATGGTGCGCGCGGCAAAGCGGCTGCGCGAGCACGTTGCCGCGTTAGCTTGAGCGCCGCGCCGCGCGCCTTGTTCCAAGTGTCCTGACCGTTATGCCTTCGGCGCGGGCACGTGGATCGGGCGATCGAACTCGGCGTTCTTGCTACGCACGTCGACCTGCCCGTGGATACGGACTTGATGCCGGTCCTCGAACATGTAGTACGGGAACGGGCGCGCCGGTTCCGAGACATGATCGAGGCGAGCCGTCAGTGCCGGATCGAGTTCGAATTCGAGCGAGGCCAGCGAGTCGCGCAGTTGCTCGGGCTTCGTTGCGCCCACGATGATGCTCGAGACGCCGCGCTTGCGATGCAGCCAGTTCAGTGCCACTTGTGCCATCGGCCGATCGGCCTCGCGCGCCACGGCCTCGAGTTCGGCGACGATCCGGAAGTTGCGTTCGGTCAGTTTGTCGAATCCCGGCGGCGGCTTCGCGCCGGGGTTTTGCGCGGCCACCGTATCCAACCGGCCGTTGCCCGCGAGCGCTCCCTGCGACGGTTTGTATTTGCCGGAGAGCACGCCCATGCCGAGCGGGCTCCAAGGCACGAGCCCCATGCCGAGTTCCGTTGCCAAGTCGGCGAACTCCAATTCGGCATTGCGCTCGATCATCGAGTATTCGAGCTGCATCGCGGCGACCGGTTCGAAGCCGCGCCATTGCGCCAAGGTTTGCGCACGCGCCGCGAACCAGGCGGGCGTGTCGGATAGGCCGACATAGCGGATCTTGCCGGCGCGCACGGCGTCGTCCATGGCGCGCATGACTTCGTCCACCGGGGTCATCCGATCCCACGTGTGCAGGTAGTACAGATCGATATAGTCGGTGTTCAAGCGTTTGAGCGAGCCTTCGAGCGCGCGCAAGAGGTTCTTGCGGTGATTGCCGCCCGCATTGGGATTGCCCGTTTGCGCGTTGTAGCTGTACTTCGTTGCAATGACGAGCCGGTCGCGCAAACCGCGCGCGGCCACGAACTTTCCGACATAGCGTTCGCTCGTGCCTTCGGTATAGAGATCGGCGGTATCGATGAAATTGCCGCCTTCGTCCACGTACAAGTCGAACAAGCGTTGCGCCGTTGCTTCGTCGGCTCCCCAGCCCCATTCGTCACCGAACGTCATCGTACCGAGGGAGATCGGAGAAACGCGCAGGCCGGAACGGCCCAGCAACGTGTAACGGTTCATCGTCATGGTCAGTGCTCCTTGCGTCGGTGAAAAGTCTTGATGGCCGTATCGTGCACCTTTTGATCTTGTGAAAAAATAGCGATCCGCTGCATGCATTGTGAAGTGCAGCTTAATAAAATCGAACCGGGACTTTCGTATGGATGCGGCGCAACTTCCCGCGCTGGTGGCCTTCACTAGCGTGGCTCGTCATGGAAGTTTTTCTCGCGCGGCGGCGGAGGCGGGCGTGTCGGCATCGGCGTTGTCGCAATCGATTCGCGCGCTGGAGGCGCAATTGAATGTGCGCCTGTTCAACCGGACGACGCGCCGTGTGGCCTTGACCGAGGCGGGGGCGCAATTTCTCGAACGGGTGCGGCCCGCACTTCGAATGCTGGAGGCGGCGTACGAGGCGCTCGACGAGACGCGCGGCGAGCCGACTGGCATGTTGCGTATCAATTTGCCGCGCGTCGCGAGCGACTTGCTTGTCATGCCGTATCTGTCGGAATTCGCTCGGCGACATCCGCGCGTCGCGGTCGAGCTGACTTTGGACGAAGGATTGACCGATCTGGTCGGCGGCGGCTTCGACGCCGGCATTCGTCTCGGCGAGCGGCTCGCGCGCGATATGGTCGCGGTGCCGCTGTCGGGGCCGTTGCGGATCGCCGTGGCTGGCTCGCCTGACTACTTCGATCGTTATCCAAAGCCTGTCACGCCTAGCGATCTGGTACAGCACAATTGCTTGCGCTATCGGTTCTCGACAAGCCGCGGCATTTATCGATGGGAATTCGCGGAACCCGGCGCGGGGCGATCGCGGCGCGCGTTCGACGTGCAAACGAATGGCTCTTTTATCACGAACGATTTACGCACGATGGTTCATGCGGCGGAGCAGGGTGTGGGGCTGCTTCACGTCATCGAGGATTTCATTCGTCCGCAATTGGCCGATGGGCGCCTTGTGCGTGTGCTCGACGATTGGGCGCTGACGTTCGATGGGTTCTCGCTCTATATGCCGAGCCGCACGCAGATGCCTTTGAAGCTACGCGTGTTCGTCGATTTTTTGAGAGAGAAGTGCGGGGTGCGGCGGTAGGTGAACGATTTGGCAAGGTGCGCATGCACTCGTGTTGTGCATACTAGGGTGATCGTGTAGAGTTCAGGGGTTGCAGGCAAGCGCGGAACACGTAGAGGTCGTCTCAAGACGGCAGCCCGAAAGGGTGGGGTCCTCGAATCCGGGGCCTGCAACAGTACCCTTCCTCAGTTGGCAACGATTGCCAATATCCGGTTTTTCTCTTGTGCGTTGGCACACCAGAACTTCAGTCCATATCCGTCGGCGGTTCGTCGAACGCGATAGATGTTGCGGGCTAGCAAGCGCAAATAGCCATCTTCCGTTTCACCGTAGACGGAGCGATGTACGGAGTAGAAAACGCCGGTTGCAACCGCATCCGCGACTTGAAGGCCGGCGAGTTGGTCGTGAGATACTGCGCTGACTGCAGCGGGATCGACGCTATCCCAGTGAATCCGAACTTCCGACTGACTCCGTAGACGACGCAAGTAATCGCGAAGGTCCTCGTACGACATCGCGGATCGGTTCGAGAAGATCAATTCGGCCAAACCGCCGCCTCTATCCTCGGGGCGATGATAGTCGCGACATAGCCAGCTCACGCGCTCGAGCAGTAAGCGAGTTGCATACCGGTATAGCGAAAACTTCTCTCGCCGGAAATTGTCGGGTTCCACGATTGAAGGTTAGAGTCGTAATGATAGAGAGGTGATTACCTGGACTGAAGGACTGGTCGTTTTATCAGACTCGTCCTATTTTGCCCCGATCCGAGGCTGACTATGGGAGGTTTGCTAGCCGATTGCAGCAAACACATGACGACAGAGTTGGGTGCCTGCGCCGACCCACAAAACAAAAAGCCCAGTCACGAGGACTGGGCTTTTTGCTTGAATCTTTGTGGTGCCGGAAAGAGGAATCGAACCCCCGACCTTCGCATTACGAATGCGCTGCTCTACCGTCTGAGCTATTCCGGCATCAACATCAGAGAAACGCGATTATAGCGGCACTTTTTCGAGGTGCGCAAGCCCCTCGCATCATTTTTTTTCTTCGTGGTGATAGCGCGTCACGCGATCGACTTCGTTCTTCGAACCGAGGAACACCGCCACGCGCTCGTGCAAGCTCTTCGGCTGGATGTCGAGGATCCGTTCGACGCCGTTCGTGGCCGCGCCGCCCGCTTGCTCCACGATGAACGCCATCGGGTTCGCTTCGTACATGAGCCGCAGCTTGCCCGGTTTGTCCGGCGTGCGCTTGTCGGCCGGATACATGAAGATGCCGCCGCGATTCAAGATGCGGTGCACGTCCGCCACCATCGACGCAATCCAACGCGTGTTGAAGTCGACCCCGCGCTCGCCTTCCTTGCCCGCGAGCAACTCGCCCACGTAACGCTGCACAGGCTCGTACCAGTGACGCGCGTTCGACCCGTTGATCGCGTATTCGCGCGTGTCTTCGGGAATCTGCAAGTTGTTGTGCGTGAGCACCCACGAACCCAGTTCGCGGTCGAGCGTAAAGCAGTTCACGCCGTTGCCCGTCGTCAGCACGAGCACCGTTTGCGGACCGTATACGGCATAGCCGGCTGCCACCTGCTGCCGGCCCGGTTGCAGGAACGATGCCTCGGTCGCTTCCTGTCCGTCCGGGCAGCGCAGGACCGAAAATATCGTACCGATCGAGACGTTGACGTCGATGTTCGACGAGCCGTCGAGCGGATCGAACACGAGCAAGTACTCGCCGCGCGGGTAGTTCGACGGAATCGGAAACAGCGTCTCCATTTCCTCCGATGCCATCGCGGCCAGATTGCCGCCCCACTCGTTGGCATCGAGCAGAATTTCGTTCGAGAGCACGTCGAGCTTTTTCTGCACCTCGCCTTGGACGTTCTCGGTTCCCGCCGTGCCGAGCGCCTCGCCCAGCGCGCCCTTGCTGACGTGATAGCTGATCAGCTTGCAGGCGCGCGCGACGACTTCGATCAGCAGGCGCAAATCGGCCGGCAGATTGTTCGTTTCTCGCTGCTGCTCGATCAAGTATTTGGTTAGGGTGGTGCGACGTTGCAAGGACATTGCGGTGCTCCGAAAGCATGGGAATCCGACGATTTTACCCGCGGCCCGTGACTAGGCTTCGCGTTTTTGTAAGCGTTCGTACGATCGCCGCCGATCGGAAGGCGCCGAGCGAAAGCCGTGCACAAATGCAAAACGGCGCTTAAGCGAGTGCCTAAGCGCCGTTTTTGCTGACGATCGCGTGGGTTAAGCGAGCGCTTTTTCGACGATCTCCCGCACGTCGCGCGACTTCACCTGCGTCGCCACGCGTTCAAGCGCTTCGCGCATCCGTTCGCGCAAATCGGGCGTGTAGCGGCGCCACATTTCGAGCGAGCGTGCGAGCCGCGCGGCCACTTGCGGGTTCAGCGCATCGAGCGCCACGACTTGCTCGGCCCAGAACGCGTAGCCCGAACCGTCGGCCGCATGGAACTGTGCGGGGTTCGCCGCGCAGAAGCTGAAGATCAGTGAACGTGCGCGGTTCGGATTGCGCAGCGTGAACGCCGGGTGCGCCATCAGCTTGCGGACGATCTCGATCACGGGGCGCTCGGCGGTGCCGCGTTGTGTAGCCTGCAGCGCGAACCACTTGTCGATCACGAGCGGCTCTTGCTCGAACCGGCGATAGAAGTCGTCGAGCGCCGTCTGGGCCACACCGGCACCGGCCGTGACCGACGCCGCCAGCAGCGCGGCGAGGGCGGCCGCACGATCGGTCATATTGTTGGCCTCGCCATACTGCGCGGTCGCCAGACGGATCGCGTCGGCCGGATCGTCGAGTTCGGCCAGATAAGCGAGCGCGAGGTTCTTCAATCCGCGATGTCCGGCCGCTTGCGGCGTCGGCTCGTACGCGCCCGGCGTGGTGTGCCGCTCGTAGATCGCCAGCCATTCGTTCTTGAGCGCGCTCGCCAGCCGCTTGCGTGCGAATTGGCGCGCGGCATGCACGGCCGCGGGATCCGCTTGCGCCATCTGCTCGGCCAAATACGCTTCGGACGGCAGCATCAACGCCAGTTCGCGGAAGGCGGGCGAGAGCGATTCGTCGGTCAGCACGCGGCTGAACGCGGCGACGGTCGAGTCGTCGAGCGCGAGCGGCTCGCCGGCTTGCGCGCGGGCAGCCAGCGCAAGCAACTCGCGCGTGGCGAGCCGTTGTCCCGCTTCCCAACGATTGAACGGGTCGCTATCGTGCGCGAGCAGAAACGCGAGTTCATCGTTCGTGTAGTCGTACTCGACGATGACGGGCGCCGAGAAGTTGCGCAGCAGCGAGGGCAGCGGCGGCTCCTTGACGTCGACGAACGTGAAGGTTTGCTCGGCTTCGGTCAGTTCGATGACGCGCGTCGTACCCGTTGCTGCCGCCTCGCCTTCGAGACGCAGCGCGATATCGCGGCCCGCGCGGTCGATTAAGCCGATCGCGAACGGGATCAATAGCGGTCCCTTTTGCGTTTCGCGCGCCGCCGGCGCCGCCTCGCCATAGCGCTGAGCGAGGGTCACGCTATAACGCTGCGATGCGGCGTCGTAGGCGGTGCGCACCGCGACGCGCGGCGTGCCCGCTTGGCTATACCAGCGCTCGAATTGCGTCAGGTCGCGTCCATTGGCGTCCGCCATCGCATTGCGGAAATCGTCGCACGTGACCGCTTGGCCGTCGTGACGCTTGAAATACAGGTCCATCCCGCGCCGGAATCCGTCGCGGCCGAACAGCGTCTGGTACATCCGCACGACTTCGGCGCCTTTCTCGTAGACGGTCAGCGTGTAGAAGTTGTTGATCTCGACGTAGCTTTCGGGCCGCACGGGGTGGGCCATCGGGCCCGCATCCTCGGCGAATTGCATTTGGCGCAGGACCCGCACGTCTTCGATGCGCTTGACCGCGCGGGCCGTCTCGTCGGTGGCGCCGCCTTGCATATCGGCCGAGAACTCCTGATCGCGGAAGACCGTCAGCCCCTCCTTGAGGCTCAACTGGAACCAGTCGCGGCAAGTGACGCGGTTACCCGTCCAGTTATGGAAGTACTCGTGGCCGACGACGGCCTCGATATTGCCGAAGTCGGTATCGGTCGCGGTCTCTTGGTTGGCCAGCACGTACTTCGTGTTGAAGATGTTCAAGCCTTTGTTTTCCATCGCGCCCATGTTGAAGTCGCTCACGGCGACGATCATGAAGCGGTCCAAATCGAGTTCGAGGCCGAAGCGCTCTTCGTCCCAGCGAATCGAGTTGATGAGCGAATCCATCGCGTGACGCGTCTTGTCGAGGTCATGCGGCTCGACCCACACCTGCAGCAGTTTTTCCTTGCCTGAGCCCGTGCGGATGCGTTCCTCCAATGCGACGAGCTTGCCCGCGACGAGCGCGAACAAATAGCTCGGTTTCTTGAACGGGTCTTCCCACTTCGCGAAGTGGCGGCCGTCGGGCAAATCGCCTTGCTCGATCAGATTGCCGTTCGAGAGCAACACCGGATACGCGGCCTTATCGGCGCGCAGCGTGACCGTGTAGACGGCCATGACATCGGGGCGGTCGAGGAAGTAGGTGATGCGGCGGAACCCTTCGGCTTCGCACTGGGTGAAGAAGTTGCCGCCCGATACGTACAGGCCCGAGAGCGTCGTGTTCGCGCCGGGGTTGCAGGCGCTCTCGATCGTCAACGTGAAGGTGTCGGGCACGTCGGCGATCGTCAAGCCATGCTCGTGCGCACGCACCGCGCCGGCGGGCAGCGTGTTGCCGTCGATCGCCGCGCTCACGAATTCGAGCGCTTCGCCCATCAGTTCGAGCGGCGCGGCCGCGGCATCGGAATTGCGGCGCAGTCGCATCGTGCTTTTGACGATCGTGCGTTCGGGCACGAGGTCGAATTCGAGCGAGACGGAGTCGACGAGGAACGCGGGGGCTGCGTAGTCGGCCCGGCGGATCACAGCGGGATTGACGGTATCGGACATGGCGGATGGATGAAAGAACCGGTTTCGGCTCGCGTGCCCGGGTAAGGGCTTGCAGCGAGGGTAGTCGCCCATTGTACAAAGGCGCGCGGATCTATGCCTAAAACGGCGTCGCGCTTTGGAGTCGGGGCTCGGTCGGCGGTATCATCGGCCATGCGCGCCACGAGCGCGGGGGTTCACGAGATACGCGAGGACAAGAATATGAAGTGGGAGCGAATTTGGCGGGTCAGCGCGCCGGCGATCGCGGCGGCGGCCGTGTTGCTGTCGGGCTGTACGACCTACGTGTCGAGTCAGGTCACCGCTTTCTCCAACTGGAGCGGCAGCGATGCTACGCGAACCTATGCGTTCACGCGTACGAGCGAGCAGCAAAACAGTATCGAGCAGGCCACATACGAACAACTCGTCGCGAACGAATTGGAGCCGTACGCATTTCGGCAGGTGCCGAGCGCGCAGGCGCACTATCTCGTCGGCCTGACTTATTCGATCCATGGCGACACGGTCGCGGTGACCCAGCCCGTCTTTTACGGCGGTCCGTGGGGCGGTCCCTTTTGGCGTCCGATGGGGCCATGGGGGCCGTACGGACCTTTCCCGCCCGATTACGTGACGCAAACGTACCCCGTATTCACGCATACGCTTGCGATCCGAATCACCGAACGGGCGACGGGTAAAGAGGTGTACAACGTGACGGCGCGCAATACCGACGACGAGTCGTCGCTCGTGCGGGCCATGCCGTATCTCGTGCGCAGCGCGCTCGCCGACTTCCCGCTCGGCAACGGCACCGTGCGGACCGTGCGCGTGCGTTACGACAAGCGTCCCGCACAACTGACGAACGAGGTCCCCGTGCCGCAGCCGGCGGCGAGCACCCCGCAGGGCGCGAGCGCGCCGGCGCGCTAATCGCTAGCCGCCCGCGCGCAGGAAGGCCAGCGCGCCCAGAACGACGAACAAGACGGCGGCGACGGCGTGGACGGCCTTGGTCGGCAGTTTGTGCGCGAATCGCTCGCCGAGCAAAATGGCCGGCACGTTCGCGAGCATCATCCCGAGCGTCGTACCGGCGACCACGCCGAAGAAGTCGTGAAAGCGTGCGGCCAGCGCGACGGTCGCGATTTGCGTCTTGTCGCCCATCTCGGCCAGAAAGAACGTGACGATGGTCGTACCGAACACGCCCAGGTGGCTGCGGCTCACCTGGGTGTCCTTCGGGTCGAGCTTGTCCGGCACGAGTACCCACAAGCCCATGACGACGAACGACACGCCGAGCGCCCAGCGCATGATCCCCGGTGTGATGAGGGCCCCGAGCCATGCGCCGATGGCGCCCGCGCACGCGTGATTGACGAGCGTGGCTGCGAGCACGCCGAGCATGATCGGCACGGGTTTGCGATAGCGCGCGGCAAGGACGAGTGACAGGAGTTGAGTCTTATCGCCGATTTCGGCAAGCGCGACGGCGCCCGTCGAGACTAGAAAGGCTTGTTCCACGTGATGATCTTCCTCGGGCCGAGATGTGAGCGAGCGACGATCCATCGCGCGGCCGGGCCCTGAAAGCGGCAGCGCGAGGATCATCGGTCTCGCCAGGCCCAAAGGCTGCGTCCGCCATGGCTCGCCTGGAGCCAAGTGTGTTGACGGACGCCCCCGCGCGACATGCGTGCTGCGAAAGCGAACCCATGACGGAATCGCGGGCGGTGGCCGGCGTTCGGCAACCTTGGCGCAGACGATGCGGCGGGGCGGCTACTCCCCAATGAGGGGCGGATTCTAGCACAAGCAAGCCTGGATGGAAGAGGGGATTCGCCCGAGCGAGCGAGCGAGCGCCTGTCGGCGAAGTCCGCATCGAGCGGGTTTGCGTGACTCGGGGCCGAAACGCCCGTCCGTCGCAATCGTCGCAAGAATGCTACGTCTAGGCGCAACGCTGTTTTTGGTATGGAATTTTCAGTAACATTACGCACGGCGGTTTCCGGGACGTCTGAAATTCAAACGAAAAATAACTGTAAGGTCTTTGCTAGGATGCAAAGACTGTAGGGTTATGCCCGGGTAACGACAACGAAGAACATTGACCAACTCGGGGTGTGGTGCGCGGGGGTGCCGAAGGGGCTTTCGTGGTTCGCATCTTTGCATCGGGCGACCGGTGATTTTGATTCGAAGACGAATAACGAAATGCTCGATTTGCGCTGGACCATTCCAGTTGCCCGGTGGTCCGCGTTGCCCGCCGGTGCGACAACTCCTCCCGAGGTGAAATTCATCGACCCGCTCGTGCGGCGTCGGCTCAGCACCCTTTCCAAGATGGCGTTGAAAGTCGCGCACGATTGCGCGGCCGACCTGGAATCGGTGCGTCTCGTGTTCGCTTCGCGTCATGGCGAATTGCGCCGCACGACGAGCATGCTCGACGACATCGTCGCCGATCAGCCTGTATCCCCCACTGCGTTCAGCCTGTCCGTGCTCAACGCGATGACGGGCATCTTCGGCATTGCGCGTGGCGACCGCGCGCCCGCGACGGCCATATCTGCCGGCGCCGAAACGCTCGGCTATGCGCTGCTCGAAGCGCATGCGCAATACCGTGCCGATCCCCGCACGCCCGTGCTCATGGTCTATGCCGACGAACCCGCCGATCAACGTTACGGCGCCGTCGACCATGAGATGCCCGCCGGCGCGCTGGCCATCTTGCTCGATCGCGATGCCCCGGATCGACTCGAATGCACGGCCGGTCCGGCGCTTGCTGGGGAGCCGGCACCGGCGCATGCGACGCAAGGCGAAGCATTGATGCACGGCTTGGGCGCGCGCGCGGCCGCGGCTTGGCAAGGACTTGGCCGCCGCTGGCAGTGGTCGTTGCATGCGGGTGGTCTGCAATGAGCGTGTCGGCGATGGCGCGTATCGGCCGGATGTGGCGCCTCGTGGCCACCGGCGCCGCATTTACCGCGTTCGGTATCTGCGGCCTGTCGTTTTCGGTCGTCCTCTTTCCGTTCGCCTGGCTGTGGCCGCATCGCGCGTCGAGCCAGCGCGTCATCGCTTCGCTCATTCACCACTTCTTTCGCGCCCTCGTGGCGCTGTTGCAGGCCATCGGCGTCATGACGATCGAGGCAAGCGGGGTCCGGGAGATCGGCGCGCGCGGCCCCTCGATCATCGTCGCGAACCACCCGACGTACCTCGACGTCATGGTTCTGCTCGCGCTGATTCCGCGCGCCTGCTGCGTCGTCAAGAACGTGCATTGGAGCAATCCGTGCTTTTGGGGCATCGTGCGCGCGGCTCAGTACGTGAGTAACGCCGATCCGTCCGAACTGGTGGAGGCCGGTGCGCGCCAGCTTGCCGCCGGCTATACGATGATCATTTTCCCCGAAGGCACGCGCAGCCCTGGCGGCGATCGTCTCCATCCATTTTCGCGCGGCTTCGCCCACATGGCGCTGCGCTCTGGCGTGCAAATCCGGCCCGTGCTGATCGACTGCGATCCGCCCGCGTTCACGAAGCGCATGCGCTGGTATCACGTGCCGTCGCGGCCGTTTCACATGCGCATCGCCGCGCTCGAGCCGCTCGCGCTCGAGCGTTTCGCGACTCCCGATACGCCTCACGCGGCCGCCGCGCGCGTCGTCGCCCAAGCCGTTCAAGTACATATCACCGAGCATTTGTTTCAGTATGGATTCTTTAAAACTAGAAATTAAGCAGTTATTGATCGAGGCGCTGGACCTGGAGGATTTACGTCCGGAGGACATCGACGACGACGCGCCGCTGTTCGATGCGGACGGCGTTGGCCTCGACTCGATCGATGCGCTCGAGATCGGCATCGTGCTGCGCAAACACTATGCGTTGACGATCGCCGCGAACGACGAGCGCACGCGTGAATATTTCCGATCCATCAACACGCTCGCCGCGCTCGTGCAAAGCCAGCGAGTAACGGCACATGCCGATAGCGACACCGCAACGCAAGGGGAGTAAACCGTGACCGATATCGAAATTCTCGAGCGCATTCGCGCCATCTTCAGCGAAAATTTCGCGATCGAGCCGGAGCGCGTGACGCCCGACGCCCACCTGTTCGAGGACCTCGATCTCGACAGCATCGATGCCGTCGATCTCGCGATCAAGCTCCAAGAAATGACGGGGCGCCGGATCAAACCCGAAGAATTCAAGACGGTGCGCACGGTCGGCGACGTGATCGGCGCGGTCGAATCGCTGCTGGCGGCCTGATTCGATGCAGGCGGCTCCGACTCGCGCGGCACCCCAGGCGTCCTGCGCGCGCCTGCGCGCGGCAGCGAGCGTGGCGTTGAAACTCGCCTACCCGGTCGTGATTCTCGCGTTCTTGCGCATCGGCTCGCCGCGTTTCATCGGCGTCGCCTTGCTCGCGCTGCTCTGGCTCCAACGTTGGCTCGGCGCCGGCAGCATCGGCGCGCTGCTCGCGAAATTCACGCGTTTAGAGTGGGCCGCGGCGCTTGCGATGACCGGCTTGTCGGCGGCCATTGCCGTGACCGACAGCGAAGCGTTGCTGCGCGCTTATCCGATCGTCGTCAACGCGTCGATGTTGGTCGCGTTCGGCGCCACGCTCGTCGGCGGCGGACCGTCGATGGTCGAGAAGTTCGCACGCGTGCGCCGGCCGGAACTCGACGCGCGGGCCGTGCGTTACACGCGCCGCGTCACGCAAGTGTGGTGCGTGTTTTTCGCGATCAACGGCGCGGTCTCGACGTTATGCGCGCTCTGGGCTTCGCGCGCGCTGTGGGCGCTTTATAACGGTCTCATCACTTATCTATTGATCGGCGTGCTGATCGCAGGGGAAATCGCTTGGCGTCATGCGTTCGTTTTGCGGGAGAAAACGCGTTGAACGCGTCGTTCGTCGCATTGCACGCGTTACCGTGGGCACCGCGTGAGGAAGGCGCGGCGCTGTGCCTCGATGACGCTCGCACGCTCGATTTCGGCGCGTTCAAGCGGCGCATGGCGGCCTACGTTAGCTGGCTCGAGTTGCAAGCCGGGCAGCGAATCGCGCTCTGTCTCGACGATCCTTTCGAGTTTGCCTGTGCCTTGTTCGCGGCGCTCGCGTGCGGTAAGGAGCCGATCGTCCCATCGACGTCCACGCCCGCGTATTTGGCGATGCTGGGCCCGTGCTACGACGTCTTGCTGACCGCAGCCGAATTGCCGGTCGTCGATGCCTGCGTCGAGGCCCAAATGTACGGCCGCGGTATCGACCCGAACGCGCCGCTCACGCTGTACACCTCGGGCAGCAGCGGGGCACCCAAGCCCGTGCGCAAAAGCCTCGCGCAGTTCGATGCCGAAGTGCGCACGCTCGAGATGCAGTGGGGCGCCATGCTCGGCCAGGCACCGATGCTCGCCAGCGTGCCTCATCGGCACATCTACGGTCTGCTCTTTCGCGTCTTCTGGCCGCTGGCCGCGGGCCGCGCGTTCGATCGGGCAAGCTGCGCCGAGCCGCTGCAATTGCAAGCGCGGCTCGAACGCGTCGGCCGCGCGGCCGTGGTCTCTAGTCCTTCGCATCTGGATCGCTGGCTCGCCTTGCCGGGCTTCGATGACCTGTCGCCGGTCCCGTGCGTCTTTTTCTCGTCGGGCGGCCCGCTCGGCGAGGAGACGGCGAACGTCTATGCCGCGCGGTTCGGCGCGGCACCCGTCGAGATTTATGGCAGCACGGAAACGGGCGGCATCGCTTGGCGCCGCCGCGATCTCTCCGATGCTTGGCAGGCGGTACCGCGCGCCGAACTGAAGTCCGATGCCGACGGCGCCCTCGTCGTGCGCTCGCCGCATCTCGGCCATGACGGCTGGCATCGCACGGACGATGCCGTTTCGTTCGATGAAGACGGCCGCTTCCGCTTGAAGGGACGGCTCGATCGCGTCGTCAAACTCGACGGCAAGCGCGTCTCGCTGCCCGAGATCGAGGCGCATCTCGCGCGTCATCCCTATGTATCGCAGGCCGCGTCGATCGTGTTGCCCGGCGTGGCGCGCGAGCGGCTCGGCGTATTGGCCGCGCTTACGCCCGAGGGCGGCGCGGCGCTGCTCGAAAGCGGGCGCGTGGCTTTAGCCAAGGCGCTGCGAGCGCACTTGGGCGAGTATGTCGATGCGGTCGTGCTGCCGCGCCGCTGGCGCTTTTGCGCGGCGCTGCCGTTCGATGCGCGCGGCAAATTGCCGGCCGCCGCGGTGGCCGCCGCGTTCGATGCGCGTCCGCAGGGGATGGAAGTGCTCGCGCAATACGCGCACGAGGGCGTGCTTCACTACGAGCTGCGCGTGCCCGAGACGCTCGTGCACTTCGCGGGGCATTTCCCCGGGCTGCCGATCTTGCCCGGCGTCGTGCAAATCGATTGGGCCGTGCACTTGGGCGCCGAACATTGGCCCGAGGTTCGCTCGATGCGGGCCGTCGAACGATTGAAGTTCATGGCGCCCGTGCCGCCCGGTGCGATTTTGCATCTGACGCTCGCGCATGACGAGGCGCGTCGCAAGATGCGCTTTGCGTTCCGTCTGGGTCAGCGCGACAGCGCGTCGGGCGTGATCGCGTACCAGGGGGCGGCATGACCCTGCGGGCGTCGATCGTCATTCCGATCTACAACCACAAGGACGAGATCGGCGGCACGCTGGCGCGGCTGATGCCGTACGGCTTGCCGATTTTCGTCGTCGACGACGGGAGCGACGAGGCCACGCAAGCGGTGCTCGCCGAGCTGGCCGAACGTTTCGCGCCGCAAGTCGCGCTGTTGCGTTTGCCGCGCAACGGCGGCAAGGGCGCCGCGGTCATGGCGGGGCTCGTCGCTGCACGCGACGCGGGTTTCACGCATGCGCTGCAAATCGATGCGGACGGCCAGCACGACGCGGCCGATGTGCCGCGATTCCTCGACGCCGCGCGAGCGGCCCCCGATGCGGTCGTGCTCGGCCGGCCCGTGTATGACGACACCGTCCCGAAAGCGCGGTTGTACGGCCGTTATTTGACCCATGTCTGGGTGTGGATCGAGACGCTGTCGTTCGCGATCCCCGATTCCATGTGTGGGTTCCGTCTGTATCCGCTCGATGCCGCCTGCGCGCTGATCGAAACGGTGAAGCTGCCCACGCGTATGGATTTCGACATCGAAATTCTCGTGCGCCTGTCGTGGCGCGCACTGCGCTTCGTGACGATTCCCACGCGCGTGACTTATGCCGCGGGCGGCCTATCGCATTTCGACGTCGTGCGCGATAACGTGCGCATCAGCGGCAGCCATGTCCGTCTCGTCGCGGGGATGCTCGCGCGTTTGCCGCTTCTGCTTGCTCGCAAGGTGTTGCCGCGCTCGGATAAGCGCCAGGCCGATGCCGGCGGCCGGGCCGGCTGGTGGCGTATCGCCGAGCGCGGCAGCCGCACGGGGATGCGCTTGCTCGCGCTCAGTTGCCGGCTATTCGGTATGCGCGTGACGCGCCTTTGGCTGCATCCCATCGTCGCTTATTTCGTGCTGACGGGGCGCGCGGCCCGTGCGCAATCGCGGCGTTATTTCGAACGTCTTCGCGAGAGTTCGCCCGAGCGCGCGACGCCGCCGCCCGGTTGGCGCTCGGCCTACCGCCAAATGTTGGCTTTCGCCGAAGCGGGGCTCGACAAGCTCGCCGCGTGGACCGGGCGCTTGCAGCATGAAGGTATCGAATTCGACGATCCATCGGCATTCGACGCGCTCGTCGCGAGCGGCAAGGGCGCGCTCGTCATCGGCGCGCATCTCGGCAATCTGGAGATGACGCGCGCGCTGGCGGTCCGCGGCTCGCGCGCGAAGGTCACGGCGATCGTCTATACGGAGCACGCGCGCCGCTTCAATAGCGTGCTGGCCGGCGCCCATCCCGATTTCGCGAGCCGCATGGTCGAGGTGGCCGATTTCGGTCCCGAGACGGCGATGCTGATGCAAGAGCGGATCGACGCGGGCGAGTTGCTCGTCATCGTCGGCGATCGCGTGCCGGCGCATGAGTCGGGCCGCGTCGTGCAAGCGCCGTTTCTCGGCGCGCCGGCACCGTTTGCCCAAGGGCCGTATGTGCTCGCGCATGCGCTCGGCTGTCCCGTGTACCTGTTCTTTTGCTTGAAGGAAGCGAGCGGCCATCGGCTGTACTTCGAATCGTTCGCCGAGCGCATCGAATTGCCCCGGCGCGAGCGGGCGGCGCACCTCGCGGCACACGCTCGCCGCTATGCGGAGCGTCTCGAACACTACTGCCGGAAGGCACCGTTTCAATGGTTCAATTTTTTCGATTTCTGGGCGCGCCCGAGTGGAGAAGGCAATGGCCGAAGATGATTTGACCGCGCGTCGCAGCGCCTCGGGTGTGCGAGGGTCGAGCGAAACCGTGCGGATCGGCGGGCGCAGGCTCACGATCGAGGACGTGTCCGCGGTTGCCTGCGCGCGCGCCGGCGTCGAATTGAACGGCGATCCCACGTGGCGCGCGCATATCGAACGCGGCGCGGCGTTTCTGCGCGCGCGGCTCGATGCGGGCGCGACCGTCTACGGGGTCAACACCGGCTACGGCGACGCCTGTGTCGTCGGCGTGCCGCCGGAGCTCGTCGAGGCATTGCCGTTGCAGTTGACGCGCTATCACGGCTGCGGCATGGGACGCTTGCTGGAGCCCGCCGAGACGCGCGCCGTCGTCGCCGCCCGGCTCAACTCGCTCGCCTACGGGTATTCGGGCGTACGCATGGTATTGCTCGAGCGGCTTGCCGACCTGATCAACTTCGATGTCTTGCCGCGTATCCCGGCCGAGGGGTCGGTCGGCGCGAGCGGAGATTTGACGCCGCTGTCGTACGTCGCCGCCGCGCTCGTCGGCGAGCGTGAGGTTGCCTTCGGCGGACAGGTGCGCGCGGCGAGCGAGGTCTGGTCCGAGCTCGGTCGCGCGCCGTTGCAACTCGCGCCGAAAGAGGGCCTCGCGTTGATGAACGGGACGGCCGTCATGACGGGGCTCGCCTGTCTCGCGTTCGTGCGCGCCGCGCAACTGACGCGGCTCGCCGCGCGCTTGACGGCGCTCAGCACCATCGCGCTGGACGGCCGCGCCGCGCATTTCGACGCCACCATCTTCGAGGTCAAGCCCCATGCCGGACAGGCGCAAGCCGCCGGTTGGATTCGCGACGATCTCGCCGGGCGCGAGGATACGGCGGGCCAACGCTTGCAGGATCGCTACTCGATTCGTTGCGCGCCGCACGTCATCGGCGTGGCGCAAGACGCGCTGTCTTGGGTACGGCGCGACGTCGAAAACGAACTGAACAGCGCGAACGACAATCCGCTGATCGACGTGGACGGCGAGCGGATCTTGCACGGCGGCAATTTCTACGGCGGGCACATCGCATTCGCGATGGATGCGCTCAAGACCGCCGTCGCCAATCTCGCCGATTTGATGGATCGGCAGTTCGCCTTGATCGTCGACGACAAGTTCAACAACGGTTTGCCGCGCAACTTGTCGGGTGCCAGCTCGGCGCGTGCGCCGATCTGCCATGGCTTCAAGGCGGTGCAAATCTCGTCGTCGGCTTGGACGGCCGAGGCGCTGAAGCTGACCATGCCGGCCAGCGTGTTCTCGCGCTCGACGGAGGCGCACAACCAAGACAAGGTCAGCATGGGCACGATCGCGGCGCGCGACTGTCTGCGCGTGCTGGAATTGACCGAGCAGGTCGCCGCCGCGCATACGCTTGCCGCCGTGCAGGCCGCGCGGCTGCGCTTGTCGATTACGCCGCGCACGTCGCTCACGGCGCCGTTGGCGACGTTCGTCGAACGCGTGGGCGCGATTTCGCCGTTCGTCGGCGAGGACCGCCCGCTCGAACGGGAACTGCGCGCGCTGACGCAATCCATCGCGGACGGGCAACTCGTCGCGGCTTGCGCGCCGCGCGCGTACGACGAGACGGTGCGCTGAATGGACCGCGATCGCTTACCGCTGACGGCCTGCGCGCGCGTGGAGGTGCCCTTTCACGACGTCGATGCGATGAACGTGTGCTGGCACGGCAACTATCTGAAGTACTTCGAGATCGGCCGCGCAGCGCTGCTGCGCACGTTCGACTACGACTATCCCGCGATGCAGGCGTCGGGCTATCTCTGGCCGATCGTCGAGGCGCATTTGAAATATGTGCGGCCCGCCGTGTACGGTCAGACGCTCGAGGTCCGCACCGAGCTGCTCGAGTTCGAGAACCGGTTGAAGATCGGCTACACGATCGTCGACGTCGCGTCCGGGCAGCGGCTGACGAAGGGCTATACGATTCAGGTTGCCGTGTGCGCCGCGACTTCCGAGTTGCAGTTCGTCTCTCCCCCGATCGTGTTCGAGAAGTTGGGGCAGCGATGAGAAGCCGCTTTACGCGCCTACTGCCCGTCGCCGCCGCATGCGCGCTCGTATCGCTGACGATCCCCTCGACGACGGCGCTCGCCGCAGCCGCGGTTACGAGCCCCGCCTCGCAGAGCGCGCAGGCCGGGCTCGTCGCGCGCATCACTGCGCAACTGGCCCGCAAAACGGGGGTGCGCGCGCAGTTTCGCCAAACGCGAACCCTGGCGGCCTTGTCGGCTCCGCTCGTCAGCACAGGCACGCTCGTTTTCGTGCGCGATCGCGGCGTGATTTGGCGGACCGACACGCCGTATCGGATCACGTACGTGATCGGCGACGCGGGGGTCGAGAAAATCGATGCGAGCGGCGTTCGTACCACCTCGTCGCGCTCGCGCGGGGGCATCGCTCAGGTATCGCAAATGATGCGGGCGATGCTTGGCGGCGATTTGTCGGCACTGTATTCGCAGTTCGACGTCGCCGCCGACGGTACGCCCGCGAAGTGGCATTTGCTGCTGACGCCGAATCAGCCGCAACTCGCGCAAGCCGTCAAATCGCTGCGCATGGAGGGCGGGGCGTTCCTCAATCTGCTCGAGATCACGTCCGCCAATGGCGATACGACGCGCATCGAGTTTTCGGGCAGCGAGGGAATCGATAGCTTGCCGCCCGCCGAAGCAGCGCTGTTCGGAGCGCACTGACGATGCAAGTCGTGCAACGAGCGCAGTCGAATACACGGTTCCGCGTTTTGCTCGCGTGGGCGATCGTCGCCTGTATCGCGATCGGTTATTGCGCCTGGCGTTTCGCCGGCCCGGCATTCGGCCATGGGGCGTCGCTGCCGCCGCTGCAAACGAATTTGCTCGCATTGCTGCCGAAGACCGAAGCCGATCCGGTCGCGGAGCATGCGCTCGATTCACTCGCCGCGACGATGGGCGAACGGGCCGCCTATCTCGTGACGAGCGGCGACGCGGCGCATGCGAAAGCGGCCGCGCGGCAACTCGGGCAATCGCTGGCGGCAAGCGGCGCCTTTCGCCATGTATTGGCCGAGATACCGCCGTTCGACGTTTCCCAGGTCGCGCGCTTCTACCTGCCATACCGTTTCTCCCTGCTGACGTCGGCCGATCGCGCGGCGCTGACCTCGGGCTCGGCCGCGCTGCCGGCTTTGCTCGCCGAGCGGCTGCTCGATCCCCTGGGCGCGGGGCTCGGTGCGCCGCTGGCCGACGACCCATTTGGTTGGCTGAGTCGCTGGCTCGGTGGGTTGCCGTTGGCGGCCACGAATTTGAGTGTCGAAGACGGCATGCTGGTCACGCATCGCGGGACCGGAACGAGCGTGCTGGTGACGGCCACGCTCCCAGGTTCCGCCTACGAGTCGTCGGTCCAACATGCCGTTCGCGAGGCAACGGCAAGCGCGCTGAGCGCCACGACGCATGCGTTTCCCGATGTACGCATCGTCCGGACCGGGGCGGTGTTCTATGCCGATGCGGCGCGGCGGGCCTCGGAAGAGGACGTGCATCGGATCGGACTGTGGTCGATGTGCGGCATTGCATTGCTGATGTTCTGGATCTTCCGTTCGCCTCGGCTGATCGCGCTGGGGTTCATTTCGACGGCGATCGGCATCGGCTGTGCGCTGGCCGTCACGATGGCCGTCTTCGGGCAACTGCATTTGCTGACGCTCGTGTTCGGCGCAAGCTTGATCGGCGAAGCGGTCGATTATTCGATTCAATACTTTGTCGCCTACTTGAGCGCGGGCCGCGATTGGGACGCGCAGCGCGGCTTGCGCGAGGTGCGTCCCGCGCTGCTGGTCGCGCTCGCGACGAGTTTGCTCGGCTACGCGATTCTCGCTTGGGCACCGTTTCCGGCACTCAAGCAAATCGCCTGCTTCGCGATGGCGGGCATCGCCGCGGCATTTCTCTCCGTTGTTTCGCTCTTGCCCGCGCTGCTTCGGCGGGCGCCGCGCCGTACGCCTGACCATTTGTTTAATGGTGCCGCCCGCCTATTGTCGATGTGGCGCGCCGTGCTCGACGGCCGCCGGGCGTGGATCGCCGCGGTGCTCGTCATTACGGTTGCGTTACCGGGATGGATGCGATTGACGAGCGACGACGACATTCACTTGCTCGTGCAACGTGATCCCGCGCTCGTTGCGCAAGAGCGCGCGGTGCGCGAGGCCGTGGGTGTCGACGACGGTGCGCGCATGTTCGTCGTCAAGGGCGCCACGCCCGAAGCGGTGCTCGAGCGCTGCGAAACGCTGGGCGAGCGGTTGGACGCCGAGCTGGCGGCGCGGCGGCTTTCCGGTTGGCAGTCGATCTCGCAGTTCGTCCCTTCGGCGCGCAAGCAGGCGGCGGATCGCGCACTGCTCGCGGCCACGGCGATGCGCGCCCCCGATGCGGTGCGCGCGGCCCTCGTCGGCGGCGGGTTCCGCGAGGACGCGGCGAATCGATACGTCGATGCTTGGATGCGGCCCAATGCGGCACCGCTCACGCTCGACGCCTGGCTCGCGGCGCCCTGGTCCCAGCCCTATCGTCATCTGTGGCTCGGCGCGGTGCGCGAAGGGCAGGCGACGCAGTCCGCGGCGCTCGGCGCCGCGCAATATGCGGCGATCGTGATGCCGCTCGGCGCGAGCGCCGATGCGTTGCCGGGGTTTGCCGAGTTGGCGCGGACGATGCCGGGTGTCGTTTTCGTGGATAAGGCCGCGAGCGTGTCGCGTCTGTTCGGCGCCTACCGGTTCGATAGCGCGTTGTGGCTCGCGGCGGCATCGGCGCTCGTCTGTGCATTGCTCGCCGCGCGTTATGGCTTGCGTGGCGGCGTTCGCGTCGTATTGCCGGTCGTGCTCGCGGTGGCCGTGGCGCTCGCCGCATGCGGTTATGCAGGCGTGCCGCTGACGCTGTTCAACTGGCTTGCGCTGATGCTCGTGCTCGGCGTCGGCGTCAACTATGCCGTGTTTCTGCGCGAGGGCTGCGCGCGCGAGGGGGCCGATCTCGGTGCCGTGTGGACGGGCGTCGTCTTGTCCGCCGCGACGACGCTGCTCTCGTTCGGCCTGCTCGCGATGAGTGCGATGCCCGTATTGAAAAGCTTCGGCGCGACGCTTGCGCTCGGCATCGCCGTCTCGGTGCTGCTGGCGCCGATCGGCATGCCGCAAGGAGGGGAGCGCCGATGAAGATGCCTCACGTTTATTTGCATAGCCTCGGTATGGTCAATGCGCTCGGCGCGGATACCGAAGCGGTCGCCGCCGCGCTCGCGGCTGGTGTCTCCCCGGGGATGGGCCGCTCGGCGCTCGGCGGCGAATGCGGTTCGTATGTCGGCCGCGTGCAGGCACCGCTCGAGTTGGCGCCGCCGGCGCCGCTCGCCCAATACGATTGCCGTAACAACCGGCTGCTGCTCACGGCGCTTGCGCAGATCGAGCCCGACGTGCGATCCGCCGTGGCGCGTCATGGCGCGGCGCGGGTCGGCGTCGTGCTCGGCACGAGCACCTCGGGCATCGGTGCCGGGGAGGCGGCGCTCGGCGCACGCTCCAGGCAGGGCGGCGACGATGCGCCGTTCGACTACGTGCAGATGGAGATCGGCAGCGGCGCTCCGTTCGCCGCCGCGGCACTGGGATTGCAGGGGCCCGCGTTCACGATCTCGACGGCTTGCACCTCGAGCGCCAAAGCGTTTGCCGCCGCGCGCCGTCTGTTGCAACTCGGCTTTTGCGACGCGGTCGTCGTCGGTGGTGTCGATTCGCTCTGCGAGTTGACGGTGCGCGGGTTCGCGTCACTTGAATCGACGAGCAACGCGCTGACGAACCCCATGAGCGCGAACCGCGCCGGGATCAACGTCGGCGAAGGCGCCGCCGTATTTCTGATGAGCCGCGACGAAGGCCCCGCCCGCCTGGCCGGGGTCGGCGAATCCAGCGATGCGCACCATATCTCGGCACCCGATCCGTCGGGCGACGGCGGCGAGCGGGCGCTGCGCGCGGCGTTGGCCGACGCGGGTATGACGGCGCGTTCGATCGGTTACGTGAACTTGCATGCCACGGCCACGCGCAAGAACGACGAAATGGAGGCGCGGCTGATGGCGCGTGTGTTCCCGGACGGCGTCGCCGCAAGCGGCACGAAGCCGTTCACGGGCCATACGCTCGGCGCGGCGGGTGCGACGGAACTCGGCTTCGCGTGGCTTTCGCTCGTGCGCGAAGGAGCCGGCTTGCCGCGCCATCTGTGGGACGGTGCCGCCGACCCGGCGCTGCCGCCGCTCGATCTGATCGAAGAGCACCGCCGCTTGGGCGCCGGGCAAGCCGTGATGAGCAATTCATTCGCCTTCGGCGGCAGCAACGTGAGCCTCGTGCTCGCGCCATGAACGCATGACGATATTTTGATGACGACGCCGACCTTACCCGATTCCGCCATCGGCGCCCGCATGGCTGCCGGCGCGACCGCCTATCCCCCTGTCGACGAGGTGCTGCCGCACCGGGGCACGATGCGCCTCGTCGATGAAATTGCCGCTTGCAGCGACGAGGCCGTGACCGTGCTCGCGCGCGTCGAGCGCGAGGCGTGGTATGCCGACGCGCAAGGGGCGATGCCCGCGTGGCTCGGTATCGAGTTGATGGCGCAGGCGATCGCCGCGCACGTCGGCCTGATCGCGATGCGCGCGGGCGGCCGCGCGCGGCCCGGGGTGCTGCTCGGCGCGAGCCGCTACGAGGCGTACAGCCCGAGCTTCGCGGCGGGTACGCGTTTGCGCATCGAGGCGAAAGAGCTGCTCAAGAGCGAAGAGGGACACGGCGCCTACGAGTGCACGATCGCCGACGACGATCGCTGCCTCGCCCAAGCGGTCGTCAAGGTGTTCCAGCCGACCGATTTTCAAGCATTCATCGAAGGGAGTTTCAGGTCATGACCAGCCGGCGCGTACTCGTTACCGGCGCAAGCCGCGGCATCGGCCGCGCGATTGCGTCTCGTCTCGCCGCCGACGGCTTCGCCGTCACCGTGCATTGCAGGAGCGGGGTGAACGAAGCCCAGGCCGTGGTTGACGCGATCGTCGCACAGGGCGGCCGGGCCAATCTCGTGCGTTTCGACGTGCGCGACCGGGCAGCTTGCCGCGCGGCGCTCGAAGCGGAAATCGCCCGCGACGGGGCCTACTACGGGATCGTGCTGTGCGCGGGGCTGACGCGCGATGCGGCATTCCCCGCGTTGACGGACGACGATTGGGACGCCGTCATCGAGACGGGCTTGGACGGCTTCTACAACGTCGTGCATCCGTTGACGATGCCGATGGTGCGCGCCAAGCAAGGCGGCCGTATCGTGACGATCGCTTCGGTCTCGGGGGTCATGGGCAACCGCGGGCAAGTCAACTACAGCGCGGCTAAGGCCGGACTCATCGGCGCCACGAAGGCGCTGGCCGTCGAGCTGGCCTCGCGCCGCATCACGGTGAACTGCGTCGCGCCGGGACTCGTCGATACCGAGATGCTCGCTGCCGTGGAGCATATCGAGCACGCGTTGCAGACGGTGCCGATGGGGCGCGTGGGGCGTCCCGATGAAGTTGCCGCGACGGTGGGTTTCTTGATGTCGGACGATGCTTCGTACATTACGCGCCAGGTGATCGGCGTCAACGGCGGGATGATTTGATGAAGCGCGTCGTTGTCACCGGAATGGGCGGCGTGACCGCTTTCGGCTCCCACTGGGACGAGATCGAGGCCGCTTTGCGCGCCGGCCGCAACGCCGTGCGCCGCATGCCCGAGTGGGATTACTTCTCGTCGCTGCATACGCGGCTCGCGTGCCCAGTGCCGAACTTCCAAGTGCCTCCCGAATATCCGCGCAAGAAGACGCGCTCGATGGGGCTCGTCTCGATGTACGCGGTGCGCGCAAGCGAATTCGCGCTGCGCGACGCGGGGCTCGCTGGAGACGCATCGATCGCCGATGGGCGCATGGGTGTCGCGTACGGCTCCTCGTCGGGCTCCGTCCAGCCGATCCGCGCGTTCGGGACGATGCTCGAAACGGGCTCGATGCAGGACGTCACCTCGAACAGCTACGTGCAGATGATGCCGCACACGGCGGCCGTCAATGTCAGCCTGTTCTGGGACCTCAAGGGCCGCATCATTCCGACCTCATGCGCCTGCGCCTCGGGCAGCCAGGCGATCGGTTACGCCTACGAGGCGATCGCGACGGGCAAGCAAACGCTGATGCTCGCCGGCGGGGCCGAGGAACTGTCAGGACCGGCCGTCGCCGTGTTCGACACGCTGTATGCGACGAGCACGCGCAACGACGCACCTGAATTGACGCCGCGTCCGTTCGACGCCGCGCGCGACGGGCTCGTCGTCGGAGAGGGCGCCGCCACGCTCGTACTCGAGGAGTACGAGCACGCACGCGCACGCGGTGCGACGATCCACGCCGAGGTCGTGGGCTTCGGCTGCAATTCGGACGGCGCCCATATGACCCAGCCGACCGCGGCGACCATGGCGCGAGCGATGCGCTTGGCGCTCGACGACGCCACGCTGCCGCCGGAGGCGATCGCCTACGTCAATGCGCACGGCACCTCGACCGATCGCGGCGACGTGGCCGAAAGCGCGGCGACGGCGGACGTCTTCGGCGAGTCGATGCCGATCAGTTCCCTCAAGAGTTACGTCGGCCACACGCTCGGTGCTTGCGGGGCGCTCGAGGCTTGGTGGACGATCGAAATGATGAAGCGCAACTGGTATGCGCCGACGTTGAACCTGACGACGGTCGATCCCGCTTGCGCGCCGCTCGACTACATCATGCAAGAAGGCCGAGCGATCGATGCCGAGTATGTGGCGAGCAATAACTTCGCATTCGGCGGCATCAACACGTCGCTGATTTTCAAGCGTTGCCAATGAGCGGTTCTTTGCGTCCGGACAGTCAACGCGTGGTCGTGACCGGCATGGGGATCGTCTCGTGTCTGGGCAATTCGCTTGCAGTGGTAGCCGACGCGTTACGCGAGGGGCGCTGCGGCATCGAGCGCGTGCAGGCGTGGGCCGAGCGCGGTTTCGCGAGCCAGGTGGCCGGCGCGGCGTCTGTTGCCGGCGAGCCGCCGTTCGCTCGCAAGTTCGAACGCTTCATGGGCGATACGGCGCGCTTCGCATGCCACGCCGCGCGCATGGCGATCGACGATGCGCGGTTGGCGTCATCTAAGCTGCGCTCGCCGAAGGCGGGGGCTGTCATCGGCTCGGGCGCGGGTGCGCTGACCACTTATGACGCGGCGATGGCGCTCGTCGCCGAGCGCGGTATCGAACGCGCGCCGCCGTTCGTCGTGCCGCAGTCGATGAGCAGTACCGTATCGGCGAACGTCGCGCACGTCTTCGGCGTGGAAGGGGTGTGCTACTCGCCTTCGTCGGCATGTACCACATCGGCGCTGGCGATCGGTCAGGCGATGCAATTGATTCAAAGCGAGCGCCAGCAGATCGTCTTGGCCGGAGGCAGCGAGGAATCTCACGAGAACACGGCGTTGATGTTCGACGCCATGGGCGCGCTCTCGCGCGGTTTCAACGACACGCCGCATCGCGCCTCGCGCCCTTACGACGTCGCGCGCGACGGCTTCGTGCTTGGCTCGGGCGCGGGCGTGCTCGTGCTCGAATCGCTTGCTCACGCGCGCGAACGGGGTGCCTCGATCTACGCCGAATTGACGGGCTTCGGCCAGGCCACCGAAGCGCACGCGATGGTCGCGCCCGGCGCCGCGGGCATCGCACGCGCGATTCGCGCCGCGCTCGACGAAGCCGGTACGTCGCCGGCCTATATCAACACGCATGCGCCGTCCACGCCGCTCGGCGATGCGCACGAGCTGGAGGCCTTGTCGGCCGTGTTCGGCGAACGCATGCCGGCGTTCTCGTCGACGAAAGCGCTCACGGGGCACCCGCTCGCCGCGGCCGGCGTGCATGAGGCGATTTACACGCTCTTGATGATGCGGGAAGGATTCATGGCGGGCAGCTCGGGCATCGAATCGCTCGATGCCTGCGCGGCCGGCAGGCCGATCGTTCGAGCGACGCGCGCGGCGCGGTTGAATACGGCGATGTCGGTGTCGTTCGGCTTCGGCGGTAGCTGCGCGAGCTTGATGTTTGGGGCCGTGGGCGGGACATGAAGGGTTTGACGGGGTTCGGCGATTTTTAAAGCGACAACAACGAGGAGTATCGCGATGAAACTGAAACATCTGATGGCATTGACCATAGCGGCGCTCGGCGCGCAAGCGGCCTTCGCCGGTTCGCACACGACGACATATCCGGTCAAGCCCGTGCTCGATGCGCAACCCGCGGACAGCAAGGTCGCTTTTTACTTCGGCGACACGCCGCATGCCGCCGTGAGCGCGCCGCTCGGCGAGAAGACCGAGGGCATCCGTATCGCGCGCAAGACCGACGACGAGACGGCTGCGTGCAATCAGGCGTTGACGCAAGCGCTCGATGCCCTTCGCAAGGATGCGCTCGATAGCGGCGCCAATGCCGTGATCGACATCGAGACGAGCTTCCATCAGATGCATAGCGCTTCCGCCACCGAATTCACGTGCGCGACGAGCTTGAGCGCGGCCGCGCTGAAGGTGCACGGCCAACTGGTCAAGCTCGAGGCGAAGTGATAGCGCCGGGCCAAGGGCTCGGCCCGGCACATTGCAGTTATCCAACCAAGAAAAACAGGAAACCAAGAGAATGAAACGTCACCTGAAGCTGGCCGCGATCGTTGCCTTGTCGTTCGCGGCGACCCACGCTATGGCCCGCAATTCGATCGAATCGTATTCGATCGCCAGCGCGCTCGACGCGGGCACGGGCGAGGGCAAAGTCGATGACGGCATCAAGCTTTACTTCGCCGGCCAGCCGCACCCCACCGTGCTCAAGACGCTGGGCGAAGCGGCGACGAACAAGAAGACGAACGCCTTTGGCCGCAGCGACGAGGCCGCATGCCAGCACGTGTTCTTGTCGGCCGTGATCGCCCTGCAAAAGCGCGCGCATGAAATGGGCGGCAACGCGGTGGTGAACATCAAGAGCAACTACAAGGATCAACTGACGGAAAGCCCGACGGAGTTCGTCTGCGGCGCGGGTGGCCTGATTGCGGGCGTCGCGCTCAAGGGCGACATCGTCACGTTGAAAGAGAAGAAGTAAGCGCGGGGAAACCGGCACGGCGGCGCGGTTGCGCCTTGCGTGCCGGTTCGCGCCCCGGTGCGGGGCCGAAGTCGAATCCGGATTAGAGCGGTTTGCGGGCGGCGACGTTGACGAGCGTTTCGCGGCGTTTGCCGGGCTGCGGATGATGCAGGCCAAGGCGCTCGAGCAGACCGAAGTCCTTCGCTCGGCTCCACCAGAGATAGGGCAGCGAGATATGGCGTTCCTCGAAGGCGAAACCGCGCTCGCGCAGCATGGCGAGATAGCCGTCGGCGCTTTTTTGCACGTGCATGGGATGGCGGAACAGCAGGCGGATGACCCACGACTTGATGTAGGCGTCCGTCGATTCGGCGAACAGCAGCACACCGCCCGGTTTCAACACGCGCCAAAAGGAGTCGAGCGCGCGTTCTTGCTCGACGAGGTGATGGAACGTTTGATGGCAGAAGACCATATCGGCGCTCGCATCGGGCAGCGGCAGTGCGGCGCAATCGCCCTGCATGACTTCGACGGAAACGCGCGTGCGTTGGGCGGCCTCGCCGGCCAATGCGAGCGAGGGCCCATGACAATCGACGCCGACGATGCGGCTCGGCTTGAACGCACGGGCCAGCAGTTTGAACGAAATGCCCTGGCCGCACCCGGCGTCGACGATGACGGGAGCCTGGGGCAGCGGCGTATCGATGAGTCGTTTCAGATCGTTGATCGCCACGCGCAACACGTGGTGTTCCCACGTGTGTGTGCGCAGGAACCATACGCCGAACGCCGTCTCGGGGACGAAGGTCGAGCGATGGCTCGCGGCGGTGGATGAATTGGATGACATGTCGGCTTCCCCGAGAATGGTTCTCGTTGTAATGCCGCGCATTGTAATCGGAAGCAGGCAAGGCACGCATGGAAACGGCGACACAGTTCGCTTAGCGTTGAAGTAAGCGATAAAAAGGATGAAAGAAGCATGAATACAGAGTACGGGGAAGTCGAGCATATCGATGTAGCTGTGATCGGCGCGGGACCTGCCGGGGCGGTTGCGTCGGCGTTGCTCGCGCGCGCCGGCCGCTCGGTGCTGGTGCTCGAGCGCCAGCATTTTCCGCGGTTTTCGATCGGCGAAAGTCTGCTGCCACAAAGCATGGCTTATCTCGAGGAAGCCGGCATGCTCAAGGCTGTCGTCGAGGCCGGTTTCCAATACAAGAACGGGGCGTCGTTCGTGCATGGCGAGAAGACCTCGTCGTTCGACTTCCGCGACAAGCATTCCGATGGATGGGGCACGACCTATCAAGTCGAGCGCGCCGTGTTCGACCAACTGTTGATCCGGCGCGCGGCCGATCAAGGCGTACACGTGCGCTTCGGCCATACGGTGCGATCGATGCAAACGGGCGAGAACCCGGTGCTCGAAGTAGCGGACGAAGCGGGGCGCGTCTATCGCGTCGCCGCGCGCTTCGTGTTCGATGCAAGCGGCTTCGGCCGCGTCTTGCCGCGGCTGCTCGGGCTCGAGACGCCGAGCCGCATGCCCACGCGAGCCGCGCTGTTTTCACATGTACGCGATGCCTTACCGGCCGGCACGACCGATCGCGACAAGATTTGCGTGGCCGTCCACCCCGAGCGGCGCGACGTCTGGTACTGGATGATTCCGCTCGCGGGCGGCCGTACGTCGATCGGCTGCGTGGCCGACGCCGATTTTCTCGATGTGCCCGAGGCGCAGCGCGAGGCGAAACTGCGCGAATTGATGCGGGCCGAACCGACGGTTGCGCGCTTGCTCGGCGATGCGCCGTTCTTGATGCCCGTCAATCGCATCGCCGGTTATTCGGCGAACGTCGAACGATTGCATGGCCCCGGTTACGCACTGCTGGGCAACGCCGGCGAATTCCTCGATCCCGTGTTCTCGTCGGGCGTGACGATCGCGCTGCGCTCTGCGCATCTCGCCGCGCAAACGCTGCTCAAGCAACTCGACGGCGAGCGCGTGGATTGGGCCGCCGAGTACGATGCGCCGCTGCGTAAGGGCATCGATACGTTCCGCGTGTTCGTGGAACGCTGGTATACGGGCGAGTTGCAGGACATCATTTTCTACGAGAATCAAACGCCGAAGATTCGCCGCATGATCAGCTCGATTCTCGCCGGTTACGCATGGGATGAGACCAATCCGTATGTCGCGGATCCGGTGCGGCGTTTCAATGCGCTGCATGAAGTGTGCACGACCATGCAGCCGTAATGGCCCGCA
Organism: Trinickia diaoshuihuensis; assembly: GCF_003390925.1. Lineage (GTDB taxonomy): Bacteria > Pseudomonadota > Gammaproteobacteria > Burkholderiales > Burkholderiaceae > Trinickia > Trinickia diaoshuihuensis. The sequence continues at coordinate 87,542 of NZ_QUBS01000018.1, read as the reverse complement.
CGCGGTGGAAGCGCCGCGGCGAGTCCGGCGGTCAGGCGCGCCGATGCACGCGCTTGCCCGCCGCATAGGTCTCGAGCACGGCGCGATCGTCGCCGAGCATGGCGAAGGCGAACAGCCATTCCTCGGGCGATTGCGCGAGCGCCGTGCGGCGAGCGAGCAGCGGCGTGGCCTCGGGATCGAGTACGATGAAGTCCGCTTCGGCGCCCGCGCGCAGCGTGCCGATCGTGTCGTCGAGCCCGAGCGCTTGCGCGGCGCCCGCGGTTGCGAGCCAGAACATCCGGGCCGCCGTGAGGTGGTGCCCGGTCATACGCGCGACCTTGTGCGCTTCGTTCATCGTCTGCAGCATCGAGAACGACGTTCCGCCGCCCACGTCGGTGCCGAGCGCGACCGGCATACCCGATGCGCCCGCCTTGTCGAAATCGAAGAGCCCACTGCCGAGGAACAGGTTCGAAGTAGGGCAGTGCGACGCGACGGCGCCCGTTTCCGCCATGCGCGCGCGATCGTGGTCGTCCAAATAGATGCAATGGCCGTATACGGCGCGCCGGCGCAGCAGGCCGTAGTGCTCGTAGACGCCGAGATAGCTGCGGTGACCCGGGAACAGCTCCGCCACCCACTTCACTTCGTCGGTGTTTTCCGAGACGTGGCTTTGGATGAAGACGTCGGGATGCAAGCGGGCGAGGGCGCCGCACGCTTCGAGTTGTTCGGGCGTCGAGGTGGGCGCGAAGCGCGGCGTTAGCGCGTACAGTTGGCGTCCGCGTTTGTGCCATCGCTCGATCAACGCGGCGCTGTCGTCATAGCCCGATTGCGCCGTATCGCGCAGGAACTCGGGACAATTGCGATCCATGAGCACCTTGCCTGCGACCATGCGCAGATTGCGCGCCTCGCTTGCTTGGAACAGCGCATCGGCCGAGCCCATGTGCACCGTGCAGTAGACGAGCGCCGTCGTCGTCCCGCAAGCCACCAACTGGTCGAGAAAGAAGTCGGCTACGCTCGTCGCATGCGCGGGATCGGCGAAGCCGCGTTCGGTCGGGAACGTATAGGTGTCTAGCCACGGCAGCAGCCCCGCCGCCGGCGAGGCGATCATCTCGGTTTGCGGATAGTGCACGTGCGTATCGATGAAGCCGGGGGCAATCAATTTGCCGGGCCGCTCGACGACGGCCGTGTCCGGCGTCAACTGCGAACGCAGCGACGCATACGAGCCGGCGGCCAACACGCGCTCGCCTTCGACGATGAGCAAGCCGTCTTCCTCGAAACAGGCGCCGCCCGCCTTCGTGGCGGGGTCGCCGGCGAAGGTCAGCAGTTTGGCGCGGTAGGCGGTCCGCGGTGGGTGTTGACTCATGATCGTACGTCTCTCAGTGCGATAAAAAATGCGGGCTGCGCGGCGCGAGGCCGAGCGGCGCCTTCGTTGCATCCGCAACGGAAGGTCGGCGCGGCGGGTGCGGCCGGTTTAACGCGGTCCGCATCGGAAAGTCAATGCGGCGCGGAGTCCGGCTGGCTCCAATAGGCATCGAGTTTGTCGATCAGCGCCTGCCGCTCGATCGGCGAGACGAACGACGCCTCGAACCCGTTGCGCAAAATCGTGTAGACCTCTTGCTCCGTCAAATCGAGCGCCTCGACCGTGGCGAAATAGTTGGCATTGACGTAACCGCCGAAGTAAGCGGGATCGTCCGAGTTCACGGTGACGGCCACCCCTTGCGCGAGCAATTGCTTGAGCGTGTGTTGCTTCATGTCGTCGAACACGCGCAGCTTGATGTTCGAGAGCGGACACACCGTCAGTGCCACGCGCGAATCGGCGAGCCGGGCCACGAGTGCGGGATCTTCGATACTGCGCACGCCGTGATCGACGCGATCGACCTTGAGCACGTCGAGCGCTTCGTGAATATAAGCGGGCGGCCCTTCCTCGCCCGCGTGTGCGACGAGCTTGAGTCCCCGTTCGCGCGCCTTCGCGAAGACGCGCTCGAACTTCGAGGGCGGATGACCTCGCTCGGACGAGTCGAGACCGACGCCGATCAGGCGATGCGAATAGGTATCGAATAGCGGCAAGGCCGCTTCGTAGGTGGCGAGCGCGTCGGCCTCCGACAAGTGGCGCAGGAAGCAGAGGATGAGCTTGCTCGTGAGCCCGCGTGCTTCGCCTTCGGCCAACGCGCGTTCGATGCCGGCCACGGCCGTGCTGATCGCGACGCCGCGTTCCATATGCGTTTGCGGATCGAAAAAGATTTCGGCATGCACGACGTTGTCGGCGAGCGCGCGTTCGACGTAGGCGGCCGTCATCGTGTAAAAATCTTCTTCCGTCAGCAGGACGCTTGCCCCGGCGTAATAGATGTCGAGAAACGACTGCAGATCGGTGAACTCATAAGCCCGCTTCAGCGCTTCGATCGATTCGTACGAAAGTTTCACGCCATTGCGTTTGGCGAGGTTGAAGATGACCTCCGGCTCGAGCGAACCTTCGATATGGATATGCAGTTCGGCCTTCGGCGCGCCGGCGATTTTTTTAGCTAAGTTCGGTGTCATGGTCGGTCAGCGGTTGCAGCAAGGAAAACGGTTGATCGGGCACGGCCGTTGGGGGCGGCGCGGGCGGCTTCGATGGCTTGCAGCAACTGCGCGGCGGCGGAGAGCGCGATGACCTCGGGGGCTTTGTCGTCGATGCCTTCGATACCGATCGGGCAGACCATCCGGGCGATGGCCGCGGGCTCGATGCCGAAGGCGGCGAGGCGCTCGTCGAATTGCCGGCGCTTCGTGCGCGAGCCGATCATCCCGAAAAACAGAAAATCGCCGCGCCGCAAGATACGCTCGGCGAGGACGAGATCGCGCGCATGGTCATGCGTCATGACGACGAACGCGGTACCCGGGGGCGCGTCATCGACCGCATCCTCCGGCGTCTCGCGCGCGTCGATCGTCACATTGGCCCATTCGGTGAGCGCTTGTTTCGACGGAAAGCGGGCATCGCGTACGTCCACCCAGCGCACGCGGCACGGCAACGTCGTCAGCACGCGCGCAAAGGCCGTGGCGACGTGCCCGGATCCGAACAGCATGACGGGGACCTCGCGCGAGACGATCGTCTCCGTGAGCAGCGCGTTGCCTTCGTCGAAACCGGCGCCGTCCCACAGCAGACATTCGGGCGCTTGGATACCGGTATCCAAGGGCGCCAGCCGCACAGGTTCGTGCAAGGGGCCGAATGATACGCTGCGTTGCATCGCTTTGCCGGCATGGATCGATTTACCGAGCGCGGCCACCCAATCGAGGTCGCCGACGTCGAGCCGCTCGAACGCCAGCACGACCGCGCCGCCGCAGCATTGACCGAGGCTCGGCCCGAGCGAGAGCCTTTCGAGCCGCCGCATACGCGGCACACGCATGCCGTCGCGCAGCACTTCGCGGGCGATTTCGATCGCGCGCCATTCGAGATGGCCGCCGCCGATCGTGTGGAGCGCGCTTTCGCGCGTGACGATCATCTTCGCGCCCGCCTCGCGCGGCGTCGAACCCTCGACGCGAGCAACCGTCACGAGCACGACGGCATCGCCGTGCGTGAGCAATTGTTGTAATTCGGTGAGCCAGGGTTGCATGCGTGCGTGTGCTCCGTTCAAGCCGTATCGCCGGCGGGTGCGGTGCGGACTGTGCCGGCGGCCGTCGATGCGGTACGTTCAAGCGCTGCATGGTTCGTGCCATCGCCGCGCGCGGCGCCGGTTTCCTCGAGCGCAAAGAGAATCGCCTCTGGCGTCGCGGGCGCGACGAGCGGCGGTGCGCCACGGCTTCCCGGCGCTTGCGCGGCGATCGCGTCGCGTATGGCCAGGAACACGGAGAAGGCGAGCAGCAGCGGCGGTTCGCCGACGGCCTTCGAGCGGAAAATCGTCGGCTCGGCGTTTTCGTTGGCAAAGAGCCGGACGTCGAACGCAGCCGGGGTATCGCTGACGGCCGGTATCTTGTAGGTCGACGGGGCGTGCGTCATCAAGCGCCCATCGCGGTTCCACCAGAGCGCTTCGGTCGTGAGCCAGCCCATCCCTTGGATAAACCCGCCTTCGATCTGGCCGATGTCGATCGCCGGGTTAATCGAGCGGCCGACGTCGTGCAGTAGATCGGCGCGCACGAGCTTGGATTCGCCCGTCAGCGTATTGACGACGACTTCCGCCACCGCCGCGCCGTAGGCGAAGTAGTAGAACGGATGGCCCGTCATCGACGCGGCGTCCCAATGGATCTTCGGGGTCGTGTAAAAACCGTCGGACCACAGTTGCACGCGCGCGAGATAGGCTGCGGCGACGAGCTGACCGAACGGGATGGAGGCGTTCGCCCCATGCACTAGCCCTTGCTCGAAGCGGACGCCCGACGCCTCGCCGCCGAGCGTGCGCGCCGCCAACTCGGCGAGACGGTCGCGGATCGTCAGCGCGGCGGCCTCGGCCGCCTTGCCGTTCAGATCGCTGCCGGTGGAGGCGGCCGTCGCGGACGTATTGGCGACTTTCGAGGTGTCGGTGGCGCTCACGCGTACTTGCGCGAGCGGCAGGCCGAACACGTGGGCGACGACCTGCGCCACCTTCGTGTTGACTCCCTGACCCATTTCGGTGCCGCCGTGATTGACGAGCACGGAGCCATCCCGATAGACGTGCACGAGCGCACCGGCCTGATTCAAGAATTCGACGTTGAACGAGATCCCGAACTTGACCGGCGAGAATGCGATGCCGCGCTTTAAGAACGGGCTCGCCGCGTTATAGGCGGCGAGCGCTTCGCGCCGCGTGCGGTATTGGCTCGAATCGAGCAATTGGGCCGTGAGCTGTGGGAGCACGTTGTCTTCGACGCGTTGGCCGTAGGGCGTCGTATCGCGCTCGCCGATTCCGTAGTAGTTGATGAGCCTGACGTCGAGCGGGTCGCGGCCGAGCGCGCGGGCAATGCCGTCGAGGATGACTTCGGTGACGAGCGCGCCCTGCGGACCGCCGAAGCCTCGAAAGGCGGTGTTCGACTGCGTGTTCGTCTTGCACGGGAGTGCGACGATCTCGACATCCGAAAGGAAGTACGCATTGTCGACATGGCAGACGGCGCGCGTGGCGACGGCGCCCGACAAGTCGGCCGAATAACCGGCCCGCAGCGCGATCTCGACGCGCAAGCCGAGAATCCGGCCGTCGTCGTCGTAGCCTGCTTCGTACCGGTAGAGCGCATCGTGGCGTTTGCCCGTGACGAGGAAGTCGTCATCGCGGTCGACCCGTAGTTTGACGGGACGCCCTAGGCGCGTGCAGGCGAGCGCGGCTACGCATGCGAACAGGCCCGACTGCGATTCCTTGCCGCCGAATCCTCCGCCCATCCGTCGGCACTCGCAGACGACGTTATGCGCGGGCCAACCGAGCATATGAGCGACCACCGCTTGCATTTCGCTTGGGTGCTGCGTCGAGCTATAGACGTGGACGCCGTTGCGCTCGGTCGGAACGGCGTAGGCTACTTGCCCTTCGAGGTAGAACTGTTCTTGGCCGCCGACTTCGAATTCGCCGTCGAGCCGGTGCGGCGCTTGCGCGATGCGCGCGGCGGGCGAGCCGCGCGTCAAGCGCTGCGGCGGCAGGACGTAGTGATGCCGCGCCCTGGCTTCGGCGATCGTCAGGACCGGCTCCAGCGGTTCGTAGCGCACGACGTCGTCGCGCTTGGCGAGGGCGGCCGCGCGGCGCGCGAGTTCGTAAGACGTTGCAACGACGGCGAACACCGGCTGCCCGAGGTATTGGACGAGATCGTCCGCCAGTATCGGATCGTCGTGAACCACGGGGCCGCAATTGTTCTCGCCGGGGATATCGGCCGCGGTGAAGACGGCGACGACGCCCGGCGCTTCGCGCACGGCGGTCAGGTCGAGCGCGACGATATGCGCGTGGGCGTGGCGCGACAGCCCGAGCGCAACGTAAAGCGTGCCCGCCAGTTCGGGTAAGTCGTCGGTGTAGCGCGCTTCGCCGCTCACGTGCAACTCGGCCGACTCGTGCGGTAGCGGCACGCCGATCGCGTCGCCGGGGCTCGCCGTATGCGCCGCGGAGACGGGTGGGGCAATGGGCGCTTCGGTGGGCTGGTTCACGGTGCCTCCTTGGCGTGCGCCGCGTCGAAGGCGAATGCATCGACTTGTGCCAGCGCGAGCGGGGCTTCATCGCGTGTTTCGAGCCAGAAGCGCCAGAGCAAATTGGCGGCGACGGCCGCGCGATAGCGGCTCGACGCGCGCAAATCCGTCAGCGGCTGGTAATCGCTCGCGAGCGCTTGCATGGCGCGCCGCGCCGCCGCCTCGTCCCAGGGGCCACCGGCGAGCGCTGCCTCGGCGAGCAATGCCCGCTTGGGTGTGGCGGCCATGCCGCCGAACCCGACGCGGGCGCTTGCGATCGCGCCGTCCACCATCTCGATAGCGAACGCCGCGCATACGGCCGAGATGTCTTGATCGTAACGCTTCGAGACTTTGTAGGTCCTAAAGCGCAGCGTTGTTGCGGGGCGCGGAACGCGCAGCGCGGCGACGAATTCGCCGGCTTCGAGCGCCGTTTTCTGATATCCGAGGTAGAAGGCGTCCAGCGGCATCGTGCGAGTGTCTCGGCCTCGCCGCAAAACGATTTGCGCGTCGAGTGCGATCAATGCGGGCATCGAGTCGCCGATGGGCGAGCCGTTGGCGACGTTGCCGCCGAGCGTGCCGGCATTGCGGACCGGAAGCGAGGCGAATCGTTTGCCGAGTTCGACCAGTTCCGGGTAATCGACGACGAGGGCGGCGTAGGCGTCTTCGAGCGTCGCGGCTGAGCCGATCGTCAGCGTGGTGGCGTCGCGCTCGATCGCGCGCAGTTCGGCTACGCGGCCGATGTAGAGCAAGTCCCCGAGATCGCGCAGTTGCTTCGTGGCCCACAGCCCGACATCGGTACTGCCCGCGAGCACGAGCGCGTCCGGATGCTCGCTGCGCAGTTGCGCGAACGCATCGAGCGAAGTCGGCGCCCAGAACCGGTTTTCGCCGAAGGCGCTGCCGCGGACGTCCGTGCCGGCGTAGGCGAACGTTTCGTTAGGCTCCGGTTGGATCGTTCGGAGCGCTTGCACGAGTGCTGTCCGATCGAGCGCGACGCGCGCGTAACGGTCGGTGTCGAGCATCTGCTGGGCGGCTTCAACGATCGGACGATAGCCCGTGCAGCGGCATAGGTTGCCCGAGAGCGCCGTGGCGATTTCCTCGCGCGTCGGCAGCCCGGCGTCGGCGGGGTGGTTTTCGTAAAGCGCCCACATCGACATGGCGAACCCGGGCGTGCAAAAGCCGCATTGCGAGCCGTGACAGTCCACGAGCGCTTGCTGAACCGGGTGCAGTGCGCCGTCGGGCCCACGCAAGTCTTCGACGGTGAAGAGCGCGCATCCGTCGAGCGTGGGCAGGAAGCGGATGCAGGCGTTGACGGCCTTGAGCGCGAACTCGCCGTTGCCGTCGAGTTCGCCGACGACGACCGTGCACGCGCCGCAGTCGCCTTCGGCGCATCCCTCTTTGGTGCCCGTGCAGCGCATATCGTCGCGCAGGTGCTGCAGCACCGTGCGCGTGACGGGAACGCCCGAGACTTCGCGGATGGCGCCGCGGTGGTAAAAGCGGATGGGATGCGTCTTCATAGCCGAATCCTCGAAAGTGGGACCAGGCGCGCGTTACGCGAATGCCCGCCAGAGGGCCCGCGCACGTGGATCGCCATCCATGTATGCCCGAAGATAGCACCGACGCGGGCGTAAGACATCGCTTGGCGCTGATGAGCGCTATTCGCGGCCGCTCATGACGTCAATACGATTCCCCCGGGAGCGCAAAGTTGCCGCGCGGCGGCGGGGGCTTTGCGCGCGTGCTCAGATAGCGTGCAGCCGCCGCCGGTCGCGGCGGCGCCACAAGCTCGTCGCGACCGCGACGAACGTGAGCCCGAAGGCGATCAGCGCCCACCCGGGCAACAAAATGCCGAGAATGGGCGGATAGACGGTTTCGCACAGGCCGCCCACCTTGAAGACGCTCGGCAGCCAATGGGCCGGCGGCAAACTGTCGACGACCGGCTGCAGCGCATCGAAGCCGCAACTGAAGCCGGGATTCAGTTGGATATACAAATGCTTGGCCGCGCCCGCGATTCCCGCAACGGCGCAGACGGCGATCAGCGTTTCGAACAGCGCGATGCCGCGCCATCCCTTGCGCGCCGCGCCGACGAAAGCGAACAGCGCGATCAACAGGAACAGATAGCGCTGAATGATGCATAGGGGGCACGGATCCTCGTGCTTCACGAACTGCAGATAAAGCGCGCCGCCGACGAGGGCTAGGCAGACGAACCCGAGCAGCGCGAGAAGGCGGCGCTCGCGGCGCAGCGAATGAATATCGTTCATGAGTGGCTCACGCCCCAAAAGATAAGTCGGTCAATGGTACGTACTTTCACTTAAACGTTCGTTAAACCGGGCCGTATCGGTTTTCATCGGATCGACTCGAGCACGCGCTCGACGGCGAGCGCCGTGGCGAGCAGGGCCTCGTCCGCGTGCGGCGCGGCCGCGAGCATGAGCCCGACGGGTGCCTGGCCGCGCGCGTGACACGGCAGGGACACGGCGCAGGCATCGAGCATGTTGAATAGACTCGGATTGCGCAACACGAGCGCGTTGATCTCGGCGTAGGTCGTGTCGTCGGCATCGCACTCGGCGACGCGCGGCGGCACGATCGGCACCGTGGGCGCGACGATCGCGTCGAAACGCCGCCAGAGCGTGCGTTGCGCCGTCTCGATCAAGGCGGCGCGCTGCGCCAGCAAATCGATGTAGTCGGCCGCCAGGGCCGCTTCGCTCTTCTTGATCCGGACGAGCACGCGCGGGTCGTAGCGCTCGCCCTGCGTTTCGATGAGCGACCGGTGCCACGCGTAGGCTTCCATCGACGAAATGCCGAAGCGGTAGGGCCATGCGGGATCGTCGAGCGGCGCGAAGCGCACGTCGGAGAGAATCGCACCGGCCGCTTCCAAATGCTTCGTCGCCGTTTCGACGGCGGCGGCGACTTCGCGGTCCATGCCATCGGTGACGAAATGGTTGAGCACGCCCAGGCGCAGCCCTTCGAGCGGCCGGGCGTCAGGCACCTGCGGCGGCAGCCCGGCGAGAATGCGATCGACGAGGGCGCAACACGAGACCGATACGCCGATGGGTCCGAACGAGTCGAGCGTCGTCGAGAGCGGCACGGCGCCTTGCCTCGGCACGCGGCTGGCGGTCGGCTTGAAGCCGGTCAGTCCGCACAGGGCGGCGGGGATGCGGATCGATCCGCCGGTGTCGCTGCCGAGGGCGACGGCGGCCATGCCGTCCGCGACGGACGCCGCCGCGCCCGAGGACGACCCGCCCGCGATGCGCGCCTCGCCGGGCTCGCCGCGGCGATACGGAGAGAGCGGCGTGCCGTAATGGGGATTGAGACCGAGCCCCGAATAGGCGAACTCCGTCATGTTCGTGCGTCCGACGATGACCGCGCCCGCGCGACGCAGGCGAGCGACGGCCGGGGCGTCGGCCCCGGCGGGCGGGGCGCCGTCCAGCACGCGCGAACCGGCGCGCGTCACCTGGCCCTGTACGTCGAACAAGTCCTTTACCGACACCGGGATGCCCGCGAGCGGAGACAGCACCGTGCCCGCTGCACGTAAGCGGTCGAACGCATCGGCGCTGGCCCGCGCGTGCTCGGCGTCCACTTCGAGGAAAACGGTGGCGCCTTGCCCGGCTGGATCGGCGATCCGCTCGAGGGCTGTTTCGACTAGCGCGCGGCTCGTCGTATGCCCTTGCGCCAAATCGGAGGCGAGGCGGGCGAGCGGCGGGAATGGGACGAAATCGGTGGCCATAAGGTGTCGAATCGAAGCTGTGGACTTGGCGCGACGCAATGCCGCAACCGCGAGCGCGGGTGGATGAACGAACCGGGCGTTGCGGGCAACCCTTTATCGGCGATTGTAACTGCTGCCCTTTTTTTTCGCGGATCGCGCTCCCGGCCGCGAAAAAGAGGTGATTTGCGACCCGCCGGTTCAGTGGCGGATAATGAATTCAATTTCATCGCCGACGCGCCTGCCTATCGTTATGAGCGAAACCACGCCGCCGAACGCCGATCGCCCCGGCTCAGAGTCTTCTACTGCGTCCACCTCTCCGGTCCCACCCCCGGATTCTCCCACTGCCGTCACGCCGCCCGCCGGATCGCCAACGCTCCCGGCGAGCGGCGCGCAGCCGCCCGGGGTGCCCGGCGCCACCGGTGTGGCCACGACGTCCAATGCCACGGATACGCCGAGCGCCGCCGCGCGGGCCGCGACGGATGCGCTCGACTCCGCATCCGCCGTGGCGCCCACCTCGCCGGTGCGGCCCGGTACGAGCTTGGAGGCCGACGCCGCGCAAGCGAAATCCACGGCCGCGGCGCAGACGGCAGCCCAGGAGCATGCGGCGCAAATCGCGCGAGAGACCGTGCCCGGTGCGCCGCCGCCGGGCTTCGGCGCGCCGCCTGATTTCGACTCGCCGCGCCCGCCGCCCGCGAGCACCGTCGCGCAGACGCAGCCCGCCTACCTGCGGCATAACGATTCGCCGTGGTCCGTGTTGGGCCGGACCCTCGCGGCCAGGGCGCGGCAATTGTTCGACCGGGCGGGGCAGCGCATTACGCAGCGGACGCTGCGCATCGGCGTATCGGCGCGAATCTTCCACCCGGAGCCGGGTGCGCGCGGGCTGCGCGGCAAGACGCTGCAATACCTCGAGGAGTCCGTCGCGCACTGGGTGATGTCGCGCGATGTCATGGTGTTCATGATTCCGACCGTCGGTCATCAAGGCATGCTGCACCCGAGCAATATTCGCTTGCGCGACTACGCGAAGCATCTCGATGGTCTGCTGCTGCAAGGCGGCGCGGATGTTTCTCCGCAGACTTATGCGGCGAGCGACATGCGGCCGGAGTGGCCCGGCGATCGCGTGCGCGACATGTACGAACTGGAGCTGCTTTATGAGTTCATCGAATCGGGCAAGCCGGTGCTCGGCATTTGCCGGGGGTGCCAACTGATCAACGTCGCGTTCGGCGGCACGCTGTATCAGGACATCGCCACGGAGGTTCCGACGGCGGGCGTCCACGTGAGCGAGTTCTACGATCAGCATCGGCACTCGGTGCGCTTTCCCGACGGCTCGACGCTGGCCAGTATGTTTCCTGGCCGGCGCGAGGCCATCGTCAATTCGATCCATCACCAAGCGGTGAGGACGCTCGGACGCGATCTGAACATCGAGGCCGTCTCGGCGAGCGACGGGCTCATCGAGGCGGTTCGCTACCGGCGCGCGCCGTTTGTCGTCGGCGTGCAGTGGCACCCCGAATTTCACCGGGCGGGCGGCGATGAGTTGCTCGATTGCACGCCGCTCTTGGATACGTTTCTGCGCGCCGCGCGCGAGACGCGGTTCTAAGGATCGGATCGACGGGCCCGCGAGCGGGTGCTGCGTAGTGCCCGCCGGTGGGAGCCTAGCGCTGACCACGATACGTCGCCGATCGATCGATGCAAAAAGTGTTGACACGTTTCAGCGGTTTATACATAATCTCGCTTCTCCGACGCACGCAGGTTAGCGAGTCAGTCGGAAGTAGTAGAAAAAGCAAGCAGCAAACTGCGGGAGTAGCTCAGTTGGTAGAGCGCAACCTTGCCAAGGTTGAGGTCGCGAGTTCGAGACTCGTCTCCCGCTCCAGTTTCGATGCGGTATGTCGTGCGGAGCAATTCGTCGAGGTGCCGCGAAGCAGTAGGTAGGATACGCGGGAGTAGCTCAGTTGGTAGAGCGCAACCTTGCCAAGGTTGAGGTCGCGAGTTCGAGACTCGTCTCCCGCTCCAGGTATAGGGGGAAGCTAAGCTTCCCTTTTTGTTTAGCGGCCCGTCACGGTGAGTGTGCTAAACAAACAGCCGGAACGTCCGCGCGCATTGCGCGGCGTCGATACTCCGGTGCATCCGGTTTTGGCGCGATAGCAAAGCGGTTATGCAGCGGCCTGCAAAGCCGTGTAGGCCGGTTCGACTCCGGCTCGCGCCTCCAAATAAAAACCCTGACCAGCTTCGGCTCGTCAGGGTTTTTTCTTTTGCGATAACGGCGCCATGAACCGCCGCCGTGCTCGTTTCGATTATCTTCGTCCAGTGTCCTCGATTTACGTCGACGACCAACCGAGCAGCCGCACGCCGGCCACCCCGAAAACGACCGCGAGGCAGCCTTCCAACGCGCGACGCGTGCGCTTGTAAATGCGCCGGGCGCGGTCGATGGAAAACAGCACGGCGTATCCGCTGAAGACGAACGTGCCGATTACCGCGCAACCCGGAATGACGGCGCCATGCGTCGCGCCGGAGCTATTGGACGAAAGTGCGACGATCGACACCCAGACCAAGATGGCTTTCGGATTGGTCAAATGCAGCAACGCGCCTTTGACATAGAGCGCCTTCAAAGTGGCGGGACGATCGCGCTCCAGCGCACCGCCAGCCGTCGCCGAGAGCGCCGTGCGGCCCGATTTGAAAGCGAGCCACAGCAGATAAACACCGCCGAAGATTTTGATCGCGACGATGAAGTGCGAATAGGCGATCAAGGCCGCCGAAATGCCTACCGTCGCGATGCTCGCCCAAAACATCGAGCCGGAAATGACGCCCGCTGCGAATGCGAGCGCTGCTTTGCGACCGTTATTGGCCGCAATCGACATGATCGCGAGATTGCTCGGTCCCGGGCTGGCGGTGCCGACGAAATACGCGGTGTAGGCAAGCAGAAGATTGGCTGAGAAAAAAGTATTGGCCGACATCATGGCTCTTTGAATAAATGGCGAGACTCGATTGTTGTCGATCGGGCACTGTTCGCCAGGGTCAATTTTCTTGCGTTCGACCTGGCCAGTCGTGTGACTTGGGCCAGGCTACTTGTTGCGTTTACGCGCGGCTTCCGCAAGCATCGCATCGCCCATGACACAGTGTCCGCTGGCACGCAGTCCTTCTCCGGCGCCTTCTATGTCCCGCGCGTCCTTGTTTTGGCCTAGCTTGCTTTTGCCGACCAAGCGGGTGACCTCGATTTCCAATCCGACGATCTCGCTCAGCAGCGTCTCGATGTAGTCGGCCGGCGCATCGCCCATCTTCCACGGTCGAGGCTGCGCCGCCTCGTGCGTGCGCGTGAGCCGTGCGACGACCCCGCGCACATATTTGGTGTCGTCGCGAACCGTGATGCGCCCATGCGCATGGACGACGATGTAATTCCATGTCGGCACTTCGCGGTGCGTCTCGTGCTTGCTCGGATACCAGTTCGGCGAAATGTAGGCATCCGCCGCCCGGAACACGACGAGCACCTCGTCACCGTTCGCGACATCCTGCCAGACTGGGTTCGCCCGGGCCACATGCGCGCGCAGGATGCCGAGCCCGCCCGCTTGCGTGTCGAGTTCGAACGGAATGTGGATGGCATCGAGCCCATTGACGCCGTGGGTGACGAGCATCCCAAACGGATGTTGCGCGATGCACGCATGCAAGACCTCCACGCGAGGTTCGTTGTAATCGGCGGGAATGTACATGAGTTTCTCTACGAGGCAACGGTGTGGATGGGCGATGACTCCGAATGGATTACCGCGATTGTGCAAGTAAAGTGGCTTATGCTATAGGTCCAATTTATGTTGATTTTTGTGGGCCACAATTATGGCGAGGACGGCTCGAATCGCCGATATTCCGTCGATCGGCACCTTGGATCCCTCGGTGGGGAATTTGAGCCGTCAGGTGATGCAGGCGTTGCGCGAGGCGGTGCGCAAAGGCGAGCTTCGAGCCGGCGATACGTTGCCCTCGACACGATTGCTGGCCGTGGCGCTCGGCGTCTCGCGCGGCACTGTGCTCGCGGCCTACGAACAGCTCATTGCAGAAGGATTCTTGACGGCGAAGGCGGGCTCCGGCACGTGCGTCGCCATGGCGCTGCCGGGGCCGCAGCAAGCTCGTTCGCGCGGCAGCAGATCGGCGCATCGAGCACCTTCGCCGGCGCCGAGCGAGGAGCGTGCGGCTCGCTTGGCGAAGGACTCGATGGGCTTGCCTGAACCGGCGGCGTCGTTCGCGCGTATCGCTCGCGAATTCAAGCCCCTCGCGCCCGTTCCGTTCGCGGTGTCCGTGCCGATGGAATCGACGGCGCCAGGCGATGTCTGGCGCAAGCTCGGCAACAAGCTGCGCGCGAAGGGTCCCGGCGCGCCCGCGGGATACGGCGATCCGCTCGGGGCTTGGGCTTTGCGCGAGGCGATCGCCCACTACGTTCGAAAGTCGCGCTCCGTCCGCTGCGAGCCAGGCCAAGTCATCGTGACGAGCGGCACCCAGCAAGGGCTCTTTCTCGCGAGTCAGGTCCTGTTGGCGCCCGGCGATCAAGTCTGGGCGGAAAACCCGGCTTATCGCGGCGTTACCGCCGTGCTCGAAAGCAGGGGGCATCGGGAGACGACGATACGCGTACCCGTCGACGCCGAAGGGATCGACGTTCGGGCCGGGATCGACATGGCGCCGCGCGCGCGGGCGGCGTTCGTGACGCCCTCGCATCAGTATCCGTTGGGTATGCCGATGAGCATGGCACGGCGTGGCGCGTTGCTCGAATGGGCGAGGGCCGCCCATGCGTGGATCGTCGAGGACGACTACGACAGCGAACTTCGATACCAGGGCTATCCTTTTCCGTCGTTGCAGGGGTTGGAGCCGGAGCGGGTCGTATATCTCGGCACGTTCAGCAAGATCCTGTTCCCCTCGTTGCGGGCGGGCTACGCGATCGTTCCCGATACGCTGGTCGATGCCTTTTGCGGCGCGCGCGTGCTGATGGACCGTCATCCGCCCAACGCGGATCAATATGTGCTGGCGGCATTCTTGGCCGAGGGGCATCTGGAGCGCCACGTGCGTCGCGTGCGCAACGTCTACGCGGTCTATCGAGCGAAGCTGATCGAGACGATCGAGGCGCTGTTGCCCAGCGATGTGGCTTGGGTGGAGCCGGGCGATCAAGGTATGCATCTGGTCCTGTGGCTGGCGCCCGGCGTCGACGATTGCCTCGTCGCCGAGGCGGCGGTCCGCGCCGGGGTTTCGGTCCGCGCTGTCTCGCCGATGTTCGCGCCCGGTACGGCGCGGCCGGGCTTGGTCCTAGGTTTCGGCGGATTCAGCCACGCGCAGATGATCGATGCGGCACGGCGGCTAAGCGCCGTTATCGTAGACGCTGCGACGGGCGGCTCTTCTTAGCACCTGCCCGTGCGTCAACCTGTGAGCGCGACGGCACGTTCGAAGCCGGCTCGATAGTCGTCGACGAGCGCTTGTGCGCGGCGCTCCAGCCGCCGCCGATCGACGCCGAGCGCGGTGGCGATGCCCTGCGCGAGGTATGGCACGCCGACCTCGCCGGGCGCTGACGCGTCCTCCCACGTGCGAGCGAATGCCGTCTGCTTGCTGTGCGCGGTCGTACGAGCAGGGTGGCGCAAATTTAAATGCGGCACGGCGAAGGCGGCCGCGACGATACTGCCGTGAAGGCTGCTGCCGCAATAGGCGCGGCTACCGGCAATTACGGCGCAGATATCCCAAAGATTCGCCGACGCCATGAGGCGGGCCGACGGTGTTCGCATGCGCAGCCGCGTCCGTTCATAGGCTTCCAGCGTGTCATGCCACGGCGCGATGCCCGCGCGAAAGAAGGCGACGCCTAGATCGTTCGAAGCCGCGGCAGTATCGAGCTGCGTGGCGATTTCGTCGAGCGTCCGGTCATCGGCGAAGTCGGCGCTGAACTGCACGGCGAGATAGCCGTTCCGGCATGCTTCTCGGATCGAAGATACGGTCTCGCCCATGGCATGCTCGCGCACGGTCTCGCCGAAAAGTTCTGCGACCATGACCGCCGGGTCGGGCAGGCGCCGCGTCGCGATGCCTTCCGCTTCGAGTAGGCGTTGGGTGACGGCGTCGCGCACGGTAATGTCGTCGGCATGCTTCAGTGCGTCGATCACCTCGGCGCGCATGAGCGCGTCGCGCTCCCCGAGTTCGACGCCGCCGACCGCATTAAACAGTACCCGGCGCGCGCAAGAGAAATCCGCTTTGGACAAGACGTATGGGGCATGCGCCGGTAGGCCTAGATTAGCGAGCGCCCATTCGCGCGGATGGCGCAACCACTCCCGTTGCGCGCCGATGCGCGCGTGCACTTGGTCTTCGGGTGCGAGCATGACGGCTGCTTCCCACGCGTCGCAAGTCAGTAACTCGCCGCCTACGTGGACGATGTCGAACGATTGGTCGCCCGTCGAGCCGAGTTGCGTCGCAATCGCTTCGACGCGATGCCCGCCGAATTCTCGTAGATCGCGTCCCGCCAAACCCGCGAACCGCAGCCGCCGGCCCGGCAGCATTCGGGCCAACACGTGCGGGAAAAGCAGATCGCCGAAGTTGTGCCGATCGAAGGCACCAAAGAGAATCGTCTCGATCGGCGCGGGGCTCATTGCGTCTTTCATCGGCCTGGCACCCAAGAAAAGCCACGCGGCGGTCGCCGCCAGCGAACATCGTACGCGCCTTGGCAATCGCCGGCTTGCCTGGCATTCGTCCCAATGTCGCGGGATAATCGTTCGGCTCTACTTCCCTAGGACTTGCCCATGGCCGACGTCACCCACGAAACGCAGCAAACGCACGAATCGCTCGAATGGCGCTGGAAGCCGTTCGCTCAACTGACGGCCGACGAAACCTACGACATGCTGGCGGCGCGCAACGCCGTCTTCGTCGTCGAGCAGCAATGCGTCTACAACGATGTGGATGGACTCGACAAAGGCGCGTGGCATTTGTTCGCCTATTCGAACGATGCCGGCGCCCCGCAGCTAGCCGGCTATCTGCGCGTGTTATTGCCGGACGAAACGGACACCGACATCCGCATCGGACGCGTGCTGACGACATCGGAATTTCGTCGCATCGGTCTGGGTAGCGCCATGCTGGCACAAGCGCTCAAGTACATCGTGGCCCAATGGCCCGAGGCGGCGATCAAGCTGCACGCCCAGGCGCATCTGCAAATGTTTTATGGCGCGTTCGGCTTCGAGCCGATCTCGGAGGTGCATGACGACGACGGCATCCCGCATATCTGGATGCGCTCCGTCTAGCGTCGAACGGTATTGACGCATTAATGCGCGTGCGCGGCGGGGGCGGCCGTCGGGCTAGGCGCGGGCGCCTCGCGACGGCGTTCCTCGATCAGCCGCTCACGTGCCGATAGCCGCATCCAGTGGCGCAAGGCAATGAGCGCGCCGAACACGCTCATCATCGATCCCGGGATCCAGAGCAGCAGGCCGCCGATCTGCTGATCGCGAATCGGGCTGATCCACGTGAAAGCCCGTCCGCAA
Source organism: Trinickia diaoshuihuensis (assembly GCF_003390925.1). Classification (GTDB taxonomy): domain Bacteria; phylum Pseudomonadota; class Gammaproteobacteria; order Burkholderiales; family Burkholderiaceae; genus Trinickia; species Trinickia diaoshuihuensis. The sequence goes on along the minus strand of NZ_QUBS01000018.1, from coordinate 70,324 downwards.
ATCGAATAGATCGGATAGAGTTCGCGCGGCGTAAAGAAGATCAGAGCGCCGAGCACGATTTGCGGCGGAATCGCCGCAACGACGATCATGATTCGCCTTCCCGGCGCCAAACGCGCGGGCGGAGCCGGACGCGGATCGAGCACGAGCCACCAGAACAGCAAGCCGTCCACGACCATGCTCCAGTTCATGATGCGGTACAGCCGCCAGTCGAGCATCGCCTTGAAGTGGATCGGCGAGAGCAGCCAAAAGTAGATCAGCCCGACGAACAGCACGACGGCAACGACCGGATGGAACACGGCGTTCAGAACGAAACGCGCCGGCTGCGTGCGTGCGGCGGGACGTAAGCGCCGGCGCCAGTTGAACGGGATGCCCGCGCGCAGCGCGGCGCCCGGATACGACCATGCGATGAAGAATGGGCCGAGGTGGTGGAGCACTAGGTGCTGCAACCGATGCATGAAGAACTCATGCTCGAAGAAATAATCGAGCCGCGTGTGCAGGGCGATATAGAGCGCGACGAGCCCGAACCAGAACGCCACCCGGCGCTGCAACGATACGCGCGCATGCCTCGCGCCGCGCGCATAGAGGATCGCTGCCGTAAGGATGGCGACGACGACTGTCGGCGATGGTTCCCAAGGATCGAGCCAGTAAAGCAAGTTCATTGCGGCTTCCGTTTAAGCATCGTGCTCGATGATGCGTTGCAGATCGTGCGCGATCGCGTCGGCGGTGTCGCTGCTGGTCGCCAGCAGCCGTGCCCGTCCGTCGCGATCGAAGACATAGACGGCCGAGCTATGCGTCACCTCGTAGCTCCCGTTCGGATCGCGCTTTTCCATTTGGTACGCCACGCGATAGCGCTTGGCCAGCGACTCGACTTGCGCATCGGTGCCGGTCAGGCCCCGAATGTGCGCGGCATCGAACGCGCCGACATAGGCATGCAGCGATTGGGGCGTGTCGCGTGCCGGATCGACCGAGATAAAGAGAATCCGCACCTGGCTCGCATCGTGCGCCGGCAGCTTGGCCAATACTTGCATGAGGCGGGCCATCGTTTCGGGGCAGACGTCGGGGCAATGCGTGTAACCGAAATAGACGAGCGTCGTCTGGCCGCGATAAGCCGTGGCGGTCACGTTGTTGCCCGTGTCCTCGGTGAGCTTGAAAGCGAGATCGGGAAGATGCCCCGTCACATCGGTCAGTTGCCAGTGCCCCTCGTCGTGCGAGCAGCTCGCGGCGAGCGCGGCGCAGGCAAGCCCGATCAGGCCGCGCAGCACCCGCGTGCGGGGGCGAACGCGCCGCGCGGGGGTGGCGTTGTTATCGCGGTTATAAGCGGGAGCGAAGGGAGTCGGTTCGACGCGCGGCATGCGTGGCTCGAGAGGGAGGGGCGACACCGAGGCTACTCTGATACGAGCAGCGGCGGCTGTGCCGTTGCGAGCGAGCGAATATAGCGTAAATAGCTGACACTTGCCGTTCATGGGCGCGGGGCGCCTCATGGCGAGGCATTATGTCGCAGGACCAGGCAACATTCGGGGAGGGAGCCGCGATGCGTCATTCGGCGCGGTCGCGCCGGTTTCGAGGCACGGTTGCTCGAAAAGGCGACGCAGGCGCGGTAAGATGCGCAAACTTTTCCGGTTTCTCGCGGCTACGAGCCGCATGAGGCCGTCACACGAACCAAGCTGATGCAATCTTTACCGGCTTTTCTGTCTCCCAGCGAGACGGCGTTCTTCTTCGACTTCGACGGCACCCTCGTCGAACTCGCTCCCACGCCGGACGGCGTGATCGTGCCGCCGGCCGTCGTCGATTCGCTGGCGCAGTTGCGGCGTTTGACGCGCGGCGCCGTTGCCGTCGTGTCGGGCCGCGGCATCGACAGCATCGATGCGTTCCTCGGCATGCCCGACTTGCCCGTGGCCGGCTTGCATGGGGCCGAGCGGCGCGACGCGAGCGGCGATACGGTCCGGCTGGGCTTTAACGACGAGCGCTTGTTGCGTATGGAGCGCGTGCTGGAGGAACTCGTCCGCGCCCATCCGGGAACGCTGCTCGAAATCAAGGGCGCCGCGCTCGCATTGCATTACCGGAACGCGCCGCTCGCTGAAACGGCCGCTCGCGAGGCCACGCAGCGTCTCGTCGACGAGCATGCGGACGCGTACGTCTTGCAGCCCGGCAAAATGGTCTTCGAAATCAAGCCGAAAAACGTCGATAAAGGGCGCGCGCTGACGGCTTTTCTCGACGAGCCGCCCTTTGCCGGACGCAAGCCCGTGTTCGCGGGCGACGATTTGACCGACGAAAAGGCGTTCGCCGTCGTCAACGAGCGCGGCGGGCTCTCCATCAAAGTCGGCGCGGGCGATACGTCGGCTCGCTCGCGCGTGGAGTCGGTCGGCGCCTTCGTCGATTGGCTCGCCGATATCGTCGCCGCCGCACAGCATCGATCATGAGTCGTCTGATTATCGTTTCGAACCGGGTCGCACCGATCTCGGAGGGCGGTCCGGCCGCCGGCGGCTTGGCGGTCGGCGTCTACGACGCGCTCAAGGAAACGGGCGGGATGTGGTTCGGCTGGAGCGGCGAGGTGGTCTCGTCGGGGCAGCCGCAGTTGCAGCTCGTCGAGCAGGGCCCTGTCACGTTTGCGACGATCGGGCTTGCGCGGCGCGACTACGATCAGTACTACCGCGGTTTTTCGAACGCGACGCTGTGGCCCGCGTTTCACTATCGAGCCGATCTCATCCAGTACGACGGTCACGACTTCGAAGGCTATTGGCGCGTCAATACGTGGCTCGCCCAGCAACTCGTTCCGTTGCTGCGGCCCGACGACGTCATTTGGGTGCACGACTATCATCTAATCCCGTTCGCGCAGGCCCTGCGCGTGGCGGGCGTCGAGAATCGGATCGGTTTCTTTCTGCACATCCCGTTTCCGGCCGCCCAAGTGCTGTTGGCCGTCCCGCCGCACCGTGCGCTCGTCGAGGCGCTGTGCTCGTTCGATTTGCTCGGCTTCCAAACGCAAGCGGATGTCCGCGCGTTTTGCGACTACGTGGTGCATGAGGCTGCCGGCGAGATCGAGGGCGGGGCAGATGCCGCACCGTTCGTCGCGGGCTCGCCGGCACGCGTGCGTGCCTTCGGGCGTTCGCTGCGCGCGGCGGCTTATCCGATCGGCGTCTACCCCGACGAAATCGCGCAGCTCGCCAAGTCGGGCTCGCGCGGCAAGTCCGTACGCATGATGCGCCAGACGCTGCATGAGCGAAAACTGATCATGAGCGTCGACCGACTCGATTATTCGAAGGGGCTCGTCGAGCGCTTCCGTGCGTTCGAGCGATTGCTCGATCAAGTTCCGGCCTGCCGCAACAACGTGTCGTACGTGCAAATCGCTCCGCCCACACGCGCGGACATGCATGCCTATCAAGACATCCGGCTGCGGCTCGAGTCGGAACTCGGACGCATTAACGGCCGTTTCGCCGAACTCGATTGGACGCCCATCCGCTACATCCACCGGCAGTACGAGCGATCGGTGCTGGCCGCGCTGTTCCGGCAATCGCACGTCGGCTACGTCACGCCTTTGCGCGACGGGATGAACCTCGTCGCCAAGGAATACGTCTCCGCGCAAGATCCGGACGACCCGGGCGTGCTGGTTTTATCGCGCTTCGCCGGCGCGGCCGACGAGTTGACCGGCGCCTTGATCGTCAATCCGATCGACATCGACGGCATGGCGCAGGCACTCGCCCAAGCGCTCTCGATGCCGCTCGCCGAGCGGCGTGCGCGCTATCGCGACATGATCGCCCAGTTGCGCAGCAATAACGTCTCGGTGTGGCGCGACACCTTCTTGCGCGACCTGGCGCACGAACCTGGGCGGCGCCCGGCGACGAACGCGCAACCGGAGAAGGCCGGTGCAACGCGCGCGAAGACGGCTCGCAAGCGCGTGGCGGCTTGAACGAAAAAGGCCCGGGCATGATGCGCCGGGCCTTTTTGTCTAAAGAGCGAATTCAGGCGACGTGTTCGTCGACCTTATGCCCGCCGGGGTGGTGCAGCGCCGCCTTGCCGTGCTGTTTGGCGAGCAGATCGCGATAGATCCCGGGGCGGTTGCGCAATGCTTCGGGCGAGCCGTCGTCGATGACTTTGCCGGCGCTCATGACGATGATCCGGTCGAAGTTTTGCAGCGTCGACAGACGGTGGGCGATGGCGATGACGGTGCGCCCGACCATGAGCCGGTCGAGGGCCTGCTGGATCGCTTCTTCCGATGCGCTGTCGAGCGCCGAGGTGGCTTCGTCGAGCAATAAAATCGGCGCGTTCTTCAAGATGGCGCGGGCGATGGCGATCCGCTGACGCTGACCGCCCGAGAGCTTGACGCCGCGATCGCCCACGATCGTATCGAAGCCTTCCGGCATCGCCTCGATGAAATCGGTGCAGCGCGCCTCGCGGGCGGCGGCGTGCACTTCCTCGCGCGTCGCCTCGGGCCGGCCGTAGGCGATATTCTCGTAAACCGTCCGATGAAAGAGCGCGATGTCCTGCGGCACGAGCGCGATCGCATGGCGCAGGCTGTCTTGCGTGATGGCGCCGATGTCCTGACCGTCGATCTTGATCGAGCCGCCTTGCGTGTCGTAAAAGCGTTGCAGCAGGGCGAGGACGGTCGATTTGCCGGCCCCCGATTTGCCGACGAGCCCCACGCGCTGCCCGGCTTCGATGTGCAGATCGAACTGATCGAGAATCGGCTTGCGGCGCGGATAGGCGAACGTCACGCCTTCGAAATCGACGCGTCCGCCGTGCGTCACGAGCGGCACGGCGTCTTCCCGATCGGGCATCCCATGCGGCTGCAGCAGCGTTTTGACGGCCTCGGCGAGCCGGGCGATATGCTGCGTCACGTCGACGAGGGCCACGGCCAGATCGCGCGTACCGTGCAAAATCGTGAAGCCGAGCGAGCTCGTGAGCACGATGTCGCCCGAGGTCGCGCGTCCCTGCGTCCATAGCCAAAGCGCCCAGCCGAGCAGTGCGGCCGAGAGAAAGGCGGTGATGACGGCATGCAGCAGGCGCAGACGTTCCAAATACAACAGGCTTTGCTGGCGCGCATCCATCTCCGCCTTGACCGTTTCGCCGAAGCGGCGCTGTTCGCGCAGCGTCATGCCGAAGGCCCGTACGAGCGCCATGTTGCCGATCACGTCGACGAGCTCACCGTCCACGGCCGCCGCTTTCGTCGCGAAGTGGTGATGCCGCGACGAGCCGCGTCCGGCCAGCTTGAAGAGCACCACGGCCAGCACGGCCGAGCACAGCAAGAGCGAGCCCGCCATGACCGGGTTGACCGTCACGATCATGACGATCGCGCCGATCACGGCGATGCAAGGCGGCAACACGTTCCAGGCCATCGTGTTCTCGGACGTGTAAACCGCGTTCGAGGTGGCCGTGATGCGGCTCGCGATGGTGCCCGGTTGACGCTCCGAGAAGTAGGTCGGCGAGTGGCCGGTCAAGTACTGGAACAGGTCGCGGCGCAAGTCGCCCGTTACGTCGACGAATGCATGCGCGGCGACCCAGCCGCCGATGCGCCACAACAAATTGTCGGCGGCGATGAGGCCGACCAGGATCGCGAACGCCCCCCAGAGCGGGCCAGGATGATGCCGGCCCATGCCCAGCACGTCGATCAAATGCTTGATCGCGTATTGCGAGGCGAGCGCGCATCCGACGGCGGCGAAGACGCTCGCCAGCACGATCGCGTGGGAGACGGGGTGGCGCCGGATGTAACTGAGCAAGAACGCGAGCGGGCGGTCGGCATAGCTCGAGAGCCGGGCGTTGCGCGCGTTACGTTCGGCGACGGTCAAATGTTCCAATTGTGGTTCGTGCGAGGCACGCGAAGCGAGTGTCATCAAAGCATAGTCTGCGAGTGGCGTACCGGCAGCCAATCTCGAGCAATAACGAGATAGTGCGGCACGCCGCCATTGTAAACATCCGCGGAACTTCCCCGGGGCTTCACGACGAGCGTTGGGTATGCACAACGCCGGTTTGCGGCAGCGCATCGTCCCGGTTCCATGGAGCAAGTTCGGTGCGCGTCTCGAACGAAAGCTCGATCGAAGCTAACCGTAATTTTCCGATACAATAGCCGGTTATGTCCAAACGCCGCGCAAATGTGACCGGGGAATTGCGGTATTTGGCGGTATTTGGGGCTTGATCGGATGGCCCGGCGGCGTCCTTCGCGCCATCGGCGGGCACGTGCGTTGCACGCGTGGCGTGCCGGCCGGGCGCGCTCGGTGCATCGCCGTACTGTAGGCGCGGTACCGGTGAGCGTGTCGGGCGAAATGTATCCGGTCTGTAACAACGTAAAGAGTTTGAAATCTCGTGCGGCGCAGCATGAAACCGGTTGGATAATCGATCCGGGTTTGCCCTAAGGGATTTTGACGCATGTCGTCAACGGTTGGGCGAGCCGTGCGTTTAACGTCTGTGGCGCGTAGCCCCAAGATCGATCGAGCAGTGTCGTCGACGGCCAAGGGCGAATCGCACCCATCCCGCGGGATGGGTTGCTGCGGCCTGATGCTGGAGCGGGCGATTCGCTTCCAAACAACGTCAATACATTTGCCTGAATTTTTATTAGGAGTCCATCACTATGCGGATCGCTCAAATCGCTCCTTTGCACGAAGCGGTTCCCCCAAAGCTCTATGGCGGAACGGAGCGCGTGGTGTCGTATTTGACGGAAGCGCTCGTTGAACTCGGTCACGACGTCACGCTCTTTGCGAGCGGCGATTCCAAGACGTCGGCGAAGCTCGAAGCGTTCTGGCCGCAGGCGCTGCGTCTCGATCCGTCGATCCGCGACACGATGGCCCCGCATATGTTGCTGCTCGAGGAAGTGCGCCGCCGCGCCGAAGAGTTCGACGTGCTGCATTTCCACATCGACTACTACCCGTTTTCGCTGTTCTCGCGCCAGCCGGTGCCGCATCTGACGACGTTGCACGGCCGTCTCGACCTGCCCGAACTGCAGCCGATCTTCAACACGTTCAACGACGTGCCGGTCGTCTCGATCTCCGATAATCAGCGCATGCCGCTACCGCAGGCAAGCTGGCTCTCGACGGTCTATCACGGCCTGCCGGAAAACCTGCTCACGCCGCGCAAAGACATCGAGCCGAGCTACCTCGCATTCCTCGGCCGCATTTCGCCGGAAAAGCGTGTGGACACGGCCATTCGCATCGCCGAGAAGGCCGGCATGAAGATCAAGATCGCCGCCAAGCTCGACAAGGCCGACCGCGCCTACTATGAAGAGCAGATCAAGCCGCTGTTCTCGCTGCCGCACGTCGAATACATCGGCGAAATCAGCGAGTCGGAGAAGGCCGAATTCCTCGGTGGCGCCCACGCACTGCTGTTCCCGATCGATTGGCCGGAGCCGTTCGGTCTCGTCATGATTGAAGCGATGGCGTGCGGTACGCCGGTGATCGCGTTCAAGCGCGGCTCGGTGCCCGAGGTGATCGAAAACGGCGTGTCGGGTTTCGTCGTCGAAGACGAGCTGTCGGCCGTGGCCGCCGTCAAGCGTTTGTCGTCGCTGCCGCGCGAGAACGTGCGCAAGGCGTTCGAAGAGCGCTTCACGTCGAAGGTGATGGCGCAGAATTACCTCGCGTCGTACGAAAACCTGCTGCGTCAAAAGCGCCGCACGGTGCTGCGCGAAGTCGCCGCCGGTTAAGCGCCCGATACCACAGCGCGCGGGCCGTCGTCTCGCGCGTTGGGGCTTCACCGGGCACACGCCCCGCCTGCCTTGCGGCATGCGGGGCGTGTTGTTTTTATCGGCCTGCGGCGGCGTACCCGCTGTGAGCGGGCTCGGGCTGGGAGTGGGAAAGGCGGCGCCCAAATCCCTATAATGCTGCTGCCGCGGAAACCGCGGCGAATTCGACTGACCTTAGGAGAGCGTCTTGGCGAGAGCGACCCCCACGCGCACAGATCCGGCCCCCGGCGCCGGCACGATGTTTACGCTGCGCGCCATCGGTCTAGTGTTGCTCGCGCGCTGGCTCTACTCCATGTCGCAGATGGGCTATGGCGAGTCGCTCTCTGCCATGGCGTCTTCGCCGTGGGCGTCCATCAACGGCGTCTTTCTGTTTTTGCTGATCGTGCTGCCTGGGGCGCGGGCCCGCGCCGAGCGGCCGTTCCATCCGCTTCCGCAGTGGTTGCGGCAGGCTTTGCGGCTATTTGCGTTCTTGTGTCTGCTGTTCGCACTGTGGTCGATCGGCGTGTTCGTCTGGGCGGCGGGCGGCAGGCGTACGGTCACCGCGATCGCCGAAACGAACGGCTGGCTCGTCGCGGCGCCCGCGCTGTACGCGGCCGTTCTTTGGATTTGCCGCCCGCGCGCACTATGGCGGACGAACGTCGCGGCGCGGCGCTTCGCGATCGGCCGGTATGCGGTATCGATCGATGCGGCGACGCGTACGGTCGTCGTCTGGGTCGAAAGCCGCAAACTCGGCCAATACGACGCGCGAGAACTTTCGGTTAAATGGCCGGCGGCCTCGGCCATCGAGCGCGAGCGTCCGCTGGCGCACGCGCCCCTGGCCGATGGCACGCTCGCGGCCGCGGGGCAGGGCGGCGAGGCCGGCGCGCGCGGACGCGGGTGGGCACGCCGTTCGCAAGTGGAACTGTTATGGGACTCGCCGGCCGCCGTCGGCCACAATCGGCAGACGGTTTTCCGGGCGACGCTCGCGACGGAAGGCGATCGCAGCGCGGCGCACGCGCTCGATGCGACGCTGCGTCAGGTCTAACGCGCGCCGCGGCACTGACACCGCGCCGCGATAGCGTTGGGAGCATGGCCGTGAAGCACAATCGAATCGATATTGCCCGCGCTTACGATCCGCCCGGGGCGGACGGCGGGACGCGTTTTCTCGTGGACCGTATGTGGCCGCGCGGTGTGAGCAAGGCGTCGCTCGGGATCGAGGCGTGGCTGCGCGACGTCGCGCCGAGCACGGAACTGCGACGTTGGTTCGGGCACGAGCCCACGCGTTGGCAAGAATTTCAACGGCGTTACCACGCCGAACTCGATGCCAATCCGGCGTCGTGGCAGCCGATTATCGAGGCGGCCAAGCAAGGGCCCGTCACGCTGCTGTTCGGCGCGCGCGACCGCGAGCACAATCAAGCGGTCGTGTTGCGCGAGTACCTCGCGCGCAAGCTCGCACATCACTGAAATACCGCTTTTTCCGATGTCCTCCTCGTCCCGCACCGCATTGCAGTCGCTGCTCGCCGATATTCGTTCATGCCGTGCCTGCGAAGCGCACCTGCCCCATGGGCCTAGACCCGTTTTGCAAGTGGGGCGCGATGCGCGCATTCTCGTGATCGGCCAGGCCCCGGGTGCGCGGGTACATGCATCGGGAATTCCGTGGGACGACAAAAGCGGCGAGCGCTTGCGCGAGTGGCTCGGCATCGGACCCGAACGCTTTTACGATCCCAGCGCCGTTGCGCTCGTCCCGATGGGGTATTGCTATCCCGGCCGCGGGGCTTCGGGCGACTTGCCACCCCGCCGCGAGTGCGCGGAGCTATGGCTCGACCGAGTGCTCGCGCAAATGCCGCACGTCGAACTGACGTTGCTCGTCGGCGCCTACGCGCAGCGGCGGTTCCTCGGCGACGAACGCCGCGCGAGCTTGACCGAAACGGTTAAGGCGTGGCGCGACTATGGTGAGTCGCGGATGCCGTTGCCTCATCCATCGCCGCGCAATCAGGGCTGGTTCAAGCACCATCCGTGGTTCGAGCGCGAATTGCTGCCCGTGCTGAAAGCGCGGGTCGCGCAGGCGCTGTCCGTCAGTGGCTGTCACTAATTTATCGGTTTCATTTCGACCAATCCTCGGTTCGCGGTTCGTCGGCGGCCTCTTCGTCGAACAAAGCGCGAGGCGTCGCGTTTGTCGCCGGCCAACTTGGCCGCGCAGGACTATCATTGCACCCCTGGCGTGCTGTCTTATCTCGAATGACGGTACGCATCGTTCGGTATAGCGCGTAGAAAGGACACGTCCCATGACATCCGGCGTCATCCGCATTCGCGGAGCTCGTCAACACAATCTCAAAAATATCGATCTCGACCTGCGTACGGGGGAGATGGCCGTCGTTACGGGGCCGTCGGGTTCGGGTAAATCGAGCCTCGTCTTCGACACGCTTTATGCCGAGGGGCAGCGCCGGTACGTCGAAACGTTTAGTGCTTATGCGCGGCAGTTTCTCGATCGGATGGATCGTCCGCAGGTGGATCGCGTCGATGGCGTGCCGCCGGCGATCGCCATCGATCAAACGAACCCCGTACGCAGCTCGCGCTCGACGGTCGGCACGATGACGGAGCTCAACGATCACCTGAAATTGCTCTATGCGCGCGCCGCTCAGCTATTCGACAAGGCGACGGCCGTGCCCGTGCGGCACGACACGCCCGAAACGATCTATGCCGAATTGCTCGCCCGCACGGCCGAGCGCGACGAGCGGCTCGTCGTGACGTTCCCCGTCGAATTGCCGGAGCAAACGAGCGCCGAGGAGGTGACGCAGTGGCTGTCGGCGAGCGGTTATACGCGCATTCAAGCCGAGCGCGAGGCGAGCACGGCGGCCGGGACGCGCAAGGTGCTCGACGTCGTGGCCGACCGTTTCCGCCTGAGCAAGACCGACAAGGCGCGCGCGGTCGAAGCGATCGAGGCTTCGCTCAAGAGAGGCGCGGGCCGCGTGAATGTCTACGTGCTGCCCGATGGCGACGCTACTGCCGATGACGTCGAGCAAGCCCCGCGCATTTGGCGCTTCTCCACGGGCTTGCATTGCCCGGAGAGCGATCTGCGCTATGCGGATCCGCAGCCCGGCTTGTTCTCGTTCAACTCGGCCTATGGCGCGTGCGACGTGTGCCGCGGTTTCGGCCGCGTGATCGGCGTCGACCTTGGGCTCGTGATTCCCGATGTGCGCAAGACGCTGGCGGGCGGGGCGATCAAGCCGATGCAAACGCCGGCTTGGAAAGAGTGTCAGGACGATCTCATGCGCTATGCGGCGCGTGCGCGTATTCGCACGACGACCCCTTGGTCGGAGTTGACCGACGCCGAGCGCGAGTGGGTCATCGACGGTTCGCCGGCTTGGAACGGCGAATGGCAGCGCGAGTGGTACGGCGTGCGGCGCTTTTTCAACTACCTCGAATCGAAAGCGTACAAGATGCACATCCGCGTGCTCTTGTCCAAGTATCGCAGCTACACGCCGTGCGAAACGTGCGGCGGTGCGCGGCTCAAGACCGAATCGTTGCTCTGGCGCCTCGGCACGAAGCAAAACGCCGACGTCGTGCTCGATCCGGCGGCGCGTTTCATGCCGCATGGCGTGGGCTTTACGCGCGCGCAACTCGAAGCGCTGCCGGGCTTGACCGTGCACGACTTGATGTTGCTGCCGATCGGCCGGATTCGCCGCTTCTTCGACGAACTGACGCTGCCGAGCGCATTGCTCGACGACGCCTTGAAACTGCTCGTCGCCGAAGTGCGCACGCGATTGCGTTACCTATGCGACGTCGGCCTCGGCTATCTGACGCTCGATCGGCAAAGCCGGACACTGTCCGGAGGCGAAGTCCAGCGGATCAATCTGACCACGGCGCTCGGCACCTCCCTCACGAAGACCCTCTTCGTGCTCGACGAGCCGAGCATCGGCTTGCATCCGCGCGATCTCGACCGGATCGTCGAAGCCATGCGGCGGCTGCGCGATGCGGGTAATACGCTCGTCGTCGTCGAGCACGATCCGTCGGTGATGCTCGCGGCCGATCGCCTCATCGACATGGGCCCAGGCCCCGGCGAGCGCGGCGGCTCGATCGTATTCGACGGCACGCCGGCCGATATTCGGTCCGCTCCGACATTGACGGGCGAATACCTCGGTGCGCGCAAGCGCGTGGGCGATGCGGCGCAATGGGCGCGCAGACCCGTCGATACCGATACGCCTCGGCTCGTGCTCGAAGGTGCGACGGAGCACAATCTGCGCGACGTGACGGCGGAGATCCCGCTCGGACGGCTCGTATGCGTCACCGGTGTGTCGGGCTCGGGCAAGTCCACGCTCGTGCAAGATGTGTTGTATCCGGCACTGGCCCGCCATCTCGGCCGCGCGACCGAGGCGCCCGGCGCGCATCGCGGCTTGGCCGGCGCGCACTTGATCGCGGACGCCGTCTTCGTCGACCAATCGCCGATCGGAAAGACCGCGCGCTCGAACCCCGCCAGCTACGTCGGCGCCTTCGACGAAATTCGCAAGCTGTTCGCGAAAGCGCCGCTCGCGTTGCAGCGCGGCTATGCGGCGGGCACGTTCAGCTTCAACTCGGGCGACGGGCGTTGCCCCACCTGCGGCGGCTCGGGCTTCGAACACGTCGAGATGCAGTTCCTCTCGGACGTCTATTTGCGCTGTCCCGATTGCGACGGCCGCCGATACCGCGCCGAAGTCCTCGAGGTGACGATCGAACGCGGCGGACGCGCGCTCTCCGTTGCCGACGTGCTCGAGCTGACCGTAACCGAAGCCGTGAATCTGTTTTCGGCCGATGCCGAGGTCGTGCGCGTGCTTACCCCGATCGTCGATGTCGGGCTCGAATACGTGAAGCTCGGCCAGCCCGTGCCGACGCTATCGGGCGGCGAGGCGCAGCGGCTCAAACTGGCGGGCTTTCTCGCCGAGACGAGCGGCAAGATCGGTGCGGAATCCACGCCGGGCGGGCGCTTGTTTATGTTCGACGAGCCCACCACGGGCCTGCATTTCGACGATATCGCCAAGCTCATGCGGGCCTTCGGCAAGTTGCTCGCGCGGGGACATTCGCTGATCGTCATCGAGCACAACCTCGATGTGATACGCGCGGCCGATTGGATCATCGATCTAGGCCCGGAGGGCGGCGACGAGGGTGGCCTCATCGTTGCCGTCGGCACGCCGGACGATATCAAGGCGTGCGAGGCCTCGCATACCGGCCATGCGTTGAAGCAATACGACGAGACGTTGGTCGAGGGCGATGCCGAGGCCTTCGCGGCCGGTGTGCCGTTGCAATCGGCGCTGGCGGCCGCGCGTGCGCGCCGGGCGGTCGAGGGCGACGATGTGGTGCGTATCGTCAATGCGCGCGAGCACAACTTGAAGAGCCTGAACGTCGATATCCCGCATGGCAAGTTCAACGTCGTGACGGGCGTGTCGGGCTCGGGCAAATCGACGCTCGCGTTCGATATCTTGTTCCACGAGGGCCAGCGCCGCTACCTCGAATCGCTCAATGCCTATGCGCGCTCGATCGTTCAGCCCGCGGGACGGCCCGAGGTCGACGCGGTCTACGGCATCCCGCCGACCGTTGCGATCGAGCAGCGTTTGTCGCGCGGGGGCCGTAAGAGTACCGTTGCGACGACGTCCGAAGTCTGGCATTTCTTGCGCTTGCTCTACGTGAAGCTCGGCATTCAGCATTGCGTGCACGACGGTACGCCCGTGAAGCCGCAAAGCGCCGAATCGATCGCCGCGCAATTGCTGCGTGACTACGCGGGCGAACACGTGGGTTTTTTCGCGCCGCTCGTCGTCAACCGCAAGGGTATCTACACCGATCTGGCGAAGTGGGCGAAGGCGCGCGGCCATACGCATCTGCGCGTCGACGGCGAGTTCTTGCCCGTCGATCCGTGGCCGAAGCTCGAACGCTTCCGCGAGCATACGATCGAGTTGCCCGTTGCCGATCTCGTGATCTCGGCCGACAACGAAGCCGAGTTGCGCCGCGCGCTCGATGCGGCGCTCGAGGTGGGCAAGGGCGTCGTGCACTTGCTCGCGCCGCTCGACGGCTTGGCCGACGCGCTGGCCGGGAAGCGCTCGACCGTCGGCATCGGCGAAATGGAAGTGCTGTCGGTCAAGCGCGCGTGCCCCGTGTGCGCGACCAGCTATCCCGAACTCGATCCGCGCATGTTCTCCTACAACAGCAAGCACGGCTGGTGCATGAGCTGCGTGGGGACGGGCCTTGCACTTACGCGCGAACAGCGCGCTGCATACGACGACACGGTACTTGGCGCCGACGACGGCCGTGGCCGCGAGCAGACGCTGCCTTCGGAGGAGCAGGAAATCGAAGGCGTGGTCGATACGCCTTGTCCCGATTGCGGCGGCACGCGGTTGAATGAAACGGCACGCGCGGTGCGCTTCGATGGCCGCTCGATCGTGGACGTGGGACGCTGGACCGTGTCGGACACGCGTGCGTGGATCGATGCGATCGCGCTGTCCGGGCGCGATGCGCAGATCGCGCGTGACGTCGTCAGTGAAATCGCGAGCCGCTTGCGCTTCCTCGAAGAAGTGGGGCTGGGCTACTTGAGCCTCGACCGTGCGGCGCCTAGCTTGTCGGGTGGCGAAGCGCAACGCATCCGGCTCGCGGCGCAACTCGGCAGCAACTTGCAAGGGGTGTGCTATGTCCTCGACGAACCGACGATCGGCTTGCACCCGCGCGACAACCGCATCTTGCTCGATGCGCTGCATCAGCTCGGCGAGAAGGGCAATACGCTCGTGGTCGTCGAGCACGACGAAGACACGATCCGGCGAGCCGACCACATCATCGACATCGGACCGGGCGCCGGCAAGCGCGGCGGCCGGCTCGTGGCCGAAGGCAGCGTGAAAGACTTGGCCGAGCACGCCGATTCGCTGACCGGCCAATTTCTCGCTCGGCCGATCGTGCATCCGCTGCAGCCGCGCCGCGAAGTGCGCGATGCGGCGAAGGCGGCCGTGCCCGACCAATGGCTGACCGTGCACGGGGCATCGCTGCACAACTTGCGCGACGTGACCGCGCGCATCCCGCTGGCGCGGTTGGTCGCCGTGACCGGCGTCTCGGGTTCGGGTAAATCGACGCTCGCGCGCGATGTGCTGATGACGAACCTGCTCGATGCCGTCGGCCGTTCCGTGCTGTCATCGCCGGCCACGCGCCGCGCCCGCAAGGCGGCGCAAGAAGGCGAACGCGCCGCGGCGAAGCCGCGTACCCAGCCTAGCCGCTACGCAAACGCGAGCGCGACGCGCGCGCCCTTGAACGTGACGCACAATTGGCAGGGATGCGCCTCGGTCACGGGATTCGAAGCGATAGACCGCGTGCTCGAAGTCGATCAGACGCCGATCGGCAAAACGCCGCGCTCGTGCCCGGCGACCTACATCGGCGTCTGGGACACGATCCGCAAACTGTTTGCCGATACGCTCGAGGCGAGAGCGCGCGGCTATGCCGCTTCGCGCTTCTCGTTCAATACCGGCGAGGGACGGTGCCCGGCATGCGAGGGACAAGGCGTGCGCACGATCGGCATGAGCTTCTTGCCCGACGTCAAAGTACCGTGCGACGTCTGTCATGGACAGCGCTTCAACCCCGAGACCCTCGCGGTAACCTGGCGCGGCAAGAACATCGGCGACGTGTTGACGATGGAGATCGACGAAGCGGTGGAGTTCTTCGCGTCGATGCCGAGCATCGCCCATCCGCTGCAGTTGATGAAAGACGTGGGTTTGGGCTACTTGACGCTGGGGCAGCCCTCGCCGACGTTATCGGGCGGCGAGGCGCAGCGGATCAAGCTCGTGACGGAACTCGCGAAGGTGAGAGACGACGTCACGCGCCGCGGGCAAAAGGCGCCGCATACGTTCTACGTGCTCGACGAACCCACCGTGGGCCTGCATATGGCCGACGTCGCGCGCCTGATCCGTGTCATGCACCGGCTCGTCGATGCGGGACATAGCGTCATCGTGATCGAACACGACCTCGATGTGATCGCCGAGGCCGATTGGATCATCGACCTCGGACCCGAGGGTGGAGCGGGCGGCGGGACGATCGTCGCCGCCGCCGATCCCGAAACGCTGTCGCGCGTGCGAGATAGCCATACGGGGCAAGCGCTCGCGCCCGTGTTGGCGCGTGGTGCTAAAGAGCGGGGCAAAGAGCCGTCCGGCGAGGGGCGGCGCAGCGCTTGAATATGGGCGGGGTCCGTCTCGCGGCGGGCCCCGCTTGTTCGATGCCGAGCGTTAGACTTCCCCGGCCAACTCCGGTACTGGGGAAGGTGCCTTGGGTCCAGCCGCGGGAGCGCTGGGCGTGGAGCCGCCTCGTATGTATCCTACCCAGACGAGTGCAAGCGCCGCGAGTACGACCGACACCCACCCGTTGATCCCATAACCGACCAGGTGCCCGGCCGTATCGGTCGAGAGCATGACTCCACCGAGCCACGCGCCGCAGCCGGTGCCGAGCGATTGCACGGCGCCGTTCGCGCTGAGGAACGCGCCGCGGTGCTGTGCGTCGGGCACCATCGTCAAAATCGCCTGCATCGGCACGATGCGTCCCGACGAGATGATCATAAACAACGCGAACCCCGGCACCATGATCGAGAATGGCAGATCGGGAAGATGCGTCATGGCGAGGACGAGCGGTAGTGCCAGCACGCCGAAGATCCTAAACACAGCGCGATGTCCGATCCGATCGGCGAGCCGGCCGATCGCGCGCGAGGTGAAGAACGTTGCCGCGCCGCCCGCCATGTAAAGCCACGAGATACGGCTGGGGGCTATACCGTGGTTCGCGACGAGCATCGGCGAGATGAACGGAATCACGAGCATGTGGCCAAGCATGACGACAAACGTCAGTGCGAAGGCCCTCAGATGGCGCGCGTCGGTTAGCAACCGCGTGAGTGCGGGGAGCGTTTGGGCGAGCGTTGGCTGTGCGTTTTTCAGGTGCTCGTCGAGCGAGGGCAGGATGCGCGAAGTGACGATCGCGATCGTGACCGTGAGGACGCCGAGCAGCCAGAACGGCGCCGACCAATGAAAGTATGCGCCCAGCATGACGCCGGCCGGGACGCCCGCGATCGCCGCCATCGAAAACCCGGTCATGATGATGCCGGTGGCGCTGCCGCGCCGCTCGAACGGGACGATATCGGCCACGATGGCCATCACACCCGCGCCAAGGACGCCGCCCGTGAGGCCGGCGAATGCGCGACTCGCGAGCAGCAGCGGATAGCTCGTCGCGCACGCGCAACCGACGTTCGACACCGCGAACAGCAAGTACGCGGCAAGGAGCAGCTTGCGCCGATCGAAGCGATCGATATAAGTGGCGGCGAGCAACGCGGAGAGTCCCGAGCACCACGAGTATGCCGAGACGGCCGCCGCGAACCTCGACGGCGAGATGTCGAAGGCCGGCATGATTTGCGGGCCGAGCGGCATCATCACCATGAAGTCCATGATGAGCGTGAATTGAACGAGCGCGAGGAGCCAGATGAGACTTCGCTCGCGCTTTTGAGGCAGGGCATACATTGTTATTGAAATCCTTGTCGAGGTGCCGGTGGCGGGACGGCGACTGAGATTAGCCGTCGTCACCTCATCTAGACGCGCGAGCGAGGCCCCGCGTTACAGGTTGCTGCCTTCGGGGGCCGGACCGGCGGCCGGCTGACCTTCGATTTGCGCCGCGGCGCGCAGCAAGATCTCCGCGACGCGCAGTTGTTCAGCCTCGTCGGCGTCCAGGCGCCGAAGCAACGCGAGTTTCAGCGCGTACTTCGCTTGGCGCAGCTTCGGGTGCCAACGCGCGTCGCGGCCGCCGTCGTCATCGTCTTCGGCTGCGTAGGCGCGCCGCATCGATTCCATCTTGTGCGCGACGAAGCTGAGCTTGGCGAGCAGCATATCGACCTGATCTTGATTCGCCGCCAAGTGAGCGCGCCCGGCATCCGCGATCTCGTAGCGCTTGCGGTTGCCTTCCTGCTGAACCGTGACGAATCCCAGTTCCTCGAGATACGTCAGCGCAGGGTAGACCATTCCGGGACTGGGCGTATAGAAACCGTTCGAACGCGTTTCCAGCGCCTTGATGAGTTCATAGCCGTGGCGCGGCGTCTCGGCGATCAACGCCAGCAGCATCAACTGCAGGTCCTCGCCGCTGAATTTGCGGCCGCGCGTGAAACTGTCGTCGTCGCCGAAGCCGCGCTCGCCGCGGCCACCCCAAAATCCACCGCCGCCGCCGTGGCCATGGCGATGCCGCCCGATCGCGTGCCATAGCTCGTGCATGAACGAACGCTCGCCGTGGCGCCCATGACGAGCGTGGCTCCGTTCGTGGCCGTGGTCCGAGCGACCATGATGGTGCTCCGGCCTCTCGCTGCGGCGGCCATACCAATGACCGAAGTCAGGGCCGGATTCGGCGGAATGCGAATGGCCATCGGTCCGGTCGCGTCGGCTGTGATGGGCGAGCGGCTCGAAGGCACGCTCGAAGTCGTGAAAGCGATGTCGCATGGGAGGGTCCCCCGTGTCGGTGAATGTGTATCTAAAGATATATATCTAAAGATAGAAAGTCAAGGCGATCGAATGCAGTCCGCGTGGCGGCTGGATGGAGTGGCGGGAATGGTCGTTGCGGACGAAAGCGAGCGGCATATCGTTCAACCACGATCACAAAGGGGGTCCCATGTTCGTGCACAACAAACGGTTGCAGTACACGGTTCGAGTCGGTAGGACCGACCCTGGGCTGGCGAATTTACTGCTGGAGCAATTCGGCGGACCGCAAGGGGAGTTGGCTGCGGCAATGCGCTACTTTACGCAAGCCATTACCGAAGAGGATCCGGGGCGCAAGGATATGCTCTTCGACATTGCAACCGAGGAATTGAGCCATTTGGAGATCATCGGCTCGATCGTGGCGATGCTCAATCGCGGCGCGAAGGGCGAGCTTGCGGAGGCCGTGGATGCGCAGGCCGAGCTTTACCGGAAGCTGAACGGCGCAGGCAACGACAGTCATGTGACGCAGGTGCTATACGGCGCGGGGAGCCCGCTGACGAATTCGGCCGGCGTGCCGTGGACCGCGGCCTATATCGACACGATCGGCGAGCCGACCGCCGATTTGCGTTCGAATATCGCCGCCGAGGCGCGTGCGAAGATTATTTACGAGCGCCTGATCAATGTTTCCGATGATCCGGGCGTGCGCGACGCGTTGGGCTTTTTGATGACGCGCGAGGTTTCGCATCAGAAGTCGTTCGAGAAGGCTTTGTATTCGATTACGGCCAACTTCCCGCCGGGCAAATTGGCACCGGTGCCCGAGTATGCGGATGCGTACTTCAAGATGTCGGTCGGTGCGCCGCCTGAGCGCGGACCGTGGAATGAGGGGCGTGGATTGGAGCTCGTGGAAGATCCGCCGATTCCGGTGGACGGCGGCGATGGTTCGGCAGCCGTTCAGTTGAGCGAGAAGGAGCGCATGACGCTCGACGAGATGAAGGCGCGGCTCAAGTCCGATCGGACGCATGATCCGGAGACGGGGGCCGAGTTAGGGGAAAGCGAACCTGGGGCGGATGGGCTCGTGGAGTGATTGACAGTTAAGCCGTATCCGGGAAGGGCGGTGGCGATGCTTTATGGCCGCCATCGCTTGGCGGGTTCGGTCCGCTTGCGGCGTTCGATGGCTAAGTAGGCTAGGACCGCGTGGGGACGGTGCTTTCCGAACGATGCTCTGGCTTAGTTAGCTACCGCTGCGGCTTTGCTTTTTGCCTTTTTCTGCTTCACGTGTCTGAGATTTCTTTATGAAGGTCTTGCCGGCCCGGAACTCAGCGACGGATCGGCGCAGTCGGTCCGCATTGGCCGGAGTGCCCAATAGGTACAGGGTCGCGTGAAGACCGTTGTAGTCCTCGAGCGAAATCATGACGACATGTTTTCCATGCTTACGGGTAATCACCGTCGGCTCGTGGTCTTCGCACACCGCATCAACAACCTGCTTAAGGTCTGTTCGTGCCTGACTGAAAGTCAGAATGTTCATATCTCGTTTTCTCACTTGTTGCCTAGTGTCCGGGTGGGGGCCGCCTGGGTTTATGCCCGAACCGAAATGACCAGAGCCCCTTTTCCCGCAATCTGCATATGATGGGGACGACAGCGTTTTGGGAACGACGGCAATTGTCCGGTACTTATCTCAGGTGGCCGATAGGCTAGCCTGCCCTATGTCGGCAGGCCACTGAAAGCATCAAGCGACGCGACGATGGCTGCGGGAACATGGTTCGCGACCGAGCGGTCTTTGAGCTGACGCAACGCATTCTTCCGGCTTCCTACGTACCCATGAATCTGGTGGGTAGTACTGGGATCGAACCGTTGATCCCTGCCATGTCAAGGCAACGAAAGACCGGGAGCCGCGCGATATTTGCGTGTGAGCCATAGGCACCGTATTCGGCATCGAATGATGCTATTATCCATGCATGCAAAGAGGAGATTCCTGTGCGTACTACCATTGCGCTTGACGATGACTTGATCGCCAAGGCCCAGGCCTATACAGGCGTGGAAGAAAAATCTGCCCTCGTACGCGAAGCACTGAAGGCCTTGATCCAGCGTGAGGCCGCGAAGCGCCTCGCCAATCTGGGAGGAAGCCAGCCGGGCATCAAGAGCGTACCGCGTCGCCGGCAAGACGTTAAATGATCCTCGTTGACACGTCGGTCTGGATCGACCACCTCAATGCGGCCGATCCCGTGCTGGTTGCGCTCCTTTCTGAGGAGCGCGTCCTGATTCATCCGTACGTCGTAGGGGAGATTTCCCTCGGAAGTTTGCGTGACCGTAAGTTCGTGCTTAGCGCACTGCTTGATTTGCCTGCAGTGCCAGTGGCGACTCCGGAGGAAACGTTCTATCTCATTGAGCGTGAAGGCTTGTTCAATCGGGGAATCGGATATGTGGACACATCGTTGTTGGCATCGGCGCGCTTGGAGCCCGGTGTCACCATCTGGACTCGGGACAAACGCTTGAAGAACGTCGCTAATGAACTTCACCTGGGTGCAGTGCTCGGACACTAGGCCAACGGAAACCATTAGGGCTTGTGCTCAGCATCGTGGACGACCGTAGCCACTTGCGAAAAGTTGTCGGGCACGGAGTAGCCATATGTCTCCTCGCCGGGGCGGCTGCATAAAAAGCCGCACCGAGGGCAAGCAAGCCGCAAAAGAAAAAGGCCCTCGGCTAACGCCAGAGGGCCTTTGTTCTTCGGGCTTCCTACGTACCCATGAATCTGGTGGGTAGTACTGGGATCGAACCAGTGACCCCTGCCGTGTGAAGGCAGTGCTCTACCGCTGAGCTAACCACCCGAAGAGAGTCGAATTATGTCAGATGCTTTTGCGCTCGTAAAGCGTTTTTTACGCAGCGTGTGCATCGGCGGCATCGGCCGCAGTCTCGGGCACCGGTTCACGCCGCCATACGCTCGTGCCTTTCATCGCCTTATCGAGGTCGTTGAGCACCGCCTCATGCGCTTGCAGTTCCGCCTCGTCGGCGGCCAGCACCGGCAATGCGAGCCCCGCGAGCGAGATCGTCTTGCCCGCGGCCGCCGATGAAGTTTGCTGCGTCGCCGCTTCGCCGAGCATGTCGATGACGAGGCTTTCCTGCCCGCGCGTCATCGCTAGATACACTTCGGCCAGCAATTCCGAGTCGAGCAACGCGCCGTGCAGCGTCCGATGCGCATTGCTGATCCCAAAGCGGTCGCATAGCGCGTCGAGCGAATTGCGCTTGCCGGGGAACATCGCCTTGGCCTGCACGAGCGTATCGATCACGCTCGAATAGTGTTCGCGAAACGGCGGCAATCCAAGCAGCGAGAACTCCGCTTCGAGAAACCCCAAGTCGAACGGCGCGTTATGAATGATGAGTTCCGCATCGCGCAGATAATCGCGCAGCGTATCGACGATCTCGGCGAACTTCGGCTTGTCGCTCAAGAACTCCGTCGTCAGCCCGTGGACCGCAAGCGCGCCCGGATCGCTGTCGCGCTCCGGGTTGATGTAAAAGTGCAGGTTGTTACCCGTCAGCCGGCGGTTGATGAGCTCTACGCCGCCGATTTCGATGATGCGGTCGCCCGTTCGTGCGTTAAGACCGGTGGTTTCCGTGTCGAGAACGATTTGACGCATGTTCGTATGTCTCGTCTATAAGCAGTGCAAAGCGGCGCGGCAGCCATCCCGCCACGCCTCGAAAACGTAGCGAAAGCTCAGCTTTCCGCAAGCGCGCTCACGCCGCGATTCGCGAGCGCATCGGCGCGTTCGTTTTCCGGGTGGCCCGCATGGCCCTTAACCCAGCGCCATTCGATCTGATGGAGCTGCGCGAGTTCATCGAGCCGCTTCCAAAGATCGGCGTTTTTCACAGGCGTCTTGGCCGCCGTCATCCAATTCTTCTTCTTCCAGCCGTGAATCCACTCGCTGATGCCTTTTTGCACGTATTGCGAGTCGGTATGGACGATCGCTTTGCACGGCCGCTTCAACGCCTCCAGCGCCGCGATGACCGCCATGATCTCCATGCGGTTGTTCGTCGTATTCGCCTCGCCGCCGAAGAGCTCTTTTTCCTGCGTGCCGTAACGCAGCAGGGCGCCCCAGCCGCCGGGGCCGGGATTGCCTTTGCAGGCACCGTCGGTAAAGATTTCGATGAACTCGGGCGTTGCTTCAGTCACGTCATATTCTCGGGTTAGGGGTTTTGTGCGTCGCGGCCGGCGCTAGACCCGGCGCCAACACAGGCTTTTTCGCCTTGATCGCGCCGACGAGCCGCATCCCGCGCACGCGCTTGACCGCCGTCACCATATAAGCCGCGCCGAAAATGGGCCACCATCGATCGCCGGCTTCTTCCATGAAGGCAAACCGCATGAGCCAGTTATCGCGATCGAGGGGCGGACGATAGCAGCCGAAGCGTCCGCGTTCAAGTTCGAAACCGAGCAACTTCAGCCAATCCTTGATCCGCGTAAAGGCGATCAGGTCTTGCGCGGCCGGTACGAACGGCCGCCCCGTCATTTTGCCGAACGCCTGGCGCGCGCCCCACAAGCTCAGCGAATTGAATCCCAGAATGACGAGCTGTCCCTCGGGCATCAGCACGCGTTCGGCCTCGCGCAGCAGCCGGTGCGGATCGCGTGTGAATTCGAGCGTGTGCGGCATGACGAGCAGATCGACGCTTTGCGCCTCGAACGGCAAGTCGAGCAAATCGCACCAAAGCGTCGTGCGAGCGGCCGGCCCATAGCGCTCGCCGAAGGTGCCCGATCCGCCCGATCCGCCCACACCGGCGGGCCCGGGCGCGCCATTCTCCCGTCGCCCAGGCGGGTAGGTGAACGGTGCGCTCGCACCGCTGGCCGCGTCCAGCACGAGCGCGCGCGAGGGCATGCGGTTTTCACGCAGGGCGTCCAGTTGCGGCAGGCCCAATTGCAGCGCGTGGTAGCCGAACACGTCCGACACGACGCTGTCGAGCTGCGCCTGTTCCCAGTCGAGCACGTAACGTCCGGGCGGCGATGCCGCCCAAGCAGGCCAGTCTATAATCGGTCGATCTGACATCGTGGTGGGTGCGTCGCCTATGAATACGCTCGAATACGTGCCGGTGCCGGCGTTTGCGGACAACTACATCTGGCTCGTATCGGACGGGCGCGATGCAGTCGCCGTCGACCCGGGCGAGGCAGCCCCCGTTAGGGCCTATCTCGCGAAGCGGGGCTGGCGACTCGCCGCTATTTTACTCACGCACCACCACGCCGACCATGTCGGCGGCGTCGCCGAACTCGTAGGCGATACCCCTATTCCCGTCTACGGCCCCGCCGCGGAAGCGATTCCCGTCGTCACGCACGCCGTGGCCGGCGGCGATCGGGTGCGCATCCCGGCGCCGCATCTCGAATTGAACGTCCTCGACGTACCCGGGCATACGCGCGGGCATATCGCTTACTTCCAAGCAGGGCAGGCGCCCGCCGTGCCGCACGTCTTTTGTGGCGATACGCTCTTCGCATGCGGCTGCGGGCGTTTGTTCGAGGGGACGCCGGCGCAGATGCTCGCATCGCTCGACGCATTGGCGGCCCTGCCGGGGGAGGCGCAAGTGCATTGCGCACACGAATACACGCTGTCGAATATCCGCTTCGCGCTTGCCTGCGATCCGGATAACGCGCGGTTACGCGCCTGGCATGACGAAGCCACGGCAATGCGGGCGCGCGGCGTACCGACCCTTCCTACGACGATTGAGCATGAACGCGAGGTCAATCCATTCCTCAGATCCGACGATCCGGCTGTGATGCGCACGCTCGCCGAGCAATTGCATGAAACGGTTCCGGATCGGCTCGCGTCCTTTACCTTGATGCGAGAGTGGAAAAATCGTTTTCGTTAGATGCGTTGCATGGGGCGCAAATTTCGTTCGATGCTTCGAAAAAATGCGGCAAGTTCCGGATTTGACTGGATTTTTTATCAGTTTTTGTTGACGCGGACGATCTGCTTTCGTACTATCGCTTGCAATTTCCAGCTTTGGAAGAGCAGACGTTCATGCGATTTTTATTCAGCGCCCTGTTGGTTTTGACGCTTGCCGCGTGCGCAAGCCAAGGACCGACGGCGCCCTCAGCCTCCGACCCAACCAGTCCGACGGCCGCCACCGACACCCTCCGCGTTACCGCAGCCAAACAAACTATCGACGTCGATAAAGCCTCCGTCGAGCAGTTGACGACGGCGGACTCGGATCTGTGGGCGCGCATCCGTCGCGGTTTTCAGATGCCCGACCTGCACAACGATCTGGTCGACATGCAGGCCAATTGGTATGCGCAGCGTCCCGATTACGTGCAGCGCATGACCGAGCGCTCGCAAAAGTATCTCTACTACATCGTCGAGGAGCTCGAGTCGCGGCACATGCCGACCGAACTGGCGCTGCTGCCGTTCATCGAGTCGGCCTACAACCCGCAGGCGCTCTCGGTGGCGAAGGCCGCCGGCATGTGGCAGTTCGTCCCCGGTACGGGCCGGACCTACAATCTGAAGCAGAACATGTGGCTGGACGAGCGCCGCGACGTGATGGCTTCCACCGGTGCCGCGCTCGACTATCTCTCGCGTCTGCACGATATGTTCGGCGATTGGTATCTGGCGCTGGCGGCGTATAACTGGGGCGAAGGCAACGTGCAGCGGGCCATCGCGCGCAACCAGGCGGCCGGCTTGCCGACGGACTACGAAAGCCTGCGCATGCCGAACGAAACGCGCAACTATGTGCCGAAGCTGCAGGCCGTCAAGAACATCGTGATCAATCCGCAGACCTATGGTCTGACGTTGCCCTCGATTCCGAACCACCCGTATTTCGTGACGGTAACGACCTCGCGCGATATGGATGTCGACGTGGCCGCGAAACTCGCGAATATGACGTCGGATGAATTCCGCGCACTGAATCCTTCGTTCAAAAAGCCCGTCATCGTGGGCGCGACACAGCCGCAGATCCTGCTGCCGTTCGATAACGCCAGTGCATTCGAGCACAACTTGAAGAGCTACGACGGCCAGCTTTCGTCCTGGACCACTTACACGGTGACCGAGCGCACGCGTCCGCAAGCGCTGGCCGAGAAGATCGGCGTCGATCCGCAAACGCTGATGGCGGTCAACAAGATTCCCGCGGGGATGCGGCTCAAGCCCGGTTCGACGCTCGTCGTGCCGCGCGGCGACGACGATGACGAGGACATCAGCGCCGATGTGGTCGAGAGCTCGGTCCTCGCGATGGAGCCCGATGTGCCGGACACGCGCAAGATGCTCATTCGCGTGCGCCGCAAGCAAACGATGGCTGCGATCGCCGAGCGCTATCACGTGTCGCTCGGCCAACTGAAGGCATGGAACAAGACGCATCGCTCGACGGCGATGCCGGGGCAAGTCATCGTGCTGCACGTGCCGGTGGGCGCCGCCGTGCCGGCCGAGCCCGGTCCGCAAAAGATCGCCACGGCGATTCCCGAAGGCGCGAAGGTCGAACGAGTCGATGCGCGCGCGGACGACGTGAAGCCCAAATCGCGGCACGAGAAGGCGGCCAAGGGCCGCGTCCGGGCCACGATCGGCAAGACGGCCGCACACAGCGCAAAACCGGCGCGACAGACTGCCGACTCGGCCAAGTCCGCGCAGAAGACGTCGAAAGTCGCCGACTCCCACGACAAGAGCGAACGCAAGAGCAAGCAAAAGTCATAAGCGCACGCTTCAATCGCACGTGTCGTTCGATCGCGCCGTCGCCCGCAAAGCGACGGCGTTTTCATTGCGGAACAGCGTAGCGCTTCGGTCGCAAACGGCCGCCGGCTCGAGCGGTCGCGCATGGGGGTTGCGGCGCGCATCGGCGGGTGTAGGATCGTCGCTGTGCCCATCGGCAACTTGCACGCGCGGTCTGTGCGGCGCCCTTTTTCATCGCGTGTAGGCGACTGCCAATTGTGGGGAAGGGGTATTTCCGACTATAATTCGAAAGTTTGCACTATCCAACCCGCACCCTAGCGCCTACCTCCTCCATACCGTTCATCCGCCGCGCGCCGTCATCGCGAGCACGTGCCGCCGAGCCCGTCCGGTCAACGGATCGAAGCCTCGAGCATCGTTCGCGTCGTCGCAGCAGCATGCGAACTCGCGCCACGCCGCCTGCTTTCGCCTAGCCGAAAGCGAGTGCGGCGATAGCCATCAGAGTTCGCGTGGTCGGATAAACAGGTCGGTACCAGGGTGTTCCTGAAGGAGCTTCCCCGTGTTGCCGTCTTTTCCTCCCGCTCTGCTTGCACTCGCCGACGGCACGATCTTTCGCGGCTATGCCATCGGCGCGGCTGGTCATACCATCGGCGAAGTCGTGTTCAATACCGCGATCACCGGTTACCAAGAGATCCTGACCGACCCGAGCTACGCGCGCCAGATCGTCACGCTGACCTATCCTCACATCGGCAACGTCGGCGTGAACGCCGAGGACGTCGAATCGACGAAGGTCCACGCAGCCGGCTTGATCGTGCGGGATTTGCCCGCGCGCGCATCGAACTTCCGCATGCAGCGCACGCTCGGCGAATATCTGCAGGCCGAAAACGTCGTGGCCATCGCCGGCATCGATACGCGCCGTCTCACGCGCATCTTGCGCGACAAGGGTGCACAAAACGGTTGTATCTTGGCCGGCAGCGTCGACGAAGCCAAGGCCGTCGAGTTGGCTCGTTCGTTCCCCGGCTTGGCCGGCATGGACCTCGCCAAGGTGGTCAGCACGGCCAAGCCGTACGAATGGACCCAGACCGAATGGCGCTTGGGCACGGGCTTCGGCTCGCAACGCACGCCGAAATACCGCGTCGTCGCATTCGATTACGGCGTCAAATACAACATCTTGCGCATGCTCGCCGAGCGCGGCTGCCACGTGACGGTGCTGCCCGCGCAAGCAAGCGCGGCCGAGGCCCTCGCGCTCAATCCCGATGGCGTCTTTCTGTCGAACGGTCCGGGCGACCCCGAGCCTTGCGATTACGCCATCGCGGCCACGAAGGAATTCATCGAGCGCGGTATCCCGACGTTCGGTATCTGTCTCGGCCATCAGATCATGGGTCTCGCCGTGGGCGGCAAGACGGTCAAGATGAAGACGGGCCACCATGGCGCGAATCACCCCGTCAAGGATTTGGCCGACGGCCGCGTCGTGATCACCTCGCAGAATCACGGGTTCGCCGTCGACGCGAACACGCTGCCCGCGAACGCGCGCGTCACGCACATCTCGCTATTCGACGGCACGCTGCAAGGCTTCGAACTGACGGACAAGCCGGCGTTTTGCTTCCAGGGTCACCCCGAGGCGTCGCCCGGGCCGCACGATATCGGCTACCTGTTCGACCGGTTCACGGCGCTGATGGACGCCAAGCGCGGCAACGCGGCTGCGTGATTATCAGGCGCCGGCGCCCATAGAAAGACATCAGAAAGACGAAAGACATTAGCGAGAGCGTTATGCCCAAGCGGACAGACATCAAAAGCATCCTCATCATCGGCGCGGGGCCGATCATCATCGGCCAGGCCTGCGAGTTCGACTACTCGGGGGCGCAAGCTTGCAAGGCGCTGCGTGAGGAAGGCTACAAGGTTATCCTCGTCAACAGCAATCCGGCGACGATCATGACCGACCCGAACACGGCCGACGTCACCTATATCGAGCCGATCACGTGGGAAGTCGTCGAACGCATCATCGACAAGGAGCGCCCCGACGCGATCTTGCCGACGATGGGCGGCCAAACGGCGCTCAACTGCGCGCTCGATCTGCATCACCACGGCGTGCTCGAGAAATACGGCGTCGAGCTCATCGGCGCATCGCCCGAGGCCATCGACAAGGCCGAGGATCGCCAAAAGTTCAAGGACGCGATGACCAAGATCGGGCTCGGTTCGGCCAAGTCGGGCACCGCGCACTCGATGGAAGAAGCACTGAAGGTGCACGCCGAGATCATGGCGCAAACGGGTGGCCCCGGTTATCCCGTCGTCATCCGTCCGTCGTTCACGCTCGGCGGCTCGGGCGGCGGTATCGCCTACAACCGCCAAGAATTCGAGGAAATCTGCCGCCGCGGGCTCGATCTGTCGCCCACGCGCGAGTTGCTCATCGAAGAGTCGTTGCTCGGTTGGAAAGAGTACGAGATGGAGGTCGTGCGCGATCGCGCCGATAACTGCATCATCGTCTGCTCGATCGAAAATCTCGACCCGATGGGGATCCATACGGGCGATTCCATCACGGTCGCGCCGGCGCAGACGCTGACGGACAAGGAATACCAGTTGTTGCGGAACGCTTCGCTGGCCGTGCTGCGCGAGATCGGCGTCGATACGGGCGGCTCGAACGTGCAGTTCGCGATCAACCCGCGCGACGGCCGCATCATCGTCATCGAAATGAATCCGCGCGTCTCGCGCTCGTCGGCATTGGCGTCGAAGGCGACGGGTTTCCCGATCGCGAAGGTCGCGGCCAAGCTTGCTTGCGGCTACACGCTCGACGAACTGAAGAACGAAATCACGGGCGGGCAAACGCCGGCTTCGTTCGAACCGACGATCGATTACGTGGTCACCAAGATTCCGCGCTTCGCCTTCGAGAAGTTCCGCGAAGCCGATCCGCGCCTGACGACGCAGATGAAGTCGGTGGGTGAGGTCATGGCGATCGGCCGCACGTTCAAGGAATCGTTCCAAAAGGCGCTGCGCGGTCTCGAAGTCGGCGTGGACGGCCTCGATGAAAAGACGACCGATCGCGACGAAGTCGTGCGCGAAATCGGCGAGGCCGGTCCCGAGCGTATCTGGTATGTCGGCGATGCGTTCCGCCTCGGCATGTCGCTCGAGGAAGTATTCGAGGAGACGGCCATCGATCCGTGGTTCCTCGCACAGATCGAAGAGATCGTGAACACGGAGAAGGAGTTGACGGGCCGCACGCTCGCCAGCTTGTCCACGGAAGAGCTCTTGTTCCTGAAGCGCGGCGGCTTCTCCGATCGCCGTCTTGCCAAGCTGCTCGGCGCGAGCGCGGCCGACGTTCGCCGCCGCCGCATCGAGTTGAACGTGCGCCCGGTCTACAAGCGCGTCGATACGTGCGCGGCCGAATTCGCGACGAAAACGGCGTACATGTACTCGACGTACGAGGAAGAGTGCGAGGCGCAGCCCACGTCGAACAAGAAAATCATGGTCCTCGGCGGCGGTCCGAACCGGATCGGCCAAGGCATTGAGTTCGATTACTGCTGCGTGCATGCGGCGCTCGCGATGCGCGAGGACGGCTATGAGACGATCATGGTCAACTGCAACCCGGAAACGGTCTCGACCGACTACGACACGTCCGATCGTCTCTATTTCGAGCCGTTGACGCTCGAAGACGTGCTCGAGATCGTGGACAAGGAAAAACCGCTCGGCGTGATCGTGCAGTACGGCGGCCAAACGCCGCTGAAGCTCGCGCTCGATTTGGAAGCCAACGGGGTGCCCATCATCGGGACGTCGCCCGACATGATCGATGCGGCCGAGGATCGCGAGCGCTTCCAGAAGCTCTTGCAAGACTTGGGGCTGCGTCAGCCGCCGAACCGGACGGCGCGCGCGGAAAGCGAAGCGCTCTCGCTGGCCGATGAAATCGGCTATCCGCTCGTCGTCCGTCCTTCGTACGTGCTGGGCGGCCGCGCGATGGAAATCGTGCACGAGCCGCGCGATCTCGAACGCTATATGCGTGAAGCCGTGAAGGTGTCGAACGATTCGCCCGTGCTGCTCGATCGCTTCTTGAACGATGCGATCGAATGCGACGTCGATTGCATCTCCGACGGCAAGGACGTGTTCATCGGCGGCGTGATGGAGCACATCGAGCAAGCGGGCGTCCACTCGGGCGATTCCGCCTGCTCGCTGCCGCCGTACTCGCTGTCTAAATCGACGGTGGCCGAACTCAAGCGTCAAACGGCGGCGATGGCCAAGGCCCTGAACGTGGTCGGTTTGATGAACGTCCAATTTGCGATTCAGCAAGTGCGCAGCGAGGGCGGCAAGGTCGACGACATCATCTACGTGCTCGAAGTGAATCCGCGCGCGTCGCGCACGGTGCCGTACGTCTCGAAGGCGACGGGCCTGCCGCTCGCGAAGATCGCGGCGCGCGCGATGGTCGGCCAATCGCTTGCCGAGCAGCAAGTGACGAAGGAAGTCGAGCCGCCGTACTTCAGCGTCAAGGAAGCCGTGTTCCCGTTCGTGAAGTTCCCGAGCGTCGATCCGGTGCTGGGACCCGAGATGCGCTCGACCGGCGAAGTCATGGGTGTCGGCAAGTCGTTCGGCGAGGCGCTGTTCAAGTCGCAACTCGCCGCCGGCTCGCGCTTGCCCGAAACGGGTACCGTGTTGTTGACGGTGATGGACGCCGACAAGCCCAAGGCTGTCGAAGTGGCCGCGATGCTGCACGAACTCGGTTATCCGATCGTCGCAACGAAGGGTACGGCGGCCGCGATCGCCGCGGCCGGCGTGCCCGTGAAGATCGTCAACAAGGTGAAGGACGGGCGTCCGCACATCGTCGACATGATCAAGAATGGCGAGATCGCGCTCGTGTTCACGACGGTCGACGAGACGCGCGCCGCGATCGCCGATTCGCGCTCGATCCGCATGAGCGCGCAGGCGAACAAGGTGACCTACTACACGACGATGTCGGGCGCGCGTGCGGCCGTCGAAGGTCTGCGCTACCTGAAGAACTTGGAAGTCTATGATTTACAAGGCCTTCATGCTCGCCTAAACTAATCGTTCGATTACACACATCCAAGCTGGGGTCGCATCATAACCCCACCATGCCGCGGTTAAGCGGCGTCCTGTCGAAGTCGTTCTTGAGGCGGGATGCACTTAACCGCGGTGCTTTTTTATTGCCGTTTTTTGTTTACTGATCTGTCTATGAGCACGATTCCCTTGACGAAGCGGGGCGCCGATCAACTGCGCGACGAACTCCAGCGCTTGAAGTCGGTCGAGCGTCCGTCCGTCATCAATTCGATCGCCGAGGCGCGGGCGCAGGGCGATTTGTCGGAAAACGCCGAATACGATGCCGCGAAGGAAAAACAGGGCTTTATCGAAGGGCGTATCGCCGAAATCGAATCGAAGCTGGCGGCCGCGCAAGTGATCGATCCGGCCGCGCTCGACGCGGAAGGCCGCGTGGTGTTCGCGGCAACGGTCGATCTCGAAGATCTCGACTCGGGCAAAAAGGTGACGTACCAAATCGTGGGCGATGACGAAGCGGATCTCGACCACGGCCTCATCTCGGTCAGCTCGCCGATCGCGCGCGCCTTGATCGGCAAATTCGAAGGCGATGTAGCCGCCGTGCAAGCACCCGGTGGCGTACGCGAGTACGAAATCATTTCGGTGCGTTACGTCTGACCGGCGAGATTGCCCCTCGTGTCCCCGGTTCCCCATCGCATATTCCGGCTGCTCGCTTTGGTTTGGGTGGGCAGCGCGCTGACGATCGGCTATCTCGTTGCGCCGACGCTCTTCGCCACGCTCGCGCGCTCGGTCGCCGGCGACGTCGCGGCGCGGCTGTTTCGAATCGAGGCTTTTATCGGCGTGGCATGCGGCGTATTGTCGCTCACGCTCGGCAATGTCTTGGTTCGGCGCGGTGCGCTCGAGTATCGCAGGCTGCGTTGGCTCGTCGCAGGCATGCTCGTATGCGTGCTGATCGGCTATTTCGGGCTGCAGCCGTTCATGGACGTATTGCGCAATCAAGCGCGCGCGGACGGGCTCGACCTTGCGCTTTCGCCTTACGCCGCGCGATTCGGGCTGCTGCACGGCATTTCGACGCTGTTTTACGTCGTCGAGACGTTGCTGGGCTTGGTGCTGGTATGGATGCTGCCGGCCGGTGCGGCGCCCCTACGAGGTGCTGGCCGACCGGCGTGAAGACCCACGAGGGCGGGTGAGCCGACGCGGTGCGCCGGCGATAAGCGGCGTTCCGCGGCTTATTTCACCGTTTGGTGCTGGCGCTTGGCGCCCGTTTGACGCTTCTTCGCGCGCTTGATCGAACCGCCCGCGGTCACGCGCTCGTTGCCGAGCACGCGAACCTTCTGCGGCTTCGGCCGCCGTACGGTGTCCGTGGGCGATTGCTTGACCACCTTGACGACGCGCGGCGCGGCGCCGCGCTTGCCTGTATCGGCCGCGGCTTCGCGCGCCGTCGGCATCGCGGTCCGGCCTTTCGTGCCGACGGTCTTGCGGGCGGGGGCGGGGGCTTCAGCGGCTTCCGGTTTCCAAATGACGAGCAGCTTGCCGATATGCTGGATCGGCGCGGCGTTCAACTGGTCGCAAATCGCTTCATAAATGGCAACGCGCTCCTCGCGCTCGTCACCGAAAACGCGGATCTTGATCAGTTCGTGCGCGGCGAGGTGGACCTTGATTTCGGCCAGCACGGCGTCTGTCAGCCCTTCGGCCCCGATCAGAACGACCGGTTTGAGCGCATGGGCTTGGGAGCGCAAGTCGGCGCGCTGGGCAGGGGAGACTTTGAGGGCAGGCATAGGACGGAGAAACGACTCGACTAAAATAGGGACGGCTGCGCCAACGATGCGTGGCCCAAATCCGGCCGAACCGCGACCGAGCCGAGCGGCCGGGTGGGTGGCCGGCGACACCGGACGGCGCGCCGGCAAAACGCGTATTATCCGCTAAAAGTGCGGCCCGACGTAGTAATAGATTCCTTTTCGATGGCAAAAAACCGCTTCAACCAATCGTGGTTGCACGATCACATCAACGATCCTTACGTCAAGCTTGCGCAGCGTGAGGGTTATCGCGCGCGCGCCGCGTACAAGCTCAAGGAAATCGACGAGCAAGACAAGCTCATTCGGCCGGGGCAAGTCATCGTCGACTTGGGCTCCGCGCCCGGTAGTTGGAGCCAGTACGCGCGCAACAAGCTCGCGCAAGGCGCGCGGCGCGGCGCCGAGCGCGAGGGCGGGATCGACGGCACGATTATCGCGCTCGACATTCTTCCGATGGAGCCGATCGCGGACGTCCATTTCATCCAGGGCGATTTCCGGGAAGAGAGCGTGCTTACGCAATTGGAGGAAGTCGTCGGCGACCGGCGCGTCGACCTTGTAATTTCCGATATGGCGCCCAATCTGTCGGGTGTGGCGGTGGCCGATGCGGCGCGGATCGAACATATTTGCGATCTCGCACTCGAATTTTCACAGGCGCATCTGAAGCCGGAAGGCGCCTTGCTAGTGAAATGTTTTCACGGCAGCGGCTACAGTCAGATCGTCGAGAAGTTCAAGCGTCAATTCAAAACGGTGGCCGCGCGCAAACCCAAGGCGTCGCGGGACAAATCGGCGGAAACGTTCATCTTGGGCAAATTTTTGAAGCGGCCCGCATAAGGGGCCCGATCGATTCGTCTCGACCCCGCCGTCGCGTCAAAAGCGCCGACGGCCGCCTCGGAACGCTATTTTGCCGGTAGCGAAACCTTATGGCAGGGGCTTGCCGACTGGATTAGAATGCTTTGGTGGTGCCGCAAGGTAAATGTAGGCACCCGTCTATGAGGAAGGAGTGGGCTTTGAACAACAATATGTTTTCGAAGGTAGCAGTGTGGCTGGTCATCGCACTGGTACTGTTTACGGTGTTCAAGCAGTTCGACAAGCCCCGAGTCCAGGAAGGCGTTTCGTACTCGCAATTCATGGACGACGCCAAGCTGGGCAAGATCAAGAGCGTCGTGGTGCAGGGGCGTAATCTGACGGTCACTCCCGCAGACGGTCAAAAATATCAGATCGTATCGCCGGGCGACATTTGGATGGTCGGCGATTTGATGAAGTACGGCGTTCAGGTGAGCGGCAAGGCGGATGAGGAACCGAGCGCGCTGATGTCGGCGCTCTACTACCTCGGGCCAACGGTGCTCATCATCGCGTTCTGGTTCTACATGATGAGGCAGATGCAAGGCGGCGGCAAAGGCGGCGCCTTCTCGTTCGGCAAATCGCGCGCGCGCCTCATCGACGAAAACAACAACGCCATCAATTTCACCGATGTCGCCGGGTGCGACGAAGCGAAGGAGGAAGTCTCCGAACTCGTCGATTTTCTGCGCGATCCTCAGAAATTCCAGAAACTCGGCGGGCGCATTCCGCGCGGCGTGCTGCTCGTCGGCCCTCCGGGTACCGGTAAGACGCTGCTTGCCCGCGCGATCGCCGGCGAGGCGAAGGTGCCGTTCTTCAGCATTTC
The DNA here is from genome assembly GCF_003390925.1 of Trinickia diaoshuihuensis. Classification (GTDB taxonomy): domain Bacteria; phylum Pseudomonadota; class Gammaproteobacteria; order Burkholderiales; family Burkholderiaceae; genus Trinickia; species Trinickia diaoshuihuensis. Next base: position 36,176 of record NZ_QUBS01000018.1, on the reverse strand, counting down.
CGGCTCCGACTTCGTGGAAATGTTCGTCGGCGTCGGTGCGGCGCGCGTGCGCGACATGTTCGAACAGGCGAAAAAGCATGCCCCGTGTATCGTCTTCATCGACGAAATCGATGCGGTCGGCCGTCACCGCGGCGCCGGGATGGGCGGCGGCAACGACGAACGCGAGCAGACGCTGAACCAAATGCTCGTCGAGATGGACGGTTTCGAGGCCAACTCGGGCGTCATCGTCATCGCGGCGACGAACCGTTCGGACGTGCTCGACAAAGCGCTCTTGCGTCCGGGCCGTTTCGACCGGCAGGTTTATGTCGGGCTGCCCGATATTCGCGGTCGCGAACAAATTCTGAAGGTGCACTTGCGCAAGGTGCCGATCGCGAACGACGTCGATGCGTCGGTGATCGCACGCGGCACGCCGGGCTTTTCGGGTGCCGATTTGGCGAACCTCGTGAACGAGGCGGCGTTGTTCGCGGCTCGCCGCGGCAAGCGTATCGTCGAGATGCTCGATTTCGAAGATGCGAAGGACAAGATCTTCATGGGTCCCGAGCGCAAGTCGGCCGTCATTCGCGAAGACGCGAAGCGTGCGACGGCTTATCACGAATCGGGTCACGCGGTCGTCGCGAAGCTGCTGCCGAAGGCCGATCCCGTGCACAAGGTCACGATCATTCCGCGCGGCCGCGCGCTCGGCGTCACGTGGCAGTTGCCCGAGCATGACAACGAGACGTATTCGAAGGAATACCTGCTCGATCGTCTGGCGATTCTGTTCGGCGGCCGCGTCGCCGAAGAGTTGTTCCTGAATCTCGTCAGCACGGGCGCGTCGGACGACTTCAACAAGGCGACGCAAACGGCGCGCGCCATGGTGGCACGCTTCGGCATGACCGACGCCTTGGGGCCGATGGTCTATGTCGACGATGAAAACGATTCGTCGCCGTTCGGCCGCGGGTTCACGCGCACGATCTCGGAGGCGACGCAGCAAAAGGTCGATGCCGAGATTCGCCGCCTGCTCGACGATCAGTACAACCTCGCGCGCCGTCTGCTCGAGGAAAACCGCGACAAGGTGGAGGCTATGACGGCCGCGTTGATGGAGTGGGAGACGATCGACGCCGACCAAATCAACGACATCATGGAAGGGCGCCCGCCGCGCTCGCCGAAGAGCGTGCCGGGCACCGACGTGTCGTCGGGCGGCAGCGGCAGTTCCGGCGCGGAAGTACGGCCGGGCAGCGCAACCGCTCCGGCGTGACGTTGCGCGAATAGAGATGACGGGCCGGTGCGTGCCCCGCACCGGCCCGTTTTTTTGGTTTACCGGTTTCGCGACTCGCGCGTTACCGTCTCGTTTTTCTTGGTCTCGTGTCCTCTACCGATCTCTCGCGTGATGCGCTGCCCGAACCGCTCATCTGCGGGCGCTTCACATTGCGGTTCGAGCGTCCGCTCGTGATGGGCATTCTCAACGTCACACCCGATTCCTTTTCCGACGGCGGGCGCTATATCGTTCGCGATGTTGCCATGCGGCAAGCGCAGAAGATGCTGGCCGACGGTGTGGACATCATCGATATCGGCGGCGAATCGACGCGGCCCGGTGCGCCTCCCGTCCCGCTCGAGGAGGAACTCGAGCGCGTGCTGCCCGTGGTCGAAGCGCTGGCGGGCGTCGGCGTCCCGCTCTCGATCGATACCTACAAGCCGGAGGTCATGCGCGCGGCGCTCGCCGCCGGGGCCGATCTCATCAACGACATCTGGGGTTTCCGTCGTCCCGGCGCGCTCGAGGCCGTGCGCGACAGCGATTGCGGCCTTTGCGTCATGCATATGCTCGGAGAGCCGCAGACGATGCAGCGGTCCGAGATCGATTATGCGGATGTGGTCGGTGACGTTCGCGCGTTTCTGCAAGAGCGCGTTCAAGCGTTGCAGCAGGCCGGGATCGCTCGGTCGCGTATCAGCGTCGATCCGGGATTCGGTTTCGGCAAGGCGGCGCGTGAGCACAACTATGCGCTGCTTGCGCGCCTGCGCGAGACGGCTCCGCGGCCGGCGGTGGGCCAGGCGCCTTATCCGATCCTGGCGGGCATGTCGCGCAAATCGATGCTCGGTGCGGTGACGGGACGCGCGCAGCCGGCCGAGCGCGTGGCCGCGAGCGTGGCGGCGGCTGTCTGCGCGGTCGAGCGCGGCGCCGCGATCGTGCGCGTGCACGATGTCGCGGAAACCGTCGATGCGCTCAAAATTTGGGCGGCCGTGCGCGACGCGGAAAACGCCGCGCGCCGATAAGCGGCCGAGAGGCGCGGCCGATCAATCAATACGTTTGAAAGCGGGGGAAGTAGACAATGGCACGTCGTTATTTCGGCACGGATGGCATTCGGGGCAAGGTGGGCGAGAGTCCGATCACGCCCGATTTCGTGCTCCGGCTCGGCTATGCGGCCGGGAAGGTGTTGGCTCAGGCGGATCGATGGGCTAAGGCCGGTTCGCGGCCGACGGTCTTGATCGGTAAAGACACGCGCGTCTCCGGCTATATGCTCGAAGCTGCGCTCGAATCGGGTTTTTCGGCCGCCGGCGTGGACGTGATGCTGGCCGGTCCGATGCCCACGCCCGGAGTCGCCTATCTGACGCGCGCGTTGCGGCTGGCGGCGGGCGTCGTGATCAGCGCATCGCACAATCCCTATTACGATAACGGCATCAAGTTTTTCAGCGCCGACGGCAACAAGCTGCCGGACGAAGTCGAATTGGAGATCGAGGCGCAACTCGAACAACCGCTGGCTTGCGCGGCTTCCGAGCAATTGGGCAAGGCGCGCCGGCTCGACGATGCGGCCGGCCGGTATATCGAATTTTGCAAAAGCACCTTTCCGGCGGCTTTCGATTTGCACGGACTCAAGCTCGTCGTCGATTGCGCGCATGGCGCCGCGTATGACATTGCGCCGCACGTATTTCACGAGTTGGGCGCCGACGTGGTGCCGATCGGCGTGGCGCCGAACGGTTTCAACATCAACGACGGAGTCGGTGCGACGGCGCCCGACGCTCTGATCCGCGCGGTTCGCGCCAATCGGGCGGACCTCGGCATTGCGCTCGACGGCGATGCCGATCGTTTGCAGGTCGTCGATTCGTCGGGCCGGTTGTTCAATGGCGACGAACTGCTTTACGTGCTCGTCAGAGACCGCATGGCGACCGACGGCAAGGTGCCGGGCGCCGTCGGGACGTTGATGACGAACATGGCCGTCGAAGTGGCGCTCGGCCGCGAAGGGGTGCCGTTCGTGCGCGCGGCCGTCGGCGATCGCTACGTCCTCGAACAACTGCGTGAGCGTGGTTGGCAACTGGGCGCCGAAGGCTCGGGCCATATTTTGTCGCTGGACCGCCATACGACGGGCGACGGCATCGTCTCGGCGCTCCTCGTGCTCGCGGCAATCAAGCGCAGTGGGCGCTCGCTCGCGCAACTGCTCGAAGGCGTGTCCCTGTTCCCGCAAAAGCTCATCAATGTGCGCATGCGCGCCGGCGCCGATTGGAAGGGCAGCGCCGCGATCAAGCAGGCGGTTGCCGACGCGGAGCGCGCGCTCGACGGCAGCGGCCGCGTTTTGATCCGCGCCTCGGGCACCGAGCCCGTCCTGCGCGTCATGGTCGAGGCGAGTCAACATGACGCAGCCGTGCGTCATGCGCAAGAGATTGCCCGGGTCGTCGAACAGGCTACCTCCTGACCGATCCGACCGAAAAGCGCTGCATCCGCGGCGCTTTTCTTCTACGCTAGTTTTTGGTGGCGCAAGGGGCGCCGTGCTCTTATCTTCCCCTAATTCCTCACATCTAATGCTATCTGCATGACGAATGCTTTCATCGAGTAAGGAAGCTGTCACGCTACGTTCATCGATCGTCATATTACTGTCACAGTTCGGACCTAATCTTCGCGGTGTCGAGTTTTCCACGACCACACCACTAGGGGTTAAATTCATGAAATTGATGCAAACCGCGTTCGCTGGCCTGGCCGGCGTGCTTTTCGCCGTTTCCGCGCAAGCCGCCGACATCACCGGCGCGGGCAGCACGTTCGCCGCTCCGCTCTACACGAAGTGGGCGGACTCGTATGCGAAGTCGGGCGGCGGCAAGGTCAACTATCAGGGCATCGGCTCTGCTGGCGGCATCAAGCAAATCGAAGCGAAGACGGTCGATTTCGCCGGCTCGGACATGCCGCTGAAGGACGACGAACTCGCCAAGCAAGGCCTCTTCCAGTTTCCGACGGTCGTCGGCGGCGTCGTGCCGGCGATCAATCTGCCGGGCGTGAAGGCCGGTGAGCTGACGCTCTCGGGCGAAGTGCTGGCCGACATCTATCTGAACAAGATCACGAAGTGGGACGATCCCGCGATCGCCAAGCTGAACCCGGGCGTGAAGCTGCCCGATACGCCGATCGCCGTGGTGCGCCGCGCCGACGGTTCGGGCACGACGTTCATTTGGTCGAACTACCTGTCCAAGGTCAGCTCGGACTGGAAGTCGAAGGTCGGCGAAGGCACGACGGTGAATTGGCCGACGGGTACGGGCGGCAAGGGTAACGACGGCGTTGCCGCGTTCATCCAACGTCTGCCGGGCGCGATCGGCTACCTCGAGTGGGCCTATGTGAAGCAAAACCACATGGTCTACACGAAGTTGACGAACCACGACGGCAAGGTCGTGACGCCGGATACGGCCACGTTCGCCGCCGCCGCGAAGGGCGCCGAGTGGAACAAGTCGTTCTACCAGATCCTGACGGACGAGCCGGGCGCCAACGCATGGCCGATCGTCGGCGCGACGTTCGTGCTCGTGCATAAGACGCAAGAGAAGCCGGCGGAAGGCGCGGAAACGCTGAAGTTCTTCGGCTGGGGCTTCAAGAACGGCTCGGACGCCGTGAATTCGCTCGACTACATCCCGCTGCCCTCGTCGGTGACGGCTGAAATCGAAAAGCAGTGGAAGGCGAATGTGAAGGATGCTTCGGGCAAGTCGGTCGCTGAATAAGCGCCGTAGGTAGGAACGGCCCGGCAAGGCGCGCGCTTTGCCGGGCATCGCCATCGCTTGCGCTCATCCCGGGCGCGGCAAAAGTATACGGGTTCACATGTCCGACACTCGACTCATGTCGACGGCCCCTGCCGAACACGCGCAACGCGCGCCGAGCCAACTCGGCGACTTGATCTTCGGCAATCTGGCACGTCTCGCAGCCATCGTCACACTGCTGCTGCTGGGCGGCATCATCGTGTCGCTGATCGTCGAATCGCTGCCGTCGATCCAGAAATTCGGTCTTCATTTCCTCTGGTCATCCGACTGGGATCCCCCCAACGATGTTTACGGCGCGCTGGTGCCTGTCTACGGCACACTCGCGACGTCCATCATCGCACTCGTCATCGCGGTGCCTGTGAGCTTCGGCATCGCGCTCTTTCTGACCGAGCTTTCGCCCGCTTGGCTGCGCCGGCCGCTTGGCATCGCCATCGAATTGCTGGCCGCCATCCCGTCGATCGTGTACGGCATGTGGGGCTTGCTGGTGTTCTCGCCGATTTTCGCGACCTACTTCGAACAGCCGATCGGCAAGGTGCTCGGTTCGATGCCGATCATCGGCGCGCTGTTCCAGGGGCCGCCGATCGGCATCGGTATTTTGTGCGCCGGCGTGATCCTCGCGATCATGATCATTCCGTACATTGCCTCGGTCATGCGCGACGTGTTCGAAGTCACGCCCGTGCTGCTCAAGGAATCGGCCTACGGGATCGGCTGCACCACGTGGGAAGTCATGTGGAAGATCGTGCTGCCGTTCACCAAGAGCGGTGTCATCGGCGGCGTCATGCTGGGCCTCGGCCGCGCGCTCGGCGAAACGATGGCGGTCACGTTCGTCATCGGCAACACCAACTTGCTCAGTAACGTGTCGTTGTTTTCGCCGGGCAACAGCATCACGTCCGCGCTTGCGAACGAATTCGCCGAAGCCGGCCCCGGCTTGCATACGGCCGCGCTGATGGAGCTCGGTTTGATTCTGTTCGTCATCACGTTCATCGTGCTCGCGATCTCGAAGATCATGCTGCTGCGCCTCGAAAAGGCGGAGGGAGCGAAATGAGCGGTCCTACGACGCAAATCCCGGGCTCCGCGAGCCCCGAAGTCTTCGCCGCGACGCGCGACCGCTTGCAAAGCCGCCGGCGTGTCGTCAATGCCATCGCGCTGACGATGTCGCTCGCCGCGATGGCCTTCGGGCTGCTGTGGCTCGTTTGGATTCTCTATACGACGCTCAGCCTCGGTGTCGGCGGTCTGTCGACGTCGCTGTTCACGCAATCGACGCCGCCCCCGAACACCGACGGCGGCGGTTTGGCGAACGCGATCGTCGGTACGTTGATGCTGGTCGGTGTGGCGACCGTCGTCGGCACGCCGATCGGCGTGCTCGCGGGCGTCTATCTGGCTGAGTACGGCCGCAAGGGCTGGCTCGCGAGCGTGACGCGCTTCATCAACGATATCTTGCTGTCGGCGCCGTCGATCGTCGTTGGCTTGTTCGTCTATGCGATCGTCGTCGAAAAGATGGGGCATTTCTCGGGCTGGGCCGGCGTCGTCTCGCTCGCCTTGCTGCAGATTCCGATCGTGATCCGAACGACCGAGAATATGCTCAACCTCGTGCCCAATGCGTTGCGCGAAGCGGCCTTCGCACTCGGCGTGCCGAAATGGAAGATGGTGTTGTCGATCACGCTGAAGGCGTCGATGGCCGGGGTAGTGACGGGCGTGTTGCTCGCCATCGCGCGGATCGCGGGCGAAACGGCGCCGCTGCTGTTCACGGCCCTGTCGAATCAGTTCTTCTCGCTCGACATGAACCAGCCTATGTCGAATCTGCCCGTCACGATCTACAAGTTCGCAATGAGTCCGTTCCCGCAGTGGCAATCGCTTGCGTGGGCCGGTGTGTTCCTGATTACCCTCGGCGTGCTCGGACTGAACATCCTCGCGCGTGCGATGTTCGGCAAGAAATAAGCCACGGAGCGTCTTATGAATATGGCTGAAAGTCACCTGTCCCAAGTCGAGCGTCCCGCCGCGCCCGCCGGTTTCGAACCGGCCCAGGGCGATCGTCCGCTGGCCCCCGTCACGCCGAAGATCGAAGTGAAGGACCTGAACTTCTTCTACGGCAAGTACCACGCGCTCAAGAACATCAACTTGAACATCCCGGAAGGCAAGGTGACCGCGTTCATCGGTCCGTCCGGTTGCGGCAAGTCGACGCTCTTGCGCACGTTCAACAAGATGTTCGCCCTCTATCCGGAGCAGCGTGCCGAAGGGGCGATCATGATGGACGGCGAAAACCTGCTGACGACGAAGCGCGACATTTCGCTGCTGCGCGCGCGCGTCGGCATGGTGTTCCAAAAGCCGACGCCATTCCCGATGTCGATCTACGACAACATCGCATTCGGCGTGAAGATGTTCGAGTCGCTGTCACGCTCGGAGATGGACGACCGCGTGGAATGGGCGCTCACGAAGGCGGCGCTCTGGACGGAAGTCAAGGATAAGCTCAACCAGAGCGGCTATGGCTTATCCGGCGGCCAGCAGCAGCGGCTTTGCATTGCGCGCGGCATCGCGATCCGCCCCGAAGTGCTGCTGCTCGACGAGCCGTGTTCGGCGCTCGACCCGATTTCGACGGGCCGGGTGGAGGAACTCATCGCGGAGCTCAAGAACGATTACACGGTCGTGATCGTCACTCACAATATGCAGCAGGCGGCGCGCTGCTCCGACTATACGGGCTATATGTACCTCGGCGAGTTGATTGAATTCGGCGATACCGAGAAAATCTTCATCAAGCCGGTCCGCAAGGAAACCGAGGATTACATCACTGGCCGCTTCGGCTGATGAATTAAGGAGGCAGCGATGTCGGACAAGCATTTGTCGAGCCAATTCGACGCGGATCTCAACCTCGTCTCGTCGAAGGTTTTGGAAATGGGGGGGCTGGTCGAGGCCCAGATCACGCGTGCGATGCAGGCGCTGAACGATTTCGACGTCGAGGTGGCCGATCAGGTCATCGCCGCCGAAGAGGTCGTCAACACGATGGAAGTCGAGATCGACGAGGAGTGCAGCAACGTGATCGCGCGCCGCCAGCCGGCCGCGCGCGACTTGCGCCTGCTGCTCGCGATCTCGAAGACGATCACGAATCTCGAGCGCGCCGGCGACGAGGCCGAGAAGATCGCCAAGCGCGTCAAACGGCTGATGGAAGACGGGACCTCGCGCACGGTCAACATCGCCGAGATCAAGCTCTCGGGCGAGATGGCCGTCTCGATCCTGCGCCGCGCGCTCGATGCGTTCGCGCGCCTCGATACGGTCGCTGCCGCGCAAATCGTGCGCGACGACAAGGCGATCGACGAGGAATTTCGCGCGTTCGTGCGCAAGCTCGTCACGTACATGATGGAAGACCCGCGCACGATTTCGGCGGGCCTCGAGTTCTTGTTCATCGCCAAGGCCATCGAGCGCATCGGCGACCACGCGAAGAACGTCGCCGAGTTCATCATCTACATCGTGAAAGGGACGGACGTACGCCACAAGTCGCGCGACGCCCTCGAACGCGAAGCCCTTAGTTAATCGTTTGAACGTATTAAGAGGTAGGTCACGATGCCGAGCAGCATTCTCATCATTGAAGATGAGCCCGCGATTTCCGAACTGATTTCCGTCAACCTGCAGCACGCGGGGCATTGCCCCATCCGCGCGTACAACGCGGAGCAGGCGCAGGCGCTGATCAGCGACGTGCTGCCCGATCTCGTGTTGTTGGACTGGATGTTGCCGGGCAAGTCGGGGATCGCGTTCGCGCGCGATCTGCGCAACAACGAGCGCACGAAGCATATCCCGATCATCATGCTGACCGCGCGCGGCGACGAGCAAGACAAGGTGCTCGGCCTCGAGATCGGCGCGGACGATTACGTCACCAAGCCGTTTTCGCCGAAAGAGTTGATGGCTCGCATCAAGGCCGTGCTGCGCCGGCGCGCGCCGCAGTTGACCGAGGACGTCGTCGCGATCAACGGTCTCAAGCTCGATCCGGCCACGCACCGGGTCGCCGCGCACGCTTCCGGCAATGAGATCAAGCTCGATCTGGGTCCGACCGAGTTCAGGCTGCTGCACTTTTTCATGACCCATCCCGAGCGCGTGCATAGCCGCACGCAATTGCTCGACCAGGTCTGGGGCGATCACGTCTTCGTCGAGGAGCGCACGGTCGACGTCCATATCAAGCGCCTGCGTGCCGCGCTCAAGCCGGCAGGGTGCGATGCTATGATCGAAACGGTGCGCGGTAGCGGCTACCGTCTCGCCAAGAGCGCTTAAACCGCGAGAGGCGCCGCGCTCCTCGGCGTCGCGGGCGGGGACGGCGAGATGACGCCCCGCGCGGCCGCCTTTTCGTTATTCGGCTGACCTTGACTTCATGAACATCATTTGGGCGCGCTCGATCGTATCGCTGCTGCTGCTCGCGCTCATCTGCGCGGCCATCGCCGCGTTGACGAGCGTGCGCGCCGCGCTGATCTTCGCGGTGGCGGCACTCGTGGCGCAGAGCCTGTTTTCGACGTATCACACGCAGCGATTGTGGCGCCTGCTCGATGCCCCCGTGTACGGCGAGGTGCCGAGCGCCCCGGGCATTTGGGGCGAAATCTATTACCGTCTGCATAAGCTCGCCAAGCGTTGGCATGCCCAGGTGCGCCAGGTCGAACAGCAGCACTCGCGCTTCATTCAGGCCATCCAAGCGTCGCCCAACGGCGTCGCGATGCTCGACGATCACGACCAGATCGAATGGTGCAATGCCATCGCCGAACAGCACTTCGGCCTCGATGCGAAGCGTGACTTGCGACAACACATTACGCATCTCGTGCGGCATCCCGATTTCGTCCGGTATCTGAACTCGCACCACTACGAGCAGATGCTGATCATGCGCGGAATGGGCGAGAAACGGCAAAACGTCCTGTCCGTCCAAGCGTTTCCGTACGGCGAGAATCGCAAGCTCGTGCTCACGGCGGACATCACGGAACTGGAGCGCACCGACGCGATGCGGCGCGACTTCGTCGCCAACGTCTCGCACGAACTGAAGACGCCCCTTACGGTGCTGTCCGGTTTTCTGGAGACGGTGCGCGAATTGCCGCTCGAGCGCGCCGACCAAGAGCGTTATCTGGAATTGATGGACCAGCAAGCGTCGCGCATGCGTAACATCGTCGACGATTTGCTCGTGCTTGCCAAGCTCGAAGGCAACGTGAAGCCGCCGAGCGATCAAGCCATCGACATGCGCGCGGTGCTCTCCCATATTCGCGACGACGCCGCGACGCTCTCCGGCGGGCGGCATAGCATCGAGTTCGAGACGGACGACGGCTTGACGGTGACCGGCGCCGAGACGGAAGTGCTCAGCGCGCTCGGCAACCTCGTGACGAATGCGATTCGCTATACGCCCGACGGCGGATCGATCAACGTCGTCTGGAGGCAGGTCGGCAAAGAGGCGGTATTCTCCGTGACCGACACGGGTTACGGCATTCCCGCGGCCGACATTCCCCGCTTGACGGAACGCTTTTACCGCGTCGATCGCAGCCGCTCGCGCGACACGGGTGGAACGGGGCTTGGTCTTGCGATCGTCAAGCACGTGCTGCAGCGGCACGATGCGACGCTCGACGTCAAGAGCGAGGAGGGCAAGGGCAGTACGTTCAGCGTGCGCTTTCCCGCTCAACGAACGACGCACCGTCAGTCAGCCCACGCTTAACGCGGGCGCTGACGCCGGTTGACGCCATGCCCGGCGCCTCGTCGGGCGCCGGCGTTTCCGTCTCTCAGCAGCCGAATTTGACGAGCAGACTCGCTTGCGCGTTGCGCGACGTTTTGCCGGGGCGGCTGCGTCGATAATGGCCGTCGCTTTGCATGACCCACGCGGATTGATTATCGCCGAGGAAAGCCGACAATCCTTCCGCCACGACGCGCCGCTTCAGGCGGCGATCCTTGATCGGGAAGGCGACTTCGACGCGCCGGAAGAAGTTGCGGTCCATCCAATCGGCGCTCGATAGGTAGACGCGCTCTTCGCCGTTCGAGAAGAAATAAAAGATGCGGTGGTGCTCGAGAAAGCGCCCGACGATGGAGCGAACCGAGATGTTTTCCGACAGGCCTTTCACGCCCGGCTGCAACGAGCACACGCCGCGCACGATCAAGTCGATCTTCACCCCGGCCTGCGACGCCTCGTAAAGCTCCGCGATGACGGTCGGTTCGAGCAGGGCGTTCATCTTCGCGACGATGCGCGCCTTCTTGCCGGCGCGCGCGTTCTCGGCTTCCTTGCGAATCGCTTCGACGAGCTTCGGGTGCAGCGTGAACGGCGATTGCCAGAGCTCGTGCAGTTTGAGCTCCCCGCCGATACCGGTCAGTTGCTGGAACACGTGATGTACGTCTTCGCAGATTCGCTGGTCCGCCGTCATCAACCCGAAGTCGGAGTACAAGCGAGCCGTGCGCGGATGGTAGTTGCCGGTGCCCAAATGCGCGTAGCGTTTGAGCGAGGATTTGCCGTTGTGCGTCGTGCGCCGCACGATCAGCATCATTTTGGCATGGCATTTATGACCGACGACGCCGTAGACGACATGCGCGCCCACCGCTTCGAGTTGCGACGCCCAGTTGATGTTCGTTTCCTCGTCGAAGCGGGCGAGCAGCTCCACGACAACCGTGACTTCCTTGCCGTTGCGCGCAGCTTGCATGAGCGCATCCATCAGCGGCGAGTCGGTGCCCGTGCGGTAGATGGTCTGCTTGATCGCGACGACGTTCGGATCCTGCGCCGCTTGCAGCAGAAGCTCCAGTACGGGTTGGAAGCTTTCGTACGGATGATGCAGCAGCACGTCGCCTTGATCGAGCGTGTCGAATAGACTCGTGGCGTTCGCGAGCACTGGGGGCGTCGCGGGAACGTGCGGCACGAACTTCAGATCGGGGCGATCGACGAGCTCGGGCAACTGCATGAGCCGCACCAGATTGACCGAGCCGCCCACCCGGTAGCAGTCTTTTTCGTTCAAGCCGCTTTCGTCGAGGAGACGCCGCACGAGATGCGCGGGCGTATCGGCCGACACCTCGAGACGCACCGCGTTGCCGAGGTGCCGCGCCGGCAACTCGCCTTGCAGGGCGACGCGCAGATTCGTGATTTCGTCCTCATCGACGAACAGTTCGCTGTTGCGCGTAATGCGGAATTGATTGCAACTGCGGATCACGAGGTTCGGAAACAGCTCTTGGACGAAGCGCTGCATGAAAGAGCTCAGCAGCACGAAGCCGTACGCGAAGCCCGATATCTCCTGCGGCATGTGCACGAGCCGCGGCAGCGCCCGCGGTGCTTGCACGATCCCCATGACCGCTTGGCGCCCGAAGGCGTCCTTGCCTTCGAGTTCGACGACGAAGTTCAAGCTCTTGTTGAGCACGCGCGGAAAGGGATGCGCGGGATCGAGGCCGATCGGCGTAAGCACGGGCAGCAACTCGTCCAGGAAGTACCGGCGAGCCCACTCGGTTTGGGCCTCGGTCCAGGTATCCCAGCTATGGAAATAGATGCCTTCTTGCTCGAGCGCGGGCAAGACCGTTTCGTGCAGCATCGCGTATTGCCGGTCGACCAGTTTATGTGCCCGCTCCACGACGAGGTCGTAGACGTGTTGCAGCGACATGCCGTCGGGAGCCAGCGTGCCCGGGTTGTCGCGCATCTGCTCTTGCAGCCCCGCCATGCGAATCTCGAAGAATTCGTCGAGATTGCTGCTCGTGATGCAGATGAAGCGCAGCCGCTCGAGCAGGGGCACGGAAGGATCCGCCGCCTGCGCGAGTACGCGCTCGTTGAAACCCAGGATACCTAGCTCGCGATTCAGAAGGGGGTAGCGCAGCGACATCGGCAACGAAAGATGAGAGGGGTCGGATGAGGGAATGAACGGGCGCTCGGACATTCTCATAATTCGATGTCATTTCGATGAAAAGTCATACTGTCACTCATTCTACGGATATTTGGTATGACTTTGACCGTCCCGATGCGTTCGATGGGCGTTCGCCGCGAAGCCGCGGACCGCTCGATAGCGGTATGTGCCGTATCGGTCGCCGCGCGGCGCGTGGACGAAGCCACATTCATCCACCGGTGGGAAATACTATGCGCTTAAAATGGCGTCTTTGAACAGTGACGCGCGTGCCGGGCGAGTCGCCCCCGGCTTGTGGTACGCGAAAACGGGAGCCTTCTTTCCTAATGCCCAATACCCCGCACCTTCTCGCATCGGTCGATCTCGGCTCGAACAGCTTTCGGCTGATCGTCGGCCGCGTCGAGGAAACGCCCGCCGGCGCGCAGATCTACCAGGTCGATGCGCTGCGCGAGGCCGTGCGCCTTGCCGCCGGGCTCTCCGCCGACAAGATGCTCGATCGCGCTTCGCAGGTGCGCGCGTGGGATGCGCTCAAGCGCTTCGGCGAGCGGCTGCGCGATTTTCATCCGGATCACGTGCGCGCCGTCGCGACCAACACATTGCGCGTGGCCAAAAACGCGCCTGAATTTCTGGTCGAAGCGCAAAGCGCACTCGGTTTTCCGATCGAAGTCATCGCGGGGCGCGAGGAGGCTCGGCTGATTTACGCGGGCGCGGCGCATTCGGTACCGGCTATTTCAGGCAAGCGGCTCGTCGTGGACATCGGCGGCGGCTCCACCGAGTTCATCATCGGCCAGCATTACACGCCGCTCGTCATGGAGAGTTTGTACATCGGCTGCGTGAGCCATAGCCGTGCGTTCTTTCCGGCCGGCAACGTCGACGATTACACGATGCGTCAGGCTGAACTCGCGGCCAAGCGCGAGATTCAAATCATCTCGCGTGAGTACAAGCAGGCGGGCTGGGATCAAGCGATCGGCTCCTCGGGAACCGCGCGCGCGCTCGCCGAACTCGTCGAGGCGAACGGTTTCAACGACCCGGGCGTTACGCACGGGATTTCGCGCGGCGGGCTGGAGCGACTCAAGCGCGCTCTGATCAAGGCCGAGAACGTCAATCGGCTCAAGCTCGTCGCGCTCAAGCCCGATCGCGTGCCCGTGCTGGCCGGGGGCTTGTCGATCATGCTGGCCGTGTTCGAAGAGCTCGGCATCGATTACGTCGATACGACCGACGGTGCGCTGCGCCTAGGCGTGCTATACGACCTGCTGGGCCGGACCCAGCATGAGGACATGCGCGCCGTGACGGTCGAGGGGTTCATGCGCCGGTACGGCGTGGACCGAGCCCAGGCGGAGCGCATCGCCGATTTGGCCGTGGGCTTTTACGACCAGCTCGGCGAGCCCGATGCGGAACGCGCGAGCGAGGGGCGCATGTTCTTGGGCTGGGCGGCCGCGTTGCACGAGATCGGCTTGTCGATCTCGCACAGCGCCTACCACAAGCACTCGGCGTATATCGCGAGCAACGCCGACATGCCGGGTTTTTCTCGCACCGATCAAGCTCGGCTCGCCGTGCTTGTGCTGGGCCACGCGGGCAAGCTCGGCAAACTCGCGCAAACGCGCGAAGTCGAATGGCCGTTGCTGTTCTGTTTGCGGCTCGCGGCGCTGCTCTGCCGCCGGCGTACCGATGCGGGGTTGCCCGGCATTCGCGTGGCGAAATCGAACGGCGGGTACGAAGTGCGTTTGCCCAACGAGTGGGTGGCCGGCAATCCGCTGACCGATTACAGCTTGATCCAGGAAGCGGCCGAGTGGGAAAAGGTCGGCATTCGCTATCGCGTCATCTACACCGACGAATGAGCAACCGTGCGGCGTTCGCTACCGGTTGGCCGTGAACGCCTCGGCCCGCGCGCTGCGAAGCGGGCGGGCCGATTGTTTAGGGGCGCTGTTTTTAACCGAGGAAGTGACGGGCGTAGCGGGCGTTGATGTCCGACAAACGGAACAGCGTCAAGAAATCGGCGCAGTTGAAATCGGGATCCCATGCCGGTGCGCCGCAGATCTTGGCGCCCAGGCGCAGATAGCCCTTGACGAGCGGCGGCGGCGCGACGCGGGCGCCCGTGCGCAATTCCTCGACGGGCAGCGGCGTATGGGGGAACGCGCGATACTCGGGGCTCGTCAGCGCGTTTTCGCGCAGCGATTCGTACAAGTTCGCCGCGAAATGGCCGCCGTCGGCCATCGGTACGCTGGCGCAGCCGAGCATCGTCTCGTAGCCGTTTTGCAGCATGTAGGTGCCGAGGCCGCCCCAGAGCGACATGATCACCGAACCGCTGCGGTAATCGACATGCACGCAAGAGCGGCCCACCTCGACCATCTTCGAGCGCAGGTGCGCGAGGCGCGACAAGTCGAATTCGCCTTCGGCGTACAGGCGCCCGATACGAGCGGCTTGATGCGGCGGCAGGATACGGTAGGTACCGACGACTTTTAGCGTTTCGAGGTCGCGTACCAGCAGATGGTCGCAATAGGCATCGAAGGCATCGACGTCGAGGCCGGCCGGCCCCGAGACGCTTGCACCCATTTCCTCGGCGAAGACTCGGTAGCGTAAGCGCTGCGCCTCGCGCAGCTCCTCGTCGGTACGCGCCCAAGCCACTTGAAGCCGATGCTCTTGCGTGATGGTTTCTTTCTCGCGCGGGAGGCGGCGGCGCGAATCGAGAGGAATCGAAGCGAGGGGCAGGGTGGGCGTCGGCAGATCTCGCATGGGGGTTCCTGGTTCCGAATGACTATGAAAGGAATACTGGGGTCCTTGCCAATGTAGTAATGGGGCATGACGGTTGCGTGGCAAACGCGTGTCGCTATGATGACATGTCGCGCGCTGGACACACGGCTTTCATCATCATTAATCGTCATTAGGTTAGATCGGGCGATAAGACGGCCCGTACGACCACGTGGCCGGGGCCGTGGTGCCGCGCATCCGGCCGTCCCCGGCCCGACAACCACCACAGTCCGCCTTTCTTGATCGTCCATTCGGCCGCTTCTCCCGCCACGAGTTGCGCGGCGACGAGCCCCAGCGTCGGCTGGTGTCCCACGATCACGACGGTGGATGCTATCCCGTCCGGCCATTGCGCGGCGGCCAGGACCGACTCGAGGCTCGCGCCGGGCCCGATACTGTCGATCGTGCGGTATTGATCGGTCAGCGATTCCACGGTTTGGACCGTGCGAGCGGCAGGGCTCGCGAGGATCACCGCATCGGGGGGAAGCCGCGCGCGCAGCCATTTCGCGACCGCCTGCGCTTGCTTGCGCCCGCGTGTCGTCAGTTGGCGGGCGGCGTCGCTTTGAGCGGTTTCCTCGGCTTCGGCGTGGCGCCAAAGAATCAAATCCATGCTGCTGTCTCCTAATGTTTGGGGCGCTAGAGCGCGCCTGGATCTGCCGTGATTGACTATGTGGTACCGGGGACGCTAGAATCCCTGATTCGTCGGAGCGTAGCGCAGCCTGGTAGCGCATCTGATTTGGGATCAGAGGGTCGAAGGTTCGAATCCTTTCGCTCCGACCAATCGTTTTAAGCATTGAGCCGCCGGTCTATCATGAACGAGCTCGATGAAGTGATCTGTTGGACCGAACAGCCCGATCAATTTACGTTGATCGGGCTGTTCGTTTCTTGCAAGCGCTTCATGCGTCGAACCGATCGGCGCAAGGATTGTGCGCATTCGCGTATGAAATTCGGCAGCTTGTCTCGACCTGCGTTCGATCTTATCGCCTACTTGCCGATCCCGGCGGCGGCAACCCGTTGCTCGACGTATTTTGCAAGCAGCCCATGCAGCTTAGCGCTTGGGTGTATGCCGTCCGCGAACATGTACGTTTGATCGGCTCCTGCCGTCGTGAACATTGCCGGCGAGCAGAACAAGGACGCGGCAATGGATGTGCCGAATTGGGTTGGCGTCATGCCGTTGAGCGTGTCCGGATGACCTTGACCGTACGCAGTGGCCGCCGCTTGCATGCGCGCGACGTCGCAGGCCGTTCCTCCGTTGGTAACCGTGAAGCCTGCCGCCGCCGCCGCATTATTCCCCACGAGTAAGTTGTCGATGAAAGAGTAGGCATCGACGTAAATCACTCGGTTCGATATGCCGGCTTGTGCCAGGGCTTGGGTCAGCGTCGAGTTGAACAAGTTGCTCAACTGGGTCAAAAAGGACGAGCAGCATCCTCCACCCAACGCCAGTCCTCCCGGGGTCATGCCGAGGTCAGGTACGTTCACGAGGACGACTTGTGTCGCGCCGTTTTGCACGACCGTCTCGACCGCGGCGGCAAGCGCATTGGCGGCGCCTTGCACAGCCACCCCGGCCTGGTTGATAAACGACGCATTGTTACCGTTCGCAATGTATGTATTTATTGCAACCCACAGGTCGCTGACGCCGCCCTCGATGAATACGAGCTGGTTCGAGTTGAAGCTCTTGTACCGGGCTAGATAATTGGCGATCTGGGCAGCGATGGGCGTCGCGCTTAGCGCTGGGCTGCCTAGTCCGGGTTGAAGCGTGACTCGCGCACCGCCTTGCGCGAACCCCAGCCCGCCGATAGCGATTTCCTGCCTTTCGGTAAAACCGCCGTTGCTCGCGGGCGTCAGTGAGCTGCCGTAGTAGGCGGCCACATCGGCCACCCATACCGGTCCCGGATTCGTCGTAAATTCGCCACCGCCGAAATTCGGTTGGGCATACCACGCGTAGGTACCTACGTCCGAGAGGCTGTCGCCGAAAGAGACGACTTGGA
Organism: Trinickia diaoshuihuensis; assembly: GCF_003390925.1. Lineage (GTDB taxonomy): Bacteria > Pseudomonadota > Gammaproteobacteria > Burkholderiales > Burkholderiaceae > Trinickia > Trinickia diaoshuihuensis. Next base: position 18,652 of record NZ_QUBS01000018.1, on the reverse strand, counting down.
AGGCGACGCCGCCGGGAGGGGCAACGCTCCCCGACGAGGAATGGTTGCCGCCGCCACAAGCCGTCAGTACCGCCAGCACGATGGCTACGAGCCAGGTTCGCGTCGCGCGCGGGGGCACTCCGTGTCTCCGGCCGAGGTGCCGTCGAATGAAACGTTGGATCGATCGGGCAGCTCGCGCTTCATGGCTGGTGCGCCACTCGCTAGTCCCACACTTTCCAGGGTGCATGGCCCGCGGCCCAAAGCTCGTCAAGATAGGTCTTATCGCGCAGCGTATCCATCGGCTGCCAGAAGTCGCGATGGAACCAAGTCTGCAGTTCGCCTTCGGCAGCGAGCTTTTCGAGCGGCTCTCCTTCCCAAAGTGTTTCGTCGCCGTCGATATAGTCGATCACCTTCGGATTGAGCACGAAAAAACCGCCATTGATCCATGAGCCGTCTCCGCGCGGCTTCTCGCGAAAGCTACGCACGACATGTCCTTCTAGATCGAGGGCTCCGAATCGCCCCGGCTGCTGAGTGGCCGTCAACGTAGCGAGCTTGCGGCTGGATCGATGAAACTCGATTGTTGCTGTGATATCCACGTTGCCGACGCCGTCTCCATAGGTGAAGCAGAAATCTCCGTCACCAAGATAGGCGCGCACGCGCTTGAGCCGGCCTCCGGTCATGGTTTTTTCACCGGTGTCGATCAGCGTGACGCGCCACGATTCCGCGCCGTTTTGAAGCACTTCCATCTTATTGTTGCGCATGTCGAACGTGATATCCGACATATGTAGGAAGTAGTTTGCAAAATACTCCTTGATTACGTATCCCTTGTGGCCGCAGCAGATGATGAAATCATTTATTCCGTGTTTGGAATAAATCTTCATGATGTGCCAGAGAATCGGCTTGCCGCCGATTTCGATCATCGGCTTAGGCTTCAAATGCGTTTCCTCGGATATCCTGGTACCCAAACCGCCGGCAAGCAAGACTGCTTTCATGTCTTTAAGTATCCGCGGAAGTTGCTAGCCTGATACCATAGCTCAGAATGCGGCGATGGGCTAGGATAATTCGATGCTGCTATTTACTGAGATTAGATCGTGAAAAGAGAGGGTCGTGTAATCAGTAATTTTGATCTGGCCGTTTGTTTGTTTCACCCATTGGGAATGCGAAGGCTAGAATTTTTGCCGAACAAGCGCTTGAAACGGTTCTGATCTAATCCCGCGAATACCTTGGCGATGCCGCGCTTGTGCCACGGGATTCTTGGCGCCCCGTGGTTTCCCGCTTTTCTCCTACTTGGTCGCCTCCCATAATATAAATTCATACCTATCAGCGGACGGCGAACGCGCGAGCCGGGGGGACAGTTGAGCGAGTCGGCGGGCGAGACACGAATTTTTCTTTCGACGTTGCGGCCGGGGCGCCGAGAGCGGCAACTGGCGCTCGGCGCCGTCGCGGTATCTGTCGTGGCTTTCGCAGTGCTTGCGCCATTCGCCAAGACGCCCCTCGCGGCGGTTTGGGCGTTCGTGCCGATCTATCAATCCGCCCTTACCGTATGCGATTTGCTGACGGCAGCCCTGTTTATCGGCCAATACAACATTCTATTTTCCCGGCCGCTCCTGACCCTTGCCGGCGGCTATCTCGTGAGCGCGTGCATGGCGATCGCCCACACGCTGTCTTTTCCCGGCTTATTTGCGCCGACGGGACTGCTCGGCTCGGGCCCGCAAACGACAGCATGGCTCTATATGATGTGGCACGCGGCGTTTCCGCTGGCGGTCATGGCCTATGCGCGGGGGAGGCCGATCGCCGAATCAGTTCGCCCCGCCGCGCCTTGGCGCGATACCGCGCTGTGCATCATCGCGGCGGTGGCGGCGGCTTGCCTGATGACGGCCGTCGCGACCATCGGTCACCCATGGCTGCCGCCGCTCATGCGCGGCTCGCGCGAAGCGGGCGTCACCGGCATCGTCGTTTCGATCGTCTGGCTGCTGAACTTCGGCGCACTGGCGATTCTGGTCGCGCGGCGCGCGCGGACCATCCTCGATTTATGGCTCATCGTCGTGCTTTTCGCGTGGGTCCTCGATGTCGCGCTGGCCGCCGTGCTCAACCACGCACGCTTCGACTTGGGTTTTTACGCCGGACGCATCTACGGCCTTATCGCATCGAGTTTCGTGCTCGTGGCCCTGACGTTCGACAACATTCAGCTCTACGCGCGCGTGGTGCAAGCACTCGGGCGCGAGCGTGCCGAGCGTCAACTCGTGCAGCATCGAACGATGCAACTGAACGAGGCAAAGGCGCTGTTGGAGCAGCGCGTGCAGGCACGCACGGCCGCGTTGGCGGCCTCCAATCGCGATCTGTTGCGCGAGGTGACCGAGCGCCAACGTGCTCAAGCCGCGCTTGTCCATTCGCAGAAGGAATTGCGCGAGCTTGCCGCCATCAGCAGCTCCGCGCGAGAGCAGGAGATGCGCCGGATCTCGCGCGAGTTGCACGATGAGCTTGCGCAGATCTTGGCCACCTTGAGGATCGAGACGGATCGATTGCGGGAAGCCGCAGCCGACACGCCTGCGGGCGCGGCCAGCGAATCGAGGCTCATGGCTATGCGCTCGTTGCTCGACGAGGCGGTTACATCCACCCGGCGCATCGCCTCCGATTTACGGCCGCTCGTGCTCGACGACCTCGGCCTCGTCGCCGCCGTGCAGTGGCTCGTTCAAAACTTTACGCAGCGCACGGGTGTGGCGTGCGAATTGACGCTCGATCCGCCCGATATCGAACTCGACGAGCCTTACGCGACCGCCACGTTTCGGATGTTGCAGGAGTCGCTGACGAATATCTCTCGTCATGCGCATGCCTCGCATGTCGAAGTCAGCCTCGCGCGCGAGCACGATTGGGTCGTTCTAACGGTACGCGACGACGGCGTCGGCTTCGACCCGGCGCGACCGCGCAAGCCCGGCTCGTTCGGGTTGGCGGGCTTGCGCGAACGGGCCTATCTCGTCGACGGCGAGCTGCGCATCGACTCGTCGCCCGGGCGAGGCGCGACCATCGAGGTTCGCATCCCGTTGCAAGCCGCGCACGAGCGCGAGTTGTCGTAGTCGCGGGGCCCGCGTGGCGTCTGCGCGGCGTGCCGCTCAAAGATCGACGACCTTGTCCCAAGCGAACAGCGGATTTTCGAGCCGGTTGCGGCGCCGGTCCACATAGCCGCGCGGATTGCAAACGACGCGCGTGCCGTTTGCGAGGTAGTCGAACGGCGTGTGCGTATGGCCATGAATCCATAAGGCGGCCGGCGGCCCCACGAGCTCTGTCATGTGGCTGACGAACCCGGCCGAGGCGAGGTCGTCGGCATAGCGTTCGGCAAGGCTCGATCGATGCGGCGCATGGTGCGTGACGACGATCGTCTTGCCGCCGAACGGCTGGGCCAACTCGCGCGCGAGCCACGCACGGGCATGGCGATGCAGCGCCAGCGTATCGGCCGGCTCGAACAGGCGCGGGCCGCTCGCTTGTCGCGTTTCCGACGGCCAAGTCACTTGAATCGGCCCGCGAAAGTCGAGCATCACCTTTTGCGCGGCGGCGATCGATGCGGCAATCTCGTCCTCGCTTGCACCGAACAATTCGAAGTCGGTCCACAGCGTCGTGCCCAGCACGCGCCAGCGGCCCGCCGGGTCGACCAGTACATCATTGTTCAAGTAGTGAACGTGATCGACGGTCGCGGCGGCATCGCGCATCGCCACTTCGAGCGCGCCGAACTCGCCGTCGTAGTACTCGTGATTGCCGGGCACATAGACGACCGGCGTGTCGCTGCCGAATGTTTCGGCGGCCCAGCGAATTCCTTCCGCGTGATTGTGGATATCGCCGGCCAAGACGATCAAGTCGGCCTCGGCGTGGGGAATGACGTCGGGCTCGTCGCATTCGAGGTGCAGGTCGGACAACACGCGGATTTTCACGATAGACCCGTTGGCGCGATGGGCTCGATCAAGAGGCAGGCCACGGCGCCGTGCGCGGCCCTGCCGTCATCCTTAGCGTAGCACTTTGCCGGGGTTCATCAGGCCGAGCGGGTCGAGCGCGGCCTTGAGCGTCCGCATGAGCCGCATTTCTACCGGTGACTTGTAATGGAGCGCATCGTCGACTTTCAATTGACCGAGACCGTGCTCGGCGCTGATCGTGCCGCGATGGCGATGGACGCTGTCGTAGACGATGCGATTCAGTTGCGCTTGGTAGCGTGCCAGGAAAGCCGGCGCATCGACCCCTTCGGGGGCCTGCACGTTGTAATGGAGATTGCCGTCCCCGAGGTGGCCGAACGTGACCATGCGGGCACCGGGTACCGCTTGCGCGATGGCCGCGTCGGTCTCATCGATGAAGTGGCCGATGCTCGAAATCGGTACGGCGATATCGTGTTTGACGTTCAGCCCTTCCTCGGCCTGAGCGAGCGGAATATGCTCGCGCAGGTCCCAAAACGCGCGCGACTGCGCGAGGTTTTCCGCCACGACGGCATCTTCGACGATGCCGGTTTCGAGCGCTTCTTGCATCAGTTGTTCGAACAGGGCCCGCGCGTGCGTTTCGCTTTCGTTGTCGGATAGTTCGAGCAGCACGACTTGCGCGTGCCGTTCGGCGAACGGATAGCGCATCTGCGGGAAATGCTTGCCGACTAGGGCGAGGCAGAAATCGGACATCAACTCGAAGCCGGTCAGCAGCGGACCCGCGCAGCGATGCGCCAGTGCCAGAAAATCCAAGGCGGCGTGCGGCGAGGCGAGCGCGGCAAGCGCGGTCACGCTTGCCGCCGGCAACGGATAGAGCTTCATGACGGCCGCGGTGATGATCCCGAGCGTGCCCTCGGCGCCGATATACAGGTCGCGCAAGTCGTACCCGGTATTGTCCTTGCGCAGCGCGCGCAGGCCGTCCCAAATCTCGCCTTGCGGCGTCACGACCTCCAGGCCTAGACAGAGCTCGCGCGTGTTGCCGTATCGCAGTACGGCCGTGCCGCCGGCGTTGGTCGCGAGGTTGCCCCCGATCGTGCAACTGCCCTCGGCGGCGAGGCTCAAGGGGAACAGACGCCCCGCGGCGCGCGCCTGATTTTGTACTTCGGCGAGGACGACGCCCGCCTCGACGGTGATCGTATTGTTGTGCGCGTCAAGCGCGCGCACGCGGTTCAGCCGTGCAAGGCTGACGACGGCTTGGCTGCCGCTCGTGTCCGGCGTCGCGCCGCCCGCGAGGCCCGTGTTGCCGCCTTGCGGCACGAGCGCGACACGGTGCGCGTTGGCGAGCGCGACGATCGCCGCGACTTCTTGCGTCGTGCCCGGCCGTAAGACGGCGCAGGCGGCGCCGGTGTAGCGGCGCCGCCAGTCGGTCAGGAACGGGGCCGTGTCGTGCGATTGCGTGAGGACGTGCGCCGCGCCGATCGCTTCGCGGCAAGCCGCGACGAACGCGCTGGGGGTAAGCGATTGAGTGTCGGTCATGATGGAGGCTTCTTAGCTACTCGCTGACGGTTTGTGCTTTGCGGCGCGCCGCGCGCGAGGCGCGTTTGAAGGGAGCGACGTACGCGAGCGCGCAAACGAGAAAGGCCGCGGCGAGCGCGAGCTCGATCCAGGCGAGCCGCGCCGAGGGGCCGCCGTCGGTCATGCCGCGCACGATGCCTTCGGCCATGTAAAGCAGCACGAGCATCGACGCCCACTGCAACGTATAGAGCTTGCGCCGCCAGACGCCGGGCAGCGCGCAAACGAGCGGGACCGCCTTGAGCACGAAGGCAGACCCGCCCGGGCGCAGCGGCGCGAGCCAGCACTCCCATGCCACGGAAAGCACGATCAGGGCCACGAGCGCAAACGCGGCCCCTCGCGCCCAGTGCGTGCGCGCGACGACGGCCGGGGCCGCCGCCGAAGCGCGATCTGCCCGAGCGGCGGTCACGGGCGGCCCGCCAGCAGGGAGGCCGTACGCGCAAGCCGCACGCCCAGCGCGACGGCGAGCATCTTTTCATCGACGGACAGGGCCGATTCGCGCGCCCCGGCTCCCGCGACGTGCGACGCACCATACGGGGTGCCGCCGGTCTGCGTCGTCGACAGGGCGCTTTCCGTGTACGGGATGCCGAGCATCAGCATGCCGTGATGCAGCAGCGGCAGCATCATCGAAAGCAGCGTCGATTCCTGGCCGCCGTGCAAACTGCCGGTCGAGGTGAACACGCAGGCGGGCTTGCCGGCCAAGGCGCCGCTCATCCACTGCGGCGCCGTGCCGTCGAGAAAATATTTCAGCGACGCGGCCATGTTGCCGAAGCGCGTGGGCGAGCCCAGCGCCAAGCCGACGCACTCCTCGAGGTCGCGCGCTTCGGCGTAGGGCGGTCCGTCGAGCGGAATGGCCGGCTCGGCGGCTTCGCTGACGGCGGAAACGGCCGGTACGGTTCGCACGCGCGCCTGCATGCCGGGCACGCTGTCCACACCTTGGGCCACGGCCAGTGCCAAATCGCGCGTCGCGCCGTGCCGGCTGTAATAGAGTACGAGAATGTCTTTCATAGGGGTGTGGTGATGAGCGGCTTATTATAGGGGCTGGCCGCACACTCACCGTCATGCGCCGCCGCCGTCGCAATACGAGGAGAACGATACTTGCGCAAGCTCAGCTCCGAACTGGATACGCTCAAACGTTTGGCCAGCTTCGCCGCGAAACGCAGCCGCGAGGACCGCATCGCGCAGGTCGCGGGAAGCCTGACGTTTACGACGATGCTCGCGATCGTGCCGCTCGCGACGGTTGCGTTCGCGCTGTTCACGGCTTTTCCGATCTTTGCCCAATTCCAGGCGTCGCTGCAGACGTTCCTGGCGCAGCACTTGATGCCCGATCAGATCAATAGCCAAATCTTCAAGTATCTGAATCAGTTCGCCTCGAAGGCGAAAGGGCTGACGACGGCCGGCATGATCGTACTGTTCGTCACTTCCGTCATGACGATGATGACGGTGGAATCCGCCTTCAACGTCATCTGGCGGGTGGCCAAGCCACGTCCGCTCGCGCAACGCGTCCTCGTTTATTGGGCAATCGTCACGCTCGGTCCGCTGCTCATCGGCGTGAGCTTATCGATCTCGTCCTACGTCTTCGCGCGCTCGAGCGTGCTCTCGGGCGGGTACGTACCGTCGTTGTTGGAATGGGCGCTGACGGGGGCCGCGTTGCCGCTGACGGCGCTCGCGTTCACGCTGCTGTACGTCTATCTGCCCAACTGCGCGGTGCAGTGGCGTGACGCCGCGTTAGGTGGCTTGCTGGCCGCGGTCGCGTTCGAATTCGCCAAGCGCGGCTTCGGTTTCTACGTCCGGCGCATGCCGACTTACACGGCCGTGTACGGCGCCTTCGCACTCGTGCCGATGTTTCTCATATGGGTCTATCTGTGCTGGTTCATCGCGCTGGCCGGTGCGACGCTCGTTTCCGCCATGCCCGCGATCCGGGCGGGGCAGTTTCATCGGCGCCGCTATGCGGGCAGCGACTTGCTCGATGCGCTGGAATTGCTCGTTCGCCTGGACGAGGCGCGCGAGGCGGGGCAGCCGGGCCGCACGCCGATGGAGCTCGCCCGCATGCTTCGCTGCGATATCGATACGGTTACGCGGCTCTTGGGGAAGCTCGCGCGGCGCGAGTGGGTGACGCGGCTCGCCGACGACGCTCAGTTGCGCTTCGTCCTCATCGCGAATCCGACGCAAATCACGGTGGGCCGTTTATTCGATATGTTCGTGATCGACCGGGCCGAACTCGAATACCAGCTACGGCTCGATTCGACGCGCGTGGACACGGCGCTGCTGCTCGATGCACTGCACAATCCGAAGCTCGACTTGACGATCGCGACACTCGTCGCCGCGCGCGGGGCGCGCGAGTCGCTGGGCCGCGACGGCCACGCCGTGCGCACGCCTTGGCCGCATCAGCCCGCGTAGCCGCGTTTCCCTTATAGGGGAATCTTGCCGACGCAGATGTCCTTGAACATCACCCAGTCGCCCATCAGGCTGTAAAGCGGGTGCCGGAACGTGGCGGGACGGTTTTTTTCGAAGACGAAGTGGCCGATCCAAGCGAAGCCGTAGCCGCACACGAGCGCGCCCGGCAGCCATAGCCAGCCGCCTGTGGCCACGGCCATCGCCACACAGCCGATGACGCCGAGCGAGCCGACGAAGTGCAGCCGGCGGCAGGTCTTGTTCCGATGCTCGCCGAGGTAAAAGGGGTAGAACTCGCTGAAGCTCGCGAACTGGGCCGTATGAGCGCCTTGAGTCATCGCTTCCTCCGTTTGCGCTGACGGGGGCGCCCCAGCCTATTGCCAATTGCCTGTTGCGCCAGGGCGCGCCCGCCGACGAAATCATTGTGGGGCGATTGCGGCGGCGGCGCAACCGGGCCGGCGTCAAGCGTCTTGCTTCGCCGTAGCCCTCCGGGCGAACGTGTACAACGCGTCGAGCGTGGCGTCCGGTTGTTCGCTCATCAGCGCGTGCCCGGCGTCGAGGGTAACGACATCGACCGGTGCGCCGGCGGTCTCCAACGTATCGACGAGCGCGCGCGTGGCGCGCGCGGGCGTCATCATGTCCTTTGCGCCCAGCACGAGCCGCACGGGGCAGCGCACTTGCGCGGCCCGCTCGAGGCCCGCGGCGTAGCGGTTGCAGGCCGTGAAATCGGTATGGAACAACCGCGGTTCGCCGCGCGCCGACACGCGTTCCATGAGGCGCTGGTTCATGCCATGCAACCAAAAGCCCGGACCGGGGCAGGACGGTTTGGCGGCGATGCTCGAATGCGACCAGCGATTGACGAGTTCGATCGCCTCGGGCTCGCGATTGAGCGCCGCATCGAGCAGGGCGTCGGAAACGGCCATCGGCACGGCGCTCGCGACGAGCGCGGCCCCGAGCGTGCGCGCCGCATACCGGCCGGCAAAGTCGAGCGCGACCAAGGAGCCCATGCTGTGCCCGATCACGAGCGCACGGTCGGCCCCGGCTGCGTCGAGCAGTTGCGCTAGCCAATCGGCGAGCGCCTCGATCGTCGTTTTAGCCGGCCCTTCGCTGCGGCAATGGCCGGGCAGGTCGAGCGCCAGCACGTTGAAGCCGTGATGGGCGAAATATCGGCTTTGCAGCGCCCAGACGCTGTGGTCGTGCTGAGCGCCGTGGACGAAGACGGCGGTGGGCAGGCTCGCGTCGAAACGCTTGCCGCCGGTATAGGCATAGGCGTTTTTACCCTCGACGGTCAGATTCATGCCGGCTCCTTCGGCGACGGTGCGCTCGGGCTCTGTTTCGTGGCGGGCTTGCCGGCGGCCTTCAGCGCGCGCTTCAGGTCGTCGATCAGATCGTCCGGGTCTTCCAGCCCGATCGATAGCCGGATCGTGCCCTCGGCGATGCCGGCCGCGGCGAGCGCGGCGGCGTCCATGCGGAAATGCGTGGTTGAAGCGGGATGAATGACGAGCGAGCGCGCATCGCCCACGTTGGCGAGATGCGAGAAGAGCGTGAGCGCTTCGATGAAACGGCGGCCCGCCGCGCGATCGCCGCGCAGGTTGAAGCTGACCACGGCGCCCGCGCCGCGCGGCAGCAGGCGTTTGGCCAGCGCATGGCCGGGGTGGGACTCCAGCTCCGGATAGGCGACCGACTCGACGCCCGCGTGCGCAACGAGGAATTCGACGACTTTGCGCGTGTTCGCGACGTGCCGCTCCATCCGCAGCGGCAACGTCTCGATCCCTTGCAGCAGTTGCCACGCGGCTTGCGGGTGCAGACACGCGCCGAAATCGCGCAGCCCCTCGCGGCGGGCTCGCAACAGGAACGGCGCGACGGTGCTTTCCTCGGCGAAGACCATGCCGTGAAAGCCGTCGTACGGCTCGGTGAATTCGGGAAATCGGCCCGACGCGGCGAAATCGAAGGTGCCGCCGTCCACCAGTACGCCGCCGATGGTCGTGCCGTGGCCGCCGAGGAATTTAGTCGCCGAGTGATAGACGAAATCGGCGCCGTGCTCGAACGGCTTGATGAGATAAGGCGTCGTAAAGGTCGAATCGACGAGCAGCGGGATGGACTGCGCGTGGGCAATCTGCGCGATCGCCTCGATATCGAGCACATCCAAATTCGGGTTGCCGAGGGTTTCCCCGAGGAAAAGACGCGTGTTCGGGCGTATGGCGGCGCGCCATGCGTCGAGATCGCGCGGCGCCACGAACGTCGTTTCGATCCCGAAACGGCGCAGCGTGTAATGCAGCAAATTGTGCGACCCGCCGTACAAAGCGCTGGAGGCGACGATGTGCGAGCCGGCGCCCATCAGGGTGACGATGGCCAGATGCAGCGCGGCCTGGCCGCTGGCGGTACCGATCGCGCCGGCGCCGTTTTCGAGGGCGGCGACGCGCTCTTCGAAGACGGCCACCGTCGGGTTCGAGATGCGCGAATAGACGTGGCCCGCGCGCTCCATGTTGAACAGGGCGGCGGCGTGGTCGGCATCGCGAAAGACGAAGGCCGTACTTTGATAGATGGGAGTGGCGCGCGCGCCCGTGGCGGGATCGGGGGCTGCGCCGGCATGCAGCGCGAGCGTGTCGAATCGATTGGCGGACATGACATCGGCGGGGCAAACCCCGGCAAAGGTGGCGGTGGCGGCCATCGTAACACCGGCCGGCGCCCGATCGGTCTCGAGCGCGCCTCGCTGACCGTCCGGCCAATGGGTGCCTCGCTTTCCTTTTAGAGACCTTTCCGCTAGGATCGACCGATCCGCGCAAGCATTACCGGGAGATAGACATGAGAGTCAGCGACATCCTGAAGGTCAAGGGCAATACTTTGTTTACGGTCACGCCCGATACGGCGTTGCACGATGCCGTCAACACGATGGCCGAGCACGACATCGGTTCGCTCGTCGTCATGGAGTTCGGCGATCTCGTCGGTATGCTCACGTTCCGCGAAATCATTCTGACGCTGAAGAAGAACGGCGGCAGCGTCGGCACGGCCACGATCCGCAAGGTAATGGACGACCATCCGATCACCTGCACGCCCGAAACGGACGTCAACGAGGTGCGCCGCATCATGCTGGAGCACCACGTGCGCTATTTGCCCGTGATGGAAAACCGCACGCTGATGGGCGTCATTTCGTTCTACGACGTGGCCAAGGCCGTGGTCGAGGAGCAAAGTTTCGAGAACCGCATGCTCAAGGCGTATATCCGCGATTGGCCGGAGGAAGGCCAGCCGAGGGAGACGCGCTGAGCGCATGAGCGATCAACCGTTGCCGGCGGCTTCGTTGCCGCGCCGCGCGCCGCGCGAGCATCATTCCCAGTTCTCGCTCTTTCGCGAGCGGCGCTTTGCCCCGTTCTTTTGGACGCAATTTCTCGGCGCGCTGAACGATAACGTTTTCAAGGTCGGATTCAGTTCGCTCGTCACTTATCAGGCCGCCCGGTTTTCGGGCGTCGATCCCAAGACGGCCGCTTTCCTGATCTCGGCCATATTTATCCTACCGTTCGTCCTGCTGTCGGCCACATCGGGACAGATCGCCGACAAGTTCGACAAGGCCATGCTCACGCGCTTCGTCAAAACGTTCGAGATCGTCGTGATGCTGATCGGCGGGGCGGGGTTCGTCACGCACCACGCACCGTTGCTGTTCCTCTGCACTTTTCTCATGGGTGTACATTCGACGTTGTTCGGGCCGGTCAAATACGCGTACCTGCCGCAACATCTAGAGGACCGCGAACTCGTCGGCGGCAATGGGCTCGTCGAAATGGGTACGTTCGTGGCGATCCTGTTCGGCACGATCATCGGCGGCGCCGCCGCGGGTTCGCCCGAGCATGGCGCTTGGATGCTCGCCGGCACCTGTTTTTGCGTGGCGCTGGCGGGACGCTTCATCTCCGGCAGAGTGCCCGTTTCGCCGCCCTCGCAGCCGGAGCTTCGGATCAACTGGAACCCCTTCACCGAAACTTGGCGCAATTTGGCGCTCGCGCGCACGAACCGTACGGTTTTTTTGAGCTTGCTCGGCATTTCCTGGCTTTGGTTCGTCGGCGCGACGTTTCTGACCTCGTTCTTCAACTACGCCAAAGATGTCCTCTCGGCGAACCCCGATGTGGTCACGGTGCTGCTCGCCACGTTTTCGCTCGGGATTGGGACCGGCTCGCTGCTGTGCGAGCGGCTTTCGAAGCGGCGCGTCGAAATCGGGCTCGTGCCGCTCGGCTCGATCGGCATCAGCGTGTTCGCGCTCGATCTCTACTGGGCGAGCCGCGGTTTCGCGTCCACGGGGCGGTTGATCGGCGTTGCCGAGTTCCTGGTGCACGCGCGCGATTGGCGCATCCTGGCCGATCTGTTCTTGCTTGCGATGTTCGGCGGGTTTTACAGCGTGCCGCTTTACGCGTTGATTCAAAGCCGCTGCCAGAGCACGCACCGGGCGCGCATCATCGCCGCGAACAACATTCTCAACGCCTTTTTCATGATCGTCTCGGCATTGATGGCGATCGGGCTGACCTCGCTCGGCGTGAGCATTCCCGGGATTTTCGCGGTCACGGCGCTGCTCAACGTGCTCGTCGCCGCCTACATCTATTCCCTCGTGCCGGAGTTCTTGCTGCGTTTCGTCGCATGGGTGCTCGTGCATACGTTTTATCGAATTCGCCTCGTGCATGCGGAGCGCATTCCAGAGCAAGGCGCGGCGGTGCTCGTCTGCAATCATGTGAGTTATGTCGATGCGGTCGTGATCATGGCCGAAAGCCCGAGGCCGATCCGTTTCGTCATGGACCACAGGATTTTCCGAACGCGCTTCGCGGGCTGGCTCTTCCGTCATGCGAAAGCGATTCCGATCGCGCCCGCGCACGAAGACCCCGTTATGCTTACAAAGGCCTATGAGACTTGCGCCGCGGCGTTGGCCGAGGGCGAACTGGTCTGCATTTTTCCCGAAGGCAAGCTTACGCGCGACGGCCAATTGAATACGTTCCGCCACGGCATCACGGAAATCCTGGCGCGCAGTCCCGTTCCCGTCATACCGATGGCGCTGCGCGGGCTATGGGGCAGCGTGTTCTCGCGTCATGGCGATGCGCATTGGCCGCGCCCGTTGCAAAAGGGTGTCATGAGCCGGCTCACGCTGGCGGTTGCCGAGCCGCTCGAACCGAGCATCGCTACCCCGGAGGCCCTGCAAGAAATCGTGGGCGAGTTGCGCGGCGCGAGGCGCTAGCGCGCGTCTCGCGGTTCCGTGTGTCCGGCGCCGCCGCCGCGCGACCGCGGGGCGAGGCATAATATCGCCTCGCGCTTTGTTGCTCATTACTACTCTCGAGGCCAAGTCCATGTCCGGCAATACTCTCGGCACGCTTTTCACCGTCACGACGTTCGGCGAGTCGCACGGGCCGGCGATCGGCTGCGTGATCGACGGGTGCCCCCCGGGAATGGCGCTGTCGGAAGCCGATATTCAGGCCGAACTCGATCGCCGCAAACCCGGCACCTCGCGCCACGTGACCCAACGCCAGGAAGAAGACAAGGTCGAGATCCTATCGGGCGTGTTCGAAGGCATTACCACGGGCGCGCCGATCGCGCTCTTGATCCGCAATACGGATCAGCGCAGCAAGGATTACGGCAATATCGCCGAGACGTTTCGCCCTGGGCATGCCGACTACACCTACTGGCAGAAATACGGTATTCGCGACTATCGCGGCGGCGGCCGCTCGTCGGCCCGGCTCACGGCGCCTACCGTGGCGGCCGGCGCCGTCGCCAAGAAATGGCTGCGCGAGAAGTTCGGCGTCGAAGTGCGCGGGTATATGAGCGCGCTCGGCGAAATCGAGATTCCATTCGTCGATTGGGCGCATGTCCGCGAGAATCCGTTTTTCGCGCCGAACGCCGACATCGTGCCCCGGCTAGAGGAATATATGGATGCGCTGCGTAAGGACGGCGATTCGATCGGCGCACGCATCAGTACCGTTGCGACGGGGGTCCCGGTCGGTTGGGGCGAGCCGTTGTTCGATCGGCTCGATGCCGATATCGCACACGCCATGATGGGCATCAACGCCGTCAAAGGCGTGGAGATCGGCGCGGGGTTCGCGAGCGTCGCGCAACGCGGTTCGGTCCACGGCGACGAACTGACGCCCCAGGGCTTCGTCGGCAATCACGCGGGCGGCATACTCGGGGGCATCTCGACAGGGCAGGACATCACGGTGTCGATCGCCATCAAACCCACGTCGAGCATTCGCACGCCGCGTCGTTCCGTCGACAAGCAAGGGCAGCCGGCGGTCGTCGAGACCTTCGGCCGCCACGACCCGTGCGTCGGCATTCGCGCGACGCCGATCACCGAGGCCATGTTGGCGTTGGTCTTGATCGATCACGCATTGCGTCATCGCGCGCAGTGCGGCGACGTGAGCGTGGCGACGCCGAGGATTGCTGCCAGCGCCCCTTGATCGTTTGTGCGCTCTTGGCGCCCGTGAACGTGTGTACGGGTAAACCGTATCGGGCCGTACCGGGCCGCAACCTACGCGGCCCGTTTTCTTTCGTCCCTGCCTACATATTCGCGTAGTTCGGCCCGCCGCCGCCCTCGGGCGTGACCCAGACGATGTTCTGCGTCGGGTCCTTGATGTCGCAGGTCTTGCAATGCACGCAGTTCTGCGCATTGATCACGAGCCGGTCGCTGCCGTCGTCGTTCTTGACGAACTCGTACACGGCGGCGGGGCAGTAGCGCCCCTCGGGGCCCGCATAGGTGTGCAGGTTGACGTTCACGGGCACCGAGGGGTCCTTCAGCGTCAAATGCGCGGGCTGGTTTTCCTCGTGATTGGTATTCGAGAGGAACACCGAGGAGAGCCGGTCGAACGTCAGCTTGCCGTCGGGTTTCGGATAAACGATCGGCGCGCACTCGGAGGCCGGCTTGAGCATCTCGTGATCGCGATGCTGATGATGCAAGGTCCAGGGCACGTTGCCGCCGAGCAGCTTCTGTTCGATCCCGACCATCAGCGTGCCGAGGTACAGCCCCTTGCTCATCCATTGCTTGAAGTTGCGCGCGCGATGGAGTTCGCCGTGCAGCCACGATTGCTTGAACGATTCGGGGTAGGCCGCGAGTTCGTCGCCTTGACGGCCAGCCTGCACCGCGTCGAAGGCGGCGTCGGCCGCGAGCATGCCGCTCTTGATGGCCGCATGGCTACCTTTGATGCGCGAGGCATTCAAGAATCCGGCATCGTCGCCGACGAGCGCGCCGCCCGGAAATACGAGCTTGGGCAGCGAGAGCAGCCCGCCCGCCGTGATCGCGCGAGCGCCGTACGATAGACGCTTGCCGCCTTCGAGGAACGTGCGGATCGCCGGATGCGTCTTATAGCGCTGGAATTCCTCGAACGGCGACAGGTAAGGGTTGGTATAGCCCAGGCCGACGACGAAACCCACCATCACTTGATTGTTGTCGATGTGATAGAGGAACGAGCCGCCGTAGGTTTGGGTATCCAATGGCCAGCCGGCCGTATGGATGACGAGCCCCGGTTGATGCTTGGCCGCATCGATCTCCCAGAGTTCCTTGATGCCGATGCCGTAGACCTGCGGGTCGGCACCTTGGTCGAGCTTGAATTTCGCGTTCAACTGGCGGCCGAGATGCCCGCGTGCGCCCTCGCAGAACAGCGTGTATTTGGCATGCAACTCCATGCCCAATTGAAAGTTTTCGGTCGGCTCGCCGTCCTTGCCGATGCCCATGTTGCCCGTGGCTACGCCTTTGACCGAGCCGTCTTCGTTATAGAGGACTTCCGCGGCGGCGAATCCAGGGAAAATCTCGACGCCGAGCGCTTCCGCTTGCTGACCGAGCCAGCGCGTGACGTTGGCGAGACTAATGACATAGTTGCCGTGATTCTTGAAGTTCTCCGGCAGCGCCCAGTTCGGCGTCTTGACGGCGCCTTTTTCCGTCAGAAAGAGAAACCGGTCTTCGGTTACTTCCACGGTCAAAGGCGCGCCTTTCTCCTTCCAGTCGGGGATCAGCTCGCTGATGGCGCGCGGGTCCATGACGGCGCCCGACAGAATATGGGCGCCGATTTCGGAACCCTTTTCGAGCACGCATACGCCGACATCGACGCCCTTGTCCCGTGCGAGCTGCTTGAGGCGGATGGCCGCGGACAGACCGGCGGGGCCGCCGCCCACGATGACGACGTCGTATTCCATCGACTCGCGCGGGCCGTACTGCTCGATCAGACTTTCGGGGGTCATGGGGGCTCCTTAGCCATTAGAATGCTTTTTTTCGGGTTCGTATTGTCAGCGAACGGTAGGGACGCTGCAACCGCATGGAACAAGATTAGCACGATCGTTCTATTCTCGTGGTAGAGTGGCGGTACCGCTCGCGGCGGGTTCCGCGTTCGATCGCGCATCGCATAACTTCATCGATTAAAGGAACGAGAATGGGCCGTTCGATCAATCTGGAAGGCAAGGTTGCGCTGATTACCGGCGCGTCAAGCGGGCTCGGCAAGCGCTTCGCGCTCGTGCTGTCGCAAGCGGGGGCCAAGGTCGTGCTCGCGAGCCGTCGGGTGGACCGTTTGAAGGAGTTGCGCGCCGAAATCGAGGCATCGGGCGGCGCTGCGCACGTCGTCTCGCTCGACGTAACCGACTACCAGAGCATCAAGGCCGCGGTGGCGCACGCCGAGACCGAGGCGGGCACGATCGACATTCTCGTCAACAATTCCGGCGTTTCGACGACGCAAAAGCTGTCCGAAGTCACGCCGGCCGACTACGAATACGTGTTCGATACGAACACGCGCGGCGCGTTTTTCGTTGCCCAGGAAGTGGCCAAGCGCATGATCATGCGCTCGGCCGGCACCGCTCAGAAGCCCGCTTACCGGATCATCAACATCGCGTCCGTGGCGGGTCTGCGCGTGCTGCCGCAGATCGGTCTATATTCGATGAGCAAGGCGGCGGTCGTGCATATGACGCGGGCGATGGCGCTCGAGTGGGGGCGGCACGGCATCAACGTGAACGCGATCGCGCCGGGCTACATCGATACCGAAATCAACCATCACCATTGGTCGACCGATCAGGGGCAGAAACTGCTTTCGATGCTGCCCCGGCGGCGCGTGGGCCGCCCCGAGGATCTCGACGGCTTGCTGCTGCTGCTCGCGGCCGACGAATCGCAATTCATCAACGGCGCGGTGATCGCCGCCGACGACGGGTTCGGCCTTGCTTGACCGGCCGCGTCGCGTCGAACCGGATTTTTTTGTCTTAGGTATAAAGAAGTGGAACAAGCAGAAGCGACGAGCAACGATTACCAGCGCGTGTTCGACATGTCGATGCCCATTCGTTGGGGCGACATGGACGCGTTCGGACACGTCAACAACACCGTGTACTTTCGCTACATGGAGCAGGTGCGCATTAGCTGGTTCGAGTCGATCGGCATTATCGGCGGCGCCGACGAGGGCCAGGGGCCTGTCATCGTCAACGCTTCGATGGAATTTTTGCGGCAATTGCATTACCCGGGCGACGTGATCGGCGTGATGTCGGTGGGCAAGCCGGGCCGCAGCAGCCTCGACACGGGGTTCGAACTGCGCCGCGCCGACGACCCGGGCACGATCTATGCGCGCGGGGCGGCGCGCTGCGTGTGGATCGATTACGCGGCCGGCCGCTCGGTGCCGTTGCCGGAGCGCTTGCGCGAAGTGCTCGACCGAGCGCATCTCATCGCCGCTCAGTGACCCAGTAACCGCTGCATGAGTTCGGTCGCGTTGCCCGTGCCGTATTTGCGCATGAGGCGCGCGCGGTAGATGTCGACCGTGCGCGAGCTAATGTCGAGCGCGCGCCCGATTTGCTTGCTCGTCTTGCCCGTGGCCAATTGCGCGGCCACCTCGCGTTCGCGCGGCGTCAACTCGATGGCCACGCGGCGCGTGGCGCTCAAATCTTCGAATGTCCACACGCCCGCGGCGAGCGGCGCTTGGCGCTCCAGCGCGCGCCCCGTCACGTGGCACCAAAATAGTTCGCCGTCGGCGCGCTTCATGATCCGGTCGTCCGCATAGCTGCCTTGCGCCGTCATGATCGGCCCGATCCGCTCGCCGATCCGCATGAACTCGTCCGACGACGGATAGAGCACCTCGAACGAACGGCCGATCAGGGCCGAACGTTCGCAGCGGAAGATCGCGGCCACGGCATCGTTGCAGTCTTCGATAATCCGGTCGCGCGATATGACGAGTCCGATCGGCGCGAGATGGAAAGCGGTTTGATAATCGATTTTTGGCATGGTTCGCGGCAAGCGGGCGCGGATGTCGCGGGCTTTCGCTTATGTATTTTTGCGTATTGTGCCGTAAGCGCGCACCATCGTACCCTTTGGGCCATTAAATCGAGTGTGGCGGCGCGTATCGCCGATGAACGGATGCGCGCACGACGACTAAAATGGGCATCGATTGCGTTCGATGTCGACCATTGCACTCGTGCCGATCCGATTGTCGGATTTCCATCATGGAAGGGACACACAGATGAATAAAGTCTATCCAAGCGCGGCCGCCGCGCTCGAAGGCGTCGTTGCGGACGGTCAGACGTTCGCCGTCGGCGGCTTCGGGCTGTGCGGCATCCCCGAAGCGTTGATCGCGGCTTTGCGCGAGACGGGCGTCAAGGGCATCACGTGTATCAGCAACAACGCGGGCGTCGACGGTTTCGGCCTCGGGCTGTTGCTCGAAACGCGCCAAATCAAGAAGATGATCTCGTCGTACGTCGGCGAGAACAAGGAGTTCGAGCGCCAGTACCTGTCGGGCGAACTCGAGCTCGAATTCACGCCGCAAGGCACGCTTGCGGAAAAGCTGCGCGCGGGCGGCGCCGGCATTCCGGCTTTCTTCACGCGCACCGGTTACGGCACG
>NZ_QUBS01000010.1 GCF_003390925.1 Trinickia diaoshuihuensis | reverse complement strand
GGCCGGCCGAGCGACGCTCGGCCGGCCGCTTTCGCTTACGGGGTGTCCGCAACGTGTTGCGCGCTCGTCGAGAGCCAATGCCGGTCTTACGAGATTCAGTATTGACAACCGAAGCTTATGCGAAAGTCTGCGATCGCTTTAGGCGTCGGCTTATTGCTTATCAGAGAAAACGAGGTGTCCAGCCCGGCAATCATCAGACGTATCCGTCCGCCAACGAAACGACAATTCGGTATCACATACAGGAAATGCTGTATATCGAGAAATTTTTAGGCGAGCAGGGAATTGCTGCCGAATTAGAGCCGTATTTACCGCTTCGACACACGGCGGCAATCTAAGTCAAGGCTGAAGATTGCATAAGGAAAGAACCCGAGTGGCGGGTAGCGAGCGGGTGCCTAATTACTATAGCGCCCGGGTGGACTTGCCATACGGCCCAGAGACTGCCCAAGTTTGCCCACGTGAGACAGGTCTCGCCTGCCGGAAAATGGTGAAAAATATTCCGCTGTCGTTTTTTTCTGTTTCGATTTGACCGATTGAGACAGAATGCCGGTATCCCCGCACCCCAGCCCACAGACCGGCAGCGAAGACGTGAGCCCCTCTCGCGGTCGAGGCGCGTGGCGGAAAAGCACTAATTGAGGCCTCTGTATAAATTAGGGTACGTTTGCTTGACGCAAACGATTGCGCGTGCGAATTATTGCGCGAGATGGCAGTTCCGCGCGCCGTTACGAGGCCTGAAATCGTTTCGGAATCACTTCGTTACATATCGCCGGATTGCGGTCCGCAAAAAATATTCTAATATGGACACCTTTCAAGAATTCGCTAACGCATGCCAGTGATCCGCTCCAGGGCGATAGTTCTGCGCGGCCATTTAGGCGTGGCATGTTTTTTGTTACGTCGTCGCGATGGTATGCTTTCTGCACTATTTTCCCGAGCACGAGCGAGACTGCCTTTTTTGCTTCAACGGAGGGCAAAGCCGCACTGACTGCGTGCGATTTTGATTGGCGGTAACCGAGAACAAAACAATTTGTGCAACCTGGCGGTCCGTTTGGAGTAGGCCATTCCAGACTGACCAAGTGTCGCAGCCCGGCCAGGCTGCGGGGAGAAAAACATGTTCTTTGAGGAATTGACCGACGACGAGTGGGCTCGCCTTGCGCCGCTGGCGGCCGACGAGCCTGTACACCCGCATCGCCGTGGCCGGCCGCGCGCCGAGCCGCGCGTCGTGACGAACGCGGTGCTGTGGATTCTGACGACCGGCGAGCGATGGTCGAAACTGCCCGCTCGGTATCCGTCGGGGCCCACGTGCCGACGCCGTTTCGACGATTGGCTCGCGGACGGCACGCTCGCGAAGATCGTTGCGATCCTATCGGAATTCGGCCGCACGTTCGCTTACGTGCCGCAGCCGGACACCGTGGCTCAAACCACCCCGAAGGCCGCGCCGCTGCCCGCTCCCGAGTCGCCGCGTCTGCGAGGCGTGTTCTGGACCAACCCCGAGTCGTGGCATTCGGCCAGTAAAGCGGTCGAATCGCTCGACGGCAATGCCGCGAACGGAGCGTGCGCGAGCACGGTGCGGCGCGATTTGCCTGTCGTGGCCTCGTCGCGCCGCGCGCCGACGCCGGGCGCCGCATTGCGCGCCGCCAGCGAGCGGCCCGACCCGGCGCCTCTCGTGGATTCGATGGCCGTCACCAAACGCTCGGAAGACTACCGCGGCTACGTGATTCATGCCTGCGCCCAGCCGGTTGCCAAACAGTTGCAGCTCAGCTATCGCGCATCGGCCGAGATCGTCAAAGAAGGGCGGCGCATCGAGCGCTCGGGTCTCATCGGCCCGCGCTTCGCCGACAATGCAACGGCCGAAGGTTATGCGCTCGACTGGGCACGCGATTGGATCGATCGGCACGAAGCCGCTGCCCAAGCTCGTTTGGAAGCCATGGATCAGACGAGCGCCGTCGCTGCCGACGCCTCGCAGGTACAGAGCACGCAAGAGGCTCAAAGCGCCGCTTTGGAGCCCGCATTGGCCGCGGCACCCGCACAACCTGCGCAGCCTGCGCAACCGGCCCGTGTGCTCGACCCCAGCATCATTCGCAGCCGGACGCCGGAATGGCTTCTTCACGCGCACCCCGATGGTCGTGGCGACACGAAGCCGCCTGAACTCCTGTTCCACGCTTGACACGTATCGTTGTAAATCTTGCATGGATGATCGCGCCAACTGCCGATGCATGAGTGTGTCGGCGGCGGGCGCGATGCGTGACGAAATCGCGTTCGTCGCGCGCGGCAATGCGGGGCAAACGGTACGAGTCATCAGCCTGACAGTCGTTCACGAGAATCAACGGGACCGTTTAAGTGTGACAGGAAGTAAATCGACAAAAAAACCGTAACGGCCGATGCGGCATACCCGCGGGCTGTCCCTTGCGTCTGCCACAAAAAAATTCGAAAAGATTGCCGGCGCATGCAAGGACGCGAATTTTTTCGGATTTGCTTCGCTTGCCGTCGGCTTTTTGTTGTCGCCAGATGATCACTTTGCCGGTGACGGGCGGCCCGGGCGCGGGCTCGCCTGTCCGACGCTGCCCCATTTCTCGTTGTTCTTTGAAGGGCCACCACCATGAATGTGACCATCATCGGCTGCGGCTACGTCGGCCTCGTAACGGCGGCGTGTCTCGCGGACGTCGGTAACGACGTCTGCTGTTATGACGTCGATCAGGACAAGATCGGCATTCTCGAATCGGGCGGCATCCCGATCCACGAACCGGGCTTGCATGAGATCGTTGCGCGCAACAAGGCGGCCGGCAGGCTGTCGTTCACGACCGATCCCCGTCGCGCGATGACTCAGCGCGAAGCGATTTTTATCGCCGTCGGCACGCCGAGCGGCGAAGACGGATCGGCCGATCTGCAATACGTGCTGGCTGCTGCGGCCGAAATCGGCCGGCATATCGAAGGGTTCACGGTCGTCGTCGATAAATCGACGGTGCCCGTGGGCACGGCGCGCCGGGTGCACGAGGCCGTCGCCGAGCAATTGGCGCAACGTGGCGTGGACGCCATGTTCTCCGTCGTCTCCAATCCGGAGTTCTTGAAAGAGGGCGCCGCGATCGAGGACTTCACGCGGCCGGAACGAATCGTCGTCGGTTGCGACGAGGATGTGCCGGGCGAACACGCGCGCGAGACGATGAAGCGGCTGTACGCCCCGTTCAATCGCAATCGTGACCGGATGCTGTTCATGGACGTGCGCTCGGCCGAGTTCACGAAGTATGCCGCCAACGCCATGCTCGCCACGCGCATCTCGTTCATGAACGAACTCGCGAATCTCGCGGAGCGCGTCGGCGCCGACATCGAGGCCGTGCGGCGCGGCATCGGCTCGGATCCGCGCATCGGCTATCACTTCCTTTATGCCGGTTGCGGCTACGGCGGTTCGTGTTTCCCGAAGGACGTCCGAGCGTTGATGCAAACGGCGCAGGAACAAGGGCAGACGCTGCGGATTCTCGATGCCGTCTCCGAGGTCAACGCCGTGCAAAAGCAAGTGCTGGTCAATAAGATCGTCGCCCGCTTCGGTCAGGATTTGAGCGGCCGCTTGTTCGGCGTGTGGGGCTTGGCGTTCAAACCCGGCACCGACGATATGCGCGAAGCGCCGAGCCGCGTGCTGATCGCCGCGCTGCTCGAACGCGGCGCGCGCGTGGTGGCGTTCGATCCCGTCGCGCTGAAAGAGGCGCAGCGCGCCTTCGCCGCCGACCTGCGCGGCGAACCCGAAGCGCTGGGCCGCCTGACGTTCGTCGAAGATCAAATGGATGTCGCGGCCAATGCCGATGCGCTCGTCATCATGACCGAGTGGAAAGCGTTCAAGAGCCCCGACTTCGATAGCTTGAAATCGAGGCTCAAGCAGCCGATCGTCTTCGACGGGCGCAACTTGTACGAACCGCTGGCGATGGACGAGCTCGGCATCGAGTACTACTCCATCGGCCGGCCCGGCGCGGGCACCGCTCGCGCGGCCGACGATACCCTCGGGACGCTGGGCCGCCCGGCTGCCGTCTCGCTGTAATCCATGGGTGCTTGCCCGGCACCGGATCGGTGAGGGCATTCGGGAGCGGTTTTGCGCGGAGCCGTTCGGAGCCGCGCAAAACCGCCGATGGGCCGCGGCATTCGGCGTGCACGGGGCGACACGTGTATCATCGCCCCCGCGCCGCTCAATACCGAAAGTCCCATTCATACGATGTCAGTCGCCGAACTCAAGCGCCGCCGCACGTTTGCGGTCATTTCCCACCCCGATGCCGGGAAAACCACGCTCACCGAAAAGCTACTGCTTTTTTCGGGCGCGATTCAAATCGCCGGTACGGTGAAGGGTCGGAAGAGTAATCGCTACGCGACCTCGGACTGGATGGAAATCGAGAAGCAGCGCGGTATTTCCGTCGCGAGTTCCGTCATGCAGTTCGAATACGGCGATGCCGTCATCAACTTGCTCGATACGCCGGGTCACGAGGACTTCTCCGAGGATACCTACCGGGTGCTGACGGCCGTGGACGCGGCGGTCATGGTGATCGACGGCGCCAACGGCGTCGAGGCGCAGACACTGAAGCTGCTCGAGGTGTGTCGCAGCCGCCGCACGCCGATCGTCACGTTCATCAACAAGCTCGACCGCGAAGTGCGCGCGCCGCTCGATCTGCTCGATGAAATCGAGCAGCATCTGGGCGTCTCCGCCGTGCCGTTCACCTGGCCCATCGGAATGGGCAAGGAGTTTCAGGGCGTCTACGACATCATCCGCGACCAGGTGCGCGTGTTCCGCGCGGGCCAGGATACGGCGGGCGGCGCGGTGGAAACGCTCTCGGCCCCGAGCGACGAGGAAGGCGAGAAGCGCTTCGGTTTTGCGTGGAAGAAGGCGAAGGAAGAGATCGATCTGATCTGTGCGGCCACGCCGTCGTTCGATCGCGAGGCGTTCTTGGCCGGTCAGCAATCGCCGGTGCTGTTCGGATCGGCAATCAACAATTTCGGCGTGAAGGAAATTCTCGACGCGCTCGTGGAGCTGGCTCCGCCGCCGTCGATGCGGATGGCGGTCGAGCGGCCGGTGCAGCCGGACGAGCCGAAATTCACGGGCGTGGTCTTCAAGGTGCAGGCGAACATGGACCTCGCGCACCGCGACCGCGTCGCGTTCATCCGTGTCTGCTCCGGGCGGTTCGAGCGCGGCATGGCGCTGAAGGTCACGCGTTCGGGCAAGACGTTTCGCGCGAACAACGTCGTCACCTTCCTCTCGCAACGCCGGGAGACGGTTAGCGAGGCTTACCCGGGCGACATCATCGGTATCCCCAATCACGGCACGCTGAGCTTGGGCGATACGCTGACCGAAGGCGAAATGCTGCAATTCGTCGGCTTGCCGTTTTTCGCGCCGGAAATTTTCCAGACCGTCGAAGTCGTCGATCCGATGCGCGCCAAGCAACTGGGCGAAGCGTTGAAGCAACTCGGCGAGGAAGGGGCGATCCAGGTGTTTCGTCCCGCGCACGGCGGCTCGATGATCCTCGGCGCGGTGGGGCAATTGCAGTTCGAAGTCGTCTCGCACCGGCTGTCGGCGGAGTACAAGGTCGATGTGCGCATCATGCCGGCGCGCTATCGCATGTCGCGCTGGGTGACCTGCAGCGATCCGGCCGAACTGCGCCGCTTCACCGATGCCTATGCCGCTCGGATGGCGCTCGATGCCGCCAACGCGCCCACCTACCTCGCATCGCATATCTCCGAGATCGAAGTGGCGCAAAAGGCGTGGCCCAATATCGTCTTCAACGAGCTGCGGGAGCACTCGGGCGCGC
Organism: Trinickia diaoshuihuensis; assembly: GCF_003390925.1. Taxonomy (GTDB): domain Bacteria; phylum Pseudomonadota; class Gammaproteobacteria; order Burkholderiales; family Burkholderiaceae; genus Trinickia; species Trinickia diaoshuihuensis. Next base: position 75,817 of record NZ_QUBS01000010.1, on the reverse strand, counting down.
CGTTCAAGAAGAATCTTTGAGGGTGGGGCGCGAATGCGGGGCGCTGCAAGCGGTCCGCGTTTCGCAGCCTAATCCATCAGATCGGCAAGCCGCGCAACGAGCGTGTCGACCGCGAGCCGTACCCTGAACGGCAGATGCGGCGTTTGCATCCACAGTGCGTATGCGTCGTACAGGAACGGGCGCCGTTCCGGCACGAGTCGAACGAGCGTGCCCGCCGCGATTCGATCGCGAACGAGCCACGACGGAAGCCAGGCGAGTCCGAGACCGCTCGCGGCGGCGTCCGCGATGGCATCGAGGTCGTCGAGGCGCACGCGGTTGAGGGGGATCAGTTCATCCACGGTGCCGTCGTCGCGAGGAAAAAGCCACGGTCGAATCCGGCCGGAGCGGCGATAAACGAGCCCATCGTGCTCGGCAAGCTCTTCAACCCGGCTCAGCCTGCCGTGCGCTTCGAGGTAAGACGGCGCGGCGCATACGACCATCCGTTGCCGCGCGATGCGGCGAGCCACGACACCGGCCTTGTCGTCGAGATCTCCCGTCCGAATCGCAAGATCGTAATCGCCTTCCGCCAAGTCGACGAAACGATCGTTGAACGACAAATCGAGTTCCAACGACGGATGCTGCCGGACCAAGTCCAGCAAGATCGGCGCGACGCAACGTCGGCCGAAATGCACAGGCATCGTGACACGCAGCTTGCCCCGCGCGTCCGAGCGCTGGTCTGCCGCAAGCGCTTCGGCGGCATCGGCTTCCGCAAGGACGAGGCGGCAACGCTCATAAAACGCGCGCCCGAATTCGGTCAGGCTTTGGCGCCGCGTGGTGCGCGTGAGCAACTGAACGCCGAGCCGCGTTTCCAAAAACCGAACATGCTTACCGACCATCGGTCCCGATAGGTCCAGTGCGTCGGCCGCCGCCGCGAAGGAGCCCAAATCGACGGCCTTCACAAACACGGCCATGCTGGTCAGGCGATCCATCATTCGAAACTCCCAGTTATGACTGTCTTGTCATCGCGCGATTTTTCTCGGCCGAAGCCGAAGGCATAGTGTATTCAACTCAACTACTTTCGAGTCGATATGACACGCGTCGTTCGTTTTCACGAGCATGGCGGTCCCGAAGTGCTGCGGATCGAGCAACTGGAGTTGGCCCCACTGAAACCCGGCGAGGTCCGGATACGAGTCAAGGCGCTTGGGCTCAATCGCGCCGAGGCGCTGCTGCGCAAAGGCACTTACATTGAAACCGCGACCCTGCCGTCGGGGCTTGGCCTCGAGGCGGCGGGATTTGTCGAGGCGATCGGAGACGGCGTGGAGGGTATCTCGCCCGGCGATGCGGTCAGCGTCGTCCCGCCCCTGTCGATGGCGCGCTGGCCCGCCTATGGCGAGCGAGCGACGTTTCCGGCCGAACTTGTCGTGAAGCACCCCGTCTCGCTGAGTTGGGAGGAGGCAGCCGCGGTCTGGATGTCCTCGCTGACCGCTTACGGCGCATTGATCGACCTGGCGCGGTTGGCGAAGGGCGAATTCGTCGTTGTGACGGCGGCGTCGAGCAGCGTCGGGCTGGCCGCGATCCAGATTGCCAATGCCGCGGGTGCGGTACCCATCGCCGTGACGCGTACTTCGGCGAAGCGCGCGGCCCTACTCGCGCATGGCGCCGCCCATGTCGTTGCGTTCGAGGAGGAGGCGTTGGCCGCGCGCTTGACGGACATTTCCGGCGTGCAAGGCGTGCGGGTCGTCTTCGATGCGATCGGCGGCCCGATCTTCGAGCCGCTAACCGCCGCGATGGCGCGCGGCGGCATCTTGATCGAATACGGCGGGCTCAGCCAAGAGCCCACGCCATTTCCCTTGTTCGACGTGCTCGCCAAGACGCTGACGCTGCGCGGCTACCTCGTTCATGAAGTCATTAGTAGTCCTACGCGACTCGCGGCGGCTAAGGCCTTCGTGCTTGAACACCTCGCTTCGGGGGCGCTGCGGCCCGTGATTGCGAAGACGTTCGAATTCGACGAGATCGTCGCCGCGCATCGCTTTTTGGAATCGAACGCGCAGTTCGGGAAGATCGTCGTCAGCGTGTGAACGAGCGCGGCCGTCCGTTTGATGATGCCGGGCTACTTCTTCGTCGACGATATTTCGATCGTGCGGCGCTGCGGGGCATCGGGGGCGATGACCCTTTTTGCCGTTGATTCCATCGCCCGCTTCGCCGCCTCGACGTATTCGTTCGGCACGAGCAGCCATGTTGCGTCCAGTGCGGAGGCGATCGATTCGAGCGTGGAGGCTTTCGTGTCGCCGCCACGGCCGCGCAAGACCGTGGAGAGATTGGGTACGGCCATGCCGGCGATCTCGCCGACCGCGGCCAAACTCATGCGCCGTCGCGCGCGCAACGCGGCGAGTTGATCGGTGAAATGCATGCGAGGGTCTCCAAGATGTTATGCTGCAATATAACATTTATGCGCATAACGTTTTCAGCGTAGCGGTGAGGGGGACGCCAAAATTTCGACGAAGGTGTCTCGTCGACAGGCCTCTGACTGGTCTGGCATTGACCCCCGTCAAACGATCGCTTCCCGGGCCTACGTACAGTGGCCCCATGGCCCAGAACAACGTCCCGCGCTGGCGCGCGCGGTTGCGCGCAAACTCGGCGCCCATATGGGCGCTCGTTGCGCTTGCGATCGCCGCCGGTCTCTATGGGGCCTGGCATTGGTCGTCACTGTTGCGAGGCACCGCCACGCCGGAGCGCATCATCGTATCGGGCAACATCGAGGCCCACGAAAGCGTGCTCAGCGTGACCCAAGTGCAGGCGCCCATCGTCTACCTGCCGTTCGACGAAGGTGCCCGCGTCGCGCAAGGCACCCTGCTCGCGCGGCTCGACGATCGCATTTACCGGCGGCAAGTCGAGATCGATCGGGCGAGCCTCGCGGTGCAGGCGGCGCAGGTGGACGCCAATCGCAGCACGCTCGCGGCGGCGACAAGCAGCGTCGTCAGCGATCGCTTCGATCTCGCGCAAAAGCGGCTTGACTACAGGAGGGCCGATACGCTTGCCCAATATCGGGCGCTCTCGCAGCAAGCCCGGGATCTCGCACTGACAGCTCGCGAGCAATCGGCGGCGCAACTCGCGCATGATGAGGCGCTCGTCGATGCGGCCCGCAACGCCGTCGTGTTGGCGGCGGCCAACGTCGAGGCGGCGCGCGCCAAGCTCGCGCTCGATGAAACGACCCTGTCCTACGCGGAGCTGCGAGCCCCGTTCGCCGGCGTCATTACCGTGCGCGAAGCCGAACTGGGGCAACTGGCCGGCCCCGGCGTCGCGCTCTTCACGCTCGACGAACTCGATCATGTTTGGCTGCGTGCCTACGTGAACGAACCCGACGTCGGCCGAATCAGGCTCGGGCAGCAAGTCGATGTCCGCACTGATGCCTATCCGGCCAAAATCTACAGCGGGCGAGTGAGCTTCATTTCGCCGCGTGCGGAGTTCACGCCGAAGACCGTCGAGACGCATGCGCAGCGCGTCACGCTCGTCTACCGGATCCGCATCGATATCGACAATCCGACGCACGAGCTGCTGCCCGGCATGCCGGCGGATGCGTCGATGGTGGCGCGTGCGAGCGGGCAATGAGCGAGGCTGCCGTCGTCATCGAGCACGTCGGACGCCGGTTCGGCGCGCTGCACGCCGTGCGCGACGTGACGCTCGTGGTCGAACGCGGTGAGATCTTCGGTCTGGTCGGGCCCGACGGCGCCGGCAAGACGACGCTCATTCGCATGCTGGCCGGTGTGTTGCACCCCGACGCGGGGCGAATCCTGCTCGAAGGAATCGACGTGGCCGCCGGCCCCGAGCGCGCGAAAACCGTCCTCGGATACATGCCGCAGCGTTTCGGTTTGTACGAGGATTTGACCGTCGACGAGAACGCGTTCTTCTACGGCGAGCTGTTCGACGTGCCGCGCAAGCGCTATCGCGAACGCATGGCGCAACTGCTCGATGCGGCCGGACTCGCGCCGTTCAGGCGGCGTCTGGCCGGGCAGTTGTCGGGCGGCATGAAACAAAAACTCGGGCTCGTATGCGCGCTGATCCATACGCCGAAGGTGTTGCTGCTCGACGAGCCGACGACGGGCGTCGATCCCGTTTCGCGACGAGACTTTTGGGCCATTCTTTACCGGTTGCGCGAACAGGGCGTGACGATCGTCATGTCCACGGCCTACATGGACGAGGCACAACGCTGTTCGCGGCTTGCTTTGCTGCACGCGGGCGAGGTGCGCGATTGCGCGACGCCCGAGGCGCTCAAACGCGGCGTGCGAGGTGCGTTGCTGTCGGTCTCGGGCGCCGCGCCGCGCGCTATCCGCGATGTATTGGCTACGGCGCCGGGCGTGCTGGACGTGTTGTCGATGGGCGACCGCGTCCATGTGCGGGTGGACGATTTATCGCGCAGCGCCGAACTGACGGCGCGGCTAAGCGCCGCGACGATCGATCAGGCGACGGTCGAAACCGTCGAGCCGGGTATCGAAGACGTATTCGTCGCACTGGTCGGAGAGGCGTCATGAGCATCCCGTCCTCGCCACCGCCTGTCGTCGTGGCGCGCGCGCTGACCAAGCGCTTCGGCAATTTCACGGCGGTGGACGGGCTCGATCTGGCGATCGCGAAAGGCGAGGTGGTGGGATTCATCGGGCCGAACGGCTCCGGTAAATCCACGACGATCCGCATGTTGTGCGCCCTGCTCGCGCCGAGCGCGGGCAGGGCGTCGGTGGCCGGCTTCGACGTGGCGCGCGAACCCGAGAGAGTGCGCGCTCACATCGGTTATATGTCGCAAAAGTTCTCGCTGTACGGCGATCTGACCTGCCGCGAGAACTTGCGCTTTTTCGCGGGCATTTACCGCGTGCCGCGCGCGGTGTTCGCCGAGCGGATGCGCTTTGCCATCGAGATGGCCGGCATCGAAGGGCGTGAGGATGCCCTCGTGCGGACGTTGGCGGGCGGCTGGCGACAGCGGCTCGCGCTCGGCTGCAATCTTGCATCGGCCGCCCGTGCTGTTTCTCGACGAACCGACCTCGGGCGTCGAGCCCCAAGCGCGGCGGCGCTTTTGGGATCTCATTCACGAGCTGGCCGGCGAGGGCGTCACGGTGCTCGTCTCCACGCACTACATGGACGAGGCCGAGTATTGCAACCGCATCGCGCTGATCGATGCCGGCCGGCTCATCACCGTCGGCAGCCCCAATGAACTGCGCGCGGAGCAATTGGGCGGGCAGTTGTTCGAGTGTGCTTGTCCGGCGCTGGGCGAGGCCGTCGCCACGCTGCGCGACGCACCGGGTGTGCTCGATGCGGCCATTTTCGGCGACAAGCTACATGTTTTGCTGGCCGATGCGCCCGGTGCACCCGCCGCTTCGATCGCCGCCGCCATGCCGGCGTGGCTCGCCCGCAAGGGAATCGAGGCGGGCGCATTCATGCCGATTCGTCCGGGCTTGGAAGACGTGTTCGTGCAACTCGTCTCGCGCGGCGCCGAACAGGGGGCATCGATGAGCATCCCGGCGCGTGCGCAGGGGGCGGGCCGATGAAGCCGCGCCGCTTGTTCGCCATCGCCTATAAGGAAGCGCTGCAAATCGGGCGCGACTCGCGCAGCCTCGCGATCGCGCTGCTGATGCCGTTGATGCAGATGCTGCTGCTCGGCTACGGCGTGAGTCTCGATATCCGGCAGGTGCCGCTGTGCCTGCGCGATGAGGCCCATACTCAAGCGAGCCGCGACCTCGTCGAGCGTTTCGTCGCCTCGGGCTGGTTCGCGCCGCAGCGCGCGCTGACGAGCGAGCGCGCTGTGCGCGAGGCGATCGACCGCGGGCGCTGCGCGGGCGTGGTTACGATTCCGGTCGATTTCACCCGCGTGCTGACCACGACCGGCGTCGCGCCGGTACAAGCCGTTTTCGATGCGACCGATACGAACACGACCAACATCGCGATCGGCTACGCGCAAGGCGTCATCGCGAAAACCGCGGCCGAGTTCGAAGCGCGCTGGGCGGCCGAGCATGGCACGGCCGTACCAGCGGTGGGCAGCGTCGATTTCGAACCGCGCGTTTGGTACAACGAGGGGCTCGACAGCCGCAACTTCATTATTCCGGGCGTGGTCGCCGTGATTCTTGCGCTCGTCGGCGCGCAACTCACGTCCTTGACCGTGGCGCGCGAATGGGAACGCGGCACCATGGAGCAGTTGATCTCGACGCCCGTCACGGCGCTCGAGCTGATGCTCGGCAAGCTCATTCCCTACTTCGCGATCGGTTTTACCGATGCGGTCTTTTGCATCGTCGGCGCCGTCTATTGGTTTCATGTGCCGTTCCGCGGGAGCTTGCTTACCCTGGCGGCCACGACGGCGCTATTTACGCTCGTCGTACTCGGCATCGGCTATTTGATGTCGGTGCGTATCCACAGCCAGCTCGGCGCGAGCCAAGTCGCGTTGCTGCTGACGATGCTGCCGACGACGATGCTCTCGGGCTACACGTTCGCCATCGAGCAAATGCCGGCGCCGATTCGCGCGGTCACCTTGATCGTCTATGCCCGTTACTACGTCACGATCTTGCGGTCGGTGTTTCTCAAAGGCAGCACGTTGATCGACCTTGCGCCGTCGGTCGCGGCGCTCGGGCTGTACGCGCTCGTCATCGGCTGGCTCAGCGTGCGCGCGTTTCGCAAGCACCTCGACTGAATCCGCGTTGAATCCGAGTAGGAGCCGTCGATGTTCGAACGCATCTACGCGATGCTCGTCAAAGAGTTTCTCGAATTGAAGCGAGACCGGTGGGCGCTTTTTCGGCTCGTCGTGCCGCTCGTGATGCAGGTGTTCGTCTACGGGTATGCGGCGACGTTTACCGTCAGCCACGTTTCAACCGCCGTGCTCGATTTGGATGGCAGCCAAGCGAGCCGCGATTTGATTGCCCGCTTTACGGCGAACGGCCGTTTCGACATCGTCGATTTCGCGCGCTCGCAAAAAGAGATCGCGCACGACCTCGACGCGGGAGTGGCCCAAGTGGCTATCGTCGTCCATGCGGGGTTCGCGCAGTCGCTCGGCAATGGCGCCGGCGCGCCGCTGCAAGTGCTCGTCGACGGCACGAACTCGAATACGGCGCTGATCGCGCTCGGCTACGTCAGTAGCATCGTGGCCCAATACCAGAGCGAGCGCGTGGCGGCCGCATGGCCCGCGCGCGCGGGTATCGCGCCACCGGCCGTTTCGGTGGCGATGCGCGAGCGACCTTGGTTCAACGACGGACTCGACGATCGATGGTTCTTCATTCCCGGCGTCGTCGGTACGCTGACGCTGCTGCAGGTGGTCAGCCTCACCGCATTCGCCGTCGTGCGCGAACGCGAAGTGGGCACGCTCGAACAAATCATGGTCAGCCCGATTCGGCCCGTGGAATTCATCCTCGGTAAGACCGTTCCCTCTTTCCTGATCGGTCTCGGCGACGTGGCGCTCGTGACCGCGCTCGGCATCGTTTGGTTCGGCGTGCCGTTCGTCGGCAGCGCGCTCGTCATGACGGCTGGGGTGATGCTGTTCCTGTTCGCCGTGATCGGCCTCGGCTTACTGCTCTCGACGTTCTCCCGCACGCAGCAGCAAGCGTTCGCGCTGAACTTTTTCCTCGTCAACCCGATTTTTATCTTGTCGGGGTTTGCGTTTCCGATCTCCGCGATGCCGCGCGTTCTGCAATGGCTGACGTACCTCAATCCGCTGCGCTATTTTCTCGTCGTGCTGCGCGCGGTGTTTCTCAAAGGCGTCGGTTTTGCCGCGCTGTGGCCGCAGTTCTTGGCCATGGGCTTATTGGCGTTCGCGATGTTGACCGCCAGCGTGCTGCGTTTCCGGAAGTCGCTCGATTGAAGCGGGCCTGCCCGCTGCCCACCATGCAGCGGCATCGCCTATGCTAACGGGACAGCAACCGGCGCTCGACGCGGCTCCTCCTTCTTCTTTTCCGCTAGGTGTGCGCAGCTATGACCGTTCGCAATCTCGATGTCTTGTTCCGGCCGAAATCGGTCGCTGTCGTCGGTGCATCGGCTCGGCCGGAAAGCGTCGGCTCGAAAGTTTGGCGCCAGGTGCTGGCCGGTGGATTCGAAGGTCCCGTCTGGCCCGTCAATCCCAAATACGCCGATCTCGACGGATGCGCCGTTTTCACCGACGTGGCCGATTTGCTCGAGCCGCCGAGCGTTGCGCTCATTTGCACGCCAAGCCCGACGTGGCCCGAGATCGTCGAGAAGCTCGGCCGGCTCGGCACGCGCGCGGCCATCATCGTCAGCGATACGAAGCGCGAGGCGGCCTCGCCCGATCTCGCGCGAGCGCTGGCGGCGGCCAGGCCGTTCTTGCTGCGCATCGTCGGGCCCGGCAGCGTGGGCGTCGTCACGCCGGCGCTCAATGCCCACTTGGGCGCGCCGTCCTCTACGGTAAGGGCGGGCGGTGTGGCGTGGGTCTCGCAATCGAACGCGTTGACGAACGCGGTGTTGGGCTGGGCCGCGGCGCGCGCCTTGGGTTTTTCTCATGCGATTGCGCTGGGCGGCGAGGCCGATGTCGATGCGGGCGACGTGCTCGACTATCTCGCGAGCGATCCGGGCACGCGTGCGATCTTGCTCGAACTCTCGGTCGTACGTGCGGCGCGCAAGTTCATGTCGGCGGCACGCGCCGCCGCGCGCAACAAGCCCTTACTGGTTCTGCGCACGGGACGCGCCGATCCTCGCGATGGGCTGTTCGCCGCGGCGTTCCGGCGCGCGGGCATGGTGCGCGTCGAATCGCTCGACGATCTGATCGACGAAATCGATACGCTCGGCGTCGGCCGTATCGCGGCCAGTTCGTCGGCCACGCTCGTGACCGGCGATCATGGCGTCGCGGCGTTGGCGGCCGATGCGTTCGCGCAAGCGGGCACCCTCCTCGCGCAGTGGCCCGCCGAGGCGGCGGCGTCCGTGGCCAAAGCGCTGCCTCATGCCGCGCCCGCCAATCCGCTGGTCCTCGGCAACGACGCATCGCCCGAGCATTTCGGGCTTGCGCTGGAAGCGCTCGCGCCGCACCGCGATACGGGCACGGCCTTCGTCGTGCATGCATCCACGCTAAGTGCGCCCGTAGCCGAGGTGGCGCGCGTGTTGATCGAGCGGCAGCGGTTCGCCTACCGCGGACTGCTGGCTTGTTTCTTCGGCGGCGTGGACGAACCCACCCGCGATGCGTTGCGTGCGCACGGGATCGCGGTCCATTCGACGCCGCACCGGCTCGCACGCGCGTTCGCGCGTCTCGTCGACTACCGGCTCGGCCGTGAGCTGCTGATGCAGACTCCCGAAGGCTTGCCCGCCCAGATACCGGCTTCGATCGAGGCGGTGCAGGCGCGGGCGAAGACAGCGCTCGCGGCGGGGCGGACGGAACTGGTGGAAGACGATGCGGCGGGGATGCTGCGCTGCTTCGGTCTCATCGTCGATGCGACGCAGTCGTGCGCCGTGCGGCAGGCGAGCGACGAAGACGAGCATGTCGTCGATGTGTCGGTGAATTTGCGCGACGATCCCGATTTCGGTCCCGTCTTCGAGTTCGTCGCGCCGGGTGCCGACGGATTGTCCGCCCCATTCGTCGCCTACGGTTTGCCGCCGCTCAATTCGGTGCTGGCGCGCGAGATCGTTTCCCGGTCCCCGTATGCACGCGTCGCACCTGTCGGACCCGTACTCGATGCGCTGACGGCGCTATCGGAAGCCGTATGCGGCGTCGAGCCGATCGTTGGCTTGACGGCAGTGCTACGCGTCACGCGCTCGCAGGTCCGGCTCATCGAGCCCCGTATCACGCTCGGGGCGGTCCGCGGGCGGCTCGCGATCGTGCCGTATCCGCGGCAACTCGAGGAGACGGTCGATTGGCACGGCCGGCGCTTGACGATACGGCCGATTCGGCCCGAAGACGAGGCAGCCCACAGCGCGCTCATTGCGGCGATGACGCCCGACGACTTGCGCCTGCGTTTTTTCGGCGCGGTGAGCGGTTTCGATCACACTCAACTCGCGCGCATGACGCAGATCGACTACGACCGCGAGATGGCGTTGATCGCGACGGCGGACGAGGGCGGGCGAACGGTCACGCTCGGCGTCGTGCGCACGATTACCGATCCCGACAACGAGGCCGCCGAGTTCGCGGTGGCGCTGCGCTCGGATTTGAAGGGGCGCGGATTAGGCCGGATGCTGATGGAGCGAATGGTGGCCTATGTCCGCACGCGTGGCACGCGCTCGATCGTCGGCGAGGTGCTGAGAGAAAACGCCCCGATGCTCGGGCTCGTCAAGAAGTTGGGCTTCGAGATGCATTCGACGGCGGATCCCGCCGTCGTCGAAGTGCGCTTGCCGCTGCGCGAGGACGCGCCGAAGCCGTAACTTAGGCGGCGAGTTTCGCCGCGGCTTCGTCCACTAGCGCACGCTGGATCGCGAGTTCCTCGAGCCATGCATCGGCGTAGACGGCGCCCGTTTCGCGTTCGAGCCGCGCGATCGTGGCCGCATTGCGTGCCGCGTCCTTCGGCGTGGCGAGAAACGTCTTGATCGATTGCCCCGCTTTGAAGGCATCGAACAAGGGCACGCGAATGTCGTCGGGCAGCGCGCGCGTCCACTGATAGGTCTTGCCGTTGTGCGTCAGCGAGGGCGGCAGCGTGCGTTCCTTCTTGGTGGCGGCGATGAGCCCGTAGGCGCGGGCCGCCTCGGCGATCTGCTCGGGCGAGAACAATTCGTCGGGCGTGATTTCGAACTGAGCGATATGGGTCTCGATGGCTTGCATCGCGGCGGCGCGATCGTCGCGCTTTTGCTGCGCGCGCTCGACGATGCCGCGCAACTCATCGGCTTCTTCGCTCGTGATGGTGAAGCTGGCTTGCTTTTGCTGGAGTTCGGAAAAGCGTTGGAATTCGGTGTCAGTCAGAAGTTTTGCCATGGGATCGAACGACGGCGCACGCAAGCGAGGCTGTGTGCGCTTTTTTGAAGGGCCGCTATTTTAGCGCGCCTGGGTCGTGCCGATCCAGCACGGCGTTCGGCAATCACCCCTCGTGGCAGACGGCCTCGATATTGTGTCCGTCCGGATCGAGAACGAACGCGGCGTAATAGTTCGGGTGGTAGTGAGGCCGCAGGCCCGGAGCGCCGTTGTCCTTGCCGCCGGCGGCGATCGCCGCGCGATGGAAGGCATCCACGGTTGCGCGATCGGCCGCGCGAAAGGCGATGTGCACGACCGGCACGTTCGGGGTGCCGCGGCTAATCCAGAAATCGGCGACGCCGTTCGCGCCGAACCCAGCTACGTCGGTGTGGCCGGTTACGGCCGCCGGAAACTCGCGCAGCATGGCGTATCCGATCGGGGCGAGCGCTTGCTGGTAAAAGCGCTTGCTCTTTTCGAAATCGCTGACCACTACGCCGGTGTGATCGATCATCGTTGTTCCTCAACGTTTTTTGAATGTTCATGACGGGTGGCGGGCGTGCGCGGTCAGGCGCGCTCCTCGCCGTGCGGCGGCGAGCCGTTCGGTCCGTCGCCCACGCGGTTGATCGTACCCTGAGCCATCGCGATCAGCGTTTCCTTCTCGCCGTCGACGACGAATACCTGGCACTGGCAAATCGCATGTCCGCGGCCCGCATAGACGAGTTCCGCGCGCGCGAGCAGCGTGCCGCGCACCGCCGGGCGCAGATAGTTGATCTTGTATTCGCCCGTCACCACGCGCGGCCCAAGCGCCAGTGCGCCGGCGAAGGTCAGGGCGTTGTCGGCCAGATAGCTCGTGACACCGCCATGCACGAAGCCTTGCTGCTGGCGCAGCTCGTCGCGAATCGGTAGCCGTAGCGTCACCTCGCGCTCGCCTATCTCCACGAGTTCGGTGCCGAGCAGCATGCTGAAGGGCTGTGCGTGCAGCGCGCCGCGCGCCAGATCGAAGAAATCGGTCATCCGAAGCCCCTTCGGGACAGTGCCCCGTGTGGTGTCGCGTTCAACTCTAGGAAGGCCTGCCGTGTCGCGTCAAGCAAGCAAGTAGGCATTTTGTTCGTTGCGGCCCCAGCCGGCCCGCCGGGTCGCAATGCGTCGCGCGATCCGCGATAAGTCCTCAAGCAATCTTGGGAATTGCCGTAAACCCTAGCGATTGCCGTATCGGCTTACCTTTCGTTTTTCTTTCGGATGTTCTAGATGTTCAGCAAGATCAAGCTCGCCTCCGGCCTGTTGTTCGTTCTGGCCGCCTTCTGCCTGCTGCAACTCGTGACCGGCGGGATCGGATTTTGGTTCCTCACGAGTACCCATCATGACGTCGGCGATTTGGCCAACGTCGCGCTCGTGCAAGTGAACGCCGTCAACGAAACGACGCAGCATCTGATGGACGCGCGGATCAACTTGTCGCGCGCGGGAACGCGGATGGTGGGCGGCGGCGCTGAACCGACCGCAATCGTGCAACACGCGCGGGAGCAACTCGTCCTTGCCGATAAATCGTTCGCGCGCTTTGCCGATGCACCGAAAACGAGCGACGAGAACCGCGCGCACGCGGCCGCGCTGGCGGAGAAATACAAAACGCTGCATACGGCACTCGGCGAGCTTGCCCAGTACTTGGACAACAACGACGTGAAGTCCTTCATGGACCAGCCGACGCAATCGATGCAGGATGCCTTCCTGAACGAGCAGCATGCGTTCACGCAATTCGGCGATGCGCAAAGCCAGGCATCGCTCGACTCGATCGACTCGCGTCTGTCGATGTTTCGCGGCGTGAGCATGGCGATCCTCGTCGCGTTGCTGGCCGGGACGGCCGCCGTCTATGCGGCGCTCAAACGCGGCGTCGTGGCCCCGCTCGAGGAAGCCGGCCGGCACTTCGAACGCATTGCGCGCGGCAAGCTCGTCGAGCCGATCGCCTCGCGCGGCACGAACGAAATCGGCCGGCTGTTTGCCGGTCTCGCGCGTATGCAGGCAAGCGTGGCGCAGACGGTGAAGACCGTGCGCGATGCCGCCGATTCGATCCACATCGGTGCAGACGAAATCGCAACGGGCAATGCCGATCTATCGGCACGTACGGAAACGCAAGCGGCTTCGCTCGAGGAAACCGCGTCGAGCATGGAAGAGTTGACGGCCACGGTGCGCCAAAACGCCGAACACGCGCGCGAGGCGAACTCGCTCGCCGACGATGCGTTGCGCTCGACGTCCGAAGGCACGAGCGTCGTCGATAGCGTCGTGGACAAGATGCGCGGCATCGCGCAAAGCTCCGATCGCATTGCGGAAATCATTACCGTCATCGACGGCATTGCATTCCAAACCAATATCCTCGCATTGAACGCGGCCGTCGAGGCGGCGCGCGCCGGCGAACAGGGCCGCGGCTTTGCCGTGGTGGCCGGAGAAGTGCGCGGCCTGGCTCAACGCAGCGCGCAGTCGGCCAAGGAGATCAAGGCGCTCATCAGCGAATCCGTGGCGCAGATCGAAGGCGGATCGGAACTCGTCGAGCGTGCCGGCGAAGCGATGCAGAAGGTGTCGAGCTCGATCTCGCGCGTGGCGCAGATGATGGCGGAGATCAGCGCGTCGTCGCACGAGCAAAGCACAGGTATCGACCAGGTCAACCAGGCCGTCGTGCAAATGGATCGCATGACGCAGCAAAACGCGGCGCTCGTCGAGGAAGCGGCGGCGGCCGCATCGTCGCTGCACGATCAGACCCGTCAGTTGAAGGAAGCGGTCTCGGTCTTCGAGATCTCGCCGGCCGTGCTCGGCGACGCGAAGTTCGCGGCGGCCGCGCATGCCGCCGCCAGCGAGCCGATGTTCGCCTATTGATACATCTCCGCGGCCGCGGTCGGGCGGCTGCAAAGATGCGGGCCACGCTAGCGCGGGGCCCCATCCCGGATTCTTAGCCTTAGACGGGCAACGCGGCGTAAGCCGTGGCGAGGTGATAGGGCGTCGTGGACGGCATGTCGGCGCGCGCGACCTCACCCGTGGGCGATAGGCACTCATACCAGCCGCGCGCGTGTAGAAAGCGCACTTGGAAGCGCGGGATTTGCAGCGCCAGCGTTTCCCAATCTTGCGCGGTACCCCGCGTGGCGAGCGCGCGTAAATATTCGGTTTGCGCCCAAATCCGTTGCGTCGCGTCCTTGATCGCGCCGTTTTCGTCTAGCGCGGCGCACACACCGCCCGTCTGCGAATCGACGCCGTGCCGTTGCGCGAACTCGAACGCGCGCGCCAGGTTCTCCTCGAGCCCCGAGGTCCTGACGACCGGCCCCGCTCGCTTCACCAAATAAAACCATTCGAATTGATGCCCCGGCTCTAGCCGGTTGTCCGCGCTGCCGATCGGCAACTCGGCGATCGCGCCCGTCGGCGCATGAACGAAGTGGCGCCCGACAGCCTCGGTCAATCGCGCGAGCGCCGATTCGTAGCCCGGCTCCCCCGTGGTCTCGTAGGCGGCCAGATACGCTTCCGTCAGGTGCATCAGCGGGTTTTGCAGCGGACCGGTGCGCGGCGAGGAGAAGTCCGCTTCGAGTGCGGCATGCAGCAGACCGTCGTGCGCGGCGAACCGCATTTGCACGAGCGAGGCCGTCTCATCGATCACGCGCAGTGCGTCGCGATCGCCCGTGGCCGCGGCATAGTGCGCGCAGGCGAAGATCACGAACGCATGCGTGTACAAGTCCTTCGTCGTATCGAGGGGTGCGCCTTGCGCGTCGACGCTGTAAAACCACCCGCCGTGCTTCTCGTCGTGAAAATAACGGCGCATCGCATGAAAGAGTTGCCCGGCATGCGCCGCATCGCCCGCTTGCGAAAACACGAACAATTGCCGCGCGCAGGCCATGGCCCGGTAGCGCGTAACGGGTAGCGGCGCGTGATCGCTCGCGCCGACGGCCTCGTACGGTAATTGCGACGTACTATTGAAGCCCCGTCCGCGCCAAATGGGCAGGATGGTTTGCACATAGTGCGCGCGTAGGGCTGCGGCCTCGGCCGCGATCGTACGGTCGATCGACATGCACATGTTACGGTTTGGCTCGACGATGAAACGACGCGCGCCATAAGCGGGCCGCGCGAAACACGAAGCGTAAAGCGCAAAGGATAAAGCAAAGCCGCGGCGCCAGGCAGGGCGGGCGGCCACAAAGGAGGGCGGGACCATGCTCGGTAACGGCGAAATCATCTTGCGGCTGATCCTGGCTGCGATCCTCGGCAGCGTCATCGGGTTCGAGCGCGAGCGGCAGTCGTGGGCCGCCGGCCTACGCACGCATATGCTCGTCGCCGTGAGCGCCGCGCTCGTCATGATCGTGTCGGCTTTCGGCTTTGCCGACGTGCTGGGCCGTCCGAATATCGTGCTCGATCCATCGCGGATCGCGGCGCAGGTCGTCTCCGGCATCGGCTTTCTCGGGGCGGGGGCCATTTTGTTGCGGGGCGAGGTGATTCGCGGACTGACGACGGCCGCGAGCGTCTGGTCGGTGGCTGCCATCGGGCTGGCGGTCGGCGCGGGCCTCAATACGGCGGCGATTGCCGCGACCGTCATCATTTTGGCCATTCTCGCGGGAATGAAGCCGATCGAGCGGCGCTATATCTCGGCGCGGCTGCGGCGAAGGGTAGTGCTGCGCGTGGATCGTGGCGCGCTGACGCTCGACTCTTTGCGGTCGGTGCTGGGACGTGGCGGCGAGCGGGTCAAGCAGTTCATCGTCCAGCAAAGCGATGAAGCGCAAGATTGCGACGATGTCGTCATCGGCTTCGCGCGGATGCCGGTCGACGAGTTCGCCAAGGCGTGCGATCTTTTGCGCCGTGCGCCGGGGGTGCGCACGCTGCGCGAGGAGACCGATAACGCCGATAACGGGGACGGTGGCGAGAACGGTGCGAACGGCGGCAACTGAAGCCGTGATGCCGAGACCGGCGGCAATGGGGCCATCAGGCCGCGCGGCCGTTCGCCTCACGTAGCGGTTCTTGTGCTGTCGAGCCCGCATGCGGGCCGCAGGGCCGCTCGATCATGAGACAATGCCGCGTTTGCAGCACGCTTCGATTCGACCACGATACCAATGAGCCGCGCTTAGTCGCAGCCGCATCAACACGCCATGGCAGATTTTGCAGCATCCTCTCCCCCCCGTTCCAAAGGCTCCTCGACCGCTAAAGGCCGGGCCCGCGCCGCTTCGTCGGCCGACGTTCCCCGGCCCGCGCGCGCGGCGGTGGAACCCGAGTCTGCCACGGTGCAAGAGGCGGGCGATGCGCTTCAACTGCCGCTTATCGATCCGCGTCAGGGCACGCTGCTCGGCTTCGAATTGCCTCCCGAGGCGCTTGCATTGATTGGAAGCGAGCCGGGGACGGTGGAGGCCGAGGCCGGGGCTCCGGTCCCTGTTCCCGTGCCGGTCCAAAGGGACCTGCTTGCCCCGGTGCAGGTGGCTCGTGTGGCGCGCGGCAAGTCGGCTCCGGCAGAGGCGCTCGTTGTTGAGGCCGAAGCCGCCAAGGCGCCCGCTGTCGAGACCGCCGTGGCTCCTAAACAGGCCGCGCCGACCTCCGAGCAGGCTGCGTCCACGCCTAAGCAGGCTGCGGCTAAGCCGGTCGCGCCTGCCCCTAAGCAGGTTGCGCCCGAGCCCCAGTTGCTCTCGCCCGGCGCCGCACTAGCCAGCGTACGTCAGCAGGCGCCGCGCAGGGCTGCCGATGCGGCACGTCCGAGCGCTCCGCCGGCGTCCGTGGAGGCAGACCGACTAGCCAACGCGGCACCTGCGTTCGCTGCGTCATTTACGCCCGATGCGCCTGCCGCTTCGGCCGCGCAATCGACCCAAACCGCGCCGGTTGCCGCTGTTCCTCCGATAACAGAAGCTGCGAACACCGCCGCCCGCCCCTCTGAGCCCGCGCTGCCGGCCGAGCTTGCGGCAACGGTGGCGTCGCTGCGCGAGGCCCTATCGCAAGAGCGGATGGCCGCGCAAGAACGCTGGCGCCGCACGCGTCATTGGCTTGGGCTTTCGCTGGGCGGGTTCGTACTGTTGTTCGCGGTATCGGTCGCGCAGACGGTTGCGCTCATTGGCTTCACGCATCGCGCTCAAGCCGAACAACAAAAAACGCAGTCGGCTCTCGCCGAGCAGCAAACCGCGCTGGCCGGCTTGGCGAGCAGCACGTCGGCATTGGCCGCATTGGTCCCCTCTCCGGCCCAAGCAGCGTCGACGCCGGAGGCGTCCGTGCCCCATGAGCACCACCGCGTGAAGCCTGTTCACGCGCGGCGTCTCAAAGACAGGGGGGAGAAGGCGGACAAACCCGAGAAAACAGAGAAGGCAAAGCCCGCCGCTCGCTGATCGCGACGAGCCGCCTCGCGGCGGCGCCGGACTTCAAAGTCGCCGCTCGTTATCGCTCCACGCCCTTCCATCGCTTGAGCAGCAGCGCATTCGTCACGACGCTGACGCTCGAAAACGCCATCGCCGCTCCGGCCAGCATCGGGTTTAGCAGGCCGAGCGCCGCCAGCGGAATCCCGATCAAGTTGTAGACGAAAGCCCAAAACAGGTTCTGCTGGATCTTCCGATACGTGCGGCGTGAGATATCGATCGCGTCGGCCACGAGGGCGGGATCGCCGCGCATGAGTGTGATTCCGGCCGCATGCATGGCGACGTCCGTCCCGGTGGCAAGCGCGATGCCGATGTCGGCGGCGGCGAGCGCCGGCGCATCGTTGATGCCGTCGCCGGCCATGGCCACGACGGCTCCGGCGCGCGCCTTCAATTGCGCGACGATGCCGGCCTTGTCCGACGGAAGCACTTGCGCGTGCACCTCGTCGATGCCGAGGGCCGCGGCCACGCTAGCGGCGGCGCCGCGGTTGTCCCCCGTTACGAGCACGCTTTTGACGCCGCGCGCCGCGAGTTGCTCGATGGCGGTCCGAGCCGTCGGTTTGACACTATCGCCGAAGGCGATCAAAGCGAGTACTTCCGCCGGCGCGCCGTTGCCCCCTGCGCGCACGAGCCACGACACGGTGTTGCCGGCCGCCTCGAGTTCGCTTGCGCGAGCGTTCGCTTCGGGGGCCGGCTCGGCGCCTAGCTCGGCGAGCCAGCGGCCGTTGCCGACGCAGACCGTATGCCCGCCGACCTCGGCTTGCATGCCTCGACCCGCCACCGCTTGCGCATGCGCGGCCATGGGCAGCGCGGACGAGGCGGGGCGTTCGGCGTGCGGCACCCGCGAGGCCGCACCGGCCTCGTATTCGGTCAACAAGGCGCGCGCGAGCGGATGTTCGCTGTTGCGTTCCACGGCGGCGGCGAGCGCCAGACCTTCCTCGCGCGAGATTCCGAACGGCTCGAATGCGACGAGTTTCGGCTTGCCCTCGGTCAGCGTCCCCGTTTTATCGAATGCAACGATGGACACGCGTTGCGCAAGTTCCAGCGCCTCCGCGTCCTTGATCAATACGCCGCGGCGCGCGGCGACGCCCGTGCCGGCCATGATCGCCGCCGGCGTCGCCAAGCCCAGCGCGCAAGGGCATGCAATGACGAGTACGGATACGGCGTTCAGAATCGCGGTCTGCACCGGCGCGCCCGCCAGCAGCCATAGACCGAACGTGGCCGCCGCGAGCACGAGAATGGCGGGCACGAACACGGCACTGACCCGATCGACGAGACGTTGTATCGGCGCCTTCTCCGCTTGCGCGCTTTCCACGAGTCGGATGATGCGGGCCAGCGTCGTCTCGGCGCCGGTCGCCGTCGTCGTCACTTCGACCGATCCTTCTCCATTGACCGACCCCGCCGTCACGCGCTCGCCGGGGCCCTTGGCGACGGGCAGACTTTCACCGGTGATCAGCGATTCGTCCACATGCGTGCGGCCCGCAGCGATCAGCCCGTCCACGGGTACCCGTTCGCCCGGCCGCACGATCACGATCGTTCCGACGCGGACCTGCGCGAGCGGCACTTCCCGTTCGTGGCCACGTTCGTCCTTGATCGAGGCGCGCTCGGGGCGCAGCGCGGCCAATGCGCGAATCGCATCGGTCGTCTCGCGCTTGGCGCGGGCCTCCAGCCATTTACCGAGCCGCACGAGCGTGATGACCACGGCGGATGCCTCGAAATATAGATGCATCGTATCGTCCGGATGGGCGATCGTCTGCCATACGCTCAGGCCGTAAGCGGCGGACGTGCCGAGCGCGACGAGCAAGTCCATGTTGCCCGCGCGCGCGCGGACGGCGCGATAGGCGCTAACGTAGAATCGCGCGCCGCAGACGAATTGGACGACGCTTGCCAGCGCCCATTGCAGCCAGGAGGGCAGCGCCCGCTCGGCGCCGAACGGCGCCGTCAGCATCGGCAGCATCAGCGGCGCGCTGAGCACCGCGGCGAGCGCGACCGCCCGGAGCTCGCGCCGGGCCTGTTGCGCCCGCGAGCCTTCGCCGCTGGAAGGCCCGCTGCCGGCCGCTTCCTGTTCGACTGCGACCGGGTGCGCTTGATAGCCCGCGCCGACGACCGCATCGACGAGCCGCTGCACGTCGGCGGCCGCGAGCGTGGCGGCGGCATGGACCGTCGCCCGCTCCGTGGCGAGATTGACGGAGGCACCGGTGACCCCCGGCACGCGCGAAAGCGCTTTTTCCACACGCGCCGCGCACGAGGCGCACGTCATGCCCTCGATATCCAATTCGGCGGTCGAGACGCCGGCGCCGCTAGGGGAGGAGAGGTCTGTCATGATGGTTCGAACGGTGAACAAGAGCGGACTGTGGCCGGAATGAGAAACACTATTAGCCTTCCCATGATGGGAAGGTCAAGCATGCCTTCCGCTCGGCCGCGCTGCGTCGAAGCCCGTTCGTTTGAACGATGCGACGGGCAGATAATGGGACCCGCTCGAACTCATTCGGGCCGCGGTACTGTACCGGCGGGTCCAACGTTTTATGCTCGGGTGTGGGCGAGTCCTTGCTTCGCGGGCGAGGATACGATAAAACGCTCTCGCGATTCGAAGCAGAAGAATCGACGCGGCGCGAGGTCCCGGCCGGATCGGGCGCGAAACAATGGTGCAGGCGGGTATCGCGCCGGACACCTGGTCAACAGATCGTACACATGAAAACAAAAACTCGAAAAGCATTCCTTCCCATGGGGGCGCGTTCCTGGCTGGCATGCGTTGCCGCTGTTGTCTTTGCGGGTTGCGCCGCGCCGCAAAAGGCGGCGCCGCCGCCCAGCGCGAGCGGGTGGACGCAGGACGAAGTGGTCGATTCCTACGTGTTCGGTTATCCGCTCGTCGTCATGGCGACGGCCCGTGCACAGGCCTTGGCCGCCGCGGGCACCGATACGGGGGCGGCGCTCAATACGCTGCGCCCGATGCCGACGACCGAAACGGCGGATGATCCTTTGCCGCCGCTGGCCGACGTCGATACGTTGTCCGCCAATGCGTGGCTCGATCTGTCGCAAGAGCCTGTGCTCGTTTCGGTGCCTAATACGCATGGGCGCTTTCTCGACGCGCGCGTCTTGGACATGTGGACGAACGTCGTTTGGTCGACCGGGCCGGGCGCCAACGCGCGCACGGGGGCCCCGAAGCCGCAGACGATCGCATTGGTTCCTCCGGGCTGGGACGGCCAATTGCCGCAGGGCGTCCAGCGTGTCGATGCGCCGGGTAAGAACTTGTGGCTCGGCGTGCGCATCGCGGCGCTCGACGCGCGTGAGCTGCCGTGGGCACGCCGGCTGCTCGGCGAGGTGCGGGTTGCGCCGCTCTCGGCCTATGCCGCCGGGGATCACGAGCATCATGCGGCGCGAGCCAAACGCGGCAAACACGAGCGTGTGGCAGCCCATGCAACGACGGCTGATCCGCAAGAGAGCGTCGCCGAAGCGTCGACGGGGCTCGCCGCGAACGCGTTGGCCGTCACCAAGCTCGATGCGAACGCTTTTTTCAGCAAACTGGCCGATGCGATGCGCGACAACCCGCCCGATGCCGACGACAGCCACGCGCTCAAGGAATTGGCCGATATTGGCGTGCAGCCGGGGCAACCGCTGCATTTCGCCGACGGTGCCGCCGGTGCGATCGCGGCGGGCGTGGCCGACGGCGTGAAGCGCGTGCAGGCGCCGCCCGTGAATGCGGTCTCGGGTAACGGCTGGAGTTGGGCTGGCGACGGCACGGGTAATTATCGCGACGACTATGCGTTGCGCGCCTACGCGACCTTCGCGCACGCGGGCGCGGCGAGCGCACAGGACGAGGCGTTCCCGGCCGTATCCGTCGACGCCGACGGACAGCCGCTCGACGGCAAGAACGAGTACGTGATGCATTTCACGCGCAAGACGCTGCCGCCCGCCCGCGCGTACTGGACGATTACGGCGTACACGCCCGACGGCGCCTTGGTCTCCGGACACCTGCCGCATCGTTCGATCGACTCGCACGACCGCATCCGGCGCAACCGCGACGGTTCGGTCGACATCTTCGTGTCGTCGAAATCGCCGGGCCGCGCGTATGTGGCCAATTGGCTGCCCGCGCCGGAGGGTCCCTTCCAGCTCGTGATGCGCCTCTATGCGCCACAGCCGTCGGCCACGGACGGTAGTTGGGCGCCGCCGCCGCTCAAGCGGCGATGAACCGAGGACGTCGTGGCAACGGCGGGTGAGACGAGCGTGACTGGAGTAGTTCGATGACGAGCGAACCGAAGGGTGGCGCGGTAGGCCGCCTGAAGGACAAATTGGGGTCGCGCGGCGCTCGCCGCACGGCGATCGGCGTGGTGATCGCCGTGGTGTTGTATGGCTTGCTGGGCTTTTTCGCGGCGCCGCCGTTGATTCGGCATGTCGCCGAACAGCAATTGGGGCGGGCGCTCGATCGGCCCGCCACGATCGAGCGCGTCGTGCTCAATCCGTATACGTTGCGGCTCGAAGTTGACGGCATCCGCGTTTCCGAGCGCGGCGGCGCCGGGCAATTCGCGGCGATCGAGCGGCTCGTCGTGCGCGCGTCGTGGATGACGCTGCTGCGCTTCGCGCCGATCGTGACCGAGTTGCGGATCGATTCGCCGGCCGTCAACGTCGTGCGCTACGACGCGCAGCGTTTCAACTTCACCGACATCGCCGAGAAGTTTGCCAAGCCCTCGCAGCCGCAAACGGGGCCCGCGTTGTTCTCGGTCTCGAACATTGCCCTCGAAAACGGCCGCATCGCATTCGACGACCGATTGCTTGGCGCGCGCCATTTGCTCGACCAACTGTCGCTGGGCGTGCCGTTTATCGCGACGTTGCCGTCGCAGACCGACATCTTCGTCGATCCGCGTTTTTCGGCGCGCGTTGACGGCAGCCCGATCGTGATCGCCGGCAAGACGAAGCCGTTCGCCAAGTCGCGCGAATCGGATGTGACGCTGACGTTCAGCGGACTGGACGTGCCGCGCCTCGTTTCGTATTTGCCGACGAAGCTGCCGCTCGATGTGCAAAGCGGCCGGCTTGCCGGGGCGCTCAAGCTGCGGTTCGTCATGTCGGCCGATAAGCCCGCGCTGACCGTCTCGGGTACGGCCGATTTGACCGATGCGCGCATCGACGAGACCTCGCACGCGCCGTTCTTTTCGGCGCAGGCGCTGCATGTATCGGCGGCCGGACTCGAGCCGCTCGCCGGCGTGTATCGATTCGACGAAATCCGGCTTGATCAGCCGTCGCTGCATCTCACGCGCGAGCACTCGGGGGCATTGAGTATCGCGAGTGCGTTTGCTGCGCCGCCTCAACCGGCTGCGGCCTCCGCTGCGCCGAGCTCGGCGGCCTCGGCTGCTTCGGCCCCGGCTTCGGCCGCTTTGGCTGCTTCGGCACCAGCCGCCGCGGGTCAGGACAAGTCGACGCCGCTCGATCTTTCCATCAAGCATTTCGCCCTGAACGACGGCAGCATCGCGTTGGAGGACCGTGTGCCGCAGCGGCCCGTGTCGCTCGATTTGACCAAGCTGGCAGCGACGCTGGACGATTTTTCGACGCTCGGATCCGAGAAAGCACGTTATGTGGTCCGGACAGCGTTGAAGCAAGGCGGGACGATCGACGCGAGCGGTGCGCTCGGTTTGGCCGCAAAACGCGCCGACGTTCAATTTAAGCTCGACGGCCTGGCATTGCCGGTGGCTCAGCCGTACTTGGACGGCGTTACCGGCGCGCGTCTGGCCGACGGCACGCTCGGCGCGGCGCTCTCGTTGGATGCCGACTGGTCGAGCGCGGCGACGCAACTGCATGTCGGCGCGGGCGATGTGACGCTCAGCTCGCTCAGGGTGGCCAGCGCTGCGGCGGCGAAAGGCGCGGCGCCGGCTGTCGCGTTGTCGCAAGGGCGTATCGCCATTAAGAACGTGGATCTGGCGGCGCGCTCGGCCGAAATCGAACGAATCGAGGCAACGGGGCTGACCGTCTCCGGCGCGCGTGATAAGGACGGCCGCATCAGTCTCGCCGAGCTTGCCCAGCCGCCGCACTCGTCAAGCGAGGCCCGTGTCGCGGAACACGGGCGCGCGTCCCACGCTAAAGAGCCGGTCGCCGAAGGCAAACCGAAGTCAGCTCATACGGCTGAAAGCGGGCAGCCCGGCTGGCGCTATCGGATCGGCGAACTCTTGGTTAAGGACGGCGCGGCCGATCTCGTCGACGAAGCGGCGCCACGTCCCGCGAAGCTACACCTTGCACCGCTCCAACTCGATGTGCGCAACGTCACCGAAGATCTGAGCCGCCCGCTGGCGGTCAAGCTCGAGGCGTCGCTGAACGGCAAAGGTGCGCTCAACTTAGACGGCAACGTCGTGCCTAGCCCGCTCGACGCCACGTTGAAGGTCGAAGCGAACCGGCTCGATCTCGCGCCGCTCGAACCGTACTTCGGCGGGAGTCTCAATGCGAAGATCGCCGGCGCGGGG
The DNA here is from genome assembly GCF_003390925.1 of Trinickia diaoshuihuensis. GTDB lineage: Bacteria > Pseudomonadota > Gammaproteobacteria > Burkholderiales > Burkholderiaceae > Trinickia > Trinickia diaoshuihuensis. The sequence continues at coordinate 52,202 of NZ_QUBS01000010.1, read as the reverse complement.
CTCAATGCGCGCGGCGACGTCAAGGCGACGATCCCGAAGAACGGCGCGGCGTCGTATGCCTACCGCGGATACGCCGCGCTCGTCGACGTGCGTTTGCTCGACCGCACGAACGGTTCGCCGCTCGCCGGTTGGGGCACGTTGGGAATCGGCGGCATCAATGCGCGCTACGACGCGCGTGGGTTGAATCTCGACATCGCGCGAGTGACGTTCGCGCGCTTTTTCGGGCGGGTGCTGCTCGATCCGCAAGGCAAGCTCAATCTGAACGACGTGCTTTCCCAGCAGCGTGAGGCGTCGAACCAGACGACGGACAAACCGAAATCCGCGACCAGCACGGCGCAGGTGCAAACGCATGCGCCGAGCACGCCTTCGATGCCGGTTCATGCGCGGATCGGCGAGGTCGTATTGCAGCAGGGTCATGTGAATTACACGGACGATTTCGTTCAGCCGCATTACACGGCGGACCTGGTCGATATCACCGGCAAGATCGGCACCTTTGGTACGGACGTTGCCGCGCCGGCCCCGGTGGATATTAGCGCGAGCTTGGCGGACAACGGCCCGATCGCGATTCGCGGCACGGCCAATCCGCTGGCTTCGAAGCCAGCGCTCGATCTGACGGCGAGCGCGCACGATGTCGGGCTGAAGAACCTCACTCCGTACTCGTTGAAGTACGCGGGCTATCCGATCGTGAAGGGTAGCTTGAACGTCGATTTGCACTACCAGTTGCAAAACGATCAACTGACGGCGCAAAACCATCTCGTCATTGACCAATTGACGTTCGGCGACCACGTGGATAACACCACCGAAACGCACCTGCCCGTGCGGCTCGCCATTGCGCTGCTCAAGGATTCGCACGGCAAGATCGACGTCAATATCCCGGTTTCCGGATCGCTGTCGAATCCGCAGTTCAGCTTGGGCAGCGTGATTTGGGGCGCGGTGAAGCATTTGATCGAGCGGGCCGTCACCGCGCCGTTCTCGCTATTGGCTAATGCATTGGGGGCGGGCGGTGATGGGAACGCGAGCGCCGAGCATCTGCAGTACATTGCGTTTGCACCGGGCTCGGCTGCATTGAGTGATGCGTCGCGCGAGAAGCTTGATACGCTGGTCAAGTTGCTTAGCGAGAGGCCGGCCGTGAAGCTGGAGTTGAGCGGCCGCGCCGATGAAAACGTGGACATGCCGGGACTGCAGATGGCTTACGTCGACGATCTCGTTCGGCGGCAGAAGGCGAAAGCGTCGTCGGCTGCGGATCCGGCCGCGGTTACCGTGACGCCGGACGAATACCATCGTTATCTGACGCAGGCGTATAAAGACGCGGATTTTCAGAAGCCGCGCAATTTCGTCGGGCTCACGAAGACGCTGCCCGATGAGGATATGAAGCGAGCGCTTGCTTATCACGCGCCCGTTAATGATGCGAGCCTGCATGCGCTTGCGGAGCAGCGCGCGCAGCACGTGCGGCAGTATTTGAGTCAGAAAATTGATGCGAATCGGCTGGAGGTTGTCGCGCCGCATTTCGGAGTGGAGGGGATGAAGGATAACGGGCCTTCTACCCGGGTTGATTTGATGCCGGCGTCTTGAGGGGGTGAATTAGGCGTCGTGGAAGAGGGGCGGAAGCGTGTCGCCGAATCGCTGATCGATTGCAAAACTGGGATCTATATGATTCGGCGCGGGAAAATGTGATCGATTAAGACATGAAGATTCCTCCCGGAGTCAGCAACGAGGAGTTGTGGCGCAAGCGATTGAACCAACTGAAGGGCGGCTAACCCAGGAGTCAGTCATGGCAAACAAGCACATCGGAAGCAGCTTCGACGATTTCCTGTCCGAAGAGGCGATGCTGGAAGAAGCTACGGCAACCGCCATGAAGCGGGTGATCGCTTGGCAAATCGAGCAGGAAATGAAGGCGCAGAAGTTGACTAAAACGGCGATGGCGGAACGTATGCGCACCAGTCGAGCAGCGCTCAATCGGCTCCTGGACGCCGCAGACACAAGCCTGACGCTAACCACGCTTGCAAGCGCAGCGGCAGCGCTCGGCAAGCACATTCGCTTCGAGTTGATTGCGTAAGCGTGGACCTACCAACGAATTCCCCGCTGATACCGACTTACTGCCCGGACACGGCTGCCATCAACTCGGTGAGATAGCAGTGCCCGTCGACGCCGCGGACCTTGCATGCCATTCGTTCCCCGCCAGTCCCATCACTCCGCCTGCAAACTAGACAGCGGCAAAATCGCGGTCACGGCGAATCCGGATCCGGAGTCGGTACTAATGCGAACTTCGCCCCCAAGCATCGTGGCGCGCTCACGCATGCTCAACAAACCGAATGACCGCTTCGGGTCCTGGTTCGACGCACCGCGTCCGTTATCGACGATTCGTACGATGCAGTGTGAATCTTCGCGCGCGATCTCCACTACGACTTCGCTCGCATCCGCATGCCGCGCCACGTTCGTCAATGCTTCCTGAACTATCCGGAATATATCGTTGCGGCATTGGTGATTGAAATTGATCGCGTCTTGATCGATATGACGAACGACGCGAATGCCGTAGCGCGCGGAAAAATCGTCGATTAAGTGATCGATCGCCGGGATCAGCCCAAGATCTTCCAGCATGACCGGATGCAAGTTGGCCGCGATGTGCCTGACCGATGCGACGAGATTGTCGATCATCGCGTAGATATCGCTCAGGGCTTGAGGGGGCCAAGCTCCATCCGAACGAGCGGTATTTTCCAACTGCGATGCCGCCATCTTCAAAGCAGTCAACTGTTGGCCCAGATCGTCGTGTAGCTCGCGGGCGATATGGGCCTTTTCCTTTTCCCTCACGTGTTGGACATGCGCCGACAGCCGCCGCAGCTCCTCGCGAGACGTGCGAAGCGCTTGCTCGTAACGTTTGCGGTCGGTGATGTCCGAAAACGCGATTGCGACCCCGTCGACGAGTTTGACGCAGCTTATCCGAAACCATCCGGAGATCCCATCTCCTACGTACTCCTGCTCGACGGTGGCCGGCTCCCCAGTCGTCATGACCCGCGCATACATGGCGAACAGGCCGTTGGCCAGCGATGTGGGGAACCGTTTCGCGTAGCTGTGTCCGATGACGTCCGCCGCGGGAAGTTGCCAAAACCGGAGCGCGGCCGGATTGACGTAGCTGAAGCGAAAGTCGGCGATCGCTCCCCCATCCGACTCGGGCGTGAGGATGAAGAAAGGATCGACGGCGACGTCCTGCACCGCCTTGAATCGTTGCTCGCTTTCCGCGAGGCGGCTTGTCGTAACCGAAAGCCGCTGCTCCTGTTCCATCGCACGAAAGGTTGCTTCTTCGCGCGCTTGGAACAGCGCCGCACTCAATGCTGCGCCGAGCACGGCCAGGACGGTCACGACCAGTTCGAAGATAAACTGCCGCTGGTCGAACCCATTCGCGGCTCGACTCACGCAGTATGGTGGGAATTCGGCGGCGGCCATCCCGACGTAATGCAGGCCGGACACCGCGATGCCCATGAGGACTGCGGCCGTCACGTCCTTGGTAAATGTTTGCGTGAGAGTGCGTAAGCCGATGAGCACGCGCAATGCAGCGTATGACGCCGCGATGCCGATGATTACCGATAGCGCGGCGAGTACAGGTCGATACTGGATCGACGGGCTCATCTCCATCGCCGCCATGCCGGAATAGTGCATCACGGCGATTCCCGAACCCATCAAGAGCGCACCGACAAGGATGCCGCTTGCTGTCGGGTTCGGCACCAGCACGAACGTCAGTCCGAACCAACAGACAAGGACGGCGGCCGCCCAGGACGCCAGCGTTGTCGTGAAGTCATACCCGATCGGTATCGGCAACCGAAAGGCGAGCATTCCGACAAAATGCATCGACCAAATGCCCGTGCCCAGCACCAGCGCCGTTGCTGCGGTCCACACCGCGCTCGCTCGCCTCGGCCTCGCGAGTTGAGCTCGGGCGAGTCGGACCGCAGCAAAAGACATCGCCGTCGCAAGCACGATCGAGAGCGCCACCAGCGGAAGGTTGTACGAGCTAGTCATGAGGCGTGCTAAAGAGACCCGGGATTGGTCAACCACCACGTCGGCCCGTGCTCGTTCGTACGAGCGCCTCGAGCGCTTGTAATGAGCAAGCAGAGCGCATGCCTGAAGCGCCCGGTTTGAATCGAGGCCTCGCGCGGCTCGCTGCAGCCCTACGCTGCGTGACCCGAGCGTGACATTTTTTAGGCAGCGACACCACACGAACAGTCATTGGGGCCGTCACGACTAAACGGCCGTTTTAGCTTTGAAGACTGCCGGCTGGGTGGATGGCAGGCAGTCCGTTGTCATCGGTTGGCAGAAATCATAACGATGTTATGGTTTTATATGGCCCAGACGAATCCCCAAACATTGACACCACCAAAACCGCAAAAAACCTTGCGCCGTTACCTATCGCTCGACGACTTCGAGCAAGGGGCGCAACGGCATCTCCCACGACCGATTTTTGGCTACATCGGCGGTGCTGCCGAGCGCAACGAATCGTTCGACGACAACCAGCGCGCTTATGCCGAGTACCGTTTCGTTACGCGCGTGCTGCGCGACGTATCGAAACGTTCGCAGTCCACCACGTTGTTCGGTCGTACATGGTCCGCACCGTTCGGCATTGCGCCGATGGGTATTTCCGCGCTCTCCGCCTATCGCGGTGATCTGGTGCTCGCGCAAGCTGCACAACGCGCCGGCATTCCGATGATCATGAGTGGCTCGTCGCTGATCCGGCTCGAAGCGGTCGCGCAAGTTGCCCCACAAACCTGGTTCCAGGCATATCTACCCGGCGAATCCGCGAAAATCCATGCGCTGGTCGAGCGGGTCGAACGCGCTGGCTACCAGACGCTGGTGCTGACTGTCGATACGGCCGTGCTCGCGAATCGAGAAAACAACGTTCGCGCCGGTTTTTCGACGCCGCTCAAGCCGAGCCTGCGCCTGGCCATGGATGGTCTCACGCACCCGCGCTGGCTGTTCGGCACGGCGGTGAAGACGCTTGTGAAGCACGGCATGCCGCACTTTGAAAATTCCTATGCCACGCGCGGAGCGCCGATTTTTTCGGGCCGCGTAGCCCGCGATTTCGGCGCGAAAGATCATTTGAACTGGACCCATGTCGACGAGATTCGCCGACAGTGGAAGGGCACGCTGATCATCAAAGGCGTGCTCGCTCCCGACGATGCACGCGCGGCTTGCGATCACGGTATAGACGGCATCATCGTGTCGAATCACGGGGGGCGCCAGCTCGACGGCGCGGTCGCGCCGCTGCGTGTGCTGCCGGCGATCGCCGCGGCGGTCGGTGCGCAGATGCCGGTCATGATCGACGGGGGTATCCGGCGCGGCACGGACGTCTTGAAGGCGCTCGCGCTCGGTGCCGATTTCGTGTTCGTGGGGCGGCCGTTCAACTATGCGGCGGCGGTCGCGGGCGAAGCCGGCGTCGATCATGCAATCGCCATTCTTCGCACGGAGGTACAGCGCAACCTCGGTCTGCTCGGCCTGAACGCGCTCGACGAGCTCGGCCCGCACCTGCTGATGAGAGTCGGCGCTTCCGAGCAATGGCAACAAGCATGAGCCGCGACGACGAACTCATCGACCGTTCGGTCGCCGCGGTCGATCGGACCCTGCTCCTGCTGGAAGCGTTCCTCGGCAAGCCGGGCACGCGGTCCTTGAGCGATCTCGAAGCGCAAACGGGCCTCTTCAAGAGCGTGATCCTGCGCTATATGCTCTCGCTCGAAGCACGCGGCTTCGTGCACAAGGAAGCGAACGGCGCATACCGGCTGGGCGTCAAGGCATCGCAGCTGGGCAAGGCGTTCGACGGCGGCATCGATCTGGTCGCGACGCTGCGGCCGATCGTCGATCGTCTGATGCATACGACCGGTCACAGCGCATCCGTCTATGTGCGCGACGGGGACGCGCGCGCGTGTCTCGTGCGCGCGGAACCGGATCGCGTCGTGCGTGTGTCGATCCGCGCGGGTACGCGTCGCCCGATCGACAAGACCGCGTCGGGGCAGGCGTTCGCGCGCTTTGAAAACCGTACGGCGGCGGCCTTGGCGAATAAGGGCGTGGAAAACGTGAGCGCGTCGTCCGGGGTCGGCGATCCGCTGCTCGCGTCGATGGCGATGCCGCTGTTCGGTGTCGACGATGCGTTCGTCGGCGTGCTCACGCTCTCGGGTGTAATCGGCGATTTCGATGTCGACGATCGCAAGCTGCGTGCCGCTCTCTACGAGGAAGCCTCCAACGCGAGCGCGCTGCTGGGCGCGACGCTGCCGGCGCAGCCGGTCACGCGTAAGGCCGCCGGACGTCGCCGTTCTGCGTCGACATAGCATCAACTACGCGCGTACATGCGCTCACAGAACGCGAGACTCGCCCCAAGCTTTCTCGACAGTTCCGACGCCGTACGCAATTGCGGCTCGATCAGCTCGCCGGTTTCGTGTGCGGCGCTCAGGCGCGATGCAGGCCCGGACAACGTGAGCGCGGCCATGAAACGATCGCCGGCACCGAACACGGGCGTGGCGAACGCGGCGGTGTGCACGTCGCGTGCGCCCGACGTGAACAGCGGAAACGCGGGCGGCGTATCGTAGATCGGCTCGCCGAGTCCCCAGAAGCGGATCACCTGGCTGATCGCGGTGTCGTCGAGCGGCAGCGCCGTGCCCGGAAGCCGCGTTTCGCGAAGGCCTTCGGATGGCTCGGCGCGAAAGAGGCACAGGCGGTGGCCGTTGTCGTGCACGTAGTACGATGCGCTTTCCCGTGTCTGCGCGGCAAGCGCGTGCAGCGCAGGTTCGACGATCGTCGATAGATGAAACGATTGCTCGTAGAGCTTGCCTAGATACAGCAATCGCGCGCCGAGCGAGTATTCTCCCGATTCGGCGCGCACCACGTAGCCCATGCGTTCCAGCGAGTTCATGAGGCGATACACGGTGGTCTTGTGCATGCCGGAGGCCTGCGCGAGCGCTGCCAGCCCAAGTTTCTCCTTCCCCGGCTTGAAACAGTCGAGCAGCGAAAGCGCCTTCTCGACAGCGGCCACCCCTTCATTTCCCATCGTCTTGATCTCCGGTCACTGCGTGATTAAGGATTGTACACAGTAAAACGCAGTTGCACATGGTAAAAGGGTAAACGCCGATGGTCTCCGCCAAAACACGAGCGGTATAGTCGTTTCATGATGTACAGCATCATTGCACACAGTACAACACACTATGTGAGGCCGCTTTCATGAGCACGATTCCCCCAGGACATACTTCCATCAATCGAGACATCGAGCGCGTATCGCCCGAACTCGTCTCCGCCGCCGGCAAATTTCAGGCGGCGATCCTGGCCGACGTCGCCGGTCGGCGGGGCACGATCAACGGTCGCGTGAAAGCGTTGTCACCGGCCATGAAGGTCGCGGGACCGGCGGTCACTGTCGAAGTGCGCCCCGGCGACAACCTCGCGATCCATGCCGCACTCGCCATCGCGAAGCCCGGCGACGTCATCGTGGTTGACGGCAAGGGCGACCAGAGCTGCGCGCTGATCGGCGAAATCATGGCGGCGCAAGCGCGAGCAAGCGGTTTCGCGGGCTTCGTCATCGACGCCGCCGTGCGCGATTCGCACGAACTGGCGACGTGGGACTTCCCGGTGTTTTCGGTGGGCACGAATCCGTGCGGTCCGACCAAGAGTGTCGCGGGTCGCGTCAATTTCCCGGTGTCGGTTGGCGGCGCGACTGTCAATCCCGGCGATCTGGTCGTCGGCGACGCAGACGGCGTGGTCGTGATTCCGCGCGCCGACGTCGCACGTATTATCGATCTCGCGGCGAAGAAGCTCGCGGGCGAAACCGCGCGCATCGCCGGTATCGCGAGAGGCGAGTTGCGTCCCACGTGGGTCGAAAAAGAACTGCGTGCCGCCGGTATGTTGGCCGAAGGGGAGGCGCTGTGATGCAGGGCGTCGCGAACAAACCCGTGGTGCTCGTCACCGCCGCCGATCTCGCGCCCGAGGCGCTTGCGATGCTGTCGGGGTTCGAAGTCGTATTCGCCGGCAAGCAGCCGGGAGAAGACGATATCGTCGCACTGTGCATGCGCCACAAGCCGGTCGCGATCATCGTGCGCTACGGCAAGATCAACGCGCGCATCATGGACGCGGCGGAAAACCTCCAGGTGATCTCCAAGCACGGCAGCGGCATCGACGTAATTGATCAGGCGGCAGCGGTTGCGCGAGGGATCGCGGTGCGCGCGGCGGTCGGCGCGAACGCGCCGGCCGTGGCAGAGCACGCGTGGGCGCTAATCCTCGCCTGCGCGAAAGCGGTGCCGCAACTCGACGCCCGCATGCGCGCGGGCCATTGGGACAAGTCGACGCACAAGTCGATCGAGCTGAACGGCCGCACGCTCGGCCTCGTCGGTCTCGGTTCGATCGGTCGTCGCGTCGCGGCCGCCGGCATCGCGTTCGGCATGAACGTGATCGCCTTCGATCCGTATGCAAAGGAAGCGCCGGCTGGCGTGAAACTCGTCGCGCTCGACGATCTGTACGCGGCGTCCGACGTCGTTTCGCTGCACTGTCCGCTCACCGACGAGAACCGCAACATGATCGACGCCGCCGCGCTTGCGCGCATCAAGCGTGGCGCGATTCTGGTGAACACGGCACGCGGCGGCCTGATCGACGAAAACGCGCTCGTAGACGCGCTCTCGAGCGGGGAGCTCCGCGCCGCGGGTCTCGACAGCTTTGCGGTCGAGCCGAAGCCGCATCCGCATCCATTCGACGGCATCGGCAACGTTATCCTGTCACCGCATATCGGCGGCGTCAGCGATGCGGCATACGTGGCCATGGGCACGGCCGCGGCGGCCAACGTGCTGGCCGTGCTCGAAGCGCACGCAGGCAGCGGCGTCTGACGAACGCACGACACCGAGGATACGATCATGTTTTTCCTCATCCAGCCTGAAGTGCGCGAAGCCGACGTGTTCACGCGCATGCCCGAGCGCTGGCGCAAGCCCGGCGTGCAGACCGATTGGGCGCGAGCGAATCGCGGCGGTCTGCCGACCGATTCGTTTCTCGAAGGGCCGGTATGGGATCCGGCGGGGTATCTGTTCGTCACCGACATCCCGCACGGCCGCATCTTCCGCATCTCGACGAACGGCGAATGGGAACTCGTCGCGCAGTACGACGGCGAGCCCAACGGCATGAAACGCTATGACGACGCGCATCTGCTGATTACGGACTATCGCAACGGTCTCATGCTGCTCGAGATCGAACGCGGTGTCGTGAAGCCGTTCCTGGAGCGCCGCAATTCCGAGCGCTTTCGCGGCGTCAACGATCTCACCTTCGATTCACGCGGCAACCTGTATTTCACGGATCAAGGCCAATCGGGTCTGCACGACCCGAGCGGACGAGTCTATCGCCTCGCACCGGATGGCAGGCTCGACATGCTGCTCGGCAATTGCCCGAGCCCGAATGGCCTCGTGCTGTCGCCGGACGAGAAGGTGCTGTTCGTCGGGATGACGCGCGGCAACTGCGTATGGCGCGTGCCGTTGCAGGCGGACGGATCGGTGAGCAAGGTAGGGCAGTTCTTCACCTCGTATGGACCGAGCGGTCCCGATGGCCTGACGGTCGACTGCGAAGGCAGGATCCTCGTCGCGAATCCCGGGCTCGGCCGCGTGTGGGTGCTCAACCATCGCGCGGAACCGGTCGAGGTATTGATCAATTCTGCGGGCACGTCGCTGACCAATCTGTGCTTCGGCGGCGACGACATGAAAACCCTTTACATGACCGAGTCCGTATCCGGGTCCGTGCTGAAGGCGCGGATGAAAGTCGCGGGCCCGTTGCCGCATCGCGCGAAGACTTGAGCAGCAAACGATAAGAGCGGGCCGGAAGAGGCTCGCCGAAGACGTCACTGATACATCGCGCCGCAGAGCGCCGTGGAGGAGCAAACATGGAAAGCAATCCGGCATTGCGTGCGACGCAGCACGCACAGCCGTCGCGGAACGGCAACGGTGCCTACGGAGCGGGCGCGTCGTCGGCGCATGCGATGTCCGACGCCGAATACGCGGCGAGCGAACGCACGCTAGCGAAAGCGTTCCGCCGAATTCTGCCGTTCATTTTCGCGTGCTACGTCATCAGCTATCTCGATCGCACCAACGTCGGCTTTGCCGCGCTGACGATGAACAAGGATCTCGGCTTGACCGCCGAACAGTTTGGTCTTGGCGCCGGGCTCTTTTTCATCGGTTATTTCGTCTTCGAGATCCCGAGCAATCTGATCATGCAGAAGGTCGGCGCGCGCATCTGGATCGCGCGGATCATGATCACGTGGGGCATTTTTTCGATGGGGACGGCGTTCGTCGTCGGACCGAAAAGCTTCGCGGCGGCGCGCTTTCTGCTCGGTCTCGCCGAAGCGGGTTTCACCCCCGGCATCTATCTGTATTTCACGCACTGGTTTCCCGGCAAATGGCGCGCGAAAGTGACTGCGGCGTTCCTCGTCGGCATTCCGGTCGCCAACATGATCGGCTCGCCTATCTCCGGCGCGCTGCTGCAACTCGGTGGTCTTTACGGTCTGCGCAGCTGGCAGTGGCTCCTGATGATGGAAGGGCTGCCCGCGGTGCTGCTCGGCGTTGCATGTCTTTTCGTGATGTCCGATCGTCCGTCGAAAGCTGTCTGGCTCAGCAGCGACGAGAAGCGCTCGCTGGAGCGGCGCCTCGAGCTCGAGCAGGGCGACATCGGCGCGAAGCACGGCAACAGGCTGAAGGACGCTTTCACCAACTGGCGCGTGTTCGTGCTCGCCCTGATCAATTTTTGCGGAATCGTCGGGTCGATCGGCGTCGGCATGTGGATGCCGCAGATCATCAAGCAGTTCGGCGTGGGTCATACGACGGTCGGATGGCTGACCGCCATCCCTTATGCGATCGGCGCGGTCGTGATGCTGTTATGGGCGAAGCTTGCGCGCCGCTCGGCGAACTGCATTCCCCACGTATCGGGTGCGCTGGTCGTCGCGGCAGTCGCACTGTGCGTGTCCGGCTTTACCGACGCGCCGGTACTGAAGCTGATCGCACTGTGCTTCACGGTGAGCGGCATCCTCGCGTTTCAGGCGACCTACTGGGCGATCCCCTCCGGTTTCCTGACCGGCCGGGCCGCGGCGGGCGGCCTCGCGTTGATCGTGTCGGTCGGCAATCTCGGCGGCTTCGTTGGACCGTCGATGATCGGCGCGCTCAAGCAGATGTCCGGCGGGTTCACGTGGCCGCTGATGGCGATCGCCGCGATCCTGCTGGCCGGCGCGCTGGTCACCGTATGGCTCGGCGATCCGGGCGCCGACGTGGGTGAACCGACCGTCGCGCCGGACGCATTACCAGCCAGCAGATAAGCATTATCCGGTCGTGCCATTCCTATAAATCGATAACTCAAATGCTTTTGGAGACTCCATGTCGTTGAAGATCCGCACCAACAAGAAAGTGCTTTCCCGCGGCGCGTTGTTTGGCGCAGCGGTGGCTGGCGCTAGTCTCGCCGCCGGTTCGGCGCACGCACAAAGCACCGTCACGTTGTACGGCATAGTCGATGTCGGCATCGAACACATCGACAACACGACGGCCGGTGGCGGCCAGACCCGCGAAGTGTCCGGCAACTTGTCGGGCTCGCGCTGGGGCATGCGCGGCAACGAAGACCTCGGCGGCGGGCTCAAGGCGATCTTCAATCTCGAAGACGGTTTCAACATCAACGACGGCACGACCGCGCAAGGTACCAAAGGCCTCGGCGCGAACGCGGCGACCACGCAGCGGTTGTTCGGCCGCCAGGCGTGGGTCGGCCTCAACTACAACGGCCAGCAACTCACGTTCGGCCGCCAGAACGCGCTGCTTTACGATGCCTCCGTGCCGTTCGATCCGATGGGTACCTCATCGCGCTATTCGATCCTCTCCGTGGACTACGCGATGGCCGCGCGGATCGACAGTTCGATGAAATACGTCGGCGCGTTCGGTCCGGTGACGGCGGCGGCCATGTACAGCACGCGTTACGACGCGGGCTACGGCAGCGAGGTGCCGGGCGCGCAACTCACGGGCCGTTTCTTCAGCGGCGCACTGACTTACGCGACCGGGCCGTTCGCCGCGACCGTGGTCTACGAGCAGCGCAACAGCAACACGGTCGCGACCAACACGGCCACCGAGCGGCGTGCGTACGCTGCCGCCACATACATCCTCGGCCCGGTGAAGGGTTTCGCGGGCTATCGCTGGCTGCGCGATGTCAACACGTTCCAGCCGGTCAATCCGATCGTCGTGCCGGGCGGTCAAGCGAGCACCGCGAACCTGTACTACGCTGGCGCTCAGTACAGTGTGACGCCGGCGTTCTCGCTGACCGCTTCGGCGTACTACCAGGACGTGCACGGCAGCAATGCCGATCCGTGGCTCGCGGTACTGCTGGCCGATTACGCGTTGTCCAAGCGCACCGATCTTTATGCGGTCGCGGGTTTTGCGCGTAACAAAGGCAATTCGGCGCTCGGCGTGAACGGTTATGGCACGGTCGCACCTGGCTACGACCAGACCGGCGTCACGCTCGGCATGCGCTCGAAATTCTGACGCGGACCACGCCGTGCAAATCGTCCACGCGCCCCATCTTCCGGTCCGACCGGACTGGCTCGCATCGCATGAGGAAGCGATTCTCGAGCCGGATCTGCCGATCGTCGATGCGCATCATCATCTATGGGACCGTCAATCGGGCCGCTATCTGACCCACGAATTTCGTGACGATCTCGCGAGCGGTCATCGAATCGTCTCAACGGTCTACGTTCAGTGTCGCTCGATGATGCGGTCGGCGGGGCCGGAGGCGATGAAGCCGGTCGGAGAAGTCGAATTCGCCAACGGCATTGCGGCGATGTTCGCGAGCGGCGCGTACGGCCCGACACTCGGGTGCGCTGCGATCGTCGGCGGGGCGGACCTGTCGCTCGCGGGCGAAGTCGAGCCCGTGCTCGAAGCGATGCTCGAGGTATCAGGCGGGCGGCTGCGCGGTATTCGCAATCCGCTCGCGTGGCATGAGGATGCGGCGGTGAGTTCGAGTCCGGTGACGCCGCCGCGCGATCGCATGTCGAATGCGGCGTTCGTGCACGGCGTGCGTATCCTCGGACGCTATGGCCTGTCGCTCGACGCGTGGGTATATCACACGCAACTCGACGCGTTGTACGAACTTGCACGGGCCGCCCCGGCGGTGACGATCGTCGTCGATCATTTCGGCGGCCCAGTGGGTGTCGGCCCACATGCGGCGCAACGCGATGTCGCGCTGACCGAATGGGCGGCGAAGTTGCGCAAGCTCGCCTCGTTGCCGAACACACGGATGAAGCTCGGCGGCGCGGGGATGACCGTGTTCGGCTTCGACTTCGCCTCGCAGGAACGGCCGCCGTCGTCGGAGCAGCTCGCCGCGGCGTGGCGTCCGTATTTCGAAACCTGCATCGACCTGTTCGGCGTCGATCGCTGCATGTTCGAAAGCAATTTCCCCGTCGACAAAGGCGCGTTCAGCTATCACGTGCTGTGGAACGCATTCAAACGACTGGCGCACGCGCTGTCGGCAGACGAGAAGGCGGCGCTGTTCAGCCGCACGGCCGCAGGGACGTATCGCCTTCAATTATCCGGAGACGACTGATGAAGACGAATGCAGGCCTGTTCCCGGCCGTTCGAACCGAAGCACAACAGAGCGACGGTAGCCGCTATCGGGACATCACAAACACCGAACGGCGTTCACTGACGCTGGCCGGCCTCGGCTGGACGTTCGAGAGCTACGATTCGTTCCTGCTGTCGCTGCTGCTACCCACGCTTGCCGTTCAATTCGGTCTTTCGAAGGCACAACTGGGCCTTTTCACCAGCATCACGGCGGCCGGCCAGATTCTGGGCGGGATCCTGTTCGGCTATGTGTCGGACCGCATCGGCCGCGTGCGTACGGCGTTGCTGTGCATAGGTATCTATTCGCTATTTTCCGGGCTGCTTGCGTTTGCGCCGAACGAGCACACGTTCGCGGTGCTGCGTTTTTGCGGTGCGCTCGGCATGGGCGGCACGTGGACCGCGGGCGCTGCCCTGATCGCCGAGACCTGGCACGCCGACCGTCGTGGCAAGGGCGGCGCGCTAATGCAGATGGGGTTACCGATCGGCGCGATTCTCGCGATCATCGTTGCGGGCATCGTCAGTGACGTGAACGGTGGTTTGGCGGGCAACGGGTGGCGTCTGCTGTTCCTGATCGGCGCGCTGCCGTTTTTCGTATTGTTCTGGGTCGCTCGCAAGACGCCCGAATCGCCGATCTGGCTTGCACGCCGCGCGGAGGCGCAGCGCGCTGGGCAAGAGGCGACCGGGTCTGGCGATCGAAAGCTGAACGTGCGCGGTCTCTTCACGGCGTTCGCCTTCATCTTTTTCCTGCAATACCTGTACTGGGGCGTGTTCACGTGGACACCGACCTTTCTCGTCGCAGTCAAGCACCTCGATTTTGTCCATAGCTTGAAGTTCGTGCTGTCGCTGCAGTTCGGCGCGATCACCGGCTTTTTGCTGTTTTCCGCACTGGTCGACCGGATCGGGCGGCGGCCGATGTTTATCGCTTATCTGCTGGTCGGCGCATCGGCCGTATTGGTCTACATCCTCTCGGCGAATACGGTGCTGCTGATGATCGCGATCTTTTTCACAGGGTTCAGCGTCAACGGAATCTTCGCGGGTGCGGGACCTTTCCTTGCGGAGATCATCGGCAATACGGCGTCGCGCGGCTTCTTCATGGGGCTTGCATACAACGGCGGTCGCCTCGGTGGTTTCATCGCGCCCTTGATCATCGGTGCGCTGGCATCGACGTCGGGCGGGTTTGTGCTCGGACTGTCGACCACGCTCCTTGCGTTCGTGGCTGCCGCCATCGTCGTACTTTTCGCGCCGGAAACGCGCGGCAAAGCGCTTTCATGATTTGCCCGCTTCTCAACGGTGGGTTCGCAGCGGTCCTCGCGCTGCCGCAAACATTAAGAAATGAGCGCCTCGGCGCCTGAGAACCAGGAGATTGGCATGGAAGTGGGACTGACCACCGACGCGATGCTTCAGCGTCGAACGATACGTAAGGTGACTTGGCGATTGCTGCCGTTTCTGATGGTCTGCTATCTGATGGCGTTTATCGACCGCGGCAACGTCGGCATGGCGTCGTTGCAGATGAATCACGATCTCGGCATGTCGGCGAAGGTGTTCGGCTTCGGCGCGAGTCTCTTTTTCGTGTCGTATTTCATCTGCGAAGTGCCGAGCAATATTGCGCTCGAAAAGTACGGTGCGCGGCGCTGGCTCGCGCGAATCATGATCACCTGGGGCATCGTATCCGCCTGTACGGCGCTGGTGCAGAGCGCTGCGACTTTTTACGCGCTGCGTTTTCTGCTCGGCGCGGCGGAGGCGGGTTTCGCCCCGGGCGTGCTGCTTTATCTATCGTACTGGGTGCCGAAGAAATATCGCGCACATGCCGTGGCGACCTTCATGGTGTCGATCCCTGCCGCCAGTTTCATCGGATCGCCGATCTCGGCGCTGCTGTTGCAGATGGACGGCATCGCGGGCCTGCGTGGCTGGCACTGGCTGTTCATTCTCGAAGGCCTGCCGACCGTCCTGCTCGGCCTCGCGTGTCTATTCATGCTGACCGATAAGCCGTCCGACGCGACGTGGCTCACGGACGATGAGCGCAAATGGCTGCTCGGCGCGCTGGCATCGGAAGACAAGGCGCCGAAGAAGGTTGCGGCGATGCCGGTTACGAAACTCTTTCGCAATCGCTATGTGCTGTGCCTTGCGCTCGTCGATACGTGCGCGTCCGCGGCGGGGAGCACGTTGTCGGTGTGGCAACCGCAGCTGCTGAAGTCGTACGGGCTGACGGTGATGCAGACTGGACTGCTCAACTCCATTCCGTATGCGCTCGCATCCGTGGTGATGATCTACTGGGGGCGCCGTTCCGATCGTCGCGGCGAACATCGGTGGCATACGGTCCTACCGATGCTTTTGATCGGCGTGGGGCTGTTCTCGACGTCGTTGACAGGTTCGCTGGCACCGACCGTCTGCATGCTGTGCGCGGTGCTGGTGGGTGCGTACGCGTTCAAGGGACCGTTCTGGACGCTCGCCACCGACATGCTGTCGAACGGTACGGTCGCCGCCGGACTGGCGACGGTCAACGCGATCGCGAATTTGCTCGGCGGCGGCCTGATGGTGAACGTGTACGGCTGGGTGAAAAGTGCGACGGGCAGCTATTCGCTGGCGCTCATGCCGCTCGCCATCCTCACGCTCGTGAGCGTCGCGACGCTGCTGCTGCTTACGCGCAACGGCCGCACCGGCCGGACACGAGCGATCGCCAACAATACGGAGACGATCTGAACGATGCGGGATTTGAATCGACGTCAATTCATGCGGCAGGGCGGTGCATTACTCGCGGCATCGGTGTTGCCCGCGTGTGCGGGTGCGCAGGAAAATTGGACGAGCGGCACGAAGCCGCCTGCGTTCACGCTGCCCGATGGGACGATCGACTGCCATATGCACATTTACGATGATCGCTTTCCTGCCGCGCCCGGTACGGCGCTGCGGCCGCCGAATGCGACCGTCGCGCAGTATCGCGAGGTGCAGAAGCGTCTCGGCGTGCGGCGCAACGTTGTCGTCACGCCGTCGACGTACGGCACCGACAATCGCGTGACGCTCGACGCGATTGCACGGTTCGGCAAGGATGCACGCGGCGTGGCGGTCGTCGACACGTCGGTGACCGACGCGGCGCTTCGCATGCTCGATGACGGCGGCATCCGCGCGATCCGCTTCAATCTGAGCTATCCAGGCGCGACCACAGTCGATATGCTCGCACCGCTCGCGAGGCGGATCGCACCGCTTGGCTGGCATATCGAGCTGGTGGTGCAGGGCCACCGTCTGCCGGACCTCGAACGCCAGTTGCTGGCGCTACCATGCCCACTCGTGATCGATCACATCGCTCATATTCCGCAGCCGGAGGGGCTTACGTCGCCGGCTTTCCGTACAGTGCAAAAGCTGCTCGGCAGGGGGAATACCTGGATCACCCTGTCGGGTCCATACGTCGACACGAAAGTCGGCGCCCCGTCATTCGCGGATGTTGCGCCGGTGGCTAAAGCCTTCATCGATATGGCGCCGGAACGGATGCTATGGGGCACGGACTGGCCGCATCCGACCGAGAAGGGCACGAAGCCCGATGACGCGAATCTGGTCGATGCGATCGCTGGGTGGATCGGGCGTCAGGAATGGCAACGGATGGCGTTCGTGACGAATGCGGAGAAACTGTACGGTTTTTAGGCACCTTGCCTGCTCGGCGAAGCGGATGAGCCAATGACGCTCAATCGCTCGGTATCTGGGGAACGCCGTCGTTTGTCATGGGAAGGGAAGCTATCTGGCCGTCGGGATCGACCCGGAGAAGTCGTTGTGACCCGGCCCGGCCGCCGGCCACGCCGCGCCAATTACATCCGATGTAATTGGCGCAAAGAACAGCCGCTTCTACTCTTCGGCTATCGCGCTTCCCATTCCGGTCGCGAACACCGCCAAGGAGATACCATGCCAATTTATCCTCTTCATACGATTGAATCGGCTCCCGCGCAATCGAAGCCCGTGCTTCGGCAATTGCAGCAGGCGTTCGGCTTGATCCCGAACATCGCCGCAACGATGGCCGTATCGCCGGTGTTGATCAACGGTTTCATCGGCCTGTTCGAGCGCGTGCATGCCAGCAGTCTGAAGGAGGCGCAAATTCAAACGCTTTTGCTGACCAACGCAGTGACGAACGCAAGCGAATGGCCGGTCGCATTTCACACGGCGCTCGCGTTGAAGGAGGGCGTGAGGCCTGCTGATGTAGAGGCGATCCGGCATGGGAGCTTGCCGGACGACGCCGGACTGGCCGCGCTATCGGCACTGGCTCGCACACTGATAGAGAAGCGGGGCCGCCTGGCCGAATCCGACCAGCAACGCTTCCTGGACGCGGGGTTCAGCGCCCTGCAGATACTCGAGGTGATTGCAGTGGTAGCAGCATCGACGATCACGAATTATGCGAGCAGCGTGACGCAGCCACCGCTCGAAGCGCAGTTCGAGGCGTTCGCTTGGCGGGCGCCCGTGCCTGCGGTCTGAACTTGGGGAAATCGATGACCGCCACCCGTCCCGATCCGAAAGCGCCACCAGGCGAACTCGGTGACCTTCTGCACTATTGGCGGGACGTCCGTGGCGTGAGTCAGCTCGATCTGTCGCTCGAGGCCGGCGTCTCACAGCGGCAGATCAGTTTTATCGAAAGCGGGCGCAGCGTCCCTGGACGGGACACGCTGCTGGCGCTTGCGCAGACGCTCGATGTGCCGCTGCGTGAGCGCAATGCCCTGTTGCTCGCAGCCGGTTACGCACCTATCTATTCAGAGGCGCCATGGAACGCACAGGAGATGCATAGCGTCGTCCGCGCGCTTGAACGGGTCGTTCGCCAACATGAGCCCTTTCCCGCGATCGTGATGGACCGCCACTGGAACGTTCTGATGACTAACGACGCGGCGCCGCGCTTCTTTGACTGTTTCATCGACATGGCCGCGCGTACGGGTCCGCGCAACATGCTGCATTTGATCTTCGATCCGCAGGGGATGCGTCCCTTCGTGGCCGATTGGGATGCCGTGTCGCGAAGCTTACTTCAACGCGTCTATCGGGAATCCGTCGGGAACGTGATCGACGCCGGCACCAGGCGTCTGCTCGACGAACTGCTCGCCTATCCAGACGTGCCGCGTGATTGGAAGACACACTATGGGCCGCCGGCCGCGCCCACGATGCCCGTCATTCCGATGGATTTCATCAGCGAGGGAAGCGTGCTTCGATATTTCTCGATGGTGACGACCGTTGGCGCACCGCGGAGTGTCGTGGCAGAAGAGCTCCGTCTAGAATGCATGTTTCCCGCCGATGACGAAACCGAAGCACGCCACCGGGCGTTGCTTGCCGCGCATTCAAAAAGTCACGGAACCGGGCGCTGACGTTCCCTTGCGCTTTCAGTCGGAAGGACTTTAACGGTCATAGCCAACGAACGCGTGTGAGGAGACTTGTCTTGTGCCGGAGCTTGAGCATACCGAAATCGGAACCACCTCGATCCGCACATTGCTGCATATGGCGTCCGATATTCGGTTCACGCAAAGCTATTCCGAAACAGACGACAACGCGAAACTCCACGCACTTTGGAACGGTTGGATCAAAGAGTACGGCACATCGCCGCTGATGTCGCACCGATAGTTGATGGTACTGTCCCGTCCGTTCTTTTTTGCTGAACTTGCCCCCCACAAACCGGGCCAGGGCTGGGCGAAGCGATGCTGGATAGGGACGCGCTGAGGGTGGTGGTCAAGGGAAAGCCTTGAGCCGCAAGCCAAGCGCGAAGCAGTGGCGGCGATTCGGGAGAAGGTCGACATCCAATCCGACTTCAAGCGGCACGACGTTTCAGATCGACGCAGACCACGATCCGTCGTGGCCAGAAGCCTCTGACTGATCGGGAGAAGCCGATTTGGGCGCACGGAACGGTGCACTTCGTCTCCGTGTAGCTGTCCGCCAAGCACCTTACTGTGCCCTCAGTTTTGTTCGATTCCTGGTTTCAACGGTTACCCCTCGCGCTGGGATGAGTTCTGCGGAAGATATTTCACAGTCTACTAAAGACCGGGACCAATTTGCCGATAAATAAGTGTTCCAATTGATAAGGACGACACCTGCAGCTCTGTGTCGTCGTGTCCGGCCACTCCAAGAGCAAACGATGATTAAAAGAATTGCCTGCTTTACATTTCTTTCATTCGCATCATTTTGCTTGATATCCTGCGCCCAACCATCCGTCTCGGGTACGCAAGCCCAGGCTCCTTTGCGCCAGAATGAAGCGGCACCTGCGTCAGGCGCCGATATAGCGAAGGCCATCGCAAGTCTGCCGCCTGATGTGCGGGCAAACTGCATGGCAGTCGCGGCGTCGGTGCAAACAGGGGATCTGGACCTGACGAAAACGGCTCGCCTCATAAAGACCTGTTTGGCGTCGCGCGACCTGCCTATTGCGCTGAGGGTATTAATGCTCGAGGGGCTTGCGTCGGATGAAGTGGCTCTGCGGGACAACGATGCTGCGATCGAAGCGCAGTCAGCCGCAATCGATTTAGAGTCCGCGCCCACTGACAGGCAGTTGTTTTACTTGGCCAATCTGTACGATGTCACGCACCGGTACAAGGAGGGTCTCGCTACGCTCGACAGAATTCGGGCGGCGCACGAGTCCCGGCACGATCTCGATGCCACGTTCGGTGTCCCATACCATCTGGAGCTCGGCAAGAACCTCGCAGCAACGGGGCATCCTAGCGATGCGATCGCCAATTTCTCGACTGTGATTTCGGCCACGCCAGCGCTTGCTGCCGCCTATGCGCTGCGAGCACAGAATCGCGAGGTCGTCGGCGATAAGGATGGAGCTCGCGCTGACTACATTGAGTTCGCGCGCTGGGCAGCCGAAGATTCGATCGACGCGAACACGCTAGCGAAGCTGGCGAACCTCGGGATCGACGCTGCGAGCGAGCGCAGGCACCCATTCGGCAACGCGAACCCGCTGCTCGAACGCGCACAGCAATCGGCGAGGGACGCGCAACAGGCGCTGACTACTGCTGATACGGCTCAAGCGAAAGCCAAAGCATACTGGGATCTATCGGTCGGCCTCGACGAGAGCGATCGGCGTGTACAAGCACTTGCAGCCATTGACAAAGCAATCGCGCTCGCTCCCGATGACTTGCATTTCAGACAATCGAGGATCACGACTCTCGTCGGCTTGGATCGCATCGACGACGCTCTGGCCGCAGCAGCTCCGCTGCTCGACCAAATGCATCATGAACTCATGGACGGGAAGGATCCCGCTGACGTGTCCCGAAAATATGCTGAACTAACCGGGTCGTTGTGTTGGGGCTATATCCTAAAGCGCGACTGGCCGAACGCAGTTGCGATGATCGCCGATACCGCGTACGGCTCGGACGATTTCGATCGGGACTACCTGGCTGCGCTCTATCTCATCGTGCGTGCTCGCGGTGAGAGTTCAATTCCAGCAAATGCGTACTTCGAAGATTACATTCGTCGAAGCAATTTCAGAAGCGGGGAGCAGTATCGCCAGGCCTTGCTGCAATACGTTCGCGGCCGCGTGCCGTTGAAGACCGTCTACGCAATGATCGATGTGATCGCGAGCCCCGCTGCACGTCAGAACGCTCTAGCCGAAACGTGGATGATGGCAGCCGGTTACGAGCGCTTCGTCAACCACGATGAGGTGGCCGCACGCGTCTTTAGGGAGCGGATCAACGATCTTCGGCCGTTTGGCACGAACGAATGGTTGATGGTCCAGTTCGGCGGCGTGTAATGGCACTCTCGAGGCAGCCGATGACGGGGATCCCGTGTGGTGTAAGTCGCGTGATCGTCGCGGTCGCCGCAATGGCGTCGCTTGCCGCGCAGGCGATGTCGTCCGCGCGATACGGTTCGCTCGGAAATCCGGGCGTCTTTCACCCCGCTCCCCAAATCCCGTTCAGCGACAGCACTTCATTGTGCTCCTTGCAATGGGGTGGTCCGAGCGGCGTGTTCCGGTCGCCGTTGCAGACGCCGGCGCAACAGCGTTCGGTTTGTGCTGAGGAAGCGGCTCGCGGCAACCTCGACGCGCAAACCATTTACGGCCAGCTAGTCTTGTACGGATTCGCCGGTGCACCGAGCGGCGCCGGATTGACTATATTGATCAATGCAGCGACAGACGGCCAGCGTGTCGCGCAACGCATCGTCGGCTCGCTTTACCGGGAGGGCGAGCGCGTGCCGCGGGATCCACATGCGGCACGCCTGTGGTTGAGCCGTGCGGCAGCGTCCGGCGATGGCGTCGCTGCCGGTATCCTCGGAATGCTTGAATATACCGGCGACGGTGGAAAGCCGGATTTCCTCGCTGCTTACAAACAGTTCGTGCAAGCGGCCACGCATGACGACGCACGGGGTGCCACCAACGCCGGACGAATGCTGGCGGCGGGCTGGCCTGGCACGCCGAAAGATCCGTCAGGTGCGGCCGCCTGGTTCATTCACGGTGCAGTGCATGGTGATGCCGACGCTCAGTTTCTCCTGGGTCGCGCTCTCCTTCTCGGTTCGGGTGTCGAGAAGGACGACGTAAAGGCAAGCGGTTGGCTTCGCGCAGCCGCACGCCAACATCAGCGGGAGGCAGAAGCGCTGCTCGCAGAACTCTACCTGCGCGGAACCGGCGTGTCGGTTGATCCTCGCCACGGATTTGCGTTGCTGCTCGATTCTGCCAACCAAGGGTTGCCGAATGGGCAGCGCCGCGTTGGCGAGTTTTACGAAAAGGGGATCGGTGTTACTGCTGACGATGTCATCGCGCGTATATGGTTTCGCAAAGCGGCGCTAAACGGCGACCCAATCGCGCAGTTTGAGCTTGCTGTTTCATATCGTACGGGAACGGGCGGGCCAGTCGATTTAGACGGCGCCGTAGCGTGGATGCGCAGCGCGGCGGAAGCGGGGTTTGCGCCAGCGCAAAACGATCTCGGGACCATGCTGCAGAAAGGCGAAGGCGGGCCACCGAACTTGACGGAGGCTCGCGAGTGGTACGAGCGTGCCTTGGTGCAGGGGCTCGGTGTCGCTGCGCGAAACCTCTCGGCGATGGCGGCGCAGGGCCTCGGCATGCCTCGCGATGAGGCACAAGCGTATCGGTACGCAAGGCTGGGGGCGCAGCGCGGAGATCCGCGCTCGGAACTGTGGGTTGGGTCGATGCTGTCGAGCGGCGTCGGAGTGGAAGCAAAAAAGGCCGCCGGACTCGCATGGCAACGTAAGGCGGCGGATGATGGTGACACTGAAGCCGAGCTTATCGTCGCGCAGCGATATCTTTCCGGTATCGACGTCGCCCGTGATGATGTGTTAGCCGCAAGCTATCTGAGGCGGGCAGCCGACCAAGGCAATCCTCGCGCGCAGACCGCTTTGGCGAGTTTGCTATTGAGGCAATCCGCCGTAGGGAATCTATCCGTTGCGAAGGAGTGGCTACTCAAAGCGATCGCTCAGCATTTCGGGCCGGCCTATGCCGTAATGGGAGAGCTTTACGCAACGGGCCCGGGCGCGCAACCGGATCTGCCGACTGCAATCGAGTGGTTTGCGCGCGGGGCGGCGGTGAAGGATGAGGCTTCCGAGCGAGACCTGTGTCAGTCGTATGCCAGCGCCCTCAGCCCGGCGCACGACGCCGGCAACGCGCTGCATTGGTGCGCCGTGGCCGCCGCCGCGGGGGATAAGATCGCGATGGGCACACTGGCGTCGGGCTCCGTGCCGGAATTGCCGATGGCAGGTCGCGCCTACTGGCAATGGCGGCTCGCATCGACGGGCGACGCGACCTACGCACGTATTCTGGGCGAAACCTACGATCTCGGGCGAGGCGTCCCCGTCGACCATGGCGCGGCGCTCTACTGGTTCAGGTATGCGTCGATGCACGGAGACTCGGCGGCGCAGAGTTCGCTGGCGCGGGATCTCTTTACCGGCGTGGGCGGGCAGCACGACAACTATGAGGCATTCGCTTGGGCTAACCGCTCGGCGGCACGCAGCGCGGACGGCATGATGCTCGTCGGCGAATCGTATCTGTTTGGGCGCGGCGTCGAACAAAATGTCGTTGCCGCGTCGAAATGGTTGACTCTCGCGGCCGATGCGGGGTCGGCGCAGGCGGCGACCGACCTTGCCAATTGCTACGGGACGGGTGAGGGAGTCGCGCGCGACCCTGTGCTTGCGCAACGGTGGTACCGTAAGGCGGCAGCGCTCGGGTCCGAGGAAGCAGCCATCGCGCTCGCGTTAGAAGCACTTAGCGAAGGCGACGAGCCGTCCCCGGTCAATGCACATGATAGATTTTGGCTTGCGCGAGCTGTCGCTGATTCGTTTGAGGGCGATTCTGCAGCCGCACGAGATGCGAACGGAGATAATGACGAACACGCTACATGGCTCGCGCTGTTGGCGCTTGACAGAGCGCGACTGTCACAGCCGTTCGCGCAGTTCGAAACCGGTATTCTGTTTTGGCGCGGGTGGGGCGTAATTCAAGACAAGGCGCTTGGCGACGCATGGCTCAGGCGCGCAGCAGCCACACTTTCGACCCACGTCGGATGGCAAGCCTACGCACGCGCCGCGCAGGTCGTCGAAGCGCGCGTGCGCGCGTCGCTCACGGAAGCTGAAAAGGCTCGCGCCGACCTACTCGCTGCCGCATCGCTTTGACCGTGCCTGCCCCTCAACGCGATGGTCGTCGCCAGGGACGTGCATTCTTACCAACCTAGGAATTTCTGAATTTTTGTTCGGCGCCGCGTCGTGTGGGCGCCGTTCGTGACGCTTGCCCCGAGCGCGTTGCGCACGGGAAATGAACCGACGACCGCTACCGTTACGATAGCGAGGCTACGAAAAATCCTAACCACCGCGCCGAAGCCACCGCCGCACCTACCGCGCAACGGCAGCGGCACGCCACACGTAGCTCAAATACCCCCACCCCCACAACGCCATCCGCACGGAACCGGCCCATTACTGCTACACTATCGTCGTATCAATCTTTCTCAACCCACTCAACCACTTAGGGAGGCGTTCGATGTACAACACCACGCTAAAAGCCGTCCCAAACGTGGCGCGAGTTCCCTCGGGCGACATGCGCCGCTGACAGCGCGCTAATCGTTGCCGCGTTCAGCCGGAGTCATCCGGCGCGCAAACCGGCTCTCTAGCTTTTCCGTTCGTTCGCCGCGGTACGCGGCGTAGCCGCGTCGCCGACGTTTTTCGTCTGCGTCGCGAAGCGTTTCTTTTTCATTTCAAAAGCCCGGGACGCGGCAAGCTCTCAGGGCGGAGCGCCTATGACTCGCAAAAAAATCGACCTCGGCGGGCAGACGTTCAAAGACGTCTTCAGCTTCGCTTTCGTTCATTGGATGCGGCAACGCTGGCGGATCGCCGGCATCGTCGCCGTATCGCTGTTGACCGCGCTGGCCGACGTATTGACGCCGCTGTTCGCCGGACATCTCGTCGATGCCCTGGCCGGCGCGGGCGTCGATAAATACGGCGCATTGCATGGCGCGCTGCGATCGTTCGGAGCGCTGATCGTGCTCGCACTCGGCGGTGCGGCGCTACGCTATCTGACCTTCGCGGGCATCATCGCGCTGACGTTGCGGATGATGAGCGAAATCGCGTCCGACGCGTTTCAGCGCGTGCAGCGTCTCTCCACCGATTGGCATGCCAATAGTTTCGCGGGCTCCACGGTGCGCAAGATCACGCGCGGCATGTGGGCGCTGGACATGCTCAACGACACGGTGCTGGTTGGGCTGTTGCCGTCGGTGGTCATGCTGGTCGGCGCGACGATCTTGCTCGGCATGCATTGGCTGATCATGGGTGTCGTCGTCGGGGTCGGCGCCGTGCTCTACATCGGCACCACGGTTGCGCTGACGATCGGGTTCGTCGCGCCCGCCGCACGGCTGGGCAATGCGTGGGATACGCGCATGGGCGGTGCGCTGGCGGACGCCGTCACCTGCAATTCCGTCGTCAAAGCTTTCGGCGCGGAGCAGCGCGAGGAGCAGCGGTTATCGCGCGTCATCGGCAAATGGCGCGATCGCACGCGCCGCGCATGGGTGCGCGGCACGCTCAACGGCAGTTTGCAGAACGTCATGCTCGCGTTGATGCAAGCGGCCATGCTCGGCGTGGGGCTCGTGCTCTGGCTCGAGGGGCGCGCCGGGGTGGGCGATCTTGCCTTCTCGTTGACGATGTTCCTCGTCTTGCAAGGCTATTTGCGCGACGTGGGTATGCTCGTGCGTCAACTGCAGCGGTCGGTAAACGATATGGAGGAGTTGGCGCAACTGACGCGGCAGCCGCTCGGTATCGATGACAAGCCGGGTGCGGGCGCGCTCGTCGTCAAGCAGGGCGAAATCCGCTTCGAGCATGTCACGTTCCGTTATGACGCACATGCGCAGCCGTTGTACGCAGACTTTTCCGCGCGCATCGCGCCCGGGGAGCGGGTGGGCCTGATCGGGCATTCGGGTTCGGGCAAGACGACGTTCATCAAGCTCATCCAACGTCTCTACGATGTCTCGAAGGGCAGGATCACGATCGACGGTCAAAACATCGCCGATGTCCGGCAGGCTTCGCTTCGCGCGCAAATTGCGATCGTGCAGCAAGAGCCGCTGCTGTTTCATCGCTCATTGGCGGAAAACATCGCCTACGCGCGGCCCGGCGCCTCGCAGGCCGAAATCGAACGCGCGGCGCGGCTTGCCAACGCGCACGAGTTCATCACCGGCTTGCCCAAGGGCTACGACACGCTCGTGGGTGAGCGCGGCGTGAAGCTCTCGGGCGGCGAGCGCCAACGCGTGGCGATCGCGCGTGCGTTCCTGGCCGATGCCCCGGTGCTGATCTTCGATGAGGCGACATCGAGCCTCGATAGCGAGAGCGAAGCGCTGATTCAGGAAGCGATGGAACGCTTGATGGAAGGGCGCACGACCCTCGTCGTCGCGCATCGGCTCTCGACGGTGCGCTCGCTCGATCGTTTGCTCGTACTCGACAAGGGCCGTATTGTCGAAGAGGGTAATCACGAGCAGCTCATTCGGCTCGAGGGCGGGTTGTATCGACGTTTGTTCGAGCGTCAGGCGCTGGAGTTGACCAAGGGGTTGGGCGCCGAGGCGCATCGGACGGAGACGGCTGCGGCGGCCGCGGTTTAAGCCGGCCCCCGCCGAGAGGCGCGGGAAGTAACGACGGCGTAACGCCGCAGCGGTTCAAGGGCTGAGTTCCGTGTCGAACGGACTCAGCCTTTTTTGTTTTCATCTCGCCTGATTCACATAATGGCGAAAACTACAAACTCTCCTAAACAAAATAGTAGTAAATTGTTATGCGAATCTTTAATCAATGGATAAAATCGATGATTCGTGTTAATGCTCTTTCATCGTAATGCAAATGAAAATTAATCGTACATAACGCACTTTTCAGATTAGTGATACCTGTCTAATCGGAGAATTCCCCTTACGCCAAGCGTCATTTGCTGCTTCACTCCAATGCGCTGCGTGGCCCGCACAGCAAGGGTTCCATCGTAGCACCGTTTAAAACGCCGTATGAATTTCAATCGACATTTAATCGGAATGGAAATCGGAGGAAATGGCATGACCAAGACTTTCAAGAAAAAGGTGGTGAGTGGTTTGGCGGCGCTGGCATTCGGTAGCGCTTCATTCACGGGATTTGCCACCGCTGCAGCGGTTCTTTCGCTTGCGGAACCGAGTGCCGCCATGGCCGACACGGGCCCGGCAGTCGACAATTACGCTGCGACGCAATATCCGATCGTGCTGGTGCACGGGCTCTCGGGCACCGATCGCTACGCGAATGTGCTCGACTATTGGTACGGCGTTGCAGCCGATCTCGAGGCCCACGGGGCGGACGTCTATGTGGCGAACCTCTCGGGCTTCCAGAGCGACCTGGGTGCGAACGGGCGCGGAGAGCAATTGCTCGCGTACGTTAAGCAGGTGCTGGCAGCGACAGGCGCGCAAAAAGTCAATTTGATCGGCCATAGCCAAGGCGGGTTATCGGTGCGATACGTCGCGGCCGTGGCGCCCGACCTAGTCGCGTCGGTGACGACGATCGGCACACCACATCGCGGCTCGGAGTTTGCCGATTACGTCGCAGGCGTGCTCGCAAAGGATCCGACGGGGCTTGCTGAACCGCTCATCGCCAAGTTCGCCGATCTGCTCGGGACGCTGTTCAGCAGCAATTTCAATACGAATCAGGATGCCATTGCGGCGTTGACCGCCCTGACGACGGCAGGAGCCGCTCAGTACAACCAGGCCGTACCGAGCGCCGGTCTCGGCGCTCCGGGCTCGTGCCAGACGGGTGCGCCGACCGAGACGGTCAACGGCAACCTGCATTACCTGTATTCGTGGGGCGGAAGCGCGATCCAGCCCACGTGGTCGGCGCTCGGGGTTCAAGGGGCGAGCGACACGAGCGTGTCGGGAGCGCTCGACCCGGCCAATATCAAGGACCCGTCCACGCTGACGCTGTACGGTTCGGGGACGATCATGATCAATCGCAACTCCGGACCGAACGATGGGCTCGTATCCGTTTGCAGCTCGCTGTTCGGCCAAGTGCTGAGCACGAGCTACCACTGGAATCACGTTGACGAAATCAACCAAGTGCTCGGTGTATTGGGTCAAAACGCCGAAGATCCGCTTGCGGTGATCCGCGCGCACGCGAACCGGCTGAAAGTTCAGGGGCTGTAACCGATGATGCGCCCTGTCGACGCTAAGAAGACCGCGAGTACGCTCGCGCTGTTCGGCCTAGCCGGTATCGCCGCGGCGGCCGCGATCTGGTATTTCGATGCGCCGGCCAGGGCGCCTAGCGCGAGCGCGCCAACGCTCGCCGCTACGGCGAGCGCTGCGTCGCTCTTACCGGCGGCGCGTCCCGGCCCGGTTCCGGCGCCCACGTCTTTACCCGTTTCGCTGATGGGTACGACGCCACCGCGGCTGCCACTCGATGCGCGCGGACACTTGCGCAAGAGTCGCGGCGTGCGCGAGTTCTTCGACTATTTCCTCACGGCGCAACACGAGATGCCGCATCAGGCGCTCGACGCGCTCGTGCGAAAGCAGATTGCGGCGCAACTCGACGACACGATGGCCGAGCCCGAAGCGCTCGACCTTTGGCAACGCTACCAGGCTTATCTGGAAGCGATGAATAACCTAAAGGCGATAGCAGCCCCGCCCTCCACCGGCAGCACCGCAAGCACGAGCGATCTCGATGCGATGCAATCGTCGCTCGATGAGCGCGCCGCGGTGGCGGCGCGAACGCTGGGCGCCGACTGGAACGAGGCGTTTTTCGGGGCGGACTGGCGGCGCGCGCACTACATGATCGAGCGATGGCGCGTGCTGCGCGATGCGAGTTTGACCGAGGCGCAAAAGGCGGCGCGCCTGCAAGCGCTCGAGCAAAGCTTACCCCCCGGCGAGCGCACCGCGCTCGAGAAGAGCCGCGATGCGCAAGCTCGAATCCAGGCCGTCGCTCAGCTTCGACAGCAAGGGATGACGCTCGATCAGTTGCGAGCGAAGGCGACCCAGGAGTTCGGGCCGCAGGCCGCCGAGCGCATCGTCAAGATGCAGCAAAACGACGAAGCATGGCACGCGAAATACGCCGACTACAGTGCTCAACGTGCGCGCATCGACGCAATGGGACTCTCACCCACGGAGCGCGAGGCGCAAATCGAGCAACTTAGGCAGCGCGTATTTACGGATCCCTCACAGGCACTGCGCGCGGCTTCGCTCGATCATGGGGCGGGGCGGTAGCGATAGGCGAGAGCCTAACCTGTCGATGCTATTCCAACGGCCCCGGCGATGGGCCGGTTCTTGCTCCAATCGGGCAGACGAGGCAGCCCGGCACGCCTGCAACCGTTCGCAGGAAGTCCGATCGTTCATTCCCTTTTGAATATGGGAGGGCTCGATGTCGCCGTAAATCGCTCGAAAGATTCGATTATTCATCGGTGGTATGCCGTCGAATCCCGGAGCGAGGGCCACGAGCCGTCTCTTCGGGCTTTCCCAAAAGAACCACGGAGCTCCTCATGTCGAAGAATAAGAAAATCGATTCCATCAAACGTTTTTCTCGGGCAGCGCTTCCTCTTGCGATTGCACTTGCGCAACTCCCGTTGAGCGCGCACGCTGCGTCGTCGTGGGTACCCACGGGTACCGACGCGTTCTTGCTTGCCGGCGCCAAGCGCGTGGCCGGGCCGCGACCCGATGCGAGCGTGGCGGTGCCGACCGGCTATGCGCTCAACGTGTCGGGCACGCCCGCCCTTAACGATACGAAAATCACGCCGCTGGAAATCAGTCAGCCGCTGCATATCGTAGTCGTACTCAAGGGACGCAACGAGGCAGGGCTCGATGCGCTGCTGCGCGAGCAAAGCGAGCCGGGCAGCGCGAACTATCTGCACTACCTCACCAGCGCCGAATTCAACGAGCGCTTCGCCCCGACGCGGGGCCAAGTGGACGCCGTGGTCGCGCATCTGCGCGCGAGCGGCTTTACCGGCATTACGGTATCGGAGAACAACAAGCTCGTCTCGGCCGAGGGCAACGTGTCCAATGCGCGCGGCGCCTTCAATGTGACCCTCAAGCGGTTCAACTATCGCGGTAAATCGGTGTACGGCAATGACGTGCCCGCGCAAGTGCCCGGCGAGCTCGGCGGCGTGGTCGACGCGGTCTTGGGCTTGCAAAACGCGGAGGTGCCTCATCGCATGATCCACCGTTTGCTGCCCCCCAAAGCGTGGATCGGCGAACAAAACCTGGCTGCCCAGGCCCTGGCCGGTCAGCAGGTGGGCCATCAGCCGACCGATTTCGCGCAGATATACGGCGCGAGCGGCCTGCCGCC
This sequence comes from Trinickia diaoshuihuensis, assembly GCF_003390925.1. Lineage (GTDB taxonomy): Bacteria > Pseudomonadota > Gammaproteobacteria > Burkholderiales > Burkholderiaceae > Trinickia > Trinickia diaoshuihuensis. Next base: position 21,933 of record NZ_QUBS01000010.1, on the reverse strand, counting down.
CGCGACGAAGACCACGGTGGGCATCGTCACCTGGGGCGATATGACGCAAACCATCGCGGATCTCAAGCAATTCACGCAACGCGCGGGCATGGCGACGGTCAATACCGCCGTCGTGCCCGGCGGTCAGGGAACGCTCGCGGACGACGGCGATCCGGCCGAATGGGATCTCGACAGTCAGGACATCATCGGCGTGTCGGGTGGCGTGAAAAAGCTGATCTTCTACGCGGCGATCAACGGCGACAGCAGCGACAGCGGCTTGACCGACGCCACGTTGACGCAAACCTACCATACGGTGGCGGCGCGCAACGAGGCGAAGCTCATCAACGTTTCGCTCGGTGAGGACGAGGCGGCGGCCTATGCCGACGGCTCGCTGAAGGCAAACGACGCAGCCTTCAAGCAGGCCGCGGCGCAAGGTCAGATCTTCTCGATTTCCTCGGGTGATGCCGGCGTCTATCAATGGTCATACTCGCCGCAAGGGGCGCCAGGCTACATCGGCAATTACAACGGCAGCGGCACATCGATCACCCCGACGATTCCATTGTCGAAGTACGGCGTCTCGTCGCCGGCGAGTTCGCCCTATGTCGTGGCCGTCGGCGGCACGACGCTTTCCACGACGAATACGACGGCTTGGGCCGGCGAAACCGTATGGAACGAAGGCGCCGCCTATGCCGACCTCGATATATTCGGCTACCCCGTGGACAACGCGGCCCGGATCTGGGCAACGGGCGGCGGGGTCAGCGCCTACGAAGCCGTGCCATCTTGGCAAACGGCCGTGCTGGGCACTTCCCTGAAGAAGCGTGCGTTGCCGGATGTCGCATTCGATGCGGCGTCGAGCACGGGGGCGTTGATCGTCATCGACGGACAACCCGGCCAGCAAGTCGGTGGCACGAGTCTATCGTCGCCGATTTTCGTCGGAGGGTTCGCGCGCATCGAGTCGGCGCACAACAACATCATCGGTCTGCCGACGTCTTGCTTATACCGGAAGCTTTCGAGCAACAAGGCGCTCGTGCACGACGTGACCGCCGCCACGAGCAACGGCTATGGCGGTTATGGCTATAAGCCGGCGGCGGGCTGGGACTACGACACCGGCTTTGGCAGTCTGCAATTCTCGAAGCTGAGCGCGACGTACTGAGCGTCGCGATCCGGCTCGGCGCGTGCCCCTAGGCCGCGCGCGCCGAGCCGAGCTCGATGTGCCGCTCGATCACGCGGGCCAGGGCGTCGAACGCGGGCGCGATCCGCTCGTGCGGCACGCACGCATAGCCGAGCAACAGACCCGTCTTCGCGGCATCCTCGTGGCTGTAGTACGTGGATAGCGGCCGGACGATCACGCCTGCTTCGAACGCCGCGGCCGTGATGGCCCGGTCGTCGGTGCCTTCCGGCAAGCCGAGCACGAAGTGCAGGCCGGCCTCGTCGCCCATGACCGGCAGCGCGTCGCCGAAGCGCGTGGTGATCGCGTCGATGAGAATCTGCCGGCGCTCGCCGTACAAGGCCCGCATGCGGCGGACATGCGAGGTCAAGTAGCCGTCCATGATGAAATCGGCCAATACGGCCTGATGCATGAGTTGGCCTTCCCGGTACAACTCGGCGACGCCCGTGCGGAACGTGTCCACCAAATGATCGGGGGCGACCATGTAGCCGATCCGCAATCCGGGATACAAGATTTTCCCGAGACTGCCGACGTAGATGACGCGTCCTGCTTCGTCGAGCCCTTGCAGCGAGGCGATCGGCCGACTGCCGTAGCGGAACTCGCTATCGTAGTCGTCCTCGACGATCCACACGCCGTGCTGGCGCGCGTATTCGAGCAAGGTCCGGCGGCGGGCGAGGCTCATTACCATCCCAAGCGGATATTGATGCGAGGGCGTCACCACGGCAATGCGCGGCGGCGCCGAGAGGGCGGGGCCGCGCGGGTTCAATCCTTCGTTGTCCACGGGCATCGGTTCCAGCTCGAGTCCCGCCGCTTGCAAGACGCTGCGCGCGCCCCAATAGCAAGGTTCCTCCACCCAGGCGCGATCGCCGACGTCGGTCAGCAGCCGCACGGCGAGATCCATCGACTGATGAATACCCGTCGTGATGATGATTTGATCCGGCGAGCATTTGACCGAGCGCGCAACGCGCAGGTAGTCCGACAACGCCCGCCGCAACGGCCGATAGCCGCTCCCGGGCGCGTAGGTCAGAAGGTCCGGATTCGCCTCTTTCCACAGCTTGGCCTGCAAGCGGCTCCATGTGCGAGAGGGAAATTCGGTCACGTCGGGCACGCCGGGCATAAAGGCGCCCCATTGCTTGGGCGCGACGCCCGCGCGCCCGATCAAGCGCCGGCCGCGCGTGGACAGGCTTTGCTGAGCGAGCGCTTCGCGCGGCGTGCCCGGCTCCGCTGCGTGCGGCACGGCGCGAGGCCGGACGGCGGTCGCGTCGGGGCGCGTATCGGCCACATAAGTGCCGCTGCCCGTGGTCGAGAGCACGTACCCTTCGGCCGTCAACTGGTCATATACGCGTAGAACCGTGTTGCGCGCGATCTCGAGATCGTCTGCCAGCATCCTCGAACTCGGCAGCTTGGTGCCGGGGGCGAGCTGCCCCGTCAAGATCGCTTGCTGCACGAGGCGTAGCACTTGGCGGTACATCGGCTCGGCCGCGCCCCGTTCGAGCCTGGCCGCGAGCCAGTCCGACAGAATGATCGTATCCAAAGTGGTTCCCTTCGGAATAATGAAATGGTTCCGTTGCGTGGAACCGTGACCGATTATATTGGATTGCAACTGCAGTGCGTAGCTCGCGAGTCGATGGAGCCAATCCAAGAGACCGCCGAGGCGCCGGCCAAGGCCGAAACGGAGACGACGGACGATGAAGACGGATCAGGTGATCGTGAGCTTTCGCGGTGTGCGCAAGACGTATGACGGGGAAACCCTAGTCGTCAAATCGCTCGACCTCGACATTTACCAGGGCGAATTCTTGACGCTGCTCGGGCCGTCCGGTTCAGGTAAGACGACTTGTCTGATGATGCTGGCCGGCTTCGAATTTCCCACCGGCGGCGAGATTCGGCTCGACGGGCAACTACTCAATACGGTGCCGCCGCATAAGCGCAACATCGGCATGGTGTTCCAGAACTACGCGCTGTTTCCGCATATGACGGTGGAGCAGAACGTCGGCTATCCGCTGACGGTGCGCAAGGTGGATGGCGCCGAGCGCGCTCACCGCGTCGCCGAAGCGCTCAAGATGGTGCGCATGGAGGGCTTTGCCAAGCGCTATCCGTCGCAGCTCTCGGGCGGTCAGCAGCAACGGATCGCGCTGGCGCGCGCGCTCGTGTTCGAGCCGAAGCTCGTGCTCATGGACGAACCGCTCGGCGCACTCGATAAGCAACTGCGCGAGCACATGCAATACGAACTGAAGGCGCTGCACGAGAAGCTCGGAGTGACGTTCGTTTACGTGACGCACGACCAGGGCGAGGCGCTCACGATGTCGGACCGCGTTGCCGTCTTCGACAAAGGTATCGTGCAGCAGCTCGACACGGTGGACCGTCTCTACGAAACGCCATGCAATGAATTCGTCGCCAACTTCATCGGCGACAGCAACCGCTTGCGCGGCACGATCGCCGATGTGGACGGCGAATTTTGCCGTCTGCGCTTGAACGACGGCACCCATGTCGTGGGCCGCAACGTGGCCGGCGCGAGGGCAGGGACGCCCGCGGTGGCCTGCATCCGCCCCGAGCGGTTGCGCTTGGCGACCGAGGCGCGCGATCCCCAACGCGGCAACGCGCTTTCGAGCGAGGTGCGCGGACTCATTTATTTCGGCGATCACGTGCGCATGCGGTGCGCTGTGCCGGATCAGGACGAATGCTTCGTCAAGGTGCCGCTCGGGACGGAAGCGCTCGATACCTATGTGCCCGGCGCACCCGTCGCATTGGAGTTCGCACCGGAACACTTGCGCGTATTCGCGTAAGCCAAGTAAGTGCTGGCGAAACGCACGTCGAAAAAGATAGCCAATAACCCTATCAGCCCCCGCAAGACCCACGAAGATCCACGTAGAGGAGAGCCTAGATGAAGACCCACACCATCACGATGCGCCGCACAGCCGCGCTCTTTGCCGGCGCTTGCGCGTTGACGATGCTCGGTGCGGCAGGCGCGTCGGCCGCCGAGCTGACCGTCGTCAACTTCGGCGGCGCGAACGCCGATGCGCAGAAGGTTGCCTACTATCAGCCGTTCGAGCAAAAGACCGGCAACAAGGTGACGGCTGTCGAATATAACGGCGAAACGGCCAAGATCAAGGCGATGGTCGAAGCCAAGCACGTGAATTGGGACGTCGTCGAAGTCGAATCGGGCGATCTGGGCCGCGGCTGCGACGAAGGCCTCTATGAAAAGCTCGATTGGTCGAAAATCGCCAAGAAGTCGGAATTGATTCCCGAGTCGCCGAGCACCTGCGGCGTGGGCTTCTTCGTTTGGTCGACCGCCATCGCCTATAACGCCGACAAGCTCAAGACGGCGCCGACGGGCTGGGCCGATTTCTGGGACGTGAAGAAGATCCCCGGCAAGCGTGCGCTGCGCAAGGGTGCGCGCGGCAACCTCGAATTCGCGTTGATGGCGGACGGCGTCGCGCCCAAAGATGTTTACAAGGTGCTGGCGACCAAAGCCGGGCAAGACCGCGCGTTCAAGAAGCTCGACGAACTGAAGCCGAATATCCAGTGGTGGGAGGCGGGTGCGCAGCCGCCGCAATTCCTCGTTGCGGGCGATGTCGTGATGTCGTCGGCATTCAACGGCCGGATCGATGCCGCGCAACGCGAAGGCAAGAACCTGAAGGTGGTCTGGAACGGCAGCATCTACGATCTCGACTACTGGGTCATCCCGAAGGGAACGCCGAACAAGGCGCTCGCCGAACAGTTCATTGCCTATTCGATATCGTCCAAGCCGCAACAGGCCTATGCGCAGCATATCGCTTACGGTCCCGCGAACCGTGATGCGATCAAATCGCTCGACGCGAAGACGCTGTCGAACCTGCCGAATTCGCCGGCCAACGGTAAGAACGCGGTCTTGCAAGACGCGGCGTTCTGGACCGACTACGGCGACGAACTCGAGCAGCGTTTCGCCTCGTGGGCATCGAAGTAACGTCGATCGGCAAGCAAGCAGTGGCGGCAATACCGATGCGATAGTCGGTATTGCCGAGCGCGCCGCTCGATAGATAGGCCGAGCGGCGCACGGCCGGAAGCACAATGCGGGAAGAAGAGGCAATGCAGGAGATGAGCGTGCAAACGATGACGATTCCGGGCGAGCCGGGCGGCGCATCAACCGCGACTTTAAAGCGCGAGTTGAAAGCGGCGCAGGCGCGCAAGCGACTGACGGCGCTGCTCTTGATTGCACCGCTTGCGATTTTTTTGTTGTTGGTGTTCGTGGTGCCGATCGCGGCGCTGCTGACGCGCGCCGTCCAAAACCCCGAGGTCGCCGACGCGCTGCCGAAGACCGCCGCCGCCTTGAGCCGCTGGGACCGCAAGAGCGAACCGCCGGTCGGCGCGTACGCGGCGCTGACGACCGATTTGGCCGCGACGCAGGACGGCCAAATCATGGGCAGCTTGGAGCGCCGGCTGAATGTGGAAATTCCGGGCTTTCATTCGTTGATATCGAAGACGGCGAACGCATTGCCGTTCACCGACGACGATAACCATCCGCTGAAACTGACCCCTGAGCAACTGCGCGCGAAGTTGATCGACGTCGATGCGCGGTGGGGCGACGCGCGTTATTGGCGCGCGATTGCAAAAAACGGCTCGCGCTATTCGCCGTTTTATCTGCTTGCCTCGCTCGACCATCGACAGGACGCATTCGGTCACATCGAGAAGACCGATCCCGATCAGCGTATCTATCTGAACGTCTTCAGCCGCACGTTCGTGATCGGCGCGGTGGTCACGCTGGCGGCGCTGCTGCTCGGCTATCCCCTCGCGTATTGGATCTCGACGTTGAACGCGCGCCGCGCGAACCTGGTGATGATCCTCGTGCTGATTCCGTTTTGGACATCGATCCTCGTGCGCGTGGCCGCGTGGATCGTCATCTTGCAGACCGAAGGGCTCGTCAACCGGACGTTGATCGACTTGCACCTGATTCAGGCGCCGCTCGAACTGCTGTTCAATCGCACCGGCGTCTATATTTCGATGACGCACATTTTGTTGCCGTTCATGATTTTGCCGCTTTATAGCGTGATGAAGTCGATTCCGCCGACTTATCAGCGCGCGGCTGTGTCACTCGGCAGCCATCCGTTCGCGGCGTTTTGGCGCGTGTATGTGCCGCAGACCTATCCGGGTATCGGTGCGGGGGCGCTGCTCGTGTTCATTTTGGCGATCGGCTACTACATTACGCCGGCGTTGCTCGGTGGGCCGAACGATCAAATGGTCAGCTACTACGTCGCGTACTTCACGAACGTGACGATCAACTGGGGGATGGCTTGCGCGCTCGGTGGCCTGCTGTTGGCGGCGACGCTCGTGCTCTATGCCGTATATGGCCGCTTCACGAAGGCGCAGCCGAATCTATAGCGCCGCGCTCGCCTTCGCGCTTTCGACCATTTGACTCAATAGACCCGCGATGCCCTTCGGGGCAATCGAGCCGGAGCCGACGATGAAACTTTCTAAACCGCTGTTCGCGCCGCATACGTCGCTCGTCGAACGCGCCTGGTATTTCCTGCTGCGCGGCGGCGCCGTGCTGACGCTGTTGTACTTGATTCTGCCCGTGCTGGCGATCGTGCCGTTGTCCTTTTCGTCGAGCACGTTCCTCGTCTATCCGATTCCGAGCTGGTCCCTGCGCTGGTACGAGCATCTGATCACGTCGGACGCGTGGCGCATGGCGGCGAAGAACAGCTTTATCGTCGCGCCTTCAGCCACGATCCTGGCGACGATACTCGGCACGCTGGCGGCATTGGGGCTTGCGAAAGCGAACTTTCGCGGCAAGGCGATTCTGATGGCGATATTGATTTCGCCAATGATCGTGCCCGTGATCGTCGTGGGCGTCGGCATGTATCTGTTCTTCGCGCCGCTCGGTCTGGCCAACACCTATATCGGCCTCATCATGGCGCACGCGGCGCTCGGTGTGCCGTTCGTCGTAACGACGGTCGGCGCCACGTTGCAGGGGTTCGACGGCAATCTCGTGCGGGCCAGCCTCTCGCTGGGGGCCAATCCGACGCACACGTTCTTTCGGATCACGTTGCCGGTGATCGCGCCGGGAGTGATTTCGGGTGCGCTCTTCGCGTTTGCTACTTCGTTCGACGAAGTGGTCGTGACGCTGTTTCTCGCGGGGGCGAATCAAACGACGTTGCCGCGCCAGATGTTCACCGGTATCCGCGAGAACATCACACCGACGATCGCCGCGCTCGCCACGATTCTCATTCTGTTTTCGACGGGATTGCTGCTGGCGCTCGAATGGCTGCGCGGGAGGAACGCGGCGCGCGCGGTTGCGTGAGAGACTTGAGCTGGCGTATTGACGCCGGCTGCGCGCTACCGCATGATGCAGAGCATGAGCTCGCGCACCTTCACGAACACGACAACGCCTACGACCGCTTATGGCGGGCCGTGAGGTCGATACGTGCGCTACAAATCGTATTCATCCCAATGCCCCGCCAGCAACGGACGGGGCCTTGTCGTTTCTCCGTACGTCGCTGGCATGAACGGAGAAAGGTCATGCAAAGTTCTCGTCCGCCACGCCGTGCGCTGTTGATCCTCGATATGCAGGAGGGCCTGTTCAATGGCCCGGAAGAGCCTTACGACCGCGAGCGAATTCTCGCGAACGTCAAGCTGTTGATTGCCAACGCGCGCAATGCGCAGGCGCCGATTTTCGCGGTTCGCCATACGGGGCCAGCCGGTTCGCCGATCGAACCGGGCAGCCCTTTGACGCGGTTATTAGCCGACATGGAGCTTGATCCAAGCATCGATAGGCTCTTTGACAAGACCCGTCCGAATGCATTTGCCGGCACGGGATTAACGGTTTGGCTCAAAGACGCGGCGATCGATGAATTAGTCATCGCGGGCATGAAGACCGAGTACTGTGTGGATACGACTTGCCGGGCGGCTGCCGATATGGGCTTTCACCCCGTGCTGATCGCCGATGCGCACACTTGCATGGATACGCCGGTGTTGCCCGCGAAGTCGATCATCGAACACCACAATAAGACGTTGGGCGCGGCGTTCGCAACGCTTATCTGCTCGACCGACTGCGAATTTTAGAAAGGAGCAACTTCACAAGGGCGTATAAATCGCCAGCTTCAAAGCCGGATCGTCGTTCGCTTGAAACGTGGCGTACTCGTAGCGCTCTACGCCACGCTTAGGATGAACGAGCACCTTTTGCCCCGACCCGGGGCCGCGCACATCATGCGCTTTCCACCACTTTGCGAATGGCGGACTGGCTGACCGTAAATGCTCGACCAACGCGACGAATGCGGGATCGCTCGCATGAAGATCGTGTGTCGCGCGAAATAGCGCGATCATCCGGCGCGCTTCGTCTGCCCAAGTCGATCCGAACAATGCCTGCGCGCTCGGCTCGGTGAACATGAAGAGTAGGACATTGCGATTCGCTTGCGCCACGCGACCGAACCCGAACAGATCTTGCGCCGCCCTGTTCCACGCCAGGATATCCCAGCGCCGGCCGGTGATATAAGCCGGCAGAGGGAGGCGCGAAACCATTCGCTCGATGGCGGGCGGTACGCTTTCAGGGACGAAGGCCCGCGCATCGTCTCCGCGAGCAAGCGTTCGTAGATGCGCGGCTTCCGCTTTGCTTAGCCGCAAGGCTTGCGCGAGTGCATCCAGCGTGGCCTCGGATGGGCTGACCGTACGCCCTTGCTCGAGCCGCACGTACCAATCCACGCCGATGCCGGCTAGCTCCGCCACTTCTTCACGACGCAAACCTGGTGTGCGGCGGCGGCGCCCGGTTTTGAGCATGCGTGCATCGGGCGCCAGCTTTTCCCTGCGCGAGCGCAGAAACTCTCCAAACTCGCTACGCCTAGACTCCGGCATGGGCAACCTCGGACGTGGTATCTGCGAATCCTAGGATAGTACCAGGCCTGGATAGGGATCGCATGCGTGCCCACAATCATCTCGTTGCGGATTACTCACGGAGCAGACGATGAGAGCAGCCGTATTGAAGTCGCTGGACGAACCCTTCGCGATCGCCGACGTCCCCGCCCCGGAAATGCGAACCGGGGAAGTTATCGTGGATGTCGTGGCCGCGCCTGTGTTGTCCTACGCCAACGAAGTGTTCAACGGGGCACGCCGCTATCCGATCGAACTTCCGATCATACCGGGCTGTGGGGCAATAGGGCGAGTCCGTACCAGCGGACCCGACGCCACGCATTTGAAGGTAGGCGATTGGGTGTTTTGCGATCCGACCGTGCGCTCGCGCGACGATGCCTTGATGCCAGACATCGTCCTGCAAGGCTGGAGTGCCCGCGGAGACGGTGGCTTGCGCCTGCAACGGTACTACCACGACGGGCCGTTTGGGGAGCAAGTGCGCGTGCCGACCGAAAACGCGGTTCGTATCGGCGACATTGAACCAGAGCGGGCCTCGCGTTGGTGCGCGCTCACGGTCATGCTCGTGCCGTATGGCGGGTTGTTGGCGGCATCGTTCCAAGCCGGAGAAACGTTGCTCGTGAGCGGCGCGACGGGAAACTTCGGCAGTGCCTGCGTCGCGGTGGCACTCGCCATGGGTGCGGGTTGCGTTGTCGCGCCCGGACGTAACGAACGCGTGCTCGCCGATCTAGAGCGCCGGTTCGGCGAGCGCGTACGAACGGTGAGAATTTCCGGGAATGAGGAGGAAGACCGCGAACGCATGCGTCAAGCGGCCCCGGGTGCGATCGATTGCGTGCTCGATCTGCTCCCCCCTTCGGCGCCGACCACGGCCGTGCGCGCGGCGTTGATGGCGGTGCGCCCATACGGACGCGTCGTCTTGATGGGTGGGGTGGGCATGCTCGGCGGCGAAGGTCTCGATCTGCCGTATCCGTGGCTCATGCGCAACGACATCACGGTACGAGGAAAGTGGATGTGTTCGCCCGATGCGGTGCCTCGCATGGCGGCACTGATTCGCTCGGGATTGTTGAGCCTGGACCATATCGATGTCCAGACGTTTTCTCTCGACCAGGCGAACGAAGCCGTGCGCCACGCCGCCGCGAATGCGGGACCGTTCAAGATGACCGTGATCCAGCCTCGGTCCGCGCCTACCGGCTGAATTCGTCGATCAAGAACGCAACGAAGGCGCGAAGTTTCGGGGTGACGTGTTGCCGCGACGGATAAATCGCGTAGAGGGTTGTTCGCACCGTGTCCCAATCGGTCAACACGCATTGCAATCGGCCATCGTTCACATCTTGTTCGACATAGGGATACGGGATCAAACTGAGCCCGAACCCCGCGCGCAACGCATCGCGAATGGCGAGACTGGAACCTACCGAATATCGTGCGTCGACCGCGATGCGTTCGGTGCGCTCGCCCTGGGTGAATTCCCAAACGTCGGCATGCCCCGAAAGACTGAATCGAATGCAGTTGTGCGCTCTTAAATCGGCGGGCACCTTCGGGATGCCATGCGCCTCGAAATAGGCGGGTGACGCGCAAACGACATGCGGCATGACTGCCAAGGGCCGCGCGATCAAGCTCGAATCGCCGAGATTGTCGCTGCCGCGAATCGCGAGATCGAACCCCTCCTTGACCAGATCGACGCGCCTGTCATCGAGGTGTAGGTCGAGTTTCAAATCGGGGTACCGGGACAAGAAACCAGGGATCGCAGCCGAGAGCCGCGTCAACGTAACGGACATCGGTGCGCTGACGCGCAGCGTGCCGCTCGGCGACTTCTTGATCGGGGACAAGGCGTCGTCCGCCTCGGCGAGCGCATCGAGCCCGCGCGTGACATGCTCCAGATAGATCCGGCCTTCTTCGGTCAGCGCCATCCGGCGCGTGGTGCGGTTGATCAGCCGCGCGCCGACGAACGCTTCCAATTCGGCGATGTTCTTGCTGATCGCCGCCGCCGATAGCCCGAGCCGCCGTCCCGCCTCCGCAAAGCTATTGAGCTGCGCCACATGACGAAAGACTTGCAGTGCGGTATAGCGATCCATCGATCATTCACCGTTGGTTGATGATGTTGTTCTAATGCGAACATTATCATTGATCGGTCAATTCCGTATGCTGTGCGTAATCTCTTTTCCATTCGATTACGCAATGACCAACCCTACGATCGCGCTCATCGAGCAACGTGTTTCGGCCAACGCCTTCGATACCTGCCACGCATTGAGCGATGCGGAAGTCGAAACGCTCGTCCGTCTCGCAACGCGTGCTCCCACGGCCTACAACTTGCAGAACTGGCGATTCATCGCCGTGCGCGATGCGGCGGCGAAAGATGCGCTGCGCGCGCTTGCATTCGATCAGGCGAAGGTGTCGAACGCGGCGGTGACCTTTATCGTTTGTGGCGTGCTGCCTGATTCGGAGCACATTCCCGAGCGGCTGCGGCTCTTCGTCGAGGCTGGATATATGCGAGCGGAGATGTCGTCGACTTGGCAAGAAGGTGCGCGCGCGAAGTATGCCGATCCGCAAGCCGCCCGCGATGAGGCTGTCCGTTCGGCGAGCTTGGGCGCGGCGACGTTGATGTATGCGGCAGGCGCGCTCGGATTGGCTTCGGGTCCAATGAACGGGTTCGATGCGGACGCCGTGGCGACCGGGTTCGGGCTCGCGAGCGATGAACTGCCGGTGATGCTCGTGGCGGTCGGACGGCCCGCGCCGGGCAACTGGCCGCAAAAGCCGCGGCGGTCGCTATCGGAAGTGCTGCAGATCTTATGAAAGCTTATGAAAGCCAACGCCCGCGATCTGTTGTCGACTGCCGTGGCCCCCGTCGTCTGGGGCAGCACGTACATCGTGACGACGCAATTGCTGCCGAATTTCTCGCCGATGAGCGTTGCGATGCTGCGCGCATTGCCGGCGGGGTTACTGCTGCTTGCGATCGTGCGTCAGCTACCCAGCGGCATCGGTTGGCTTCACGTGTTCGTTCTCGGCGGCCTCAACATCTCGATTTTCTTGAGCATGTTGTTCGTGGCGGCGTATCGGTTACCGGGCGGTGTCGCCGGCACCGTGGCGGCAGTCCAGCCGCTCTTTGCCGTCTTTCTCGCCCGCATGCTGCTTGGGAGCCCCATCCGGCCGACGTCGATCGTCGCCGTGTTGGTCGGTATCGCGGGGGTGGCGCTGCTGGTGCTGACACCTAAAGCCGCACTCGATCCGGTCGGTGTTGCGGCGGGGCTGACCGGGGCGGCCTCGATGGCGGTCGGAAACGTCTTGGCGCGTAAGTGGCAACCGCCCGTGTCGCTGCTCGCGTTTACCGCATGGCAACTGACGGCGGGGGGCATTCTGTTGATTCCCGTCGTGCTGCTGTTCGCGCCCCCGATGCCCGTGCCGACGGTGATCAATGTCGCCGGGCTCGCGTGGCTCACATTGATCGGTGCGGCGCTCACCTACGTTCTATGGTTCCGCGGTGTCGCGCGACTCGAATCGGCCGCGGTGTCGCCGCTGCTCTTTATAAGTCCGTTGACCGCGGCCGTGCTGGGCTGGGTGTTCTTGAATCAGACGCTGACTGCGATTCAAATCGCCGGTATCGTGTTCGTCGTCGGCAGCATTTGGCTCAGCCAACGGCCCGCTCGCGCGGCCGGCGCGCCGATCCCGACTACGAACTTGCGGTCCAACCGATGAGGGAACACTCCCATGCGATTCATGCGCGTCGTTTTGATTGTGCTCGGTATTTTCGTTGTATCGCCCGTGTGGGCGAAGATGGTCAGCAAACCGGTAGCTTGGAAGCTCGACGGCACGACGTTCAAAAGCGTGCTGGTATATGACGATGCGGTGACGACAAAGCGGCCCGGGCTGGTGATGGTGCCGAATTGGTACGGCGTCAATGACGTCGCCATCAAGAAGGCGGAAATGATCGCGGGCAAAGAATACGTGATTTTGCTGACGGACATGTATGGCGGTGATGTGCGCCCGAAAGGCGACGATCAGGCGCGCACGGCTGTTGCGCCGCTCTATCATGACCGCGGCTTGATGCGTGCGCGAGTCGTCAAGGCGTTGGAGCAACTCAAAGGGCAGGCCGCGGATGCGCCTATCGATCTGTCGCGTCTCGGCGCGATCGGTTTTTGTTTCGGCGGCGCCGCGGTGCTCGATCTGGCTCGCACCGGGTCCGACGTCAAAGCCGTGGTTGCCTTTCATGGCGATTTGAGTACCGACAACCCCGCTTTGGCTGCGAATATCAAAGCGCGGGTGCTTGCCATGAACGGGTCGGCCGATACGTTTACGATCGGGCAAGTGCCCGACTTTACGAAGGGCATGGAGCAGGACCCCGCCGATTGGCAGTTCGTTGAAATGGGGCACGCGGTGCATTGTTTCACCGAGACCGAGGCGACGGCCAAAACGGGAAATTGCCGATATGACGCGAAAGTGGCGGCGCGGTCTTATCGATTGATGCGGGACTGGCTGACCGAGAGTTTCGCAGTAAGTTCGGAGTCCGCGGGCTCGTAAACGGCGCGGCCGAGGCCGATTGTCGGCCCAATACAAAACCGGCTTGCCGTCGCGTCGACGGGCAAGCCGGTTTCAATTCGATTTGACGAAAGCAGATCGATGGCGCCGCTCGGTGCGCTACCTGAAGCGCCGCCGAGCGACATTCGAAGGCGGCCAACTTAGATGCCGAAGAACAGCGGCTTCACGCCATCAGCCTTTGCGGGCGCACCCGAGGCCGAAGAACCGGCTTGCACGCCGCCAATTTCTTGATTGTTGCCGTTTTGCGCATTCACGCGAGCTTGCGCGACTTGGGCATCGGCCGGGTAGTACGGGTCGTTGCTGAAGTTCACGCGGCCGCCGGCCTTTTCGAACTGAATGAGTTCGGCCTTGACCTGAGCGCGGGTGAGCGGCGCGTTCGACTGGGCGAAAGCAGCGACGGGAGCGGCAAAAGCGGCGGCGATGATGACGGATTGAACGAGCGATTTCATGATTACTACCTCCAAGATTGTTTGTGGTACCTGCTGTTTGTATCGAGTTCGTTGCGAGAACCGATGACTGAAGTGTAGTGATTTCGAGTCCTAGGGTTAACGCCTAGTTTGATAAATCATCGTTGCAAATCCGTTCACAATCTCGCCCCCCGGCCGCAGGCGCCGCTTGCAGCGTTGCGCCTTCGACTATATGATCCATATACGTTTCATATATCCGGAGATCGCATGGGGATCGTGAACATCGACGACGAATTGCACGACCAGATACGCAAGGCCAGCGTGGTGTCGTGCCGTTCCATCAACGCGCAGGCGGCGTTTTGGATCAAGATCGGCATGTTGTGCGAAATGAATCCGACGCAAACCTTCAACGAGATCGTGGCAAAAGAGCTGCGCGCGGCGGGGGTGACGGCGCAACCCGTCAAGGCGGCGGCCGCATGACCAAGCGCCCCGAAGAGATCGAATTGATGGCGCATTCAGGCCGGTTGCTGGCCGATGTATTCGCCTATTTGGATCGATTGAGTTTGGCCGGTATGTCGACGATGCAAGTGAACGATCTGGTCGATCGCTACATCGTCGATGAACTCCAGGCGCGCCCTGCAAGCAAAGGGCAATACGGGTTTGCGTACGCATTGAACTCGTCTCGCAACAACGTGGTGTGTCATGGGGTGCCTTCCACCGCGGAGATCCTGCAAAGCGGCGATATCGTCAACTTCGATATCACGTTGGAGAAGGGCGGTTATATCGCCGACTCGAGCAAGACCTACCTCGTGGGCGAAGTGTCACCGCTGGCAAGGGACCTTGTACAAGTGACTTACGAAGCCATGTGGAAGGGCATCAAAGCCGTGCGTCCGGGCGCGACGCTTGGCGATGTGGGCTACGCGATCGAGCGGCATGCGCGCAGACATGGCTATTCGGTCGTTAGGGAATATTGCGGTCACGGTATCGGGCGGGAGATGCACGAGCCTCCCGAGGTGCTGCATTGGGGTAGGCCGCGAACCGGCTTGACGCTGCGTGAAGGCATGGTGTTCACGATCGAGCCCATGATCAACCAAGGGCGTCATGCCGTGCGGACCGAAGCCGACGGCTGGACGGTCGTGACGCGCGATGGCCGGCTTTCCGCGCAATTCGAGCATACGGTGGCCGTCACGCGAAACGGTGTCCGCGTTTTAACGTTACGGCCCGACGAAAACGCGATCACGCCTGCTCGTACAGGGTCTGCAACCGCGATAGCTCCACAATGAATCGATCTTTCAGCGCTTGCGGGCCGACGATTTTCACTTCGGCGCCGTAGGCCAGCAGCTTGCGGACACCCTGGTCGATCGATTCGATCGGCATAATCAACGTTTTCCATCCCGGCGGTGTATCGATGCGGGAGTCATCGCTCGGCAGCGGAGCGGTTTTGACGCGAGCATTCGCCAACCAACGCTCGCCGCGCGGCGATACCGCGATGTGCGCGGTCATGCGGTAGAGTTCGGCCTCGTATTTCACCATCGCGGCGCGCCAGTGCTTGGCGAGATCGAAGCGTGACGGCCGCTTGAAGCGGCGGCTAGAGCGTTTCAATTCATGGATGTTCGCGAGGCGGAACGTCGATGGGTCGGGCTTGCCCACTACCTTTGCGACCAAATACCAAGCGCCGCCCTTCAGGACTAGGCCTAGCGGTTCGAGTGCGCGGTGCGATAACCCGCGCCAGCTTTCATACGTCACTTCGATGCGATAGGCGCCCCACACCGCATCGGCCGCTTCGCGAAGGAATGCCGGCGTTTCCTGCGCTTGGTACCAATCCACCATGTCGACGTGCAAACGGCTCGCGACGCGATCCGCTTGCTCGCGAGATTCGGCGGGCAGACTGGCAATGACTTTGAGCCGGGCCGAAGTGGCCATCGCATCGAGCCCGAGCTCCGTTGCGGGCCCCGGCAGACCCGCTAAAAAGAGCGCCTGCGCCTCGGCTTCGGTGAGCCCGGTGAGATCGGTGCTCCAACGTTCTCGTAGCTGAAATCCGCCGTTGCGCCCCCGGTCTCCCCAGATGGGTACGCCCGCCGTGGAGAGCTGATCGATGTCGCGCAAGATCGTGCGCTCGGAAACCTCCAGCGCTTCGGCCAAAGCCGGCGCCGTCATCCGCCCGCGCGTTTGCAGCATCATCATGATGGACAACAGGCGGCTGGCTTTCATAGGCAAGAGGCCTTCACGAATACATGACAAAAGGTGTCAGGTTAGGCGGCCTATTATTCGCCGTATCGCTCATTGCCTCAATCGGATGCTTATGAAAATCATATCGGGCCCGCTCAGCATGTTCGGTGCGAAGGTGGAGATCGCCGCCCACGAGAAAGGCATCGAGTTCGAATTGGTGATGGCGCCGTTCGATCAGATGCGAGGGTATGAACCGAAGCATCCCGACGTGCTGCGCGTCAATCCGAAGCGCCAGGTGCCCGTATTGATCGACGCGGACTTGGAGATTTTCGACTCGACGCAAATATTCGAGTATCTAGAGGACTTGAAGCCGGACCCCGCGCTGTGGCCGGCGGATACCAAGGCGCGTGCGAGAGCGCGCCAACTCGAGCACTGTAGCGATGAGATTTACTTTCCGCACGTCATCCGGCTGATGGCGCTCGAAGACAGTCCCGATCACCCGGCAGCGCGGCGCGCGTGCGAGGCCGCAACTCAATTCTATCGACGCATGGAGCAAGCGCTTGGCAGCCAAGCGTTTTTGGCGGGGACCTATTCGTATGCGGATATCGCCTTTTACATGGCGCAATTGTTCGGTGCGCGCAAGGGGGCGCCGATGACTGCCGACACGCCTAATTTGCTCGCGTGGCGCGATCGCATGAGTTCGCGTCCGGCCGTGCGGAAGGTCGCCGGTACCATGGCAAGGTACCTCGCCTCGATCGGCAGCTCGATGCCCGACTTCATGCGCGCGCTCGACTGAGCGGTGGCCGTTGCCACACCCAAAAAGGGAATACCGGGAAAAAGCGCCCGGCCGAATAAAGGGCCAGGCGAAACCGCCGATGCTCGGCGGCGGAGGTATCGATGCGAGAACGGCTTGCCGTCGCGACGGCGACGCAAGCCGAATTCGATTCGAGTCAGCGAAGCTGTTTTACGCGGGCCGGCCCGCCTTTGGGCGTTGCCGGCCGTGATGCGTCGATCTCCGAATTACTGTCCGAAGAAGGTCGGCTTTACGCCGTCGGCCTTCACGGGCGCACCCGAGGCCGACGAACCCGTTTGCACGCCGCCGTAGCCTTCATTGTTGCCGTTTTGCGCATTCACACGAGCTTGCGTGAGTTGGGCGTCTTCCGGATAGTGCGGATCGTTACTGAAATTCGTGCGGCCACCCGCTTGCTTGTACTGAATCAGTTCAGCCTTCACTTGGTCACGCGTGACCGATGCGTTCGATTGGGCGAACACGGCCACGGGAGCGGCAAGAGCGGCGGCGATGACGACGGATTGAACGAGCGATTTCATGATTACTACCTCCAAGATTGTTTGTGGTACCTGCTGTTTGCATCGAGTTCGTTGCGTGAACCGATGACTGCAGTGTAGTGATTGGAGGTCCTAGGGTTAATACCTAGTTTGATAAATCATCGTTGCGTTTTTGTTCATAATCGCGCTGCGACGTCGCATCGAATTTGATCATGTGTAACATGTCTTCGCGGTGCGTGACCTCGCGCGTCCGGTCCCTTCAACGCTTGGAAGCTCGTTCATGAATACTCCGCTGCTACCGTTCCACATCGCGTTTCCGGTACATAGCCTCGATGCCGCGCGCGCATTCTACGGCGGCTTACTCGGTTGTCCGGAAGGCCGTAGCTCGGCCGAATGGGTCGATTTCAACCTATATGGCCATCAGATCGTCGCGCATCTTGCGCCGGAGGAAACGGGCGTCAGCACGACCAACGCAGTCGATGGCCACGGTGTGCCGGTCCGCCATTTCGGCGCGATCCTGACCATGCCGCAATGGACGGCACTGGCCGATAAGCTCAAGGCTGCCGGAGTGACATTCGTGATCGAACCATATATCCGCTTCAAGGGCGAGCCGGGTGAACAGGCCACGATGTTCTTTCTGGATCCAAGCGGAAACGCGCTCGAATTCAAATCGTTCGGCAACCTCGACATGTTGTTCGCTAAGTGAGAGCGAGAACGATGCATGCCATGGCGATGGCATTAAACGCTTATCCCTACCAAACTTAACAGCCGTACTTGCATCGTTCGCGCGAAGCGCGGGTCGTGCTTCCGCCTGAAAACGCACGATACCGGGGGCGAGGCGGACATACCTCGCTCACTCATCAGTAAGTCCGATAGGTTTAATCGACGCAGCAAACCTACTCGCATAAATGCGCATCGGCTAACGTTACGACCACGTAACCAATCGAGGGCGCAAATGTCAAAGCTCAATCTGAAGTTGTTGGGCCCCTGTCTGCTGGCGATCGCGATCGATGCAATGGGATTCGGTCTTGTCTATCCCATCATGGCCGCCATCTTTTCCGATCCGCATTCCGGCATCATCGGTCCAGGTACCGATCCCCATATCCGTAATTTCTATTTGGGTCTCGGCTATGGCGTATATCCGTTTTGTATGTTCTTCGGCTCTTCACTGATGGGTGAGTTGTCGGACGGCTACGGCAGAAGAAAGATTCTGCTGCTTTGCGTGTTCGGTCTCGCACTCAGCTATCTTCTGATGGCACTGGGCGCACTCGTGCCAAGCATTGCCTTGCTGCTCATCGGCCGTGGACTGAGCGGGCTGATGGCCGGTTGCCAAGGTATTGCGCAAGCCGCGATCGCGGATATGAGCACGCCCGAAACCAAAGCCTACAACATGAGCATCATGTCGATGGCGTTCAGCGCCGGGGTCATCGTCGGCCCCGTACTCGGCGGCGTGACCTCGGACCGGACGATCGCACCGTTCTTCAACTACGGCACGCCGTTCCTGCTCGTGGCGGTGTTGTCGGTGGTCTGCGGGCTATGGACATACGGGTTCTATCGCAATGCCGTCGCACCGAAAGGCGCCACGCGGATCGATCTGCTGCTGCCGCTGCGCATCATCTACGAAGCCGGCAAGCACCGCCGCGTCGCCTTCCTCTCGATTGTCTTCTTTCTGATGCAGGTCGGTTATGGCCTCTACTTGCAGACGATCATGCTCGTTTTGCAAACGAAGTTTCAGTACACGAGTTCGCAGTTGGGCTTGTTCAGCGGGCTGATCGGCATTTGTTTCGTCTTCGGCTTGATGGTGATCGTACGTTTGATGCTGAAGGTCTGGGGCGTAATCGAGATCGCCAAGACCGGCCTGCTCATCGCCGGCATCGCCCAGGTGCTCTCCGCGCTACTGCCGCACGAAGGCATGCTGTGGGGGTTGGGCATGATCGTCGGATGCTTCGATATGGTCGCTTACACGACGATGTACACGGCCTACTCGGACGCTGTCACTGAAGATCGTCAAGGATGGGCGCTCGGCGTCGCGGGCTCTGTGATGGCCATTGCATGGGTCGTGACGGGCTTCCTCACGAATCTGCTGCCGGTGCTCGGGGAGTTGGGCCTTTTGATGGTGGGTGGCCTGAGCTTCATCCTCAGCTTCCTGATGATGGTCGCCTACGGCCGCAAGTGGTCGATACCCGCGGTTGCCGTCGGATCGCGCGTCTACGAATAGCGCCGCATCGCAGTCCCTCACAACATCTCACATCGGCATCCCAACGCATCAATGCGTCACGATCTGCGCGGCCCCGCCGCGCGGGGCGGGCTCGTGTCGTCCGTGCGCCGCGGCGCCTCGTCCCGGCAGCTTCAGCATTGAACGGAAGGTTCCCGCCTTTCTTTCAACGGCAGTACCCAAACCAGTCACGAATAGAGGATCGAATATGCAGGCGATCGCACAAAAGCAGCAAGACGCCTTCGACGTGATCATTGTCGGTGCAGGCGTGGCAGGCTTGTACATGCTGCATAGGGCAAAGCAAGCCGGCTTATCGGCGCGACTCTTCGATGCGGCCGACGGAATCGGCGGTACGTGGTATTGGAATCGCTACCCGGGGGCACGCGTCGATATCGAGAGCTTCGAATATTCGTATTCGTTTTCGCCGGAGCTCGAACAGGAATGGCATTGGACCGAACGCTACGCATCGCAGCCGGAGTTGTTGCGGTACTTCGAACACGTGGCGCAGCGCTTCGAGCTTTACCCGCACATCCAGCTCGGCACTCGTATTGACTCGGCGGTATACGACGAGGCACGCGGCCAATGGGCCATCGCGACGCAGACCGGACAAACGTATCGCGCTCGCTTTTGCGTCATGGCTACCGGATGCCTGTCGGCGCCTAAGGTTCCCGATATTCCCGGATACGGCAGCTTCCGCGGCGATTGCTATTTCACGTCGCGCTGGCCGCATGAGCCCGTCGAACTGGCCGGCAAGCGCATTGGCGTGATCGGTACCGGATCGTCGGCGATCCAATTCACACCCGTCGCCGCACAAGTCGCCGCTCATTTGACGGTCTTTCAGCGCACGCCCAATTACAGCATTCCGCTACGCAATCGCCCGATGGACCTGGACTACGAGAAGCGCATGAAAGCCGGCTATGAGCAACTGCGCCGCATGCAATGGCGGTCGCCGGGCGGCTTCGTGCTCGTCGGCGGCGAGCCGCGTCTCCCGCTCACGACTTCGGCGCTCGCCGTATCGGCCGAGGAGCGTCTCAGTGAATTCGAAGCGCGTTGGCAAGCGGGTGGGCTGTGCCTCTATACCTGCTATCCGGACTTGATGACGAGCAAGGAGGCCAACGAGACTTTGGCTGAGTTCGTGCGCGCCAAGATACGGGAAAAGGTCGTGAACCCGGCCGTCGCAGAGAAGCTCACGCCGCGTAATCACCCCATTCTGACAAAGCGCCTGTGTGCCGACAGCGGCTACTTCGAAACCTTCAATCGCGACAACGTCACACTCGTCGATTTGCAGGAGACGCCGATCGAGACGATTACCGAACGCGGCATCCGCGTGGGCGGACGCGAGATCGAACTCGACGTCATCGTATTCGCCACGGGGTTCGACGCCGTGACGGGTGCGCTGCTCAATATCGATATTCGCGGGCGGCGGGGGCAATCGCTGCGGGCGGCCTGGCAAGATGGCCCGAAAACCTATCTGGGGCTGATGTCGGCCGATTTCCCGAACCTGTTCAACGTCGCGGGCCCCGGCAGCACGGCGTCGCTGAGCAGCGCCATCCCGTGCGATGAACATCAGATCGATCTCGTCATGCGGCTCATTACGCGATCACGGAACGGCGGCGGCGCGGGTATCGTCGAGCCGACCCACGCCGCGCAGGACGCGTGGACCGAGCGGATCCAAGCCATCGCGGCAAAAACGCTGATACACGAAAGCAACTCGTGGTACGTGGGCGCGAACGTGCCGGGCAAGCCACGCGTGGTGCTGCTCGATTTGGAGGGTTTCAGCGCCTATATCGATGTGTGCGACGGCATTATCGCGCGCGACTACGAGGGGTTTGTATTCGAATCCGCACCCGCCGGCGTACCCGCCGAGGATAGCGTCGCGCTAGCGTGATCCGCAGCCGTCATGTAACCGCTGCGTCAGACCAATAACGAGTCCGCCGCACAGGGGCGGACCTACCGGAGGGCAACGCATGAGCAAGCTTCACCCCAGCGCGACAGGCGCGCTTGCCGACATTGTCAAGGACGGACAAACCTTTGCAATCGGCGGCTTCGGGCTGTGCGGCATCCCCGAAGCGTTGATCGCGGCTTTGCGCGAGACGGGCGTCAAGGGCATCACGTGTATCAGCAACAACGCGGGCGTCGACGGTTTCGGCCTCGGGCTGTTGCTCGAAACGCGCCAAATCAAGAAGATGATCTCGTCGTACGTCGGCGAGAACAAGGAGTTTGAGCGCCAGTACCTGTCGGGCGAACTCGAGCTCGAGTTCACGCCGCAAGGCACGCTTGCGGAAAAGCTGCGCGCGGGCGGCGCCGGCATTCCGGCTTTCTTCACGCGCACCGGTTACGGCACG
>NZ_QUBS01000014.1 GCF_003390925.1 Trinickia diaoshuihuensis | reverse complement strand
ACTGACAGTTCAAATTCGTCTCTCGACGAACAAAAACCTTCCTCAATACTGTGTGAGACTTGATACTTTCGCTTCGCTTCAATCCGAGGATCGAAGCTTCGCATCGCCATCAAGCGCCCACACTTATCGGCTGTAAATTTTTAAAGATCGCGCCGCTCAACCGTCGACAGCACCGGAACACCTGCTTCTCAGTACCGCCCGTCTTGCGTTGCTGCGTCAGCAGCAGAGAAACGAGATTATGCAGAACCTTTTGCATCTCGTCAACAGTTTTTTTAGCGTCGCTTACATCTGCTGGCTCTCGAACCGTTGACGCTCAATTATGCAGAACCTTTTGCATCTCGTCAACAGTTTTTTTAGCGTCGCTTACATCTGCTGGCTCTCGAACCGTTGACGCTCAACCTCGCGGAAAACCGCTTGCCACAAGGCCTCGCTTCTCTTCGTTCAGTCGCACTGACTGCACGAAAGGGCGCAATTCTAGGCCCCTTCCGCGCAGCGTGCAAGCGGTATTTCGAACGATTTATCTCAGCGGTTCTTGAAGACCGGTTTGCGCTTTTCGAGGAACGCCGCCATCCCCTCTTTCTGGTCCTCGGTCGCAAACAGCGAGTGGAACAGCCGCCGCTCGAAGCGGATGCCTTCGGCGAGCGTCGTTTCGTATGCGCTGTTCACGGACTCCTTCACCATCATTACAGCGGGCAGCGGAAACTCGGCGATCGTGTTCGCCGCCGCCAACGCCTCGTCGAGCAACGAAGCCGCCGGAACGATGCGCGACACGAGCCCGGCCCGCTCCGCTTCCGCCGCATCCATGAAGCGCGCGGTCAGACACATATCCATCGCCTTCGCTTTCGAGACGGCGCGCGGCAAGCGTTGTGTGCCACCGGCACCGGGCATTACACCAAGTTTGATCTCGGGCTGCCCGAACTTCGCCGTGTCCGCTGCGATGACGATGTCGCACATCATCGCCAACTCGCAGCCGCCGCCGAGCGCGAATCCGGCCACCGCGGCAATGATCGGCTTGCGGATGGAGCGCATCGTCTCCCAATTGCGCGTGATGTAATCGCCTTTGTACACATCCATGTAGGTATACGTGGCCATCATGCCGATGTCGGCCCCGGCGGCGAATGCCTTTTCGCTGCCCGTCACGACGATCGCGCCGATGTTCTCGTCCGCGTCGAACGCCTTGAGCGCCGTGCCCAACTCGTCCATCAGCGCGTCGTTCAGCGCATTCAGCGCCTTCGGACGATTCAACGTCACCAAACCGACGCGCCCGCGCGTCTCGACCAAGATGTTTTCGTAGCTCATCCATCCTCCAAGTCTTAAGTATCGATAAGGCGCGAAAAGCTTTCGCGCCCGCTCGGAAACAATGCTAACATTCGCCAACCAACCGGTCGGTCGGTTAATTGGTATGATTCCTTGGACTGCCGGCCGTCTCCCACCAACGTCTGGCCTGCCCCCTGTCTCGCTATGACCCATTCTCTATTTGCGAAGCACGAAGACACGCTCAAGCACGCCCTCGAGGCCATCGACTCGCGCGGCTACTGGAGCCCTTTCGCGGAAATGCCGAGTCCCAAAGTGTACGGGGAAACCGGCAACGCGGACGGAGAAGCGGCCTTCAAGGCCCAACTCGACCAATCGTTCATGCTCGATCAGCCCAGCACAGGCGAATGGGTCGGCCAAGAGCAATCGCCTTTCGGCTTCCCGCTTAACGTCCGCTACCCGAAAGCCGATGTCGATGCGCTGATCGGCGCGGCCGCCCTCGCGGAGCAAACCTGGCGCAAAGCCGGCCCCGAGGCATGGATAGGCGTTAGCCTCGAAATTCTGTCCCGACTGAACCGGGCGAGCTTCGAAATCGCCTACAGCGTGATGCATACCACCGGGCAAGCGTTCATGATGGCGTTTCAAGCCGGAGGCCCGCACGCCCAGGATCGCGCACTCGAGGCCGTGGCCTACGCGTGGAACGAATTGCGCCGCGTGCCGACCAACGCGCATTGGGAAAAACCGCAGGGCAAGAATCCCCCGCTGGCGATGCACAAGCGCTACACGGTCGTACCCCGCGGCATCGGGCTCGTCCTTGGTTGCTGCACGTTCCCGACCTGGAACGGCTACCCCGGCCTCTTCGCCGATCTCGCCACCGGCAACGCCGTGATCGTCAAGCCGCACCCCGGCGCGATCTTGCCGCTCGCGATCACCGTTCGTATCGCCCGCGAGGTGCTGCGCGAAGCCGGTTTCGACCCGAACGTCGTGACGCTGCTCGCCACGGACCCCAACGACGGCGCACTCGTGCAAGATCTCGCCGTGCGCCCCGAAATCAAACTGATCGACTTCACGGGCAGCACGCAAAACGGCACCTGGCTCGAACACCACGCGCACCAGGCCCACGTGTTCACCGAAAAGGCCGGCGTCAATCAGATCGTCATCGATTCCGTCGACGATCTAAAAGCGGCCGTTCGCAACATCGCGTTCTCGCTTGCGCTTTACTCGGGCCAGATGTGCACGGCTCCGCAAAACATCTACGTGCCGCGCGATGGTATCGAAACCGCCGAAGGCCACATGAGCTTCGACCAGGTTGCCGGCGCGCTCGCAAACGCGGTTCAAAAGCTCGGCGCGGACCCGGCACGCGCGGTCGAACTGCTCGGCGCCATTCAGAACGAAGGCATCGTTCGCCGGATCGACGAAGCCCGCTCGCT
Source organism: Trinickia diaoshuihuensis (assembly GCF_003390925.1). Classification (GTDB taxonomy): domain Bacteria; phylum Pseudomonadota; class Gammaproteobacteria; order Burkholderiales; family Burkholderiaceae; genus Trinickia; species Trinickia diaoshuihuensis. Next base: position 99,041 of record NZ_QUBS01000014.1, on the reverse strand, counting down.
CGGCCGCGTGCTCGCCGATAGCCAAACGCTCGAACATCCCGCCTTCCCGAACGCACGCGTGCGCACGCCGTTGCTGCTCCAATTGGATGCATCGAAGGATTTGGCGAAATTCAGCGGCGAATGGTTCGGCCCAATCTCTTTCGTGATCGCAACGGATTCGACACGCCAATCGCTCGAGTTGGCCGGCTCGCTCGCGGCCCAGCACGGCGCGCTCACGCTGTCCGTCTATAGCACCGACGAAGCGACGATCGAGGCGGCGCACGAGGCGGCGATCGAAGGTGGCGTTGCGCTGTCGATCAACCTCACGGGCGGCGTGTTCGTGAATCAATCGGCCGCGTTCTCCGACTTCCACGGCACCGGCGCCAATCCGGCAGCCAACGCGGCGTTGACCGACGCCGCATTCGTCGCCAACCGCTTCCGCGTGGTTCAAAGCAGGATCCATGTTGCACCGCGCGAGTTGCCCGCGGAAGTCGGCCGAACGGCATAGTCCGGCCGGCCGAATAGAGCCGCGCGCCGGCTCGCACTAATATCAAGTCGATCGGTCCCGTCGCCGTGACGGGACCCCGTTCGCTGGAAGCCATCCAATGACCGATGCCTACATCTGCGATGCCATTCGCACTCCGATCGGCCGCTACGGCGGCGCACTGAAAGACGTCCGCGCGGACGATCTCGCCGCCCTCCCCATCAAGGCGCTCATCGAGCGCAATCCGGGCGTCGACTGGCGCGCGCTGGACGACATCATCTACGGGTGCGCAAATCAAGCCGGCGAGGACAATCGCAACGTCGCGCGTATGGCCGCGCTGCTCGCCGGCTTGCCGACCGATGCGCCCGGCTCGACGATCAACCGGCTCTGCGGCTCGGGCATGGATGCCGTCGGGTCCGCCGCGCGCGCGCTCAAAGCCGGCGAAGCGCGGCTGATGATCGCGGGCGGCGTGGAAAGCATGACGCGCGCACCGTTTGTGATGGGCAAAGCCGCGACCGCGTTTTCGCGGCAAGCCGACATCTTCGACACGACGATCGGCTGGCGCTTCGTCAATTCGCGTCTAAAAGCGCAGTACGGCATCGATTCGATGCCCGAGACGGGCGAAAATGTCGCCGCGCAATTCTCCATTAGCCGGGCGGATCAGGACGCCTTTGCGCTGCGCAGCCAGCAGAAGGCGGCACGCGCGCAACAAGACGGCACGCTAGCGCAAGAGATCGTCCCCGTGGAGATCGCGCAGAAGAAAGGCGATCCGTTGCGCGTCACGCGCGACGAGCATCCGCGCGAAACGTCGCTCGAGGCGTTGGCCAAGCTAAAGGGCGTCGTGCGTCCCGACGGCACCGTTACGGCCGGCAACGCGTCGGGTGTCAACGACGGTGCATGCGCGTTACTGCTCGCCAACGAACAAGCCGCGTCGCAATATGGATTGCGTCGGCGCGCGCGCGTCCTCGGCATGGCCACGGCCGGTGTCGAACCGCGCATTATGGGTATCGGGCCTGCGCCCGCCACGCAAAAACTGCTGCAGCGGCTCGAGATGTCGCTCTCGCAATTCGACGTGATCGAGTTGAACGAAGCGTTTGCCTCGCAGGGCCTGGCCGTGCTGCGCATGCTCGGTCTCGCCGACGACGATGCACGCGTCAACCCGAACGGCGGTGCGATCGCGCTCGGCCATCCGCTGGGCGCATCGGGCGCGCGCCTCATCACCACCGCGCTTCACCAGCTCGAGCGTATCGGCGGCCGCTACGCGCTGTGCACGATGTGCATCGGCGTGGGCCAAGGTATCGCGCTCGCTATCGAACGCGTGTGATCGACATGACCCGGCCGGCGGGGTGCACGCCGACCGGGAATCGGAGCGAATGGGGAGACGATCGATGCAATATGAAGCAATTCGTGTCGAAATCGACGCGGCGGCGCACCTCGGGATCATCACGCTGAACCGCCCGGAGAAGCTGAACAGCTTCACGCGCGCGATGCATGAGCAGTTACATGCGGGGCTCGACGAAGTGCTGGCCGCGGGCGTTCGCGCGCTGGTGCTCACCGGCGCCGGACGCGGATTTTGCGCGGGGCAGGATCTCGCCGATCTGAACTTGGAACCAGGCGCGAGCACCGACCTCGGAGCCGTGATCGAGGAACAATTCAATCCGCTCGTGCGCCGGCTTCAGGCATTGCCGTTGCCAGTGATCGCCGCCGTCAACGGCATCGCGGCGGGAGCGGGTGCGAATCTCGCGCTCGCCTGCGACATTGCCCTCGCCGCGCGTTCGGCCAGCTTCGCGCAATCCTTCGTCAAAATCGGTCTCGTGCCGGATTCGGGCGGAACGGCATTCCTGCCGCAGCGCGTGGGTATGGCGCGCGCGCTTGGACTCGCCATCACGGGAGAGAAGATCGGCGCCGAGCAAGCCGAACGGTGGGGGCTCATCTGGCAGGTCGTGGATGATGCCGAATTGCTCGAGCGAGCCACCGAGCTGGCCGGCAAGCTCGCGCAGCAGCCGACGCGAGCCATCGCCGCGATCAAACGCGCGATGCGGGCGAGCACGACGCATACGCTCGACCAGCAGCTCGATCTCGAGCGCGATCTACAGCGGGAACTCGGCAATTCGTTCGATTATGCCGAGGGCGTTCAGGCATTTATCCAAAAGCGCGCGCCGCGTTTCGAGGGACGTTGATATGCCGTCGGATTTACACGCTACAGCCGGCGAAGCTTCACCGCAGTCGCTTTCTCCCGACGAATTGGCGCGCGCGGTCGGACAAGCCATGTACGAAGCGGATGCCTGCAGCCGTGCACTCGGCTTCGAACTCGTCGAGGTGCGGCCCGGCTATGCGCGCATGCGCGCCACCGTTCGGCCGGATTTTCTCAACGGCCACGCCATCTGCCACGGCGGACTCATTTTTACGCTCGCCGATTCCACCTTCGCTTTCGCTTGCAACTCCTATAACGTGAATACCGTCGCGTCGGGTTGCTCGATCGAATTCTTGCGCCCGGTACACGGCAACGACGTTCTCACGGCGGAAGCCGTCGAACAAACGGTCAGTGGGCGCACCGGCATCTACGACATTCGCGTCACGAACCGCGAGGGTGAAACCGTCGCCCTGTTTCGCGGCAAATCCGCCCACATCAAGGGCCATGTGATCTCGCCCGCGTAACGCTCGGACCGTTTTCGCCGTCGGCACGGGACCGGCTGCGAAAACAGCGGCTCGTGAACACGGCACGCGTCGTACGCGACGGGCAAGCCCTTGGGCATGTCCGCCGGCAGTTATTTTTATGACAGAGGAGACATGCGATGAACACCGCGCTGCCGCTCGATCCGATCGAGACCGCGAGCCGAGACGAGCTCGCCGCCCTGCAGCTCGAACGGCTCAAATGGACGCTCAAGCACGCCTATGAGAACTCGGTCGTCTATCGACGCAAGTTCGACGAAGCGGGCGTCCATCCCGACGACCTGAAGACACTAGCGGACCTCTCGCGCTTTCCGTTCACGACGAAGAGCGACCTGCGCGATAACTATCCGTTCGGGATGTTCGCCGTCCCGCAAGAGCGGATTTCACGCATCCACGCGTCGTCCGGCACCACCGGTAAGCCGACCGTCGTCGGCTATACCGCTCGCGATATCGATACGTGGGCCAATCTGGTTGCCCGGTCGATCCGCGCAGCGGGTGCGCGCCGCGGCGACAAGGTGCATATCAGCTACGGCTATGGGTTGTTCACCGGCGGGCTCGGCGCCCACTACGGAGCGGAACGCGCGGGGTTGACGGTCATCCCGTTCGGCGGCGGTCAAACCGAAAAACAGGTTCAACTCATCCAAGATTTCAAGCCCGACATCATCATGGTGACGCCGAGCTACATGCTCTCGATCGCCGATGAACTCGAGCGCCAAGGCGTCGAACCGGCTAGCAGCTCGCTGCGCATCGGCATTTTTGGCGCCGAACCTTGGACGAACGACATGCGCCGTGCAATCGAGGCGCGCATGGGCATCGATGCGGTCGATATCTATGGCCTCTCCGAAGTCATCGGCCCGGGCGTGGCATGCGAATGCGTCGAGACGAAAGACGGCCCGACGATCTGGGAAGACCATTTCTACCCCGAGATCATCGATCCGGTCACGGGCGACGTATTGCCCGACGGCGAATTCGGCGAACTGGTGTTCACGTCGCTGACCAAGGAAGCGCTGCCGATCGTCCGCTACCGCACGCGCGACTTGACGCGCCTGCTGCCGGGCACGGCCCGCACGATGCGGCGAATGGAAAAAATCACGGGGCGCTCGGACGATATGATGATCGTGCGCGGCGTCAACGTCTTCCCGACTCAAATCGAGGAGTTGCTGCTCAAGCAGCCGGCGCTCGCACCGCACTATCAGATCGTGCTCTCGAAGGAGGGGCCGCTCGATGTCATGACACTGAACGTAGAGCCATGCCCGGACACGCGAGCCGACGACGCGGCGCTCGCGGCGGCGAAAGCAGCGCTCACCTACGATATCAAGGCGCTAATCGGCGTGACCGCCGTCGTCAACGTGTTGCCGGTCAACGGCATCGAGCGATCGGTCGGCAAGGCCAAGCGCATTGTGGACAAGCGCGCGAGCTAACGGCACGGCCTAACGGCCGAGCAGATAGCGGAGCCGATGCGCCGACAAGACAGCGAGGCGGGCGGACGCGCCGCTGCCATCAAGAATTAGGCAGCAACAGCCACATCCGCCCGGCCTGCTTCATCTTACCGGCGAGATCGCCGGCGTCGTCGCCGAGTCCCCAGAAGTAGTCGGCACGCACGCCCCCTCGAATCGCGCTGCCCGTGTCCTGAGCGAACACGACCCGGTTCATCGGCGTGTTCGAAAACGGCCGCGTCGTCGATAAGAACACGGCCGAGCCGAGCGGGATCGAAGCGGGGTCGACCGCAATCGAGCGCTCGGGCGTCAGAGGCACGCCCAATGCCCCGATCGGGCCGTCCCCTCCGGCCGATGCCGTTTGCGTCGATGACATGTCGCGGAAGAAAACAAAGCGTGGGTTCGTATCCAGCAAGCTCGTCACGCGGCCCGGATTCGCGCGCGCCCACGCCTTGATGCCTTGCATCGTGGCCTGAGCCGGGGTGATTTCGCCATGATCGAGCAACCAGCGGCCGATCGATCGATAAGGCTGGTTGTTCGAGCCGCCGAAACCGACGCGCATGACGCTGCCGTCGTCGAGCACGATCCGTCCCGAGCCCTGTACCTGTAAGAAGAATGCCTCGATCGGGTCGTCGACCCAGACGAGCTCGTTACCGTCGAGCGCGCCCGAGCGCTCTAGCTCCGCGCGCGGCGGCAACGCGGCTCCCGGCCGGTAACGGGACGGCCAGCGATAAAGCGGGAACTGGTAAGGGCCACCGCGGGTGTGCGAACCGTGCAGCAGCGGTTCGTAGTATCCGGTAACGAGCCCATCGACGGAGCCATCGCCGTTGGCGAGCTGAAACGGCGTGAAATACGTTTCGAAGAACGAGCGCGTGGCGCCGGCGTCGAGATCGTCCAGTTGCGCCGCAGCCGCGCAGGCGCGCCGCCAAGTGACCAGTTGCGCCACGCGCAGGCAGTTCTCGCGCAGCGCGGCGGCCGCGCCGATCAGCGAATCGTCTTGCCAGCCCGGAATCTGTTGCCACGCCACGGGCGTCAGCCGGCCCGGCGACACCACGCCGCTCAGCGCGGGTCCGCCGGCAACGGGCGGGACGGCGGGCCGAACGATCGCGCCTCCCCCGCAGGCGGCCAACAGCACCGCAGCTAGGACAGCCACCGCCCGCCCAAGGAAAGACGAAGAAATACGCATACAATGTTCGCTCTTGATGGAAATCGCCATGTCCGAACTATTCGACGAATACCCGATGTTGATTTTTGCGCTCGAAGCGCTGGCGGCGCTCGTTTTGCTCGTCATCATCGTCGTCTGGACGATGTCCGGCCGGAAGAAGAACGGTTAGGCGGCGCGCTCAATGCAGCGTGCGCGGCATCTGCAACGCGAATTCAGGCACGGGCGCCTCGAATCGCTCGCCATCGTCGGCCACACAAAAATAAGCGCCGCGCATCGTCCCAACCGGCGTTTCGATCACGGCCCAGCTCGTGTACTCGAATTGCTCGCCCGGCTGCAGCAACGGCTGATGGCCCACCACCCCGAGGCCCTTCACTTCCTGCACGCGGTTCTCGCTGTCGGTGATGATCCAATGGCGCGCGATCAGTTGCGCGGCCACCTGCCCGGTGTTGCGGATCGTCAATGTATAGGCGAACGCGTACTGCCGGCGCTCGGGGTTGGACTGCTCGGGCAAGTAGCGCGTCTGCGCGGACACGCTGAATTCATACGGACTCATCGCTCTTTCGTTCTCTCGAGAATCGAGGCCAGCCCAACCATCTGGCGCTTGCCTGGCCGCCGCCTCGGTTTCGCATTCTGATCGATGCGGCCCCCGGCCGCAACCGGCGCCGCGCGGCGCCCAAGCCGCCTGCCCCCAACGCGGTAAAATGCGAGTTTTCCGCCTATCGGGCATACGCGGCACGGTCTTGTTCCTTGCGGCCGTACCCAGCCATCTCGCTTTTCACGCCATGACGCAATTTCGCATCGCTCCCAGCATCCTTTCCGCCGACTTCGCCAAACTCGGCGAGGAAGTGCGCACCGTCATCGACGCCGGCGCCGACTGGATCCACTTCGACGTAATGGACAACCACTACGTGCCGAATCTGACGATCGGCCCGCTCGTGTGCGAAGCGATCCGGCCGCACGTCCAAGCGCCCATCGACGTTCACTTGATGGTCCGCCCCGTCGATCGGATCATCCCCGACTTCGCCAAGGCAGGCGCGAACGTCATCAGCTTTCATCCGGAAGCGTCGGACCATATCGACCGCACGCTGTCGCTGATTCGCGATCACGGCTGCAAGGCAGGCCTCGTATTCAATCCCGCGACGCCGCTGAACTATCTGGACCATGTGATGGATCGCGTCGACCTGGTCCTCATCATGTCGGTCAATCCCGGCTTCGGCGGTCAATCGTTCATCCCCGAGGCACTCAACAAGCTGCGCGAGGCGCGGGCGCGAATCGATGCCTACCAGGCGCGCACCGGCCGCGAAATCCATCTGGAGGTGGACGGCGGCGTCAAGGTCGAGAATATCGCCCAGATCGCGCAAGCGGGTGCCGATACGTTCGTCGCCGGCTCGGCGATCTTCGGCAAGCCCGACTATCGCGCCGTCATCGACGAGATGCGCCGCGAACTGGCGTCGGCCGGCGCCGCACGCGCATGACCGCGCGCCGGCTCAAGGCGGCCGTCGTCGACCTGGACGGCACGATGGTCGATACGCTCGACGACTTCACGGCAAGCTTGAACGGCATGCTGGCCGAATTGGGCGCGCGGCCGATCTCGCGCGAGGAGGTCATCGGCTATATCGGCAAGGGCTCGGAACATTTGGTGCGCACCGTGCTCTCGGCACGCTTTTCCGCTGAGGAAACCGACGCGCGCTTCGCTCACGCGCTCGATCGCTATCAGGCGCACTATGCCGAGGTCAACGGCCGTCACACCGAGCTTTATCCCGACGTCGAGCCGGGTCTCGCCGCGCTCGCGCAAGCAGGCGTGAAGCTCGCCTGCGTCACGAACAAGCCGCATCGGTTCGCCGTGGCGCTGCTCGAAAAGTATGGGCTCGCCGGATATTTTTCGGTCGTTCTCGGCGGCGACAGCGTGACGCGCAAAAAGCCCGATCCGCTGCCGATGCTCACCGCGTGCGAGGCGATGGGCGTCGCACCAAGCGAGGCGGTGGCGATCGGCGACTCGGAGAACGATGCGCTCGCGGGCCGCGCGGCGGGAATGGCCACTTTGACGGTCCCCTATGGCTACAACCACGGCAAAGCTATACAAACGATAAATTCGGATGGTATAGTCGCCACGTTGCTCGAGGCCGCGAGGTTCATCGCGAACCCTGTTTCCGGCTCCGGCGCAACGCTCAATCGCTGACGACCCAAAAGTCATTCACCTCATGTTTCTGAACAAAAAACGGAGTCCGAGCAGTATCGACCGGGGAGCCTGGCCCTGGCGTCGCTCGTCGCGCTAACCTCTTTCGAGGTACGCTGAAGCTCGTCTTTAGCGCCGTTTTTTTGGTTTCTCCGCGCATTCGCGCACCATTCGCCGTATTGTCGAAACGATCGCAAGCGCCGTTGCTTGACTGTCGCTGCGTACGTTCACATTCGGCTCGCCGCCCGCCTCGCTTCGCTCGTCGACGAGCAACGCACGCGACGGCTGTTCGCACAGGATCGGAACATGACCGAACTCGAATTCCAGTCCCTCGCCAGCGAGGGTTACAACCGCATTCCGCTGATCGCCGAAGCGCTAGCCGATCTCGAAACGCCGCTGTCGCTCTATCTGAAGCTCGCCCAGCCCGAACGGGGCGGCGCGAACTCGTTCTTGCTCGAATCGGTCGTCGGCGGCGAGCGCTTCGGCCGCTACTCGTTCATCGGCCTGCCGGCACGCACGCTGGTGCGCACGAAGGGCGGCGTCAACGAAGTGGTACGCGACGGTCAAGTCGTCGAAACGCACGAGGGTGATCCGTTCGAGTTCATCGCTGGGTTCCAAGCACGGTTCAAGGTCGCTCAGCGCGCAGGGCTGCCGCGCTTTTGCGGCGGTCTAGCCGGGTACTTCGGGTACGACGCGGTCCGCTATATCGAGAAGAAGCTTGCGGCGAGCGCGCCGCCCGACGATCTCGGATTGCCCGACATTCAACTCGTGTTGACCGAGGAAGTCGCCGTCATCGACAACTTGGCCGGCAAGCTTTATCTGATCGTCTACGCCGACCCGCAAGCGCCCGAGGCCTACTCGCGCGCCAAGCAACGCCTGCGCGAGCTGCGCCAGCGCTTGCGCACCACGGTGCAGCCGCCGGTCACCTCGCCGAGCGTTCGCACCGAGATCTACCGCGAGTTCGCGCGCGAGGACTACCTGAACGCCGTGCGCCGCGCGAAGGAATACATCGCTGCCGGGGAATTGATGCAAGTGCAGGTGGGTCAGCGCTTGACCAAGCCGTACCGCGACAATCCGCTTTCGCTGTATCGGGCGCTGCGCTCGCTCAACCCGTCGCCGTACATGTATTACTACAACTTCGGCGAATTCCACGTGGTGGGCGCATCGCCCGAAATCCTCGTGCGCCAGGAAAAACGCGGCGACGACCGGATCGTCACGATTCGGCCGCTGGCGGGCACGCGTCCGCGCGGCAGCACGCCCGAGCGCGATGCGGAACTGGCCACCGAACTGCTGAACGATCCGAAGGAAATCGCCGAGCATGTCATGCTCATCGATCTGGCGCGCAACGATGTCGGCCGCATCGCGCAAACGGGCTCGGTCGCCGTAACCGACAAAATGGTCATCGAGAAATACTCGCATGTGCAGCACATCGTGAGTTCGGTCGAAGGCAAGCTCAAGCCGGGAATGACGAACTTCGACGTGCTGCGCGCGACGTTTCCCGCCGGCACGCTGTCGGGCGCGCCCAAGGTGCGCGCGATGGAACTGATCGACGAGCTCGAACCCGTCAAGCGCGGTCTGTACGGCGGCGCGGTCGGCTACCTCTCGTTCACGGGCGAGATGGATTTGGCGATCGCAATCCGCACCGGCCTGATCCACAACGGCAATCTGTACGTGCAAGCGGCGGCGGGCGTCGTCGCCGACTCGGTGCCCGAATCGGAATGGCAAGAAACCGAGAACAAGGCACGCGCGGTCTTACGCGCCGCCGAACAAGTGCAAGACGGCCTCGACAGCGACTTCTGAGCGGAGAACATCATGTTGCTCATGATCGATAACTACGATTCGTTCACGTACAACCTCGTGCAGTATTTCGGCGAACTCGGCGAGGAGGTGCGCACCTATCGCAACGACGAGATCGGGCTCGACGAAATCGCAGCGATGAAGCCCGATCAAATCTGCCTGTCGCCGGGGCCGAGCAATCCGCAAAACGCGGGCATTACGCTCGACGTGCTGCGCCGGTTCTCCGGCGAGATACCGATCCTCGGCGTCTGTCTCGGCCATCAGGCGATCGGCGAGGCGTTCGGCGGGCGCGTCGTGCGCGCGCGCACGATCATGCACGGCAAAGTGAGCCGCATCGAGACCGACGGCAAAGGCGTGTTCGCGAATCTGCCCAAGCACTTCGACGTCACGCGCTATCACTCGCTCGCGATCGAACGCGAATCGCTGCCCGATTGCCTCGAAATCTCGGCGTGGACCGAGGACGGAGAAATCATGGGCGTGCGCCACAAGACGCTTCCCGTGGAAGGGGTGCAGTTCCACCCGGAATCGATCCTGTCCGAGCACGGCCACGCGCTGCTCGAGAATTTCTTGAAGGGAGCGAGGGTGGCACAGACGGCTTGAGGCCGCGCGACGCGAGCGCATAGACCGCCCGCGCGACGCACACTCGACGGAACGAACCAGGGGTGCACCATGACCATCACACCGCAAGAAGCACTGCAGCGCACGATCGAACACCGGGAAATCTTTCACGACGAGATGCTGCACCTTATGCGGCTCATCATGCGCGGCGACATGTCGCCCGTAATGGCCGCGGCGATCATCACCGGTTTGCGCGTCAAGAAAGAAACGATCGGCGAAATCGCGGCGGCCGCCACGGTCATGCGCGAGTTCGCGCGTCACGTCGAGGTGCCCGATAACGCGAATTTCGTCGATATCGTCGGCACGGGCGGCGACGGCGCCAATACGTTCAACATCTCCACGGCGACGATGTTCGTTGCCGCGGGAGCAGGCGCGAAGGTGGCCAAGCACGGCGGGCGCGGCGTATCGAGCAAATCGGGCAGCGCGGACGTACTCGAAGCGCTCGGCGTGAATATCGATTTGCAGCCCGAACAAGTGGCCGCCTCGATCGCAGAAACCGGCATGGGTTTCATGTTCGCCCCCAATCATCATCCCGCGATGAAGAACATCGCGCCGGTACGCCGGGAACTCGGCGTGCGCACGATCTTCAACATCCTAGGCCCGCTCACGAATCCGGCCGGCGCGCCCAATCAGTTGATGGGTGTGTTCCATCCCGATCTGGTCGGCATTCAGGTGCGCGTCATGCAGCGGCTCGGGGCCAAGCACGTGCTCGTCGTCTACGGCAAGGACGGCATGGACGAGGTTTCGCTCGGCGCCGCGACGCTCGTCGGCGAACTGCGCGACGGCCAGATCCACGAATATGAGATTCACCCCGAGGATTTCGGGTTGCAGATGGTATCGAACCGTACGCTGAAGGTGAACGACGCGAACGAATCGAAGACGATGCTACTCCAAGCACTGGAAAATCGTCCCGGCGTGGCGCGCGAGATCGTCACGCTCAACGCGGGCACGGCGCTGTACGCGGCGAACGTGGTCGCCTCGATCGCCGACGGCATCGAAATCGCGCGCGAAGCCATCGCGACGGGCAAGGCCCGCGCGAAGGTCGACGAGCTCGTGCGTTTCACACAGCAGTTCAAGCATTGATGCCGCCGCACGCATCAGCGACATTCACCATCGATCGACAAGAAGGACTTCGTCCATGAGCGACATTCTCGACCGGATCATCGCCGTGAAGCGCGAGGAAGTGCGCGCGGCCGAATTGAGCGCGCCGCTCGAAGAGCTGCGTCTCGAAGCATCCTCGCGCGATTTGCGCGATTTCGTCGGCGCACTGCGCGCCAAGCATGAGGCCGGGGCATCCGCCGTCATCGCCGAAGTCAAAAAGGCAAGCCCGTCCAAGGGCGTGCTGCGCGAACATTTCGTGCCGGCCGAGATCGCTCGCTCGTACGAACGTGGCGGCGCGGCATGCTTGTCGGTGCTCACCGACGTGCAGTTCTTCCAAGGCAGCGCGGCATATCTCGAAGCGGCTCGCGAAGCCTGCGCGCTGCCCGTGCTGCGCAAGGATTTCATCATCGATCCCTATCAGATCGTCGAAGCCCGCGCGATGGGAGCCGATGCGATTTTGCTGATCGCGGCCGCCCTCTCGCTCACGCAAATGCAAGAGCTCGAAGCGTTCGCCCACTCGCTGGGGCTCGCCGTGCTCGTCGAAGTGCACGACCGCGAGGAGCTAATGCAAGCGCTGACGCTAAAGACCCCGCTGATCGGTATCAACAATCGCAACTTGCGCACCTTCGAGACGTCGCTCGACACGACGCTCAGCTTGCTCGATGCGCTGCCGGACGACCGGATCGTCGTAACCGAGTCGGGCATCTTGGCGCGTACCGACGTCGAGCGCATGCGCGAAAACGGCGTTCATACGTTTCTCGTCGGCGAAGCGTTCATGCGGGCCGACGATCCGGGCGCCGCACTCTCGCAAATGTTTTTCTGAGCGTACCGGCGTTTTTCGACGCACTCGCCCCCCCCTACCCGCACCGAAGCATGAGTATCGAACGCGAAATCAAACTGGCGCTTCCGCCCGGCCAGGCCGATGCGGCCGACCGCTTTTTCGCCGGCATGGCCGGTGCGCCCGGGCGCGACATCCCGCTCGTCAATATCTACTTCGATACGGCCGCGCTTGCGCTTGCGAAAGCGAAGATCGCGCTGCGCTTGCGCAAGACGCCCGAAGGCTGGCTCCAAACGCTCAAGGCGGCGGGCACGGCCGAGGGCGGGATGCATAGCCGCCACGAGTGGGAAACGGCCGTTGCGGGAGAAGCGCTTGAATTCGAGGCGCTCGCCGCCGTATGCGACGACGCGCTAGCGCTCGCCGCGCTGCGCGCCGCCGCACGAGAACTCGGCGAGCGGTTCCGCACCAGCTTCACGCGGCGCCTGTGGCGTGTGGAGTTCGACGGCGCGCGCATCGAGGCAGCCATCGATCGCGGCGAAGTGACGGCCATGGTCGACGGGCAAACACGCAGCGAGGCGATCAGCGAAATCGAGTTGGAGCTGCTGGAAGGCGACGAACGCGCGCTTCATGCGTTGGCGGACACATTGTCGGCCGCGGTCGCGGGGCTCGCGCCGGAAAACGTGAACAAGGCGCAGCGGGGTTATCGGTTGTGCGCAAAGTAAGCGGGAAGACGACGCCGGCGACGTCCTCGGCAGGCGGCAGCGATCCGGCGCAACGTTTGTTGTTCGATGCGGCGCCCGAGGTTCCTGCACCGCAAGCGTGCGAGGGGCTGAAAGGTCTTTGCGCTCCGCTCGAATCGCAATTCGACGCGTTGCCGGCGGCATGGCGCGCGCATCTTGGCGGCTTCATCGGCAGCGACGCTTATCGGCCGCTTTGCGCGTTCGTGGACGAGCAAATCGCGGCTGGCAAAACGGTCTATCCCTCGGAAGTCTTCCGCGCGTTGCGGCTGACGAGCCCCGATGACGTCAAAGTCGTCATCGTCGGCCAAGACCCCTACCACGGCGACGACAAAGGCCACCCGCAGGCGCATGGTCTGGCATTCTCGGTGCCGGCGCCCGTGCGGCCCCCCCCGTCGCTACGCAACATCTTCAAGGAAATCGCGGCCGAGTTCGGCCACACGATGCCGGCGCACGGATGTCTCGACGCCTGGGCACGGCAAGGCGTCCTGCTGCTGAACACGGTGCTGACCGTGGAGCAAGGCAAGGCCGCCAGTCACGCCAAACGCGGCTGGGAAGCTTGCACCGACAGGTTGATTCACGAACTCGCCCATCGACACGAGCATCTGGTGTTCATGCTATGGGGCGCGCACGCGCAGGCCAAGCGCGCGCTGCTCGATACGCGGCCGCACTGCGTGCTCGAGGCGCCGCATCCGTCGCCGCTTTCGGCGCACCGCGGCTTTTTAGGTTGCCGGCATTTCATGCTCGCCAACGAGTATCTCGCCGCGAACGGCCGTGCGCCGATCGATTGGCGGCTGCCCGAAACCATCGACGGCTGATACCGCGCCTCATACCCGGTACGCCGTCTCGAGCACGGGCAGGCCGCCCGGCTCGAACTTTAGACCGCGGCGGCTTCGATCGCTTCGCGCGCCAGGGACAGCGCGGCATTGGCCGCATCCGGTCCGAGGTTCAGCCCTTCGGCGTAGATGAATTCGACGTCGGTAATACCGATCAGGCCCAGGAACGCCTTGATGTGCGGCGTTTGGCTGTCGTTCGGCGTGCCGGCGTACTTGCCGCCGCGCGCCGACACGATGTAAGCCTTCTTGCCCTTCACGAGCCCTTCGGGGCCGGTCGCCGTGTAGCGGAACGTCACGCCCGCGCGCGCGATCCAGTCGAAATACGTCTTCAGTTGCGACGAGATCCCGAAGTTGTACATCGGAGCGCCGATGATGATGACGTCGGCCGACTGCAATTCCGCGATCAGCGCGTCGCTGCGCGCGACGATCGCCGCTTGTTCGGGCGAACGTTGCTCGGCCGGGGTAAAGAACGCGCCGAGGACGGCGTCGTCGAGGTGGGGCAGCGCGTCGGCCAACAGGTCGCGCAGCACCAGCTTGGCGCCCGGGTTCTTTCGTTGCAGATTCGCGGCCAGTTCGTTGGCCAGCAGCGTCGAGTTCGCGCCCTGCGAACGCGCGGCGGAATTCAGTTGAAGGATCGTCGTCATGTCGGGCTCCAAGTGGGTTGCGCAGTCGTGCGCGAGTGAAGCCATTGTCGCGATTGGGCCGACGCGGAAAAAGTAGGGTAAAAAGGACGGATTGTTGCAGGGATAGAACGATCGGTCCGTTCTATCCCCGAGCGGGAGCCGTTAGCCGTGCAGCCAACGTTCCCGCGCGCGCCGTGCCGGCGCACCGCGCTTGTCTTCGGCGGCCACGAGCTTGTAACGCGTCACCTCGGGCCCATCGAGCTTGACCCGGGCCGTGCGCAGCTCGTCGCGCCGGAAAGCATGAATCTCGACGATCGCACCCGGCAAATAGCGCCCGAGCAGGGTATCGAGGTTCGATCCCGTCACGCGCAGTCCGTCGACGGCAATCAACACGTCGCCGGCCGACAGTCCCGCCTTTTGCGCCGCGCTGCCGTCGTGCACGGCGGCCAGCACGCATTCGGCACCGCCGCGCACCCGCGCGCCTAGCGAGGGCTTGCCGCCACGCTTTTCGTCGGCGCCCTGCCCGCTCCTAGCGTTGCCGTTCCCATTGCCCCATTGCGGTTCTAGCGTGACGCCGAACGGCTCGAGCAGCGCCTCGAGCGGCAAGTCGCGCGTGCCGTGGACCGCCTCGTCGAACAGCGAACCGAGCTCGACGCCCGTTGCCTCGGCGATCAACGCCGCCACTTCGTCCTCGCCGACGCCAGCCATTTTGCCGGTGTAGAACTGGCGTCCATAGCGCTGCCACAGCAGACGCATGACATCGTCGAGCGACTTGCGGTGATCGGTGCGCGCGCGAATGGCCAGATCGAAAGCCAGCGCGACGAGCGAGCCCTTCTGGTAGTAGCTGACAATGGCATTCGGCGCATTCTCGTCTTGGCGGTAATACTTGATCCAGGCGTCGAACGAGCTTTCCGCGACGCTTTGCTTCAGGCGCCCGCTGCCGCGCAGCACGCCGGCGACGGTCTTGCCGACGAGCGTGTAGTACTCGGCTTCCGTGATCGCGCCGCTGCGCACGAGCATCAGGTCGTCGTAATACGAGGTGAACCCTTCGAACAGCCAAAGCAGCGACGTGTAGTTCTCGCGCGAGAGGTCGTACGGAGCGAACGCCGCAGGCTTGATGCGCTTGACGTTCCAAGTATGAAAGTACTCGTGACTGCACAGGCCGAGATAGGTCCGATACCCTTCGGTCATTTCCGGCCGCCCGAGCACGGGTAGATCGGTGCGATTGCAGATGAGCGCCGTCGAAGCGCGGTGCTCGAGCCCACCGTAACCATCGCTGACAGCCTGCGTCATGAACACGTAGCGCTCGACCGGCGCTTTTTTAGAACGGGGCTCGAACAAGGCGATCTGCGCTTCGCAAATGCGCTTTAAATCCGCGGCAAGACGATCCATGTCGAGGGACACCGTTCGGCCGGCGATGACGACGTCGTGCGGCACGCCATGCGCCTTGAACGTCGCTAGCGCGAACCGCCCCAGCGTAACGGGGTGGTCGACGAGTTCGTCATAGTTGTCCGCACGGTACTCGCCGAAACCGTAACGCTTGGTGCCGCGCGCCTCGGGCAGCGCCGTGGCCACGCGCCAATCGGCGAACGCGGCGCCCGCCGGCTTTTGGATATCGACGATGCAAGGCGCCTCTTCCCTGCCGGCCGGCAGCAAAAAGACGCTGGTGCCGTTGAAGAAACCCGTCGTATCGTCGAGATGCGCCGTCCGGACCGACAGATCCCACGCGTAGACCTCGTAACGCAGCGTCAGCACGCCGCCTTTGACGGGAGCGGCCTGCCAGGTCTGTTTGTCGGTCTTCTCGATGCGCACCTTGCGCCCCGCCTCGTTGAACGCGCCGAGCGTCACGATGTTGCGCGCAAACTCGCGCACCAGATAGCTGCCGGGAATCCAGGTGGGCAGCGTAAAGCGCTGGCCGGCCGGATCCGGATCGGCCAGCGTCAGCGTGACTTCGAATAGATGCGCGGCGGGATGCTTCGGAACGATGGCGTAGCGGATGGGCTTCATCGGGTGGCGCGTGATCTCGAGCGGGTTGTTGGAATGGGTAGGAGCCTTTTTGCCGGGACGCCGGATTGCCGGCCACCCGGCGCTCAATGCGCGCTAGTCAGCGCATCGTTCAGTTCGCCGGCCGATACGGCGCCGGGCAAGCGGCGGCCGTCCGACAAGATAATCGTCGGCGTGCCGGTCACGTTCAGCCCATGACCGAGCGCGAGATTCTTATCGAGCACCGAGGTGTCGCAATTGGCGGCCGCGCTGGCCGGCGCTTGGCGATTGATCATCCAGGCTTCCCAGGCCTTCGCGCGATCGCCCGAGCACCAGATCGCCTTCGACTTGGTCAGCGAATCCGGCGTCAGGACCGGGTACAAGAATGTGTAGACGGTGATGTTGTCGATCGACTTCAGCGTCGTCTCCAACTGCTTGCAATACGGACAGTTCGGATCGGAGAACACGGCGATGCGGCGGCTGCCGTTGCCCTTCACGACCTTGACCGCGCGATCGAGCGGCAGGCTCGCGAAGTCGACCTTGTTCAATTCCGACAAGCGCGCCTCGCTCAAATTCGCGCGGGTTTTCGTATCGACGAGTTCACCGGCGACCACGTAATCGCCGGCGGCATCCGAGTAGATCATCTGGTTGCCCAGATTGACTTCGTAGAGGCCCGCGATGGGCGATTTCGAGATGCTCTTGATTTGGATTTCGGGCAGACGCGCTTGCAGTGTCGATTTGAGCTTGTCGGTCGTCTGATCGGCATGGGCCGTGCAGCCGAGCATCACGGCGGCTGCAAGCGCCGCGCCGGCTGCGATACGCAAGACATGGGGCATGAGGATTCCTTACGGGTGTCGTTGGGTTGGGGCGCCGGGGCGCATCGATCACTCGATGATATTCGAGGTTGGATCACGCTGCGTCCGGCCATGCGGTGCCGGCCGGCGGAGCGTTCACTATCCGAGCGCGGCCGAGACGAGCCAACGCTTGACGAACGGTTGCGCGCCGACGAAGGACATGCCCGCGTTGCGTACCGACCGCGCGAGCGAGCCCGGCACGGAAAACAAGCGCTGCAAGCCATCCGTGGCAAGGGTCAGAGCACCGATGTCCTCGCGCCGTGCGCGCTCATAGCGGCGTAGCAGCACGGGATCGCCGAGATCGCGGAACGCTTCCTTCTTGGCGATGACGTCGGCCAGCGCCGCGACATCGCGCAGACCGAGGTTCATGCCCTGGCCGGCGAGCGGATGAATCAGGTGCGCGGCATCCCCGACGAGCGCGACGCGCGGTGCGATCAAACGATCGACCGATTGGCGCGCGAGCGGAAATCCGTGAGCGGGCCCGACGCATTCGAGCGCGCCGAGCCGGGCATGCGTGATTCGTTCGACAGCCGCCTCGAGTTCGGCGGGCGCCAGCGCGAGCAACTCGCGCGCATGATCGGTTTGCGCGGACCAGACTAACGACACATGCGCGTCGGGCAACGGCAAGAGCGCGACGATCTCGCCGTCGACGAACCATTGATAGGCCGTCTCGCCATGCGGTTTCTCGGCCTTGAAATTAGCGACGACGCCCGTTTGCCGGTAATCGCGCCGCATTACCTGCGCGCCGATCTGCGCGCGCACCCAGGAATGCGCGCCATCCGCGCCGACGATCAGATCGGCCTCGACGACCCGGCCGTTCGCCAGCGCGAGGCTCGCCGCATCGGCCTTCACGTCGAGCCCCTGGGCGCGCGTGTCGAACCAACTGACCTGCGGCTGAAAACGCAGCGCGGCGTCGAGCGCATGCTCGATCAGCGACGACTCGGCAATCCAGGCGAGCTGCGGCACGGCCGATTGGAATGCCGAGAAATGCAATTCGGCGAGCGCGTCGCCGAATACGCGCATGTCGTACACGGGCGCGAGCCGGTCGTGATCGAGCGCTTGCCAGATGCGCAGGCGCTCGAGCAGCGCCTGTGAGCTCGCGGACAGCGCATAAATGCGGGCGTCGAACGGGACGTCGGCTGGGCGCGGCGCAGCGGGTTGCGCGATCAGCGCGACACGCAGCCCCGCTTGCGCAAGCGCCAGCGCGGCGCTCTTGCCGACGAGGCCGCCGCCGACGACGGCAATATGAAACGTCTGATGATGGGCGGTCATGGTCGGCAATTATAGCCGTGCGCCGCCGCGCGCCGCCTCGTCCGGCCACCCGACTCGCTCGGCGAAAGCGCCGTTGGGGCCGTCGTTGCGACAATCCGTCTCGGGACCGGTTGGGCTCGTAGGACCAGCGCGCACCCGCGCGCCGCCGCGCCGCGCCGACTACGAAACGCGCAGGCCGACGAACGCGTTCGATGGCGGATAGTTATGCGATATATCCGAAACTCCCGTCAACCTCGCTCGATCCGCCCCCCAAACGACCCGTGGCGCGGAGTCGAGACCGTATTCGGAGGCGCAATGGTCTTTCCGGTGGACTACCCGAGCCCAACCCCGCCGAGCCCCTCGCCGGGGCCTGCCCCGCAACCACCGTCCGCGACGAACGCACCGCCCGCGCCGAAGAAGACCGATCAGCCGAGCACGGCCCCGAGCAAGCCGTCGATCCCCGACGCGCAAGTCATCGCCGCGCAACTGGCCGCCGGTCAAACATTGAAGGCCGGCGAAGCGATACGCTCGGCCAACGGCCAGTACGAGCTCGAGATGCAAAAGGACGGCAACCTCGTGCTCTACGACGTGGCGAACGGCAACTCGCTGTGGTCCTCTAAAACCGCCGGCAGCGGCGCGCAGGCCGCGCGGCTGGACAGCGGCGGCAACCTGCAGGTGATGAACGGCAACGACATCGTTTGGCAAACGAAAACGGGCGGCCACGGAAGCGCCTCGCTCGTCATGCAAGACGACGGCAACCTCGTGCTCGAGGCGCCGAGCGCGTCCGGCGGCAAACCGCCGCAGACGGTGCCGGTCTGGAGTTCGAACACGGCGGCGCTGCCGGTGGACATCGTTGGCCAAAACGGGGCCCAGCAGGCCTCGGCGATTCCGAGCGTCAACACGCCGGCCGTCACGTTTGCCCCCGGCTCGCCCGAACTCGGCCTGAAGACATATACCATCCACTGCCCGGAATCCTCGACGGGCTCGGCATGGAGCATCTACGAGCAGAACGGCGTCACGGGACTGCCGGGCACGCTCGATCAAAATTTGGCCGCCACGCCCTACCTCGACCGCAAGGCATTCGGCACGCGTCCGGCCAACCCGCAAGATGCGGTCTATAAGATCCCGAACGGCCAGCAGGTCACGATCCTCGACTCGACACGCCTGAACTACCTCGAGCAAGAGCGCACGCAGCTATCCGATGTCGAGCACGCCGGCAACGCCGACGACAAAACGAACAAGACCATCACGCTCGCCGGCACCATCGAGGACGAACTCGATTACGCCGGGATGCAGCAGGCCGTGCCCGACGTGAAAGCGCTCGCGCAATCGATCTCGGCGCGCGCCCCCGACGACAAGGACTTTCAAGGCGCCGTGCGAACGGCCGTCGCCCTATATAGCGCGCGGCTCGACGCGCAAGGACGCACGCCCGATCAGATCGGCAAGATCCAGCAAGCGGCGGCCAAAGGCGATTGGACGAGTGTGCAGCAATTGACGGCGCAGCAAGTGGCGGCGACTGCCGGCAAGGACACGGGCTCCAAAGCGCTCGGCGACATGATGGCCCGCGGCACCGTTTATGCCACGTATGCGGGGGGAGATCCGAAGTTCGCGCAAGCCGTCCGCGCGGGGGTCGTACAGGCGGAGCAGCAAGTCCTCGTGACCGATCCGGTCAACCAGGTGGACGCCGCCTTCAAGCAGCACGGCGGCGCCGCGGCCATGGCGCTGCTGAACAAGATCACCGATCCGAGCACCGCGCTGCCGGGGCAAGTCGCGCAGATCATGTCGGACAAGACGATCCAGGCCGACGTCAAAGCAAGCTTGCAACAAGCGAACTGGCAGGACGACTCGTCTCATCAGATGATGAGCGACCTCGCCGCGGCGTGCCAACACAGCGTCGAGGCGGACTCGGGGACCGTGGGCTCCGGGACCCAGGCGGTCAAATCGATCGCCGACTCGGTCATCTCAGTGTACGACAAGCTGAATCAGCAGCCTCAGTTGATGGAGGACCCCTCGTTCGCGACGAAGCTCTTCACGGGCATGGCATCGAGCGGCAACATCGCGCTCGGTTTGGCTGTCGCGGCGCGCGCCGGCGCGATCGATCGGCCGGAGGTTCAAACGGCGGCGATCGACGGCACCCGTATCGGGATGGACCAATTCTCGGCCCACAGCAAGGACCTCACGACCAAAACCGATCAAGACGCGGCGTTCTTCGCCTACGGTTTCCACGACTTCGGGGGCAATAGTTCGCCCGCCGAGCAAAGCAAGTATCTGCAAAAGATGCTGCAGGACAACCCCACGCAAGCGAAGACGCTCAACGACGACGGCCTCGCCGACTTAGCGCAGCAAGAAAGCCTCGACGGCATGCGTACGGCGATCGCGGCATTCTCGCCCGACTTGAACGGCGTGGAAGGCTTCAACGTGAACGTGGGCAACGGGCGCTACACGAACCCGACGCTGCATACGTCGTCGAAAAGCATACTCTCGGCGCTCGACAGCTCGCCGCAGATGCAATCGACGACGAACGCGGCCACGTCGCCGACCTCGGGCAACGCGCCGCCCACCAACATGCTCTGGCTCATGCGCTCGACGCGCAATGCGGCCTATCAAGCGAGCAAGGCCTATCTCGAACTGAATCCCAATACGATCGGCAACCTCAGCAAGAGCAACCTGATCCCCGATGCGATCAAGTCGAAGTTGTTCACCAGCGACGGCTCCGCGGCGGCGAGTTGGGTCGTCAATCTCGCCGAGCGATTCAACAAGGGCGTGAGCGGAAGCCTATTCCTC
Organism: Trinickia diaoshuihuensis; assembly: GCF_003390925.1. Taxonomy (GTDB): domain Bacteria; phylum Pseudomonadota; class Gammaproteobacteria; order Burkholderiales; family Burkholderiaceae; genus Trinickia; species Trinickia diaoshuihuensis. The sequence goes on along the minus strand of NZ_QUBS01000014.1, from coordinate 77,766 downwards.
GCGAACGGCCAATTCCTGATGGACGCGTTCGCCGGCGAGCCGCACAACATCGGCAACCTGATCCAAGACGGCAGCTACGTGGGCCCGCATTTGTTCTTCGGCGCGACGCAGTCCTTGAACGCCGTGCTGCCGAGCAACCTCGACACCGTGCGCCCTTACTCGGGCAATACCGCGTTCCAAAAGCTCATTGCCCAGCAGCAAGACCGGGTGATGGCCTCGGGCCTGAACGACACGATGAAGACCGCGCTAAACGGGGCGCTCGGCACGATGGCCAAAGACACCGTCGATGGACTGTATCTCGGCGTCGATACGGCGAACGCCATCTACTACTACACGCAAGGCGGTTCGGCGGCGAACTACCTTCGAGGCACCGGCGACACGATCAGCGCGCTCGGCGATGCGGCCTTCCTGACCGGCGCGGCCGTCGATGCGGGCGTGCTGGGCGTGGACGGGACGTTCCTCGGCTTGGGCGCGGGCGCCGTCGGATGGACCGGCGTGGGCGCCGCGTTGATGCTGGTGGGCGCGGGCATCTACACGATCGGCAACGCCGAATCGCACTCGCACAAGTTCGATGGCAGCGATCAGGCACTACTCGAAGCGATGGGCGTGCATTCCGATATCGCCGAGCAATTGGCGAAGCACTCATTCTCGTTCAGCACGAACGCACCGAGCGCGGGGCCGTTCTTGGCCGGCTATTTCAAGAATGCCCATTTGTCCGACTCGGACATGGTGTCCTGGCTCAATACGCTCACGCCGCACCAAGCCGACTTGGTGGCGACGCAGTTGAAGGATTTCGAGCAGAAATGGCCGACGGACAAGAGCGACCAAACCGATGCGATTCAGTTCTTCACTAGCACGCTCGAAGCCTACGGCATCAAGCCCCCGCCCGGCGTGAGCGTGGCGAGCGGTCACTGAGGCGGGGTCGGGGCGGCCTACTGGCGTGACCGTTGCGACCGTCGCGTCCACGCACCGAACGCTTCGGTGCGTGGACGCTTTCGATTAAACGCTGCCCTGCTTCTCGATGACCAGAATGCGTGCTTCGCCGACCGGATGCGCAACATGTTCCATGCCGGCCGAGGCGAAGAAGATGTCGCCGGCGTTCAACAGGACCGACCGCACGTCGCCCTGTTCGCGCCAATCCATGCGCACTTGTCCATCCATGACGGCGAAGACTTCCTCGCCGTCATTGACGTGCCATTCGTAGGGCGCGTCGGTCCAGTGCAAGCGCACCGAGATGCCGTTCATGGTGGCGATGTCTCGCGCGCCCCAGGCGCGCGATGCCGTGAATGCACGGCTTTCGATGATGTTCATTCTTTGTCCTTCGCAGGCGGAGTGTGGCGACGTAGCGGCCGATGGCCGATGCCGGACGGTCATTGTCGACTAAGCCGCCGCGCGCCGAAATCGCCTTTCGAGACAACTTGAAATCAATTCCTGCCATCCGATGCTATCGCGCGGCGGCAATCCCCCCGATGGATCCATCTACTCATGGACCCCGGCTACCGGAGCGTGCGCCTGTGCCGCGCCGCACAGCGACACCCGGTTGCGCCCGGTCGCCTTCGCGTCGTAGAGCGCGCGATCGGCGGCGCGGATGATTTCGGCCACGTCGTCATCCGTTTCGGGTGTCCAAGCGGCCGCGCCGATACTGGCCGTCACGCGCCCGTACTCGCTGGCCGCGTGCTCGATGCCCAAATTGCTGATGGCGGTTCGGATGTTTTCCGCAATGGCGAGCGCGCCTTCCTGCGCCGTATCCGGCAGCACGATCAGAAACTCCTCGCCGCCGTAACGCGCCGCGCTGTCGGCCGGCCGGCGGATGTTCTCGCCGATGCACCTGGCAACCGCCGCCAACGCATCGTCGCCGGCTTGATGGCCGTAAAAGTCGTTGTACGCCTTGAAGCGATCGACATCGACGAACAGCAACGAAAACACGTTGCGCGTGCGCCGCGCCCGGCGCCACTCCGCATCGAGGACCTCGCCGAGCGTGCGGCGATTGTTCAGTCCGGTCAGGCCGTCGGTGCGCGCGAGCAGCGCCAACTCGCTCTCGGCCCGCATCCGGCGGCGCAATTGCGCGGCCAACACGCCGGCCAACGCGACGAAGGCCAGCGCGAACGTCGCCATCAACGAGCCGATGATGAGGGCGCGCCGTTTCCACGCCGCGTAGATATCCGATTCGCCCTGCGCCACCATGATGATGAGCGGCAGATGGCGCAGATGCTTGAAGTAATAGAAGCGCCGCACGCCATCGATGGCCGACGTATCGGAAAACGTGCCTTCTTGCGCCATCAGAAATCGGCGAAACGTGCTGGCATGGCTGATATTGCGCCCGATGATCGCCGGATCGAACGGCTGGCGCATGACCATGACGCCGTCTTCACCGATCAAAGCCACCGAGCCCTGCGGCCCGAGTTGCAGACCCGAGAACAAGTCGTGAAAGTAAGCGAGTTGGACCGCTACCATCGCGACGCCTTGGAACGAACCGTCGGGAGCCGAAACGCGGCGGCTCAAAGCGATGCTCGGCGAGCCGCCGCGCAGCCGGGACGCGTACGGATCGCTGATGTAGAGTCCCGCGTTCGGGTGGTCCCGCTGGATGGTGAAGTAGCGCCGGTCCGCCAAGTTCAGGGCCGGAGGCGTATCGGAGAGCGAATCGAGCATGACGCGCCCGCTCGCATCGATCAACAGGACCGCACCGAGGTAGCTGGCCGACGCCGCGCGATCGAACAACGTCTCGCGCCGCAGCCGAGGCGGCAGCGCCATGATCTCGGGATCGTGGAATCCGTCGATGGCCGCTTGCAGCGAGAGCGAATAAAGCTCGATGTTTCGTTCGATATCGCGTTCGGCGATCACCGCGACGTTCCGCGAGGTCTCGCTCGCGCGCGCGAAAGCGTCGGCGCGCGACTGATACAGCACGACGCCGCAGAGCGTGACCATAAAGGAGGCGATGAGCATCGCACCCGCGACGATCGCGGGCGGCGCCAGCGGATTGAACCGGAGTCGCCGCCAGGACAAACCACGCGGGCTAGCTTGAGTGGTCGAAGAATCCTCGCCAGTTCCTTGCATGCCGGCCCCATGATCGATGGACGTCTGTCGGTGCATCTGCGCGCGCATGCGGGCAAGTTTAGCATCGGGCATTGCGCCCGCGTTCATGCGATGCACCATGGGCGATGCAACACGATGTGTTGAAACGCAGGGGCGTGCGCGAAGCGCGAATTCATTACGAGGTATTCGGGCCGGACTTGTTCGCGCAATAGCCGGTTGCCGCGGGGCTGCCCACGACGACCGATTGGCGTGTCGCTAAGAGCAATCCGATCACCGTGATGGCTATGGCGCCGGCCATTGCGACGTAAAGACCGGCTGCGGTGGCGCCGCGACATAGCGTTGGCGCGGCGAAGATTGTCAACCCGATGCTGCTCGTCATGAGTGAACTGTTGGCGCGGAAGCGGCCAAGCAATTGCGCCGGGCATTCGGATAAGAATCGCGTCTCGCTTCTAATCCGCACCAAGGCGAATCCCGCACCGAGAAGGAAATGCATGAGTAACAGTGCGGGGAAAGATGGACAAAACGGAATGGCGGCAAGGACTACCGCCATCGCGCCGATCACCATGAAATCGCGGTGGATCGAGCTTGATGCATGCGTCGAGAACCTCGCGAGCCAAACACCGGTAAGAAGCGCCCCGACCGACCAAGCGCCTTCGACCATCGAATAATTGACGCTCGTGCCATGCAAATAAACACTGACCAACCCCGGCAGCAAAGTATTCGTGACCTGTCCGATCGAAAACGCGAGGGCGGCGCAACTTGCGATTAGAAACAAGCGGCGATGCGCTAGATAAAGCGCCGGTCCCGCGGAAAACACGCCGCGCTTCCAGCTCGATCGGGCTTCATCGCGTATGACGTTCAACGAGGGGAGCAGACAATAGCTGCATCCGGCCAATACTGCCCCGCATAGCGAAACGACGAGGAAGGCGTGGCTTGAGACGGCTCGAGAGATCACCAAGCCGCCAAACCCTGTTCCCACAATTAGAGCAATCTGCGCGGTCGAATTCAGTGTCGCAAGTTGGCGCGTTCGCTCGGGCTGAGGCAGGTGCGCCTTCAGGAAGTAGTCCATTGCGCCGCCCGAAACGACGCTGAAGACGTTAGCCAGGACCACGGTAGCGGCGATGCCGACGAACGTTGCGCGGCCGGCCAGCATCTTCTCGGCGAAAAGCGGTGTCGCCCCGGCAAGAGCGATACCGAGATGGCCGGAAAGAAGCATCGTCTTCTTTCTCGCGACGATATCGACCATGGCGCCTAGGATCGGCGCAAGGACCATGCTAGCGACGGTTGCAATCAGCAAAAGCATGGGGGCGGCGTCGGCGCGGCCGGTAATCTGGACAGCCGCCCAAGCAGCTACGACCAACTGATAGCCGATTCTGAAGAAGTTGACGGCGGTTAGCCCGGCCAAGCGTGTGATAGGTAGGTGAGGTGTTGGCACCACCGCAAGGTAGTACGTCCCGAAGCCGGTGTAAACAGATCAGACCGTAATATGCACTGTCCAAGTGGATAGGGACCTAGAACCGCCCCTGCCCGATCCCACGGTTCGAACGCGTTACAATTGCGGTTTCCGCCGGCCAAACGGACACAAGATCGCAGCTCGAACGCGCTGCTCGGCACCGTTTGTCCCGCCCCCGAATTCACCTTGCGGCCGTCGCTATCCGGTTACGCCCGGATACCTACCTGACGACTCGCCGCAAACCGTCGATATACAAGGTCTTTCATGAGCCTCAAATGCGGCATCGTCGGCTTGCCCAACGTCGGCAAGTCCACCCTGTTCAACGCGCTGACCAAGGCCGGCATCGCCGCCGAGAACTATCCGTTCTGCACGATCGAGCCGAACGTCGGCGTCGTCGAGGTGCCCGATGCGCGGCTCAAGGCGCTGGCCGAAATCGTCAAGCCCGAGCGGATCGTGCCGGCCGTCGTCGAGTTCGTCGACATCGCCGGTCTCGTCGCGGGTGCGAGTAAAGGCGAGGGCCTCGGCAACCAGTTCCTCGCGAACATCCGCGAAACCGATGCGATTACGCACGTCGTGCGCTGCTTCGAGGACGAAAACGTGATTCACGTCGCGGGCAAGGTCGATCCGCTGTCCGACATCGAAGTCATCAACACCGAGCTCGCGCTCGCCGATCTGGCGACCGTCGAGAAATCGCTGGCGCGTTACGCGAAAGCCGCCAAGTCGGGCAACGACAAGGAAGCGGTGAAGCTCGCCGCCGTGCTCGAAAAAGCGCGCGCGCAATTGGACGCCGCGAAGCCGATTCGCGCGCTCGATCTCACCGACGATGAAACGGCGCTGCTCAAGCCGTTCTGCCTGATCACCGCGAAGCCGACGATGTACGTCGCCAACGTGAAAGAAGACGGTTTCGAGAACAACCCGCATCTGGACGCCGTGCGCAAGCACGCGGAAGCGGAGAAGTCGCCGGTCGTCGCGGTGTGCGCCGCGATCGAGGCAGAGATCGCCGATCTGGCCGACGAGGACAAGGAAGTGTTCTTGGCCGATATGGGCATGGACGAGCCGGGCCTGAACCGCGTGATCCGCGCGGGTTTCAAGCTGCTCGGTCTACAGACTTACTTCACGGCAGGCGTGAAGGAAGTGCGCGCGTGGACGATTCATATCGGCGATACGGCTCCGCAAGCGGCCGGGGTGATTCACACCGATTTCGAACGCGGCTTCATTCGCGCGCAGACGATCGCATTCGACGACTTCGTGGCGTACAAGGGTGAGCAAGGCGCGAAGGAAGCCGGCAAGATGCGCGCCGAAGGCAAGGAATACGTCGTGCACGACGGCGATGTCATGAACTTCTTGTTTAACGTGTGACGACAGCGCGAGCGGCACGGCCGCTCGCTTTTCATTTCATCGATGGGGACGGTTCACAATGAGCTGCGCAGCCGAGTGGGATAACGATACGGCCTTGGATCCGTTCCTCGCCTTCCTCGCACGGGACATCGAATTGCACCCGGAGGCGGTTCGCCCGGTTACGCCCGAGTTCGCACAACGCGTACGGGCTATCACCAAAGATGTCGAAATCGACCTCGAGGCTCCGCTTTCGCCGGACGACGAATAGACAACCACACGCGCGAAAGCCTCGCCCCTAGGCATGCGCATTGACCGGGCAAATCCCCACATTCCTCAATTCTTGCCCGGCCTCGGCTAATCGCTCGATTGCCTCAACGGCCGCCCGCGTCCCATCTTCTTGCCGCATTGCGTCGCCCAGTTGCCGCGCACACCTTTGCGTCTCGCTCAGCAAGCCGAATTCGATGGCCCGGGCAAACGACCGCGCGCTAGGCGCATTGCCGTCCACCGCCGGCGCCGCAACGCCGAGCCGATGCAGCCGGTCGGCCCAAAAGCATTGATCGCCCGCAAACGGCACGACAACCGAAGGCTTGCCCGCGCGGGTCGCGGAATGCGTCGTACCCGATCCGCCGTGATGCACCACGAGCGCCACCCGCGGAAACAACCATGCGTGCGGCGTTTCCCCGACGACACAAAAGTTCGACGGCAACCGCGACGCATCGATACCGCTCCACCCCGGATAGAACACGGTACGCCGCCCACCGATCGCCTCGATCAACGCGGGCAGCAGTCGCGCCTGATCGAACCCGGCCATACTGCCGAAGCCAACGTAAATCGGCGGCTCGCCGGCCTGCAAAAACGCCGAAAGCGACTCGGGTGGCGACCATTGAGCGTCGGTCGGCAAAGGCGACGTCCATTGTCCGCAAACGATCGCTTGCGCGGGCCAATCAGCCGGCTGCGGCAATAAGGTCCGCGAGACGCCATACAAAATTGGATGGTCGGTCCAGTTCCGGCGGCGCGGAGCCAGTGAACAAACATCCACGCGCGCGGCATTGGTGGCCCGGCGAAACGCGCGCCAGATCATGCCGTTGACGAAGGTGTGACTCATCCGGTTCATAAAACCCGGCACCGCACCGGGCCGCAAGAACGGAGAAGCGAATTCCTGCGTCGGGGTGATCGGGATCATCGACACACCGATCGCGGGAATCCTCAAGTGCTCGGCAACCGATAAACCCACGAACGAAGCGAGGGCGGACATGATCACGGCATCGCTGTCCTCGGCGGCCTCCTTCACTTCCCGCATCCACGCGGCCGTATTGGCGTTCGCGATCGCCGCCAGCGCGTTCGCCGTCGCCTGCGCCCCGCTCCGCTTCTTGATGAGCGCCCCCAAGCTCTCTCCAGGCAGCAAGGCTTGCTTGATGTCACCGGAAAGCGGCGCGCATGGCACATGCAGCGCCTGAGCCGAGTGCAGCGTCGCGCGATCCGCGAGCAGGCGCGCCTCATGGCCCGCGTCGATCAGCGCCCGGCAAAGTGCGGCCAGCGGCCGAGTATCGCCTTCTGTCCCATACGTAGCTACGGTAAATTTCATAGTTTGTCGCCGGCCACTCGTCGCGGACCGTGCCCAAGCTCAAAAGAATACGATGTATATTAATGCACGTCGTGCATTTTTTCAGAGAATATCACGCATGACAACTGTCGAGGACATGGGACGCCGGGAGCGCAAGCGCTTACAAATGGTGGCCCATCTGGTCGGGGTCGCCGGACGCCTATTCGAGACTCAGCCTTACGGCAGCGTCACGATGGAACAAATCGCGCTCGAGGCCGACGTGGCCAAACGCACGCTCTATAACCACTTTCCGACGAAAGAAGCCCTGCTCGCGCATTGGCTCGAGGCGGAACTGAAGCGCGATCTCGACCGACTCGCGCCCGAGTTGCAACGGCGGCACGGCTTCGTCTCGCGCGTGTCGGCCGAACTCGATGCGTCGGCCGACTGGTGCGGGAGACATCCGGCTCACCTTGCCGCGTATCTGCGGCATCGGTTCCTGTCGCTCGGCGAAGCGCCGCTGCCCACGCCGCCGCGGACCGACCCCGACCGCGGCGATATCGCACGGCTATGGCATACGTTGATCGCCGAGGCGCAAGCGGCCGGCGAAATCAGCGAACGCTTCTCCGCGGCTCAACTGACGAGTTGGTTTCACCATCTATATCTCGGAACGTTGATGCGCTGGCTCTTGCAGCCGACGCTCGCGCTGCGCGAGGAGTTCACGCAAATGGTTGCGCTCTTCATGGACGGGGCCGGGACGCACGGCCGGCCCGGTTGATAAAATGACGCGTTGCAAGCGGTGACCAGCGTCCGCGTTTCACCTCCATTCACCCGCACGCCGCCCCGTTCCGCGAAGGCGGCGGCTCGTTTCGTTCATTCAAGCACATGGCCCAATACGTCTTCACCATGAACCGGGTCGGCAAAATCGTGCCGCCCAAGCGTCAGATCCTGAAAGACATTTCGCTGTCTTTCTTCCCCGGCGCAAAGATCGGCGTGCTCGGCCTCAACGGCTCGGGCAAGTCGACGCTCATTCGCATCATGGCCGGCGTCGATCGCGACATCGAAGGCGAAGCGACGCCGATGCCGAATCTGAACATCGGCTATTTGCCGCAAGAACCGCAGCTCGATCCGGAAAAAACCGTGCGCGAGGCCGTCGAGGAAGGCCTCGGCGACGTGTTCCAAGCGCAAAAGAAGCTCGACGAGATTTACGCGGCCTACGCGGAACCCGATGCCGATTTCGACGCGCTCGCCTCCGAGCAGGCGAAGTACGAAGCTATCCTCGCGGCCAGCGACGGCGGCAGCCCCGAGCAGCAACTCGAAGTGGCGGCCGATGCGCTGCGCCTGCCGGCCTGGGATGCGAAGGTCGGACACCTCTCGGGCGGTGAAAAACGCCGCGTGGCGCTGTGCAAGCTGCTGCTCGAAAAACCGGACATGCTGCTGCTCGACGAGCCGACCAACCACCTCGACGCCGAATCGGTCGAGTGGCTCGAACAGTTCCTCACGCGCTTCCCGGGCACCGTGGTAGCCGTCACGCACGATCGCTACTTCCTCGATAACGCGGCCGAATGGATCCTCGAACTCGACCGCGGCCACGGCATCCCCTGGAAGGGCAACTACAGCAGTTGGCTCGACCAGAAGGAAGACCGCCTGAAGCAAGAAGAAGCGGCCGAGTCGGCGCGCCAGAAGGCGATCAAGAAGGAATTGGAGTGGGTCCGCCAAAACCCGAAGGGGCGCCAGGCGAAATCGAAGGCACGGATCGCCCGCTTCGAGGAGCTGTCGAGCCAGGACTACCAAAAGCGCAACGAGACGCAGGAAATCTTCATTCCGGTGGGCGATCGCCTCGGCAACGAAGTCATCGAGTTCAAGAACGTCAGCAAGGCATACGGCGACCGGCTGTTGATCGACAATCTGAGCTTCAAGGTGCCGGCCGGCGCGATCGTCGGCATCATCGGCCCGAACGGCGCCGGTAAATCGACGTTGTTCCGCATGCTCACGGGCCGCGAAACGCCCGATTCGGGCACGATCGAGATGGGGCCGACGGTCAAGCTCGCTTACGTCGATCAAAGCCGCGACGCCCTCGACGGCTCGAAGACCGTCTTCGAGGAAATCTCGGGCGGCGCCGACGTGCTTACGGTCGGCAAGTACGAAACGCCGTCGCGCGCCTACATCGGCCGCTTCAACTTCAAGGGCGCCGACCAGCAAAAGAACGTCGGAAACCTGTCGGGTGGGGAACGCGGCCGCTTGCATCTGGCCAAGACGCTGATCGCGGGCGGCAACGTGCTGCTACTCGATGAGCCGTCGAACGACCTCGACGTCGAAACGTTGCGCGCGCTCGAAGACGCGCTGCTCGAATTCGCGGGCTCGGTGATGGTGATCTCGCACGATCGCTGGTTCCTCGATCGGATCGCCACGCATATTCTGGCGTTCGAAGGCGATTCGCAAGTCGTCTTCTTCGACGGCAACTACCAGGAGTACGAAGCCGACAAGCGCAAGCGCCTCGGCGAAGAAGGCGCCAAGCCCAAGCGCCTGCGCTATAAGCCGATCACGCGCTGATCGATCGGCGCCGGCGCCCGCCAAAGGGGCCGGCGCCGCTTACTCGCCGAAGGCGAAGCCCAATTCCCGCAGCCTCGCTTCGGTCGCCGCGGCGCTCGTGTGGTGAATCGCATGCCAGCCGGCCGCCGCCGCGGCATGCGCGTTCTTGAGGTTGTCGTCGATAAAGACGATCTCGGCCGGTGCGACGCCGGGCAGTTGACGGTCGATGCGGGAAAACGCTTCGGCGTAAATCCGCGGATCGGGTTTGACCAGCTTCACCCGGCCCGACACGACCACGTCGCGAAACCGGCGCAAGACATCGTAGCGCTCCCACGCATAGGGAAAGGTTTCGTCCGACCAATTCGTGAGCCCGAACAGCGGCACCCCGGCGGCCTCCAGCTTATCGACGAGCGCGACGCTATCGTCGAACACGCCGGCGATCATTTCTTGCCACCGGTCGTAAAAGGCGCGGATCCGCTCGGCCTCGTGCGGAAACAGCTCGATCAGTTCCTCGGTACCCGAGGCGATCGAATGCCCGCCGTCTTGCCGCATCACCCAGTCCATCGTGCACACTTCGGTGAGAAAGCGGCGGCGCTCGTCCGCATCGGGAATCAGCTTGCGATACAGGTAGTCGGGGTTCCAATCGATGAGCACCCCGCCGAAATCGAAGACGACGACCCTCGGTTTCATGCAAAGCTCCTTGTTGTTTTGGCTTTAGATCGGTTGTGTGCGTGCATCCAGCCACGCCTTCGCACCGGCGCCGACCAGCGGCGAGACTCGCGTGCGGACCATTTCGTGATAAGCGTTGAGCCATTCGCGTTCATCGTCGCGCAAAAGCGACACCGTCACGCAGCGCGTATCGATCGGACATAGCGTCAGGGTTTCGAACGCGAGGAAGGCGCCGAATTCGGTTTCTCCGTCGGCGCGGCTCAGCACGAGGTTCTCGATGCGCACGCCCCATCGGCCGGTCCGGTACACGCCCGGCTCGACAGACGTAATCATGCCCGCTTCCATGGCCGTATGCGGTTCGGGCTGCGCATAGTGGGCAATCACCTGCGGGCCCTCGTGAACATTGAGGAAATAGCCGACGCCGTGCCCCGTGCCGTGACCGTAGTCGAACCCGGCCTCCCACATCGGCGCACGCGCGATCGCATCGAGCGCCGGGCTGCGAATGCCGCGCGGGAAGCGCGCCCGCGATAGCGCGATCATGCTCTTCAGTACGATCGTGAAATCGCGCCGCTGCGCCTCGCTGACCGTGCCGACCGGAACGACGCGCGTGATGTCCGTCGTGCCCGTCACATATTGACCGCCGGAATCGATGAGGAGCAAACCGTTGCCTTCGATCCTCGCGTGCTCGGCCGGCGTCGCGCGGTAGTGCGGCATCGCGCCGTTCGCGTTGAAACCCGCGATCGTGGCGAAGCTCGGCGAAATAAACCCGGGGCGGCGAGCGCGCTCGGCCGTGAGCCGCTCATCGATCGTCAGTTCGGTGATCGTCTCGCGGCCGAGCGCGCTTTCGAACCAAGCGAAGAATTCGGCAAGCGCCGCGCCGTCCTCTTCCATGGTGCGCCGCACGTGCGCCGCCTGCGCCTCGGTCTTGCGCGATTTCGCAAACGTCGAAGGGTTCACGGCCTCGACGACAGCCACCGTTGCGGGCACGGCCTCCCGCGATCCGAGGGTCACGCGCCGCGGATCGAGCAACAGCGTCGCGCCTTCGGGCAGCGCCGCCAATGCCGCGCGAGCTTGCTCGTACGGCGCGATCCGGATGCCGTCCCGCCCCAGGGCGTCGCCGATTTCGGCGGAAACCTTGCCCGCCCCGACAAACAGCGTCGCATCGTGCAATCCGACGAGCACATGGGCGACGAACACCGGATTGAAGCTGACGTCGGCGCCGCGCAAGTTCGTGAGCCAAGCCACGTCGTCGAGCGTCGAAATCCAATGCCACTGGGCGCCGCATTCGCGCATCGCCGCCCGCACTAGGGCGAGCTTCTCCGATCGCGAGGCACAGGCGTGCTCCGGCGCGTGCTCGTAGACAGGACCCGCAGGCAGCGCCGGACGGTCGGTCCAGACCGAATCGAGCAGATCCAAGCCGGTCACGAGCGTGACGCCTCGCGCCTCCAGCGCGTCCCGCAGCGTACGCGCGGCCGTCAGACCGAGCACGGCGCCGTCCACGCCGACGCGCGCGCCCGCGTCGAGCCGTTGGGCCAGCCACTCGACGTGGGCCTGCCCTTGCGCGCCGCCCAGGAGCTTCACGAGTTCGACGCCGGTTCCCGCTAGTTGCGTCTGCGCCTGGACCCAGTACCGGCTATCGGCCCAAACGCCGGCGAAATCGGTGGTCACGACGAGCGTCCCCGCGGAACCCGTGAAGCCCGACAGCCATTGACGCGCTTGCCAGCGTTCGGGCAGGTACTCGGACAGGTGCGGGTCGGAGGAAGGCACGATATAGGCGGCAAGCCCCGCCGCCGCCATCGCCTCGCGCAACCGGGCCAGCCGGTCAGCGCTCGGGGCATCGGGTTCGCCCGGCGGGGCATCATGTGAGAGACGATCGTTCATCAAAAAATACCTGAGTTCATCGGCGAGACTTGAGCGCCACCGTCATAGCCACGGCAACGAGCGCAAACCCGGTGCATACCGGCCATTGGAGCGTCTCGCCGTCATGGAAAAGACCCGAGATGTCGCCCAGCATCTTGGCGGCCGCGGCAGCCAAGATGCCCGCGACCCAAGCGAGGATGAGACCGGCGCGGCTCGCGCGGCGCAGCGGATGCAGCCACCATCCGGCCAAGCCGACGGCGAGTCCCAAGACAATGGTTCCAGGCCAGCCCATCAGCGCTGGCCCACGCCGGCGATCGCGTCGAGATCGGGGGCGAGGCCCCGGGCAATACTGCCAAGTTGCATGGTGCGTCTCTTATTGTGTCTATTTAAGGAGATCCGAGGCGAGAACGCCTACCGGCTATTGGGGCCAGATATCCCAAGTGCCGGCGCCCGGCCGCCCATGCCCGCCCCACGGGGCGAAGCGGCCGAGTGTAGGGGCGCCGGCCGCACGGCGCAACCCGTGCGCGCGGCCTGCCTGGGCTGGTCCCTGAGCAGGCGCCGGTTTGCGCTAGCTCAGCGAGCCTCGAAGCGGACCCGCTATAATAACCGGCTGAAATATCAGCGCCGCCCCACTATCGAGGGCGGACATGGCACCCCACGTATGCAACTGCTCACGATCGGAATCAATCACCACACAGCGCCTGTTGCATTGCGCGAGCGCGTGGCGTTTCCGCTCGAGCAATTGAAACCGGCGCTCGACGCCTTCCAAGGGCTGTGGCGCACGCGCTCGTCGCTCGCCTCCCCGGAAGCCGCAATTCTGTCCACCTGCAATCGCACCGAGCTGTACTGCGCCACCGACGACCGCGCCGCTCGCGAGGCCGCGCTGCAATGGCTGTCGAACTACCACGGCCTCTCGGTGGACGAGCTCGCACCCCACGTCTACGCCCTGCCGCAGTCGGAAGCGGTCCGGCACGCCTTCCGCGTCGCTTCGGGCCTCGACTCGATGGTGCTCGGCGAAACGCAGATCCTCGGGCAGATGAAGAACGCCGTGCGCTCGGCATCCGAAGCGGGCGCGCTCGGCACCTACCTGAACCAGCTTTTTCAGCGCACGTTCGCCGTGGCCAAGGAAGTGCGCGGCAACACGGCGGTCGGCGCGCAATCGGTATCGATGGCCGCCGCCGCCGTGCGCCTGGCCCAGCGCATCTTCGACAAGATTTCGAGCCAGCGCGTGCTCTTCATCGGCGCCGGCGAGATGATCGAACTTTGCGCGACGCATTTCGCCGCGCAAGACCCGCGTGAACTGGTCGTGGCCAATCGGACGATGGAGCGCGGCGCCAAGCTCGCCGAACGTCTGGGCGGTCATGCGATGCCGCTGGCCGATCTTCCCGCCCGCATGCACGAGTTCGACATCATCGTTTCGTGCACGGCATCGACCCTGCCGATCATCGGCCTCGGCGCCGTCGAGCGCGCGGTGAAGGCGCGGCGCCGCCGCCCGATCTTCATGGTCGATTTAGCCGTGCCGCGCGACATCGAGCCCGAAGTGGCCCAGTTGCAAGACGTCTTCCTTTACACGGTCGACGATCTGGGCGCGATCGTCCGCGAAGGCAATGCCTCGCGGCAAGCCGCCGTCGCGCAGGCCGAGGCCATCATCGAGACGCGCGTGCAAAGCTTCATGCAATGGCTCGATGCACGCAGCGTCGTTCCCGTGATCCGTCATATGCATACGCAGGCGGATCTCTTGCGCCGAGCCGAGCTCGAGCGCGCGATGAAGATGCTCTCGCGCGGCGACGATCCGGCCGCCGTCCTCGAGGCGCTGTCGCAATCGCTGACGAACAAGCTGATTCACGGCCCCACGCATGCGCTGAACCGCGCGACGAGCGGCGAGCGGGCGACGCTCGTGGAGCTGCTGGGCGGTTTCTACGGCCACGCGAAACGCCCCGATTCGTCGGAACATTAGCGGCCCTCCCCCGCTCGGGCGCGTCCGGCGCCCTCAAGTCCGCCTTTCCACTTCTTTCCGGGGAGCCTCGCTCCGCACATGAAAACGAGCATGCAACACAAGCTCGACCAGTTGACGACGCGGCTGGCCGAACTAAACGACCTTCTGAGCCGCGCCGACGTGACGGCCAAACTCGAGCAATACCGCAAGCTCACGCGCGAACACGCCGAAATCGGTCCCGTGGTCGAGCACTACGCGCTGTGGCGACAGGCCCGGCTCGACGCGGCCACCGCCCAAGAGTTGCTCGCCGATGCCTCGATGCGCGAATTCGCCGAAGAAGAAGTGCGCACCGCTCGCGACCGCATGACGCAGCTCGAGGACGACCTGCGCAAGATGCTGCTGCCGAAGGATCCCAACGACGAACGGAACATCTTCCTCGAAATCCGGGCCGGCACGGGCGGCGACGAATCGGCGCTATTCGCCGGGGACTTGCTGCGGATGTACCTGCGCTATGCCGAACGGCAGCGCTGGCAGGTCGAGATGATGTCGGAGAGCGTGTCCGACCTCGGCGGCTACAAGGAAGTGATCGTGCGCATCGCCGGCCAAGGCGCCTATTCGAGACTCAAATTCGAATCGGGCGGACACCGCGTGCAGCGCGTGCCGGCCACCGAAACGCAAGGCCGGATTCACACCTCGGCCTGTACCGTGGCCGTCATGCCGGAAGCCGACGAGATCGGCGAAGTCGAAATCAATCCGGCCGATCTGCGCATCGACACCTTCCGCGCGTCGGGCGCCGGCGGTCAGCACATCAACAAGACCGATTCGGCCGTGCGCGTGACGCACTTGCCCACGGGAATCGTCGTCGAATGCCAGGACGATCGCTCGCAGCACAAGAACAAGGACCGGGCGCTGAAGGTGCTGGCGGCCCGCATCAAGGACAAACAGTATCAAGAGCAACATGCCAAGGAAGCGGCCACGCGCAAGAGCTTGGTCGGCTCGGGCGATCGCTCCGAGCGCATTCGCACCTATAACTTCCCGCAAGGGCGATTGACCGATCACCGGATCAATCTGACGCTATACAAGCTCGACGCGATCATGGACGGCGATCTCGACGAATTGATCGCCGCGCTCGTCAGCGAGCATCAAGCCGAACTGCTCGCCTCGCTCGGCGACGCGGACTGAAGCCGCGCCATGACCTCCGGCTCCTTGCCGCCTGCGATCACCGTCAGCGCGTTGCTGCGCGCCACGCCGCTCGAGACGCTCGACGCGCGCGTCCTGCTCGCGCATGCGCTCGGCTGGCGGCGCACCGAGCTCATTACGCGCAACGACGAACCGCTCGATCCGAACGCCGTGGATGCGTTCCGCTCGCTGGAAGCCAGACGAGTCGCGGGTGAACCCATCGCACAGATCGTCGGCGTGCGCGAGTTCTATGGCCTCGACTTCGAGGTCACGCCCGATGTCCTGATCCCGCGTCCGGAAACCGAATTGCTCGTGGAAACGGCGCTCGCGGCGATCGGATCGGTACCGCGTGCGCGCGTGCTCGATCTCGGCACCGGCAGCGGTGCGATCGCGGTGGCGATCGCATCGGCGAGACCCGATGCGCGCGTATGGGCCGTCGATCGCAGTGCGGCCGCCATCGCCGTTGCCGCGCGCAACGCCGCAAGGCTGCTCGATCCGCGCCGACCCGGCGGCTCGATCGCATGGTTGCAAGGCGATTGGTATGGTGCCTTCGATGCCGGTCCATCATCCGCCCGTGCGTCCGTGCCGGCCCTCCTCGAATTCGATCTGATCGTCAGCAACCCGCCTTACATCGCGTCGGGCGACCCGCATCTCGACGAAGGCGACCTGCGCTTCGAGCCCCGAGGCGCACTGACGGACGAATCGGACGGATTAACAGCAATTCGCGCCATTGTGACGGGATCGGGCCCGTTTTTAGCTAATGGTGCTTCTTTATGGATCGAGCATGGCTACGATCAAGCCGCCGAGGTGCGAGCTTTGTTCGCCGCCGCCGGGTTCGCGGACGTTCGATCGCTCCAAGATTTGGCCGGGATCGAACGTACGACGGGTGGAAGGCGCGTTTGACGGGAACCGCGGCGTCCCATTTTGCGAGCCGTGCATTCCAAAGCCCGCTATCGCCACCTAAGATGAATTGATGCATCGTCCACGCTGGTATGATTTATCTTTGCTCGCGCGCGGGCGACGGACTTACCGCGGACGCGTCTAAACCGAATTTCAAGCGGAGCCCACGGTGAAGTGTCCCTTGCCGTATATCGGCGAACATGTGACCGTTCGCGGTACTGAGCTTCACCCGGACGAGCCGGCTGAGCTTACGCGAAACAAGCTCGCTCACATTATCGTCAACGAGATCTCCGCATTTGTCGCCCTGCTCGATACGTCGGGCAAGGTGATCGATTGCAACGATCACGGCCGCGCCACGTTTTTGCCGCCGCAAAGCGAACTGATCGGCCGGCCGCTGGCCGCCGCATTCCCCTATGCGGCGGGGCATAACCACGCACGTGAAGCGCTGACCCAAGCCATCGCGCACGCTGCCGCCGGTGAGACCGTGCCGCTCGATCTGCCCGTGGCGCCCGCGACACAGGGCGCGCCCGCGCTCATCCTCGCTTCGACGCTGCGCCCGGTTCGCGACGACGCCGGACGCGTCGCGTTCGTTCTCGTGGAAGCACGCGAAGCGACGCAGCAGCGCAGCGACGAAGCGGCGCTCGTTGCGAGCCGGGCCGAAGCGCATCGCGGCCACGAGGCGTCGGCTCGCCTGCAGGAAAGCGAACAGCGGTTTCGCTTGCTCGTGGATAGCGTCGTCGACTATGCGATCTTCATGCTCGACCGCGACGGCTATGTCACCAGTTGGAACTTGGGCGCGCAACGGATCAAAGGCTATCAAGCCGATGAAATCATCGGCCAGCACTTCTCGCGTTTTTATACGGACGAAGACCGGCGTAACGGCGTGCCGAGCGCGGTGCTCGCGCGCGCCGCGAGCACCGGTAAGTTCGAAGGCGAAGGCTGGCGGGTGCGCAAGGACGGCACGCATTTCTGGGCCAACGTGCTGGTCGACGCGATCATGGGCGCCGAAGGTGAAGTCATCGGCTTTGCGAAGGTCACGCGCGATTTGACCGAAAAGCGCAATGTCGAAGCGCAGCTTCGGCAATCTCAGAAGATGGAAGCGATCGGCCAGTTGACGGGCGGTATCGCGCACGATTTCAACAACTTGCTGCAAGTCGTCATCGGCAGCCTCGAAGGGCTCCAGCGGCGCATGGCGAGCTTGGGGCAGACGCAGCAGGCGGTGGATATGTCGCGCTTCGTCGAGAACGCGCTGCGCGGGGCGGACCGCGCCGCGAATCTGACGCGGCGTTTGCTCGCGTTTTCGCGCCGCCAAACGCTCGACGCGAAGCCGACCGACGTAGACAAGCTCGTTGCCGGGATGTCCGAGCTGCTTCGCCGCACGCTCGGCGAATCCATCGCGATCGAAACGGTCAATGGCGCCGAGCTTTGGCGTGTATTGGTGGATGCGAACCAACTCGAAAGCGCATTGCTGAACTTGGCCGTCAATGCGCGCGATGCGATGCCGGCCGGCGGCAAGCTGACGATCGAAACGGCCAATTGCACGCTCGACGAATCGTATGTTTCGCGCTTCGAGGGGCTCGACGCGGGGCAATACGCGATGATTGCGGTCAGCGACACCGGCTCGGGCATGACGAAGGACGTGCTCGAACGAGCCATGGAGCCGTTCTTCACGACGAAGGAAGTGGGCCATGGCACGGGGCTGGGGCTCAGCCAGGTCTACGGTTTCGTCAAGCAATCGGGTGGGCACCTGCGGATCTACAGCGAGGTCGGGGAAGGCACGACGGTCAAGCTCTTCCTCCCTCGCCTTGCGGGCGACGTAACCGTCGACGAGCAGCCCGACCACCGGCCCGTGCCCGCGAGCCACACCGGCGAAACGATTTTGGTCGTCGAGGACGATGAAAACGTACGGACGGCGACGAGCGATATGCTGCGCGAACTCGGCTACCGCGTCGTGGTGGCGCCCGATGGCCCTACCGCCTTGCGCCTCGTCGGCGAGCGGCCCGAGATCCGGCTGCTGTTTACGGACGTGGGACTCCCGGGCGGCATGAACGGGCGCCAACTCGCCGACGCCGTGCGGACCAATCGCCCCGAATTGCCGGTACTGTTCACGACGGGCTACGCCCGCAACGCGATCGTGCACCACGGCCGGCTCGATGCCGGAATTCAGTTGCTGTCGAAGCCTTTTACGTACGCCGAATTGGCCGATAAATTGAACCGGATGCTCGGCGGCGCGCCCGCCGCGCCGCAATAGGCGCGCCCGGCTTGCCGGGCTGAAATCCGCTATCATTGCCCCCTAACATTTTCCTGTGCGCTAAGCCAAGGTCAGTCATGGATACGCAACAACGCATCAAGCAAATCATCGACGAAAACGCTGTCGTCCTCTTCATGAAGGGCAATGCGCAATTCCCGATGTGCGGCTTCTCGGGCCGCGCCGTCCAAATCCTGAAGGCGTGCGGCGTCGATCAGTTCAAGACGGTCAACGTGCTGGAGGACGAGGAAGTCCGGCAGGGCATCAAGGAGTTCTCGAACTGGCCGACCATCCCGCAACTCTATGTGAAGGGCGAATTCGTCGGCGGCTCGGACATCATGATGGAGATGTATCAGTCGGGCGAGCTGCAGCAGTTGTTCGCCGCGGCGTGAGTGGCATGAGCGGCTCGAGCGCGTTGATGCGCTCGCTCCAAGCCTGCCAACCGCGCACCTTGGCCGGCGCGACGAGTGCCGGCCGCCTCGCTTTCTCCTCGCTTTAGCCATGCCGCTCCCCAGTGCCGCGCCGCGCCGGTTGATCGTTGCGATCACGGGCGCCACCGGCGCCATTTATGGCGTACGCCTGCTCGAAACGATGCGGCGCATCGAAGGGCTGGAGACGCATCTCGTCGTTTCCGGCGCCGGCTGGCTCAATCTTCAGCACGAACTCGGATTGACGAAGGACGACGTCCATGCGCTAGCCGACGTCGCCCATAGCGTGCGCGAGGTCGGCGCGAGCATTGCGTCGGGCTCGTTTGCCACCGACGGCATGATCGTCGCGCCGTGTTCGATGAAGACGCTGGCGAGCATCGCCCATGGTCTCTCGGATAACCTCATCGCGCGCGCCGCGGACGTTACGCTCAAGGAGCGTCGGCGTCTCGTGCTGCTTGCCCGCGAAACGCCGCTGAACCTCGCGCATCTGCGCAACATGACGGCCGTGACCGAGATGGGCGGCGTCATCTTCCCGCCGCTGCCCGCCTTTTACAACCGGCCCTCGTCGATCGACGAGATGGTCGACGATACGGTGGCGCGCGTGCTCGATATGTTCGCGCTCGGTCCGGCACGGGCCACGGCCTGGACCGGTCTGCGCGGGGACGCGTAAGCCGCTGTCCCGAGGGCGCTTCGATCCGTAACTGGCGCGATACGGTTCGTTTCGCGAAAGCAGGTTTCCCGGCGCCGCCCGGGGGCATATAGTCGCGTCAAGACCCACTACTGATCGCCGGCCGCGCTTGCGCGCCGTTATCCCATGTCACGCTTGCCTTCCCTGTTCTTATCCCACGGTGCGCCCACGTTGCCGATCGATCCGTCGATGCCGTCGGGCGAATTCGCCACGCTCGGCGCCCGGTTGCCGCGCCCCCGTTCGATCTTGGTCCTTTCGGCCCATTGGGGCACGAACATTCCGGTCGCCAGCACGGCCGAGGCACCTGAAACGATCCACGATTTTTACGGCTTTCCGCGCGCCCTGTATGAGTTGCAATACCGCGCGCCAGGCGCGCCCGATGTGGCGCGACAAGCGGCGGCACTGCTCGATGCGGCCGGTATCGCCGCGCAAACTCAGCCGCATGGGCTCGATCACGGCGCTTGGGTGCCGCTTTTGTTGATGTATCCGGAAGCCGACATCCCCGTCGCGCAGTTGTCGATTCAGCCGCACCGCGATCCGGCGCACCACTATGCAGTGGGCCGAGCGCTTCGGCCGCTGGCGGACGATGGTGTGCTGATCGTCGGCTCCGGTCAGATCACGCATAACCTGCGAGCGGCCGATTTCGGCGCGAAGCCGGGCGATGCGGATCCGCGCGTCGCGCAATTCACCGATTGGTTTGAATCGCGGCTGGCCGAGCGTGATGTTCAAGCGCTGCTCGACTATCGGTTGCGCGCGCCGCACGCGGCTTTGATGCATCCGACTGACGAGCACTTGCTGCCGGTGTTCGCCGCGCTCGGGGCGGCCAGCGACGACTACACGCTCGACATCCAGTCGCTCGGGACGTTTCAAAAGGCGTTGGCGATGACGAATTATGTGTTTTTTTGATTGATTTCGTTATCCGTTCTTGTCAACAAGTGAGCCCGTTAGATTGCCGTTAGGGCAATAGCAGCAGGGTTCAAAAATCGACATAAGACGTCGGGGCATCGCCGAACAGTCGATCACGTATGCGATATCCATTTTTTTGAAAATTACCTCACACCGCCTTGCCAAACAAATATGGCCATGATCCAATCCGAATGTCGTAAACTTGATGCCCTCCGGAATTAAATCAACAATCTCAGCGAGCATTACGAGACCAAGCGACAAAAGGAGAAGCTAGGTGAGCGCTAGCGATATAATTGCAAAAATAGCCATGATGACGTTGTTCGTAATAGCGATCGAAACTCTTTTGCACAGAGCAAAATTACCACTTTCGCCGTCGTCTATTGATTTTATAGCAGGCGCATTTGGCGTTGCCCTTGGTGAAATATTTTTCAATTACTCATGGAAATCAAGGAAAGATAAATAACTTCTCCGATCGTGATCAGCATAAATATCCCGCCCGAATCAGTCTGATTTTTCACCCTTCACACAACATCACGCTCGCTCGGCGTTAGTTTAGAGACTCGGTTAAAAAGGGAGTCTCTCCGTGATCACTCTAGAAACAGTGCTTACTCGAAGACCATCGCCCGATGTATTACGCGTGGCGCCCAACTACGCACGACCATCCAAACGAGCGAGAATTGTCGTTTTTTCCACCTGCCTTCTATTTCTTTCTGAAGCACAAGCGCTAGGCACCTTCAGTCGAGCGTGCAGGTTCGATCAGATTCCCAATGGTCTCCAGACAATCGCAGCGACGTTCTTTACGTTGCTCGGCGCACCATCATGGGTTCGTGATTTGCCTAACCATCAGCAAAAAGACAGGTACTGGATATTGGAATCTATTACGACTGACTATACCAGCACTCAGTATTATCTTGGGGCCCGCCATACGGTGTACCAATGGCATCAAGGAAATTATGCCGGCTGGCTCTCAAAGCTAACCAGGGATTCAGGCTTAGCTAGGGATCAACTGGATCCATCCGTACTCACCGACGATAAATTTAGAATTTTCACAAAAAACAGAGGGCTACTGTGTAGTGCTCGCGCAGGGTCAGCGGAGATCGTCGAGCGCACTGACAACATAGCCGGCGCCAATCCATTCTTCAACCGATGGCGAGTCGTGGGCCACCACTACTATTACGACCCCAGGACTCGCAGGAATTTCGTATTGACAGATCTGTGGCGGAAGATTGCAATCTCAGCGAAGGATGGCCCAGACCATGAGACGCGCCATTTCACTCTGCTTACTGGCATGCGTTGCCGGATGCAACTCAGGCGACCAACGCAATGCGCAAGACCGCGCTTTAAACGAAATGGCAGTGGCGATGGATGCCGCTAGCTCATTAGTGATCGTTGAGCCGGCAAGATCGCCCGCGCAGCGGGCGCTCTTCGAAAAAAATCTGATCAAACAAAGTTCGACTTATTTGGTGCTATCTGCCTCGCCCGACGAGCTTAACCTTCTGCGAGAGATCGAGTCTCTCATTCCAACTGCGTCAAATCACCAATCCCTCGGCTCGGTGGAACTGCGAAGGATCATGACGCGCACGTCTGAGCTACAGTCCATCGGAGCGTCGGTCATAGGCTTGCTGCCTGACGCGGGCAGACGCGAATCGGTCCTGTTTAGGTTGCCGACAGGAAGGCTGGGCATGCTCGCCGTTTGGGATTACAAAGCCGATCAAGGCAAGATGTATGCAATGCAAGAAGCGCTAACGTTCAACGTTGCGAAAAAGCCGGCATCGCTATCTCTGTCCGAGAATCCGACGGACCCAAGGCGTCTTTGGACCCTGGGATGGAACACCGACACGGAATACTATTCCCTGTACCTAGAGGACACGAAAGACACAACCGGGGCACATGATTGGAACCCGGAGTCGATCCGCGCGTTCGCAGAAAAGCTGACCCAATGAGCCACCGGGCAGCCTTCAGATCGGTACC
This sequence comes from Trinickia diaoshuihuensis, assembly GCF_003390925.1. Lineage (GTDB taxonomy): Bacteria > Pseudomonadota > Gammaproteobacteria > Burkholderiales > Burkholderiaceae > Trinickia > Trinickia diaoshuihuensis. Next base: position 55,085 of record NZ_QUBS01000014.1, on the reverse strand, counting down.
CCAGCCGCTAATAAAGCCCGATCCCCAGCTCGCGCCGCGCGGCTCGTCCCGCGGCGCGGGCTCGACCATCAGAACCGATAGCGAATCGCGACATCGCCTCCGAGTTGCGAACCTCGCCCCGTGTTGAGCCAACTGCTGAATCCGACGCCAAGTTCCACATGCTTGGTCAATGCGCCGGCGGCGCGTACGCTCGCCACGAGCCTGCCGCGCGGCAACGAAACGCCCGGCGCGTCGAATGCCGTGCCGTCCGCGCTGAACACCGTGACCGCGCGCGAGTTCCGAGCCAACTCCAGCCCGTAATCGACGTTAAGCCGCAGCGTCATTGGATGAGCGCCGTTGCCGAACGACGTGTCTACGCTGACGCCCGCGTACGGTTGCACGCTTCGGGCGTTGTCCGCGCCGACGCCGAGGTTTTGTCCTCCCGCACCGCTTTCGGCAAAGCCATTGCCGCGGTAATAGGCAACGAGCCAGCCAAGGTGCGGCGTGAAGTTCACTACCCCTGCCGTGAGCGGTAGGCCGGCTTGGGTGCCCAGCACCACCTCGTTGCCCGCCGTGCCGCCCTCGGCCGTGCCGGGGCTGCCGAGCGGGCGGTACAGATGCACATCGTGGTAGGCATAGGAAGCGGCTGCGGCAAGCGTCACCGGTCCAACGTCGCGCGCTCCGTATAGCGAGAGCCGCAACGTGTCGTCGCGGCCATGGTCGCCGGTAGTTTGCTCCGCGAGATCGCTGTGTCCATAGCTTAGCGCGCCCCCCGCGACGTAGCGCCCCACTCGCCAATCGGCGCCGGCCGTGAATCGATATCGAGTGCCCCCAAACCCCGGCGCGCCGAGCGAACCGCCGTCGAGCGAAAGGCGGTCGGTGGAACTCGCGATCCAGATCGCGCCGTTCGCCGAAGTCGACGGCAAGGCCACTCCCCCTGGATTCGCAAGCTGCGACGCGTGTTCCAACAACCGGGCTCCCATCGCCTCGCCTGCCAGGAGCGCCGTCGTCGCCGGCGCCGTAAAGAGGCTCGTGTCTGCCGGCGCCACGACAGTCGCCGGCAATGGCTGCGCGCTGTCCCCCGCCACGGCGTTGACCACGAGATCGACCGCGGTCTGTCCATAGGTCAGGCTTTGCGTCACTTGCGCGGCCGCGGTCCCGCCGGAGGTGACGCTGGCGAACCGCCCGAGGACGGCATTGGCCGACACGATCTCATACGTCTTGCTCGCGCCGTACGTGCCCGGATCGTAGATCACATGCAATGCGCCGTTCAACGTCGCGGTTGCGCCGACCACGAGCTTCGATGCCGCCGTCGGACTGACTTCGATCGAGAGCGAGCCAGCCGCATGCTGCACGTAGTTGCCCGCCACGCTCAACGTGCCGATCGAGCCGCCTGGCTGGACCGCGCCGGCATTATCGATCGAGCCCACGACCGTGCCGTGGCCGAGCAGCGTACCCGCGGCTTGGACCTGAACATCGCCCCCGAGCTTCGCATCGGGGTGCACCGCGTCGCCTATCGCAAGCCGCCCCGCGCTTACGACCGTCGTGCCGGCGAATGCGCTGCTATCGCCGTTCAGGGTCAGCTTGCCGGCGCCAGCCTGGACCGTTTGACCGGAGCCCAGCAGCGAGTCGGCATAAACCGTGTCGTCCGCGCGATTGAAGACGAGCGCACCGTTGTTCACGATGTTGCCTGACACGGTGCCGCCGCCGATTTGCACCGTGCCCCCCGCGCTGATCGCCACGCCGCTGACCGCGCCGAACGTTTGCACGGTCCCGCCCGAGCCGACCGCCGCGCCATTGACGGTGCCGCCGCCAGCCACGATCAATTGGCCGCCGCTGCTGACCGTCGTTGCATTCGCGATGCCGCCCGAAGAAATCGTCTGCGCGCCGCCCGTCAAGGTGGCCAGACTGGCGACACCACCCGAGAGCACGACCTGCGAGCCGCCGTCGATGGCCGTCCGGCTGGCGACGCCGCCGCCATGGATGGTCTGCACGCCCTGAACCGCATCGCGATCGACGGTGCCGAACACGTCCTGCCGTGCGCCTGCGAGGACCTGCGTGGCACTGCCCGCGCCGCCGGCCGAGATCGTTTGTGTGCCGCCGCTCGACACCGATGCCGAGACGGCAACGCCGCCGGCCAAGACGGACTGCACGCCGCCGGCCCCGATGCTCGTGGCGCTCGCCATGCCGCCCGATGCCACGGACTGGCCGCCGCCGCTCAGCATCACGCCGCTGGCGACAGCGCCGGACAAGACCATCTGCATGCCGCCCGACGTAATGCTGGCGGCGCTGACGACTCCCCCGCCCTCGACCGTCTGGGTTCCGCCGCTCGTCACGAGCGCGCCGCTCGCCATGCCGGCGCTGGCGACATCCTGGGTGCCGCCCGCGCCGACCACCGAACCGTCGGCTTCGCCGCCCGCGGTGATTGATTGCAACCCGCCGCTGCCCACTACCGCGGCGCTGGCGACCCCGCCTGACACGACATCCTGGATGCCCCCCGCGCTAATGGAGGTTCCGGTTGCGACCGCACCCGACGACACGTATTGAACACCTCCCGCAAGGTTGGCGCCGCTCGCGACGGATCCTGACGAGACGACTTGTGTGCCGCCGCTGCCGACGATCGTGCCCGAGACGACGGCGCCTTGGTACAGGAGCTGCGTGCCGCCATCGTTGACGAGCGTGCCGCTTGCGATACCGCCAGAAGAGACGGTTTGCCGCGCGCCGTTCATAACGACCGTGCCGTCCGCCTCCCCACCGAGCGAGACTGTCTGGCTGCCCCCCGCGCTGACCACCGCGCCGCTCGCAAGCCCGCCCGAGAGCACGTGTTGTATGCCGCCGCTCGTCACCTCGGTGCCGATGGCAAGGCCCCCCGAGGAGACGATCTGCGCTCCCCCGCCCGAGACGGTCGTCCGGCTGGCGGTGGCCCCCGCCAGCACGATCTGCGCGCCGCCGCTCGCGACCGCCGTGGCGATTGCGATACCGCCGCTGGAGATTGTCTGGCTGCCGCCGGCCGACACCGTGGTCCCACTCGCCGCGCCTCCCGACGAAACGTTCTGGGCGCCGCCGCTCGTGACCGTCGTGCCGCTTGCCAAACCGCCCGCCAAAACATTCTGCGTGCCGCCGCCCGTGACGGTCGTGCCGCTGGCCGCGCCGCCCGCCGAAATATTCTGTAAGCCGCCGCTCGTGACCGTCGTACCGCTGGCCACGCCGCCCGCCGAGACGATCTGCGTGCCGCCGCTGCCGATCGTCGCCCCAACCGCCAAACCGCCTGTCAGCATCATCGTTCCCGCGGCGCCGACCGACGTCGCGTTGGCGACGCCGCCCGACGACACGGTTTGCTGGGCAAAATCCGACACGATCGAGCCGTTCGCCTGGCCGCCCGCTCCGACCGATTCTTGGGCAAAGCTAGAGACGACCGTACCGCTCGTCACGCCTCCCGAGGAAACGGCCAGCGTGTATAAATCGATCGTGTCGATTGCCGTGCCACCCGAGATGACGACCGCGTTGCCCCACTGGTCGATGGTGGTGTCGCGCGCGATGCCGCCCGCCTCGATGGTCAGCAAGGCGCCGTTTTGGAGCAATACGTTCGACGCCACGCCGCTCGAAATGCTGAACGCGCCGAGTGCATTGGAACCACTCACGAACACATCGTCCGTCGTGGCGTTGAACACCGCACCGGCGTTCAGGACGAGGCCGGTTGCCGTGCCGCCCGACGTGACGCCGAATACGCCGTGATCGAACACGATGGTCCCCGTTGCGGTTCCGCCCGAGGAAACGAGTTGTGTCCCTCCGCTCGAGGCGATCGTCCCCGCGGCCAACCCGCCGGAGAACACGCTTTGAACGCCGCCCGTGCTCAACGTCGCGCCGCTCGCCACGCCTCCCGACGAAACGATCTCGCGCGCGTTCGTATCGACGATGCTGCCGATGGCAAGGCCACCCGCCACGATCGATTGCTGAGCGAAGTCGGAAACATGCGAACGGCTTGCGACGCCCCCGCTCGAGACGATCTGGGTAAATAGGTCCTGCGTATCGATCGCAAGCCCCCCGGAGGATACGACTTGCGTGCCGAAGGTTTGGATAATGGTGCCGCTCGCGGTCCCGCCCGCAAGCACGGTGAACAAGCTGCCGTTCTCGAGCAGCAGGCCCGACGCCACGCCGCCCGCGATCTTGAACGTGCCGCTCGTATGGGTGCCCGAGACGCTGCCCGCCGTCGTATCGGCCAGGAAAATCGCCCCGCTTTGCTGGTTCACCGCGAGGGCGCTCCCCCCGCTGCTGACGGCCAGTTGCCCCCCGCTCGTCACCGTCGAGGAAATCGCGACGCCGCCCGCGAAGACCGTTTGCAGGCCGCCGCTCGCGACGGTCGTTCCGCTTGCCGTGCCACCGGCGAGAATCCGTTGCGCACCGCCATTGCCGGCCGTCGTGCCGCTCGTTACGCCGCCCGAAAGCACCGTTTCGAGTCCGCCCGCGCTCAGCCGTGTGGCGACGGCCGTACCGCCCCAGACGACGTTCTCCCCCTGGCTCGCTTGCGTGCCGGTCGCGACGCCGCCGGACATCACGTATTGCTGGCCACCGCTCGGAAGGAACGTTGCGCTGGCAGTGCCGCCACTACTCACGACCTGCGTGCCGCTGACGACCGACGCGAATGCCGTACCGCCTGAAAAGACGGTCTCGGTGCCGCCTGGATCGACGAACGACGCGCTCGTGACGCCGCCCGCCGAGACGGCGAGCGCCCCCAGGCCATCGATGGTGAACGTATCGGCCGTGCCGAAAACGTTGGCGACGGCGTTCGCGCCGACGGCAACGCCGCTCTCGGTATCGCCCGCGCTGACGGTGAGCGTCGTCTGGCCGTGCACGGCGGCCGGCGATATCAACGTGGTATAGAGCGCCGGGCTCGCCAACAGCTTGGCAAGTCGCGCCGCGCGCGCGGGTTCCGGCTTCCACGGGTCGATGCCCACGCCGCCTGCGTGCCAGCTATAGTCTCGAGTGCCCTTGCCCCGCATTACTGAGCCTCTAACGATGTTTCGTTCGTATCGCGCATTCGACGGCGGTCTCGCACGGACGGTGCGAGACAGGGCCTTCCGCGCCCTAGATCTGTATCAGCGTGCCGCGCCGGCAATGGCGCGGATCGCGTCGATCACCTGTTTCGATTCGATCAGACGCGTGCATTCGAATTGCCGAGGCGTGCCTTTGTGCTTCGGACACCAGAAGAAATCGTGGTGATCGAAGCGCACGCGGACATCGTTCCAGCAACTGTTGCAGACGTGATAGTTGATGACACGGTAAGGCGTATGGAACTCGTTGTCGGGATGGGAAAAGCCGCTGATCATCACGACCGGAGTCCGCATGGCCCACGCGAGCCACGACAGGCCGCTCGACAAGCCGATAAAGAAAGCCGCGTGCTTGAGCCAACGTGCGCGCTCGACGATGGGCCTGTCGCCGGTCTCGTCTTGGACGCCGTGGGGGATGTGATTCCAGGTCATGCCGGCACCGTGCACGCGCTTTTGATCGATGCACACGACGCGGTAGCCCGCCGCCTTGCAGAAAGCGATCACGTCGTGCCATCCGGCGGGGTTGTTCCAGTATTTACATTGCGTCGAGCTTTGCACGGCAATGCACACGTACGGTTCGTCGATCGGGCGCGAATCGTCGGGCAACGCGATGCGGGGCGGCTCTTCGCGCGGATCGAGACCCAGAATGTAGCCCGCCGTGCGATGCAAACCGACGAGGCGAAAATCGCACGGCTGGTGCACGCGTTCCTCGTCGTCGAAGAACAAGCCGAGGTTGTAGGTCGCGTAGTAGCGATTCGGCTTCACCTGCTCGTGAGTGACGAACTCGATCTCGGGATAAGCGTCGGCGAAGAGCGCAATCAGCTTGGCCGACATCGCACAGGTTAGGCGGCACTTGTGCTGGCGTTGAAACTCCGCGACATAGGGCATCCATGCGATGGTGTCGCCCAGCGTGCCCACCGGCAGTTGCACGAGCACGTCCTTGCCCGTGGCATCGTAGACATGCCGGAAAAGCGGGGCCGCGCCGCTATCTCTCGCCAGCGCGACTCTCGACCAGACGAGAATCTCGAACCGTACGAAGTACCGTTTCGTGCTGGCCACATAGCCGTTTGCGATCGCGGTGTCGAACAGCACGTTACCGGTCTGATGATCCCTCAAGCGAACCTGCCAGTTGCCCGGCGGCAGCGTCACTCGGCAGCCCTGGTTGAAATCGAAGCGGATGCCGGCCGGTCCTTCTTGGGTGGGGACCGCGGCCGGCGGCGGAAATGGACTCGCGCAAGCAGACTCCGCGGGAGCCGCACTGACCGGCACCTTGTCTTCCTCTAGCAATTGCATTTTCTCGATCCAGTCCAATCGTTTCGAGACAAGCCGGGACCCGCAGGGATATCGGAGCGAAACGACGGTTCGCGCCTGCCGAGCTTTCAAATACATTCACCAGCCTGAAAGCGGCCCCGATTCGCAAGTAAATAGAAAGCAATCCATGACTGGCGCTCGCCGACGCGTTGCGCAGCGGCGAAGGCGGGACGATTAGCCCCTACCTCGGAACGTTAGGCTTTTCCGACGCTTCGACCGTGTTATCGGCGAGAGGCAATGAACTCTTTAATGATGAATCGCCGCTTCATGACGAGCCGCCAAAAAGCAGACAGCCCGATCGGCATATGCCGATCGGGCTGTCTATTCGTGGCCTGGACGCCTCGCGCACTAGGCGCGCGGAGCGATCGCCTAAACGCCGACGCCTTCGAGAATGTCTTCCTCCGATTCGCGCTCGTCGAGATAGCGCGTGCGGTATCCCGTGTTCACGCCCCAGACGTAGAAGCCGAGCGAGATCACAGCGACGACGAGCATGTCCCAGCCGTACGGCAAAACGTTCATCCCGCCGAACTGCTTGCTGCCGATAACCGACAGTACCGCCATCGTCGGCAGATACGCGACGAGCCACCAAGCCGCCTTCAGATCGGCACCCCAGCCACTAAAGCCCGACTTGCCTTGATAGTAGAAATAGACGGGCAGCGCGACGACCATCAACAAGATGATTTCGCCCGTCAGCGGCCACTTCGCCCAGTAAAGGACCAGCGAGGCGCAGACGAAGGCGAACGGCGCGATCAGGTTCATCAGTGGCAGCTTCAGCGGACGCTCGACGTCGACGGCCGTGCGGCGCAGCGCCATCAAGCTGATCGGACCCGTCAGATACGAGATCACCGTGGCGACCGAGATCACGGCGGCCAGCGAACTCCAGCCGCGGAAGAAGAACATGAAGACGAACGAAACAGCGAGGTTGAACCACATCGCGTTACGCGGCACGCCATAGAACGGGTGCACGTTGCCGAACATCTTCGGCAGCGTGTTGTTGCGCTCCATCGCGTAGATCATGCGGGTCGTCGTCGCCATGTAGGTCGTGCCGGTGCCGCTCGGACTCACGAACGCATCGACATAGAGCAGGATCGCGAGCCAGTTCAAGTTCAGCGCGAGGGCGAGTTCCGCGAACGGCGAGGCGAAATTGAAGTGGCTCCAGCCCTTCACGACGTCGGCCGGATTGACCGCGCCGATATAGGCGACCTGCAATAGAACGTAAATCACGAGCGCGAGCAGGATCGAACCGATCACGGCGAACGGCACGCTCTTGGACGGATTGCGCGCTTCGCCCGCCAGGTTCACCGGGCTTTGGAAGCCGTTGAAGCTGAATACGATGCCGCTCGTGGCCACGGCCGTAAACACAGCCGACCAGCCGTACGGCGCGAACGAGCTGGAGGTGCCGAAGTTCTCGCTATGAAAGCCCGAGAGCAGCAGGCCGAGGATCGTGAGACCGGGAATGATGAACTTGAACACGGTGATGGCCGTGTTTGCGCGAGCAAATACTTTCACGCCCCAGTAGTTCAGCATGAAGTAGACGATCACGAGCAGCGCCGACAAGAACAAGCCCGGTGGCGTGAGCGATCCGTTCAAGAACAAGTTGTGCGCCCACTCGTAGGGCCACGTGCTCATGTACTGGATCGACGCCTCGGCCTCGATCGGAATGACCGAGACGATGGCGATCCAGTTCGCCCATGCGCTGATGAAGCCCACGAGCGCACCGTGCGAATAGCGCGCATAGCGCACCATGCCGCCTGATTCCGGGAACATGGCCCCGAGCTCGGCATACGTCAACGCGATGGCGAGGATGACGACGGCGCCGATGATCCATGCGCACAAAGCCGCCGGCCCCGCGATCTTTGCCGCCTTCCACGCACCGAACAGCCAGCCGGACCCGATGATCGAGCCCAAGCCCGTGAGCATCAGCGCAAATGGCCCGATGTTCCGTTGAATAGAACTTTTCACAACCTCTCCTTGGGGGGATATACGAATGGCGCGCGGGTGGGGGACACGCGCTGATTCTGCAAGAAACGTGCAACCGATGCGGGCCGTGCGGCGAGGGGGAAACCGCAACCCGGCGCAACCACATCGCGCGGCGCGTAGTTTACCGGGTGCAATCACTTAATTGGTGCAAAATGATCCGGCACCAGCAAAAAAAAGATCATGAGACGAAAGCTTTGTAAGAGGATTTCAGCGTGCGTAGACGAATACCCATGCTGCGGCGCGAAATTGTGTTGACCTTGGCGCGGTTTCGCCGTATAAAGAGCGTGCAGGATTTCAAGTGGCGAGTGTGTTGATTGGTCTTTCGTAGGTCGCCCCCATCAGGTACTCCGGTTGTCCTATTACCCCCTTCCTTGATTTTCGTGCGCTCCCAGGCTTCGGCCTTTTTTACCCAATTTAGGAATACGTAATATGGAAACCGGTACCGTCAAGTGGTTCAACGACGCTAAGGGCTTTGGCTTCATCACTCCCGATGGCGGCGGCGAAGACCTCTTCGCGCACTTCTCGGAAATCCGCGTCGACGGCTTCAAGACGCTCCAAGAAAACCAAAAAGTGTCGTTCGAAGTGAAGACGGGCCCCAAGGGCAAGCAAGCCGCGAACATCAAGCCGCTGTAAGGCGCTTGGCTGCGCTAAAAGCGTTTAACGCTTTAGCGCCGTGACATGCCGCGAAGCACCTCGGGCTTCGCGAATAAAAAACCCCGCTTATCGCGGGGTTTTTGTTTTTTTACCAGTCGGCTCGATGCGCTAAGCAAAGATGCGTTGAGCATGAATTCCCAGGCCCGCCGCCACGCTCGCGAGCCGGTCGCCGAAAACCGGTTTGGCGTCGGGAAACGCCTCGCATAGCGCGTTCGTCAGGAAACGCAGGCCCGTCGTGCCGCCCGTGAAGTAGAGCGCCTCAACGTCGCCGAGCGCCACGCCCGCGGCGTTCGCCGTCTCGCGCGCCGCGTGCGCGATGCGCCGCGCCTCGTCCGCGCCCGCCGCGATCAATTGAGCCTCGTCGAAGGCGATGCGCAGATCGGCCTCGAGGTCGTCGAGGTCGATCGACGTTTCGCCACCGGCCGCCACGCCGATCTTCGCCTCTTCCGCGCGGGCCGCGAGCGAATGCCCGAGACGGCGCTCCACCACGCGCATGAGCCGTTCGTGATGCCGCACGTCGCGATACAGGTGCCGCATCAACGCGAGCTCGCCGATCCGCTTGCCCGAATAAATCGTATTGATCAGATGCCAGGTGGCGAGATCGAAATAGATTCGGTTCGGCACCTCGCGGCCCTCGGGATCCAGCGCCCGGTAGCCGAGTTCCGGAAGAATGGTCGCGAGTTCGACGCGCCGGTCGAAATCGGTCCCGGCTACGTGTACGCCATGATGAGCAAGCACGTCGTCCTTGCGATCGATCCGCCCCACCCGTTGCGGACCCACGCGCACGAGCGAGAAGTCCGAGGTACCGCCGCCGATATCGGCCACGAGTACCAGCGCTTCGTGCTGCAAACGCGATTCATAATCGAACGCCGCGGCGATCGGCTCGTACTGGAAGTGAATCTCCTTCAAGCCCGCAGAACGCGCGGCTGTCTCGAGCTGCTGCTGGGCCAGTTGATCGGCGCGCGGATCGTCATCGACGAAAAACACGGGGCGCCCCAGAACGGCGCGCTCGATCGTCGCGCCCGCGCACGCTTCGGCCTGCCGCTTCAAAAACGCGACGAAGATCGCAATGATCTCGGTGTACTTGATGGCGCTGCCGTCGCCCAGGTCGGTCGCCGTTTCCGCGAGCGACGAACCGAGGATGCTCTTGAGCGAACGCATCAGGCGCCCGTCGAAACCATCGATGTACTCGGCCAGCGCAGCCCGGCCATAGGCGCGCCGGTGCTCGTCGGTATTGAAAAAGACGGCTGTCGGCAACGTCGTATGCGCGCCCTCGACGGGCGCGAGCATCATCGTCTCGCCGCGCGGCAAGGCCACGGCGGAGTTGGACGTGCCGAAGTCGATCGCACAATAGGGCATCGCTTGCATCGCAACTCGCTTTATGCGAACAGAAGGGAGCGCTTTTTATCACGAACTGCCCAGGCGAGCAATCCGTGCGCCACTCCAACCGGCTTCTCGCATGCCAGGCACGCGACGTGCGGCGCAGGCGGGCGGCTTGCCGTCGCCCGTACGGCCGGCCGTCACCGCATCCGTCAGGAGAAAGCCCAGATGAGCCTGGAGACCGCGGCGCCCATTCCCGCCTCGCGCACCGACGTGATCGAGACCGACCTGCCTTCGCGGCTCGATCGCCTGCCCTGGGGGCGCTTTCACACGTTAATCGTCGTCGCGCTCGGCGTCACCTGGTTACTCGACGGGCTCGAGGTCACGTTGGCGGGCGCCGTCGCCGGGGCGCTCAAAGCGAGTCCGTCGCTACATCTGACCGATGCCGATATCGGCCTGGCCGGCAGCAGCTATATCGCCGGGGCCGTGCTCGGCGCGCTGGGCTTCGGCTGGCTCACCGACCGCCTAGGCCGGCGCAAGCTGTTCTTCGCGACGCTCGGCCTGTACCTGGCCGCGACGGCCGCCACGGCGCTATCCTGGAACTTCGCGAGCTTCGCGGCGCTGCGTTTTTTGACGGGCGCGGGTATCGGCGGCGAATACGCCGCGATCAATTCGACGATCCAAGAATTCACGCCCGCCCGCGTACGCGGATGGACCGACCTGGGCATCAACGGGACGTTTTGGGTAGGCGCGGCACTCGGGGCCGGCGGCTCGCTCGTATTGCTCGATCCGCGCCTCATACCGGGCGACTGGGGCTGGCGGGCGTGCTTTTTTATCGGGGCGGCGCTCGCGCTGGTCATCGTTTTCATGCGCGTGTGGGTGCCTGAAAGCCCTCGTTGGCTCCTCACGCACAATCAGCCGGGGGAGGCGAAGCGAATCGTCGAGCAGATCGAGACGCGCTTTCGCCGTCTCGGCCGCCGTCCGCTCACGGACGAGCTGTGCACGCTGCGCTTCGCCCGGCGCGAAAACACGCCGTTCGCCGAGGTCTTCGAAGCGCTCTTCGTCACGCATCGGCGGCGCTCGCTCGTGGCACTGGCGCTCATGACGGCGCAAGCGTTCTTCTACAACGCCATCTTCTTCACTTATGCGCTCGTCCTCACCGATTTTTACGGCATACCCGGCGGTGAAGTCGGCTGGTATCTGCTGCCGTTCGCGCTCGGCAATTTCCTCGGTCCCATCGTCCTGGGCCATGCGTTCGATGCGATCGGGCGGCGTGTCATGATCGCGCTCACCTATGCGCTGTCGGGCCTCTTGCTGATCGGCAGCGGCTATTTGTTCGCGCGCGGCTTGCTCACCGTCAGGGAGCAGACGATCGGGTGGATGGTGATTTTCTTTTTTGCCTCGGCGGCCGCGAGTTCGGCCTACCTCACCGTCAGCGAATCGTTCCCACTGGAAATCCGCGCACTCGCCATCGCCGTGTTTTATGCCTTCGGCACCGCGCTCGGCGGCATCGCGGGTCCGGCCTTCTTCGGCACACTCATCGATACGCGCGAACGCGCAGCCGTGTTCGAGGGATATGCCGTGGGATCGGCGTTGATGCTGGCCGCCGCGATCATCGCCGCCGTGTGGGGCGTCGATGCGGAGCGCAAACCGCTCGAGCACGTCGCGACGCCGCTATCGGCGTTGCGCGACGCACCTTAGCAGCACGTCGAGCCGCGGCGCATGGCGCCGTTACGCGGTTGTCGCCGCGGCCGAAACGGGACGCGCGGCGCCGTGACGGTGAATGCGCAGCACCAAGAGCGACGCGACCAAACAAAGTCCGCCCGAGATCATCGACGCCACCGTATAGGTGCCGAGGCTCGAACGCAGCAGCCCCGCGCCATAGGCGGCAAACGCCGCACCGAGCTGATGCCCCGCGACGACCCAGCCGAACACGACCGGCGCCGACTCCTTGCCGAAGACGTCGGTGGTCAGGCGCACCGTCGGCGGCACCGTCGCGATCCAATCGAGACCATAGAAAACCGCGAACACCGGCAAACCGAAAAAGTCGATGCCGAACGCGTGGGGCAGATAAATCAACGAGAGCCCGCGCAAGCCGTAGTACCAAAACAGCAGCACGCGGCTATTGAAGCGGTCCGAGAGCCAGCCCGACAGCGTCGTGCCGAACAGATCGAAGATACCCATGGCGGCCAGCAGCGACGCGCCCTGCACTTCGGTGAGCCCATAGTCCCCGCACATGGCGATCAGGTGCGTGCCGACGTAGCCGTTCGTGCTCGCCCCACAGATAAAGAAGCTGAAAAAGAGCAGCCAAAAGTCGCGCGACTTGCTGGCGGAGGCCAACGTGCCGAAGGCGATCGCGAGCGGATTTTGCGCGGATTGAGCGCCGGTGCGCGGCGCATCGTGCGGCTCGCCATAGGGGCGCAGGCCGACGCTCGCCGGGCGCTCGGGCAGCAAGAACACGACGAGCGGCAACACCAGCGCGGCGACGCCGGCCACGATCAAGACGACGGGCCGCCAGCCGTGATGCTCGGCCACGGCCGCGAGCATCGGCAAAAAGACGAGCTGGCCCGTGGCGGAGCTGGCCGTCAGCACGCCCATCACGAGCCCGCGCCGCTGGACGAACCAGCGGTTGACGACGGTCGCCGAGAGCGTCAACGCCGCGACGCCCGTTGCGCCGCCGACCATGACGCCCCAGATCAGCACCATCTCCCAAGGCGCCGTCATCAACGACGACAACGCAACGCCGCCCGCCATCACCACGAGCGCCGTCATCAAGGTCGGCCGCACGCCGAAGCGCTGCATCGAAGCGGCGGCAAATGGACCGGTGAGGCCGTATAGTGCGATGTTGACCGAGATCGCGAGCGAAATCGTCGCGCGGCTCCAGCCGAATTGATGTTCGAGCGGCACCATCATCACGCTCGGCGTCGCGCGGGTGCCGGCGGCGGCGAGCAGCACTAGGAACACGACGGCCGCGACAACCCAGCCGTAATGCGCGCGCCCGTTCATTCTTGTTGCGATCCAGTTCATCGGCACTCCCGTCGATGCGCGCGGCGCCCCGGTGGGCGATCTGATGCGCGTGGTTGGCATGCTGCGTTCGAAGATCCCCCGATCGCCCTATCCGAGAGACATTCGCTCATTTGTTACTAACCTGTCACAACTGCGAGTTGCCATCGTAGTTACCGATCGGTAACATGTCAAGCAGGTCAAGTTCGTAGTCATGCACGATCGAGCGGCAAGCGCGAGAATCGCCACCGCTCCCACTGGACGAATCCCGATGAAAGACAGACATGCCGAGGCCTCTCGCCCGCGCGCATCGGTCGCCAAAACGGCTGCCGGGCGCACGCGCCCCCATACCGCCGGCGCAACGGCGCAGCAACTGCTGCTGCGCGCGGCTAGCGAACTCTTCTATCAAGAAGGGGTTCGCGCGGTAGGCGTCGATGCCGTCGTCGAGCGCGCGGGCGTCAACAAGATGAGCCTGTATCGGCAATTCGCTTCGAAAGACGATTTGGTTGCGGCCTACCTCGAAGAGGCGAACGACTGCTTTTTCGGGCATTTCGACAAAAGCATCGCGATGCACCCGGGCGAGCCCGTGCGGCAGATCGCTCAGTATTTCGAGGATTTGACCTGGCGCGCCTCGCGCGAAGGCTATCGCGGTTGTCCGTTCGTCAATGTCGCCGCCGAATTTCCCGATCCCGCCCACCCTGCGCGCCAAATCGTTGCGCGCAACAAGGCGCAACTCATCGAGCGGCTCACCGAGCTGACGAGCGCCGCGGGCGCCGACGATCCGGCCGGCTTGGCCGACGCTCTGGCGCTGCTCATCGAGGGCGTCTATGCGTCGAGCCAGACATTCGGGCCCGGATGCGGGCCGATCGCCTCGGCACCGCGCGTGGCGGCTCAGCTCGTGGCGGCGGCCTGCCGGCAAGGCGCCGCGGCGTAAAATGCCGCCTTTTGCAAAGCAGCACGGAAAACACCATGTCGATGCTTACCGGCCACCCGCCCGCCGATGACGAAGTGATCGCCGCCACGCGGCATTGGCTCGTGCGCGCGGTGATCGGGTTGAATCTGTGCCCATTCGCGAAGGCCGTCCACACGAAAGGACAAATTCGCTACGTGGTGAGCGAGGCGCGGGACCTCGAAGGCATGCTGTCGGTGTTGGAAGCGGAGCTGAAGGCGCTCGACGAAGCCGATCCCGAAAGCATCGATACGACGCTGCTGATTTTTCCGCAGGCGTTCACCGACTTCCTGGAGTTCAACGACGCGCTCTTTTTCGCCGATCGGCTGCTCGGACACTTGCGCCTCGACGGTGAGTTGCAAATCGCAAGCTTCCATCCGCGCTACCAGTTCGAGGGCACCGCGCCGGAGGACATCGAAAACTACACGAACCGGGCGCCCTACCCGATTCTGCATTTGCTGCGCGAGGCAAGCGTCGAACGGGCGACGCTTGCGTTTCCCGACGCCGCCGACATCTACGAGCGCAATCAGGAGACGATGCGCCGCCTCGGCCACCATGGCTGGCGCGATTGGATGAGCATCGCGACGGACGCACCCCCGCGCTCGTCCGATTAGGCCGGCGTAAAAAACCGCTCGCGCAGCGAATCGAGGCCGAACGTATCGAGCACTTCGGCCAGGCGCTCGGAGGGCCGCCGCCGCGGCAAGTCCTTGAACTGAGCGACGATGAGTTCGTTCTTCATCGAATGCTCCCAGCCGACGAGTTCCGTCACCGACACTTGATAGCCATGCGCTTCGAGTTGCAGGCAGCGCAGTACATTCGTGATTTGGCTGCCGAACTCGCGCGTATGCAGCGGATGCCGGTAGATCTCGGCGAGCGCGCTGCCTAGCGACTTGCTTTTGTTGCGCCGAAGCACGCCGGCTACCTCGGCTTGGCAGCACGGCACGAGCACGATATCGCTGGCATGCTTTTCCAGCGCGAAGCGAATCGCATCGTCGGTCGCGGTATCGCAGGCGTGCAAGGCCGTGACGACGTCGATCGTCTCCGGCAGCCCCGACGAGGCGATCGAATCGGCCACCGAGACGTTCAAGAAGGACATCCCCTCGAATCCCAGCCGCTCGGCCAACTCAGTCGATTTGTCGACGAGTTCGGCGCGCGTTTCGATCCCATAGATGCGCGATCCCGTCCCCGGCGGTAGGGACTTGAAAAAAAGATCGTAGAGAATAAAACCAAGGTAGGACTTGCCCGCGCCGTGATCGACGAGCGTGACCGCGCCGCGCGTTTGCACGGCGCGCGCGAGCAACGGCTCGATGAATTGGAACAGGTGGTACACCTGCTTGAGCTTGCGCCGGCTGTCTTGGTTCATCTTGCCGTCGCGCGTCAGGATATGGAGCTCCTTGAGCAGTTCGACGGATTGGCCGGGGCGAATTTCGTAGGTTTTGGTCGACATAGTGGCACCGCGCTCGCGCAAGTCGCCGCCAGCGTGCGACAGCCTACAGAAGCGCAAAAACAATCGCGTCAGTTTACCGAAAAGCGCGCAAGACGCTCAAAAGCCGGCTGGAACGATTCATGCGTGGACGCGCAGACGCATTTTTCTCCGTTCCGGCAACGCGAGGCGAAACCTCGCGACCGCACGGCACGGCAAGGGCCGCGGAGCCCGCGGCGCCTTTAGCGCGAAGACGAATCCGCGCAAGCGTTACGTAACGGTTACGTCGCAAGTCGACGCCGAGCGCGGCGGTGTCGATCGCCCCGGCGAGCAGGTCACGTTGAACAAAGGATGACAGCTATGGCTACGATACCCAACGGAGATGCGGAGCAGAAGTTTCAAGCGATGCTCGCCAATCTCCTTACGCCGCCCTCGGGCTGGTCCGAAAAACAGCAGTTGGAACTGGAGATGGCGCGGGACATTTCGGTGGAAATGCTTCGGCTCGCCGAGTCGATGCGCGATTCCGATCCCGGGCTCGAGGCCCTGCTCACGCTGCTCAAATACGCGAAGGTCGTCGACTTCATTTTGACGACGCTCGCGTCGCGACGCGATATCCGCCCGCAAACGCTGCGCGTCATCTTCAAGCTCGCCGGATTGAAAGTGGACGAAGCCTATCCGGGCTAAGGCGTGGTGCCGAGCCGCCACAGAGACGTGACCTCGGCCGCTCGGGCGCGATGAAGGGGATCGGAAGGATCCGCCGCCTTGGGGTGGACCGGCCGAATATCGTCACGGCCGATCACGCGCAAACCCGCCGACTCGATCATGCCGAGCAGTGCCTCACGTGTGCGCAGCCCTAAATGCTCGGCAAAATCGGACAGAATCAGCCACCCTTCCCCGCCGGGCTCGAGGTGCGCCCCCAGGCCGTCCAAAAATCCGCGCAGCATACGGTTGTCGGGGTCGTAGACGGCCCGCTCGATCGGAGCGCTCGGCCGCGCGGGCAGCCACGGCGGGTTGCAGACGATCAGCGGCGCGCGCCCCTCGGGGAATAGATCCGCCTCGCACACCTGAACTTGCCGCGCGAAGCCGAGGCGCTCGATGTTTTCGCGCGCGCAAGCGAGGGCGCGGGCGTCGGCGTCGGTCGCGACGATCCGTTCGACACCGCGCTTGGCGAGCAGCGCGGCGAGTACGCCCGTGCCCGTGCCGATGTCGAATGCAAGCGCCTTCGAAGGCAGCGGCGCGCGCGCCACGAGATCGACGTATTCGCCGCGCACCGGTGAGAACACGCCGTAGTACGGATGAATGCGCGCGCCGAGCGCCGCGATTTCCACGCCCTTCTTGCGCCATTCATGCGCGCCGACCAGCCCGAGCACCTCGCGCAGCGAGACGACCGACGGCGCACCGTCCCCCTCGCTCGGTTCGCCATAGGCTTCGAGGCAGGCCTGCGTGACGTCGGGCGCGCGCCGCAGCGGGATCGAATAACCGGCGTCGAGGGGAATCAACACCATGCCGAGCGTGCGGGCTCGTTGCGCCTGCATCTGCCGATGGGCGTTGAACGCGTCGAGCGGCGTCGCGGCCGGCTTGCGCGGCTTACGGTCGATGCGGCGGGCCATGGCTTGCAGCAATTGCCGGGCGTTATGGAAGTCGCCATGCCAGAGCAGCGCAATGCCTTCGCTCGCCTGACGATAGGCTGCATCGGCGCTCATGCGGTCGTCCGCGAGCACGACGCGCCGGGGCGGCGCGACGCCGGCTTCCGAACGCCAGCGCGCACTGTGAGTTTGGTTGCCGTCGGTCCATTGGATGACGGGAAAGGTCGGATCGGTGGTCACTAAGCAAAAGCTGGGAAAGGTCACAAGCCGACACGATACCGCGCTTTTGCGTCGCCGCCCTGCGCGCGGTGCTGACGATTGCCCGCACCGCGATCCGATAGGCCTCTGCTGGCGTAGATGCGTCCGATGCCGCCCGGCTCGGACGGCATCGATACCCATGACGCTATACGCCGCGGTCAGACCTTGAACGCGCCGACGACACCCGACAACGCCCCCGTCTGGTCTTGCATCGACCGGGCCGAGGCGGCCACTTGCTCGACGAGCGCCGCGTTTTGCTGCGTCGTCGTGTCAAGTTGCGCGATCGCTTGATTGACCTGCTCGATGCCGCGGCTTTGTTCGCCGCTTGCCGTCATGATCTCACCCATGATCGAGGCGACGTTCGTCGTGGCCGTGATGATGTCGTTCATCGTCTGGCCCGCCTGTCCCACCAGCGCGCTACCCGATTCGATCTTATCGGCCGAATCGGCTATCAAGGCCTTGATGTCCTTGGCCGAAGCCGCCGCGCGTTGAGCCAGATTACGCACTTCGCTTGCGACGACCGCGAACCCGCGCCCTTGCTCGCCCGCGCGCGCCGCTTCGACGGCGGCGTTCAACGCGAGGATGTTCGTCTGGAACGCGATGCTGTCGATCACGCCGATGATCGCCACGACCTTTTGCGACGACTCGTTGATCGAGTTCATCGTCTTCACGAATTCGTCGATCACCTCGCCGCCGCGTGCCGCCGCGCTGGACGCCGCGGTCGCGAGCGTATTGGCTTCGCTCGCGTTTTCGGCGTTCTGCTTGACGGTGCCCGTGATCTCTTCCATCGAAGCCGCCGTCTCCTGCAACGAAGCGGCTTGGGCTTCCGTGCGCGCCGAGAGGTCTTGGTTGCCGCTGGAGATTTCACGCGAGGCCGACGAGAGCGACGCCGCGCCGCTCACGACTTCCTGCACCACCCCTTGCAAACGTGCGACGAAGCGATTCAGGCTGCGCGCCACGGCGCCGAACTCCTGGCCGCCCGTCTCGGGCACGCGGCGCGTGAGGTCGGCTTCGCCGGCGGACAGTTCGTCGATGTTGCGCTTGAGCGAGGCCAGCCGGCTCATGAACGCGCGGATACCGGCGATCATCACGATCAACAGCAAGATCGCCATCGGCACCTGCACCGCGGCCAGTCCTGCCAGGATACGGTTGCTGTTGGCCATCAGCATCGAGGAAGGAACGCTCGTCGCGATGAACCACGGGCTGCCCGGGATCGGCGCGAGGAACATCGTCTGCTCGCCGTCGGACGTATCGAACCGGCCGCTCGCCTCGCCGCCCGATTGCACCTCGGGCAGCAGCTTCTGGATCTCGGCCGCCATCGGTGAGCTTTGCGCGATGTCGGACACGTTCTTCAACACGATGTTGCCTTGAATCTTCGTGCTATTGCTGACGATCTTGCCGTCGGCTTCGACGATCAGGATCTGGCCGTGGATCTTCTCCTCCATATCGGCCACGAGACGGTTGAAGAAGCCGAGCGTCACGTCGATCGTCGCGACGCCGTAAAGCTCATCGCCCTTGTAGATCGCCATCGCGCAGTTCGTGCGCGGCTGCGGACTCGCGTCGTCTTGGTACGCCTTCGCCCACTTGCAGTGGCCCTTGGGCGCCGTCTTGCCGTTCTCGTACCAGGGTTGCTCCCAATACTTGAGCGACTCGGGCGAGTTCCAATGCGTGTTGACCGCGAGCTGGCCCGATTGGGCGTCGCGCGCGTAGAACGTGCTGAATTTGTCGCGGCCGGCCTCGCGCTTGTTGGGCAACGGCCAGATGCCGCCGCCGAAGACGTTTTGATCGCCGTACTGATCGACGAGCGCCGGCAGCAGTTTGTCGATCTGATCGCTCTCGAGTTGCGCGACCGTCTGCGTGATGCTGCGCTGCTGCGCTTCCACTTGCCGCAACTGCTCGCTGATGCGCACGGAGATTTGGTCGACGTTGGAGGCGATCACCTTGCCTTCGAGCGTCGCGAGCTTGGGGGTCACGAACAGCCGGACGACGGCGAAAGTCGCAATCAGCAAAGCGGCGAACGCGACGCAGGCGACGATGGTAAAGCGGGTCTGAGTGGACGCGGGGGCTTTCATCTAATTGTTGTCGGAAAGGGGTAATCGAAAGAACTCAGACTGTCTAACGGCAGATGATTGCCCGTCCTGAAGATAAATATCGAGGGGCAGTAGAACCAGCATTCGAGGAATGGGGCTCGAGCCGGTTGCTGCAATGCGATGCCGATCGCTTACTGCTGCAGCGCAATAGCCCGCACGCAGCCGTGGACACGGCGCTCGGCGCCGGCGACCCGCCGCACGCAGCGCACAAATAGGCAAAGCGTACGTACGACGCGCTTCATTTCAAATGGCCGCGAGGCCGCGATAGTGACCGCTGCGCTCGCCGCTCGCCGCGACGGGAAGCACAGCGCCTTGCAGGAGGAGTCGCGTGGCCGCGTCGGCGTCGAGCGGCTTGCTGAAGAGGAATCCCTGCGCCTGCACGCAACCAAGGCCGATCAAAAACGCGCGTTGCGCCTGCGTCTCGACACCTTCCGCAATGACCGATAACCCGAAGGCGTTCGCCAGCGTGACGACGGCGGTGGCGATCGCGCCCGAGTCCCCGGCGCCGATCCCGCGCACGAAAGCGCGGTCGATCTTGATACGGTCCACCGGCAAAGCGCGCAGTTGACCCAGGCTCGAATAACCCATGCCGAAGTCGTCGATCGCCACCCGCATGCCGAGGCGGCGGAATTGAGCGAGGTGCCGCGCCGACGCCTCGGGATTTTTCATCAGCGCGGTTTCCGTCACTTCGAGCTCGAGCAGCGCGGGATCGGTACCGGTCTCGAGCAATACGCGCTGAAACGTCGCGACGATGTCCGCCCGCTGCAATTGCAGAGGCGAGACGTTGATGGAGACCGGCACCGGCTCCAGTTGAAGCTCGCGCCACATCGCGACTTGTTCGCACGCTGCGCGCAATACCCACTCGCCGAGCGCGGCCACGAGCCCCGAGGCCTCGGCTACCGCGATGAAGTCGACCGGACTCACGATGCCTTGCTCGTCGTCGCGCCAACGAACGAGCGCTTCGAGTCCGCGTACCTCGCCCGTGCGCATGTCCACCTGCGGCTGGTAGTTCAAATGCAGCTTTCCGCCCTCGATCGCTTTCCTCAGACGCCCCGACAATTTCAGGCGCGCATCGGCCTCGCTGCGCATGCTATGCCGATAGAACTCGAAGCAATTGCGGCCGCGTCCCTTGGCCACATACATCGCCATGTCGGCCGCGCGTATCAACGATTCGGCATCGGCGCCGTCCTCAGGAAAGGTACTGATGCCGATACTGGCACCCACCACCAATTCATGTCCCGCGACCATCAGCGGCTGAGCGAGCGAGCGCAGCACCGCGCTCGCCAGCGCCTCGTCCTCGTGCGACCGGCTCACGATGACGAATTCGTCGCCGCCGTAGCGCGCCACGAGATCGTCGTCTCCGGTACAGGCCGCGAGCCGCTCGGCAACCGCGACGAGCAATCGATCGCCGACGTTGTGCCCGAGCGCATCGTTGACGGTCTTGAATGCGTCGAGATCGATGAACAAAACGTGGACCCGCGCGGCGCCGGTAATCATCGCCTGCAGCTTGGCGGTGATCGTCATCCGGTTGACGAGTCCGGTCAGGCCGTCGCGCTCGCTGAGCTGACGCAGGCGGTGCGAGCGGTCGCTGAGCTTGATGTAGACGTCGTATGTCGTTTTAGCCAGCACGAGCGGATAGCCAATAAGGACCGGCAGCCATGCCAATGCCGCGTGCAGATCCATGACATGTTGAATCTGCGCGCCGAATAGCAGCACCCCGGCTCCGGCCCCAAGGGCCATGGCCGCTAGACCGCAACCGAAGAGCCGCCATCCGCCGGCCGCCATGTTGTCGATCGCGAACATCAGAAACACGACCGCGCTCGCGATCGGTGCGAAGTGCACGGCAGCGACGAACCACCCACCGCTGAACGAATCGACCATGAAATTCCAGCGCTCGCGCACGAGCGGCTCGCGCGCGTTGCGGACCCGCAGATAGGCTAGATGGGGCCATGCGAAGCACACGGCCGCGATCGCCGCGGCGACCCACACGGGCGCGCGCTGCGAGTGCAGCAAAATCATCAGCGGAAAGAAACCGACCCCAAATCCGAAGAGGCGCAGCACGTAGATGCGGCGCACGAATCCGGCGCCCGCGCGCACGGTATCCGCGCCTAAGGCGCCGGAGGTTGCGGTCGAGCGGGGCGACTCAAATTGCATGTCGAAATAGTACGGCGCGGTAGCGCCCTTTTAAGCGCGGGCACATTGGAGCAAGGTGCTCTTTGTACTAACGGTCATCCGTCCTAAAAGTTTAGACAAAAGATCGGGCGGTCGCCTAAGAGCGCATGATGCGCGGCGCACCACGTAGCGGGCGTTCGTCGCAGCGAGCCCCCGTACACGGCGCACCGTCGGCGAACGAAGGTGCATGTCCACCATCGACGTCTCGCAGCGACCCGAAAGGAGGCCGCGTTCTCTCGCGGAAATACGCCAGGGTTCACCCTCGTGCTCCTCGTCATCGGAAGGAATTTCCTACTCGGTCAGTCGACGCTCTGTTCAAACCGTAAAAAGTAAGGAGTGCGAATCATGACCGAGTTCGTCAGGCATCCGATCGCCGGTACGCCGGCCGTCGGCGAATACTGGGAGGGACAAGGCGGGATCTACGCAGGCATCATGCCCGACTACGAAGGGTCGTCCCCCTATCACCTCGTGCTGTCGACGCATGAAGCCGTCGATGTGAAATGGGGCCCCTATGGCATAGCGGAAGACAAGGCGAGAAGCCCGCATGACGGATGGGCGAACACCGCCGCGCTGACACGCTGCGAGCATCGCCATGAAGCGGCGCGTTGGGCGGCCGCGTACCAGAAGGATGGTCGCACCGATTTCTATTTGCCCGCGCAGCGCGAACTACAAATGGCCGCCGCTTCGTTGCCCGACCAGTTTTCTCGTTCTGATTGGTATTGGTCGAGCACGGAGGACTCCGCGCAAAACGCGCAAGGCGCCAATTTCAACGGCGTGGAACTCGGGCCGCTATTCAAGTCGTTCGCCGGCCGTGCTCGCGCGGTGCGGCAGATATTCGTCTCGGACCATTGAAAGCCGAAAAACGGGCCCCGCATCGAGATTCGCGAGCGCCCGATTACCCACCCGCGTTCCGGCGCGGGTTCACCTGGAGGAATCACCATGACGGAAACGACGACTCAACGGTTGACGCTGGCCGACGCACCGGCGATTGGCCAGTACTGGGAAGGACAAGGCGGCATCTACGCCGGCATCATGCCCGACTACGAAGGCACCGAGCCCCGCTTTCTGATCTTCGCCGCCGACGAGGCCGGCGGCGTGCGGTGGGGCGGTCTCGGCGGCCTCGAAGAGAGAGCGGGCAACACCGATCACGGCTGGGCGAACACGCAGCAGTTGGCCGAATGCCGCCAACGGATGCATACGCACGAAGCCGCGCGTTTCGCGGCGACCTACGAGAAGGATGGACACGACGACTTCTACTTGCCCTCCAAGCGCGAACTGGATGTTGCCTATGAAACGATTCGCGACACGTTCGACGCGACCGACTGGTACTGGTCCAGTACCGAAAAATCGAAAATACTCGCGTACGGACGCAACTTCGGCGACGTCGATTTGACCACCATGCTCAAGTACATCGACGGCCGAGCCCGGCCCGTCCGTTCGTTTCCGGTAGCCGCCGCCGAGCCGGCCGGTAGCTGAATCGCGCTCATCGCGTGGTAACCCGCCCGCGGAAAACCGAGGGCGGTTGATTCATTCGAAGTCATCGAAGGGAGCGACTGTGACAGAAACCACCAACGGCGTGCGGCTCGCCGATGCGCCGCCGCTCGGCGAATACTGGCAAGGCCAGGGCGGACTCTACGCTGGTGTGATGCCCGACTACGAAGGTCATGAACCTCGAGCGCTGATCGTCGGAGAGCACGAAGCCCTCAATGTCGCCTGGGGCGGCGCAGGGGATGCCGAAAACGGCGCGCACGATAAAACCGACGGCCGAACGAATACGCGGGATCTCGTCGATTGCCGCCACCTGGCCCATGCCCACGATGCCGCTAGGTTCGCGGCCGGCTACGAGAAGGACGGCCACAAGGATTTCCACTTGCCGTCGAGACGCGAGTTGGACGTCGTCTATGAAACGATTCGCGATACGTTCGAGCCCACGGCATGGTATTGGTCCAGCACGGAACAGACGAACTTGCTCGCGTGGGGCCGCAATTTCGGCGGCGCGCGTGTCGAAAGCAATCTGAAGGACCTCCCGGCACGCGCGCTGGCGGTGCGATCGATACCCATCATCGAGAATGGGCCGCCGGCGAACGAACCGCCCTGCACTAAGAACAGCTAGCGTACGGGCGAGTCGGCGCGAGACGCCGGCGTCGCGCTCGCGCGCCGGCGGGAACATCGGTGCGACGCCGACCCGGTCCTCTACCGCGGCAACGCGGGAATCATCCACGTGAGCAGATGCTGTTGCAGGAACACGAGTACGCCGAGCAGCAGCGTCAAAAAAACGCTGTGCCAGAACGTGCGCGCGAAGACGACGCCTTCTTGGCCCTTGAGGTCGGTGGTCGAGACACCCGTCGCGATGTTTTGCGGCGAGATCATTTTGCCCATCACCCCGCCTGACGAATTCGTGGCCGCCATCAGCACCGGGTCCAGACCCAATTGCCGCGCCGCCACCACCTGCAAGTTGCCGAAGAGCGCATTGCCCGACGTGTCGCTGCCCGACAAGAACACGGCAATCCAACCCAGCGAAGCGGATACGAGCGGGAACAGCGCGCCGGTGGAGGCGACGCCCGTGCCCAGCGTGTAGCTCATGCCCGAGTAGTTCAGCAGGTAGGCCAGGCCCACGATCATCATGACCGTGACGATTGCGATGCGCGTCTGCCGCCACGTCGCGCCGATGCATGAGAAAAACTCGGCCGGCCGCATCCGCGAGATCGCCGCCGTAATGATCGCGGCGAGCAAAATGGCCGTGCCGGTTCCGAGCGGCTGGAAGTCCCAGACGGCCGCATACGGTTTGTCGTAGAGCGAGACGAACACCGCGTTGTGCAAGCCGGGCCATGTGATTTTCACGTCGCCGATCATCGCGATGTTAGCGTGCACCCAGACAATCACGACAACCGATACGACGATCCACGGCAGCCATCCGCCCCACCCTCCGTGCGTTTGCGCCGCGCCCACGCCGACGAGCGTATCGCCGCCTCGCGCGACCGCGAATCGGGCATCGGGCTCGGGCCGCCATACCTTCAAGAATCCTATGGTAACGATCAGCGAGCTCAGCGACGACAGGACATCGGTCAATTGATAGCTGAGGTAATTCGACGTGACGAACTGCGCGAGCGCGAAGCTACCGCCCGACACGAGCAGCGCGGGCCAAAGCTTGCCGATCGATCGCCAACCGCCGTACACGCCCACGACGTAAAACGGCAGCAACAGCGCGAAAAACGGCAATTGACGGCCGACCATCGCCCCGAGCGTGACCGGATGCAGCGACGTGACCGCGCCCAACACCGTGATCGGGACCCCCAGCGCGCCGAACGCCACGGGTGCGGTATTGAAGATGAGGGCGAACGTAATCGCGTCCAGCGCGGGAAAACCCAGCGCGATCAACAGCGCGCTCGTGATCGCGACGGGCGTGCCGAAGCCCGAGATGCCTTCCAGCAAGCAGCCGAACGAAAAGGCCACGACGAGCAAGACGAGACGCCGGTCGTCGGGCAGGTTATCGAGCATCCATTGGCGGAACTGGTCGAACCGCCCGGTCTTCACCGCAATGTTGTAGAGCAAGAGGGCGTTGAAGACGATCCACATGACGGGGACGAGCGCGAGCGCCATGCCGGCGCCGACGGCATCCAAGGCGAGCCCGGCCGGCATGCCCCAGACCCCGACGGCGATGACGAGGCCCGTGATCAGGCCCGCCAACGATGCTTGCCAGGCGGGCCGGCGCAACACGCCGAGCATGACGAGCGCGGCCGCGATCGGCAACGCCGCGACGATGAACGAGAGCAACAGAGAATGCCCGACCGGTGTAAGTGGTTGCGCATACACCGTTCCGGGCGGAAGCGCCGCAGTTGGATTCATCGCGTCTCCTATCGTAGTGGTAAGCCGAGCGGCACGTCGGGCCCGCCGCACGATGCGTCGGGCCTTGCGCCCTCCACTAAAGGATAGGTAGGACCATTGATGAATTGAAAGCAGGGAAACCACGCGGGCGCCGCCCACCCCGGGGACGGCGCCTTGGCTCTACGCCTGCTCTCAGCCGCCGCGCGACTCGCGCTTCTTCTCGAGCCGGAATCGATGCAGCAATGGCTCGGTGTAGCCGCTCGGCTGCGTCCGGCCTTCGAACGCGAGCGCGCAAGCCGCCTTGAAGGCAAGCGATGCCGCATAGTTCGGCGCCATGGGCTGGTAGTTGGGATCGCCGGCGTTTTGCTTGTCGACGACGATCGCCATGCGCTCGAACGTCTGTTGCACGTACTCGGGCGTCACGACCCCGTGGCGCAGCCAATTGGCAATGTGCTGGCTCGAAATGCGCAGCGTCGCGCGATCTTCCATCAAGCCGACGTTATGGATGTCGGGCACCTTCGAGCAACCGACGCCCTGATCGATCCAACGGACGACGTAACCGAGAATGCCTTGGGCGTTGTTCTCGACTTCGCTGCGGATCTCGTCGTCCGTCCATTGCGCGCGTTCGACGACGGGTATGGTCAGCAAGCCGTCGAGCAGCGTATCGCGCTCGGCGGCATAGTCGATTTGCTCGAGCGAGCGCTGCACGGCTTGAACGTCCACTTCGTGATAGTGGAGCGCGTGCAACGTGGCCGCCGTCGGCGACGGGACCCAGGCGGTATTGGCGCCCGCGCGCAGTTGGGCCCCTTTTTGTTCGAGCATCGCGTGCATCAAGTCGGGCATCGCCCACATGCCCTTGCCGATCTGCGCTCGCCCGCGCAGCCCACACGAGAGGCCGACGAGGACGTTGTTGCGTTCGTAGGCCGCAATCCAGGCCGAGCTTTTCATATCGCCCTTGCGCAGCATGGGTCCCGCTTCCATCGCCGAGTGCATCTCGTCGCCAGTGCGATCGAGAAAACCGGTGTTGATGAAGGCGACGCGGTTGCGCGCCGCGGCGATCGAGGCGGCCAGGTTGACGCTCGTGCGGCGCTCCTCGTCCATGATGCCGATCTTGATCGTGTTCGCGGGCAATCCGTAGAGCGCTTCCACGCGCGCAAACAGTTCGTCGGCAAACGCCGCTTCGGCCGGGCCGTGCATCTTCGGCTTGACGATATAGATCGCCCCGGTGCGCGAATTGCGGCGGTTTTGACGGTCGTGTAAGGCGCATAGGGTCGTCACGACGGCGTCGAGGATGCCCTCCGGGATTTCACGGCCGTCGGCGTCCAGCACGGCCGGCGTCGTCATCAAATGCCCGACGTTGCGCACGAACAGCAGCGAACGGCCGTGCAGCGTCAGCGTGCCGCCCGCGCTCGCCTGGTACGTGCGGTCCTCGTTCAAGCGGCGCACGAATGTCTTGCCGCCTTTCGAAACCTCCTCGGTCAGCGTCCCCTGCATGAGGCCGAGCCAGTTGCGATACAGCGCGACTTTGTCCTCGGCATCGACGGCCGCGACCGAATCCTCGCAGTCGATGATCGTCGTGACCGCGGCTTCGAGCACGACGTCGTTCACGTGCGCGGCGTCGGTCTTGCCGATCGGCGCGCCGGCGTCGATCCGGATTTCGATGTGCAGGCCGTTGTGCTTGAGCAGCACGGCCGAAGGCGATTCGGGCGCGCCTTGATAGCCCGCGAACTGGGTAGCCGACGCCAGACTCGCCTCGCCCGCGGAGGTGCGCACGACGAGTTGTCCATCACGCACGGCATAACCCGTTGCATCGCGGTGCGACGCCCCCGCGAGCGGCACCGCGCGGTCGAGAAACGCGCGCGCGTATTCGATGACGCGCGCACCGCGCACGGGGTTATAACCGCCTGCGCGCGTCGCGCCGCCGTCCTCGGCGAGCGCGTCGGTGCCATACAGCGCGTCGTACAAACTGCCCCAGCGGGCATTTGCCGCATTGAGCGCATAGCGCGCGTTCGACAAAGGCACGACGAGCTGCGGGCCCGCCTGCTCCGAGATCTCGCTATCGACCTGCTCTGTCCCGACTTTCACCGCGCCGGTCGCCGCGGCCAGATAACCGATTTGCTCCAGAAACGCACGGTAGGCGCGCACATCGCG
This sequence comes from Trinickia diaoshuihuensis, assembly GCF_003390925.1. GTDB lineage: Bacteria > Pseudomonadota > Gammaproteobacteria > Burkholderiales > Burkholderiaceae > Trinickia > Trinickia diaoshuihuensis. The sequence goes on along the minus strand of NZ_QUBS01000014.1, from coordinate 27,336 downwards.
CACCGGACCCGGATGGGCCCGGTGCCATTCGTCGAGCGCGGTTTGCAGCCGGTCTCGTTCGGCGACGAGTGCACGATTGCGTGGGGCGAGCTCGTGCACGAGGGCGGCAAAGCCCTCCCAGAATGCTCGAGGGTCGATGCCGGTGCCCGGCAGCGCCTCGCGCTCGATGAATTGGCTAAGCGCCGCGTCGACGCGCAGCCCGTGGTGGTCGGTCATGTTCATAGTGCGAGTATCGTTGCGTGGGAAATCGGCCCGCCAGCTCAGGTTGCGATGCTCTGGATCCCTGCTTTGGCGACTTGTGCGTCCTGCTCCGACTTAACGCCGGACACGCCCACCGCGCCGACGACTTGGCCGTCGACGAGGACGGGCACGCCGCCTTCGAGCGTGCCGGCCAACGGCGCGCTGAGAAAAGCGGTACGGCCGCCGTTAATCATATCCTCGTATGCCTTCGACTCGCGCCGGCCCAGCGCCGACGTGCGCGCTTTTTCCATCGCGATGGCCGCACTCGCGGGCGAGGCGCCGTCCAGCCGCAAGAGTGCGAGCGGATGACCACCGTCGTCGACGAGCGCGATCGCGACCGGCCAGCCGTGCTTATGCGCTTCCGTGCGTGCCGCAGCCATGATGGCGTCGATTTCGGCCAGCCCGAGTACCGGTTTCGTTTGCATTGTGAATGCTCCCAAGGTCAGAGAAGATGGTTGACGGCGTCAAGGATACGTCCCCGCCGCACCACAGCATAGGTGCCGACCGGAGGCGGCAGTTAAGCGAAATCGCATGTGCGGCATCAGCGATCGGGCCGCGCCGCCGCGCGAGGCAGCGTGCTGCACCGCACACGGACATTGGCTGCGCAACGCGCCCGGCGGCGCTGCTCAAAACGTATGCCCGCTCACGTAGGAAAAGGCTGACAAGCGCAGCGGCGCGGACGACACCATGTTCCGCCGCGGCTGATTGGTACAAACGACCATATGAACAATACTTACGTCAGACGCATGCACCACGCCACGCAGCGCGATAGGCGGTTCGACGGGCGCGGCATACCACCACAATCCCCTGCGGAGACGTACCTTGGACAATCGTGAAGTGCTCGAATCGATACGCGAAATCAACCTGTCGTATTTGATGCTTGCGCAACACATGCTGGGTGAGGACTACGCCGAGGGAATGTTCAAGCTCGGGTTGTCGGCGCAAATGGCCGAACTCATCGACATGCTCACGCCCGCGCAAACCATCAAGCTGGCTCAATCGGAGAACATCGTCTGCGACTTCCGTTTCGACGATGCCGCGATGCTCACGGCACTGACCACCCTCGACAAGGGCCTCGACGCCACTGCCACGCACGCGGCGATCTTGCTTGCCGCGCAGCCCGCACGCCAATTCGCTTAAGAGGGAGCCAGCCATGCCGAAAACGAGCCTGATCGAAGAAGCCAACGAAGTGTCGCGCGCCGTCGCGCTCATCGAGCTGGGTGCCCGTATGCAGGTACTCGAATCGGAGCTCTCGCTCTCGCGCGAGCGGCTCATTCGCCTGTACCGCGAAGTGAAGTCGGAGTCGCCCCCGAAGGGCATGCTGCCCTCCTCGGCGGACTGGTACATGACGTGGCAAGCCAACATCCACGCCTCGCTGTTCTATCACACGTATTCGTTCCTCAAGCAGGAAGCGCGCTGCTCGCACGTCGATGCGCTGACCAAGGGTTACCGGCTATATCGCGAGCATTGCGCGAACACCGGCCTGGAAGCCCACCTCGATTTGACGCGCGCCTGGACCCTCGTGCGCTTCTTCAACGGCGGCATCCTCGAAATGCACCAGTGCTGCCGCTGCAAAGGCAAGTTCGTTTCCTATAAGCACGACCTGCCCCGCGCCAAGGCGTGCGTCATGTGCCAGCCGCCCTCGCGCGCCGGCAAGAAAGCGAAGACGCTCAATTAATCGGGACGCAGACGCGCATCGACGCGTTGTCCCGGCCCATCCGTGCGCGAAACTTCGATCAATTGCACGCGGGCATCCGGGACTTCGTCCGCTGCGGATCCTCGTGCGCGTGCCCGCGGCCGAGGAAACCGAACACCAGCAACGCGGAGAACACCGTGATCGCGGCCAGCACATCAAGCAGCGAGTGAAAAGCAACGCCGTAGACATGGATCAATTCGCGGCTACCGATCCCGCGGATCCAGGCCGACGCCGCCGGCACGTCGCCCATCGACAGCCGGTTGGCGGCATGTTCGAGCGCGGCTTCGCTTGCGCCTTGCTGCGAGACTCCATGCAACCCAGACTCGATCAATCCCGCGAAGAGCGCCGCGACAACGGCTAACGCGATCCCCTCGCCGGCCACGCGCGTCGTGTTGAAGATGCCGGCCGCCATGCCCGCCCGCTCCTTCGGCACGACGCTCACCGCGAGCGCATCCATGAGTCCCCACGGCAAGCCCACGCCCGTGCCGATGAGCGACATCGCCATGAGCAGATTGCCCACGCTCTGCCCCGGTGCGCACTGGGCGAGCCAGACATGCCCGCAGGCGCAAAGCAACAAGCCCACCCCGGCGACGATGCCCGGCGCGATCGTCCGCGCGAGCCATGCCGCGATCGTCGGGACCACGAGCATCGGTGCCGACAACGCGAACATCATCCGGCCCGCGGCCACGCTATCGAAGCCCTCGATACCGATGAGGCGGATCGGCAACAGCACGAGCAGCACGACATACGAGTAGGCCGGCGCGGCGGCCAGAAACTGCACGCCGGCAAAGCGCGGATAGCGCAACAGCGCGAGTTCGAGCATCGGACGCGCGGAGCGCAACTCGATCAAGACGAACGCCGTTGCCGCCACAGCGGACGCCGCGACGAGCCCCAGCACCGCCCCCCCCGTCCAGCCGCCGTCCGGTACTCGCAACACCGCATAGGTGAGGAGCGCCAGGGCACAGGTGAAGGCGGCGGCCCCGGGCCAATCCACACTGGCCGCCAGCGGATCGCGCGTCTCGCGCATACAGACAGCGCCAAGTACCGACGCCATCGCGCTCACCGCGGTGACGATCGCGAAGACCGCGCGCCAACCGGAATGCTCGACCAACGCACCGGCGAGCACGGGTCCGAACGCCAGCCCAACACCGAACGTCGTACCGAGCAAACTGAACGAGCGCGTGCGCGCATGGCCCTCGAACTCCTGCGCGAGCGCCGCGGCGCCGGCCGAAAGCGCGGCCGCCCCAGCCATCCCTTGCAATGCACGCGCGAGATCCAAGGCGAGCAAGCTCGGCGCGAGCGCGGCGAGTATCGAGGCCAGTGCGAAACCGAGCGTGCCGAATAGAAACACGCGTTTGCGCCCGTAGCGATCGGCGAGCGTCCCCGCCACGAGCAGGCAACTGCCGAACGCCAGCATGAAGGCATTGGTCACCCAAGCGAGCGCCAGCGGCGAACCGCCAAGCCGGCCCGCGATCGCGGGCAGTGCCAATGCCGGTCCGGTGAAGCTCAACGGCATCGACAGCGCGGCCAAGCAAACGGCGCCTAAGATCAGCCGCTTTTCCAGCGTGCGCGGCGGCGCGACTTCTGTCTCGCACAAGTTCGTACCCATGGCTCCCTCGGACGACGTAGTGGTTCTCATCGCCGATGCGTCACCGATGGGGTCGAAGATGCGCCCCCTTGGTTCGATCGGCACCGGGCGAAATGGTAGAGGCCGCGCAATCGTGTTTAAATGGGCCCGCTTTCCGGACTATCAGGACAATTTTTCGTCAATCGCTCATCGATGGATACGCTTAGCGGCCTCGCCGTCTTTGTCCGCGCCGCGGAAACGGGCAGCTTCGTCATGGCGGGCCGTGCGCTCGGCCTTTCCGCGTCGGCGGTCGGAAAAAGCGTGGCGAAGCTCGAGGAAAGCCTCGGCGTGCGGCTTTTTCACCGCACCACTCGGCGCATCACGCTCACCGACGAAGGGGCCATTTTCTTCGAGCGCTGCCGCCATGCCCTTCAAGAGATTCGGGATGCCCAAACGCAGCTATCGCAGGTCGCCGACGCACCGCGCGGACGCTTACGCATTAGCATGCCGACGATCGGTTATCGCCTCGTGCTGCCCGTCATCGCCGAGTTCCGCGCGCGCTATCCGGAGATCGAACTCGATCTCGATTTCAGCGACCGGCATGTCGACGTGGTCGAAGAGAGCTTCGACGTGGTCATACGCGGCGGCGAGCCTGTCGATTCGACGCTGAAGGCGCGGCCCGTCGCGCCTTACCGGTTCGTGATCTGCGCATCGCCCGCCTATCTCGCGCGCCATGGCGCACCGCACGCGGCGAGCGAGTTGGCCGATCACACTTGTCTGCGTTTCAAGTACGCATCGAGCGGGAAGTTGCAAGCGTGGCTGATCGACGGCGTATCGGCGCTGCCCGCTACGGCGGCGGGCGCACCGCTCGTATTCAATAACGCCGAAGCGATTTTGGGCGCCGCAATCGAAGGGCTCGGTCTCGCCTATCTGCCCGATTTCCTGGCGCGCGAAGCGATTGCCGCGGGACGGCTGAAGATCGTGCTCGAGCGCGCGGTCACCTTGGAAGGAGTGCTTCGCGCGCTGTGGCCGACGAATCGTCACATGCTGCCGCGGCTGCGCGTGTTCGTCGACTTCCTGGCCGAGCGCTTGGGCGGCGAGGCGCGCACCGCTTGAGCGTCTGCGATATAGGATCGAAGACCTTGGGCCAGCGCGTCGAACGTCGCCGTGCAGCGCAAGCTGCCGCGAAGATCCTCATGCATGACGACCCACGTTGCAAACTTGACCGAAACGGCCTTCGGCAAGATGCGCACGAGCGCATCGCGCCGCGCGATCGCCGTTTGGCAAAAGCCGATCCCGCAGCCGGCGCGCAGCAACGCCAGTTGCGCGAGATCGCTGTCGGCTCTCAACGCAAACGCTTCGCGCTTCCATACGGGTAGCGCCTTGCCCGCTTCGCGCAAGAACGGCGTCAATTGATCGAAGCCGATCAGCGTGTGCCGCGCAAGCTCGGGCAGCGTCGCGGGCACGCCGTGGCGCTCGACATAGCCGGCTTGCGCGTAGAGTCCCAGCTCCACGTCGCCGATCCGGCGCGCCACGAGCGCATCCTGAGACGGCTGCGCCATCCGAACGGCGATATCGACCTCGCGCTGCAGAACGTCCTGAACGCGATTGGTCGTCACCAATTCGACGACGAGCCCCGGGTGAGCCCGCCGCAAGCCGGCAATGATGGGCGGCAGCACCTCGACGCCGATGACGTCGCTCGCCGAAACGCGCACCACGCCTGTCACCCCGGGCCCATGGCTCGCCGCAGCCCGCTCCAGCGCGGCGGCCGTGCTGCGCAGCGCGGCGGCGTAGCCGCGTAGTGCCAATGCCTCCTGCGTCGGCAACAGCCCCGATTGGGACCGCGTGAACAACGTCAATCCGAACGCGGCCTCGAGCGCCATGATATGGCGCCCGGCCGTCGGTTGGGTGATACCGAGCGCACGCGCGGCGCCCGATAGCGAGCCCTCGGTCAAGACCGCGAGAAAGGTTCGATACAGTTCCCAGCTAAGATTTTCTGCCATACATAAATGTATAGCGGATGGATCGCTTTCGCCAATTCCTTTATATCGCCCCGCCCGCGAAAATGCGGTCATCGAAACGGTCATATCAGGGAGAACAGCGATGGAAACGATTGAGCCGACGCAGAATCGACGCGTACTGGTGCTTGGCGCCACCGGTGGAATCGGCGGCGAACTCGCACGCCAATTGCGCGATGCCGGCTGGGAGGTGAAAGCGCTCACGCGGCGGCTCGATATGAAGGGCGAGCGCGACGGAGTCGATTGGGTCGCGGGCGACGCGATGGATCGCCAAGCCGTGATAGCGGCGGCGCAAGGCTGCGGTGTCGTCGTGCATGCCGTCAACCCGCCGGGATATCGCCGCTGGTCGGAACTCGTCTTGCCGATGATCGATAACACGATCGCAGCGGCCCGTGCCGCGGGCGCGACCATCGTGCTGCCCGGCACCGTCTACAACTACGGCCCCGACGCATTGCCGCTGTTGAACGAGGATTCGCCGCAGCACCCGGCGACGCGCAAAGGCGCGATTCGCGTCGAACTGGAGCGCAGGTTGCGCGCGGCCACCGAGCACGGCGTGCGCACGATCGTCGTTCGAGCCGGCGACTTCTTCGGCCCGCAGGTCGGCAACAGTTGGTTTTCGCAAGGGCTCGTCAAGGCGGCGAGTCCCATTCGCGTCGTACGTCTGCCGGGGCGCCCGGGCGTGGGTCACTTATGGTCGTACGTGCCCGACGTCGCGCGCACGATGCGCTTGCTCATCGAACGCAGAAGCACGCTCGACGCGTTCGCCACGTTTCACATGGCCGGCCATTGGGACGAGGACGGAACGCGGATGGCGCAAGCCATCGGTACCGTGGCGCGGCGTCACGGCATGCGTCCGCAAGTGCGGAGCTTTGCATGGTGGCTCGTTACTATCGCCGCGCCGTTCGTCACGACGCTGCGCGAATTGCTCGAGATGCGATACCTCTGGGAAATGCCCGTCAAAATGACCAATGACCGGCTTAGCGCGATCTTGGGCCAAGAGCCGCATACGCCGTTGGAAGTCGCCGTCGAAGCCACGCTTCGCGGCATCGGATGTCTGCCGTCGTAGCACGTCCGGCGTCGCGCGTATGAGAGAAATGACAGTTTCTCCAATACGCTGATTTGTTTAGATTAGCGCCACATCCAAACGTGACGCGCGACGACCATGAACTTAGCAGCCAACGTTTCCTCCGCGGATGCCGCGGCTCGATTTCGCGGCATCGCCGAATCGTTTCGTCATCGAACGCCTACCGGCGGTTTCGCGTGGGACGCGTGGCGGGCATTGTCCGATGCGGGTTTATGGCGGCTGCCCGTACCTGAAAAACAAGGCGGTGCCGGCGGTACGTGGACGCAGTTCGTCGAGGCCTTCGAGGCCATCGTCTCGACGTTGCGCTCGGTCGGCTTCGCCATGGCGCTCGCCAATCAAGCGACGTTGATCCGCGCCCTTCTCACGCACGGATCCCCCGCGCAATGCGACCGCCTTCTACCGCGGCTCATGAGCGGCGCCGCCGGTGCAACGGCCATATCCGAGAAGGGCACGGGCACGGAGGTGCGCGCGCTCGAAACGCGCCTGACTGCGGACGCTGACGGGTACCGGCTCGACGGGCACAAGTACAACATCAGTCATGCGCCCGACGCGCAGTGGGTGCTGGTCGTCGCTTCCTACACGAACGGCGATAAGCGCGCGACAGCACTCGTGCTCCTCGATCCGGCGCGTGAAGGCGTCAGCCGCACGCCGCCGCAGGAGACCTTCGGAGTCGCGGATCTGCCGATCGGCGACATGACGTTCAAGAACGTCGCGATCGGCAAGCACGAATTGCTCGGCGAGCCGGCCGCGGGCTTGCGCTTGCTCATGGACATCGCATCGATGAACCGCGCGCTCTTCGGTCTGCTATGCGCCGACGTGGTAAAGCCGTTTCTCACCGATGCGCTCGCCTACGCGGCCTCGCGTGCGACGCTCGGCACGACGCTCGACCAACACCAGCATGTGCAGCGCCGGCTCGTCGAAATCGAAATCGGCGTGCAGCGCACGCGTTCGATGGCGCTCGCGGCGCTCGATCAATTGCTGTCGCAACATCCCGCCGCATTGGCCAACTGTTCGATCGCGAAGCTCGGCGGCGCCCGAGATCTCGCCCAGGCGGCGCTGCATCTGCTCGCGATCCACGGCAGCGACGGCTATCGCCGAGGGGCGCTCGCCACGTTCGTCGCCGACGCGCTCGCCATGGGATCGGCGGGCGGAACGGAAGAAATGCACAGCCGGAACATCTTCAGCCAGATGCAGCGTGCCGCCACGACCGCCGCCGGCATGCGTTGACCCTCGTTTTTCCATCCGATCAAGGAGTCCAAGTTGACTATCCAGCCAGGGCTGCGCGCCCAAGCGACGCATCGCGTCGATACGATTTCCCTTGCCGATCAATGGGGGGGAGAAGCGCATGCGCTTGCCAGCCCGATCATGATCATTTTCATCGAGCAGACGTGCATGAAAGCCACCGATCATCTGCTGCCCGAGGATCAAATGACGGTCGGCTACAACTTCGAAATCAAGCATCTCGCGCCGACGCCGCCCGAGTGGGAAGTCACCGTGGATGCCGAACTGATCGAAGTCGACGGCCGGATGATGACCTATCGCGTCTCGGTGCGCGATGCCGTCGGCGTGGTCGGCGAAGGAATCCATACGCGTTGCGCGGTCAGCCGCGGCGGCTTTCATAAACGGCTCGACGAGCGGCGCGACAGTGCCGCGCTTGCAAACTGACAAGACCGGAGGCATCGATGGCGACGCCCGCTCTTCTTCAATCGCTGCGGCTACCGGTGATCGCGTCGCCGATGCTGATCGCGAGTTATCCCGAGATGGTGCTGGCTCAATGCAAGAGCGGCATCGTCGGCTCGTTCCCCGCGCTGAACGCGCGCTCGAGCGCGCAACTCGACGATTGGCTCGGCATGATCGATGCCGAACTGCGAGCGCATCGCACGGCCTTCCCGGAAGCCGGCGTGGGACCGTATGCGCTGAACCATATCTGCCACCCGTCGAACACGCGTCTCGAAGCCGATCTGCGCATCGCCATCGATCGGCGCGTGCCTGTCATGATCACGAGCTTGCGTGCGCCCGCGCGCGAGGTCGTCGATGAAGTGCACGCGTACGGCGGCATCTTGCTGCACGATGTCACGACAATCCGCCACGCCGAGAAAGCGCTCGAGGCCGGCGTCGACGGATTGATCCTCGTCGCGGCCGGCGCCGGCGGTCATGCCGGCACGCTCTCGCCGTTCGCGCTCGTGCCCGAGGTGCGGCGCTTTTACTCGGGCTTCGTGGCGCTCGCGGGCTCGATCGCGACGGGCGATGCCATCGCCGCCGCGCGCGCGCTCGGCGCCGATTGCGCCTATATCGGTACGCGCTTCATCGCATCGCGCGAAGCGAACGTCGTACCCAGCTACAAAAACACCATCGTCGAGGCGACCGCCGCCGACATCGTCTATACCGATGCATTCACCGGCGTCCACGGCAACTATCTGCGTCAAAGCATCGAGGCGGCCGGTATCGACTTGCGCACGCTGACCCGCGTCGAGGGAGCGCGCTTGGACTTCTCGCCCGAATCGGGTGCCAAACAATGGCGCGATATCTGGGGAGCGGGGCAAGGCGTCGGCTCGATGGATGCCGTGATGAGCGTGGCCGACATCGTCGAACACCTCGATGCGGAGTACCGCGCGGCGCTTGCTCGAATCGGTCCATTAAGCCATTTCGCGCCGAGCGCAGCGCCGCATTGAGCGTACTCGCCGCAGCACCGATCGCACTTTCCGCACTGCTCAGTAGGGATCGCATTGCCATGACGCCTCTCGAACTCGCGCCGCCGCCCACGGTCGACGATGCCATCGCCGCTTGCCGCACCCGCATCGACTCGATCGACGCCGATCTGCTCGCCCTGATCGTGCAACGCGTCGAATGCGCGGCCGAGATCGGCCGCCTGAAGCGGCGCGGCGGCTTGCCGGTCTACCATCCCGGGCGCGAAAGCGCGATCGTCGCGAATCTATGCGCGCGCTCGCACGGGGCGCTGCGCGACGATCACGTGGCCTCCATTTGGGGCGCCCTGTTCAGCGCCAGCCGCGAAGTGCAAGGCGCGCCTTCGGTCGCCTTTCTCGGTCCCGCGGGCACCTATACGGAAGCCGCGGCACGGCAGCACTTCGGCGATGCGGTCAGAATCGACGCGCAGGAAACGCTCGAGGACGTCTTCGCCGCGCTCAGCGAAGGCGACACCGAATTCGCCGTGGTGCCGATCGAAAATTCGACGGAAGGCACCATCACCCGCACCGTCGATTTGCTCGCGCAATACACGCCGCCGATCACGGGCGAGATCGAGCAGGCGGTGGTCCATTGCCTGCTCGGCGCGAACGCCTCGCTCGAAGGCGTCGAGTGTGTCCTGGGCCATGAGCAGGCACTGGCGCAATGCCGCGCTTGGCTCGACACCCACGCGCCTCGGTTGCGGCGCATCGCCGTGTCGAGCAACGGAGCGGCGGCGCGCGAAGCGGCCGAACATGCGCATTGCGCGGCCATTGCGGGCGAACCCGCCGCGCGGCGCTACGGATTGCGCGTGCTCGCCCGCGCGATACAAGACGACCCGAACAATCGCACCCGATTCCTCGTGCTCGGCGGGCCGTCGCCCGACCCGACCGGAGACGATCGGACGAGCCTTTCCTTCGCGCCGAGCGACGGCACCGACGAGCTTGCCCGCCTTTTCGCGGTGCTGGCCCGGCGAGGAATCGATATGCTCTGGCTCGCGGTACGCCCGGGCCGAACACCGGGCCTACCGTATCGCTATTTCGCCGATTTGAGCGGGCACGCCCGCGATGCACGCGTGCGCGAGGCGCTCGACGATCTCGGCGCGGGCCTCTCGGGTCTGCGCGTGTTGGGCGCCTATCCGCGCGGGCGGCTGAACGGCGCCGCGCGCACGTCGCCGCCGGGACATTGATCATGCGCACGCTCATCTCCGATGTCTCGATGGTCGCGCGGCGCGTGTGCGCGATCCGCGAAGGGCGCGACGATCGGCTGCTCGTGCTGTGCGGCATCGCGGCGCCGTGGGCTTTGCCGCTCGCGGCGGGCACGTGGCTGCGCGCGCTTCGCAGCGAATACGAAGACGAACTGGAGTTGGTGCCGTTCTTGCACGGCACGCGCGGCGAGAACGGCACCGGCCCACTGCCCGCCGACACCGCGATCGATGCGATGCTGCGTCGCTTGGTGCGGCTCAGGATGCCGCCGGCGGTCATCGTCGAATCGTCGGCCACCGCCTATGGGCGTTGGCGCGCGCAGTTGGCCCCGCTCGCCATGGATCGCTGGACGCTGTGCGAGCACGACAGCGAACACAGCGCGCCCGACGCGCTGCGGCCCAACGCAAGCGGCCTGCTCATGCGCTGGCCCGCCGCCGGCGTCGTTCCGGCCGGCTCCGATTGCCTGGACCGCGAGACCGTGCTCGAAGTGAGCGGTCCCTATGCGCATGTCGGGGCGTCGATCGCCCCCCTTGCCGAAGCGTTCGTCGGCGGCGAGATCGACATCGCCGGCATCGCGTTCGATGCGATGCTCGGCGGTGCGGCGGCCCCGTCGCACACCGACCTCGCCAATGCGCTCGACCGGTTGGCCAACGGCGTGCGTGCGCGGCGCATCGCGTCGTTCACGCGCCGAGCGCCATCGCTACGCACGAGGCTCTAGGCGCAGCCTCGCGCGACCGCGCGGCGCCGGGCCCCTTAGGCGGCGCACACCCTTGCCCCACCGGCAGCGGACGCGACTGACATTTCTAGCAGTTGCCGCGACGCCGAGATTGTCTAAAGATATATTTTAAGACAATCACCCAATGGGGATGCGGCCTGAACGAATCATGATCAAAACAACATTGAAAGCGCGACGGCGAAGCGCGCTGCTTGCCGCCTTATCGGGCTGGGCGCTGGGCGGCTGCGCGCCCTTCGGGCAGCAGCCGCCCATGGCCGCGATGACACCCGTCGAACGGTTCGAGGCCGGCGCCGCGATCGACGCGGCTCAGAGGGGCGAGTCCATCGCCCCGCGATGGTGGCGCGTATTCGGCGATGCGCAGCTCGATCGGATCATGGACGATGCCTTGGCTCAGGCGCCGTCGCTGCGTATCCAGCGCGAACGCGTCGAACAAGCGCTCGCCGAAGCGGACGTCGAACGCGCGGCGACGTTGCCGATGGTCGATGCCAAAGCCGGCGCCGTTCCGCAACGCTTGCCGCGGAGCTATCGCACGCCGCCGCCCGCGGCCGGCCATTGGCAAGTCGATGCGCAGGCACTGCTCGCGGCGTCGTTCGATCTCGACTTGGCGGGACGGCTACGCGCAACGAGCCGCGCGGCTCGCGCGCGCGCCGATCAACGGCAAGCGCTAGAAAGCGCCGCTACGGTGTCGCTCGCGGCCGCCATCGTCGAAACCTATTTGCAACTGGCACTCGAGCAGCAGTTGCTCGCTATCGCGCAAGATACGCTCGCGCAGCACGAGCATTTATTGCGGCTCACGACGGCACGCGTGGATGCCGGTATCGATATGCAGGCAGCCGCCCTGCGCGCGGGCGAGCCGGTGCCGCTCGCGCGGGCCGGTATCGCTCGGCATGAGGCCGCCGTCGCCCAATTGAGGCATCGGCTCGCGGCGCTTGCCGGCCGCGGCCCCGGCTACACCGATGCGCTCATCGCACCGGCCGCCGTCCTCACCACGCGCATGGCGCTCCCGCCGGTCTTGCCCGCTTCGCTGGTCGGCCGCCGCCCCGATGTCCTCGCGGCGCGCTACGACGTGCAAGCGCAGTCGGCCGGCATCGATGCGGCGCGCGCGGCGTTCTATCCCGACATCGATCTGCTCGCCTTCGCCGGCGTGCAGAGCCTCGGCTTTCGCGCACTCCTGCACGGCGGCAGCGGCACGCTCGGCGCCGGTCCCGCGCTAACCCTGCCGATCTTCGAGGGCGGGCGCTTGCAAGCGGCGTTACGCGCGCAGACCGCGGCCTACAACGCGGCCGTCGCGGCTTACGACGATACGGTCGTGGGCGCGCTCGCCGAAGTCAGCGATGCGCTCACGCAAATCGACGCCCTCGCGCGCGAGCGCGACTCGCAGCGGCAAGCACTCGAGCGGGCGCAGCAAACCTACGACGTCGAGACGCGCCGGTACGCCAAAGGCATGACGGGCTATCTCGACGTCTTGCTCGCGCAAAGCCGCTTGCTCGAAGACCGTTCGTCCGTTGCGCAAGCGGACGCCTCTTTCGCCATCGAGCACGTCCGGCTGATCGCCGCGCTCGGCGGCGCCGCCACTCCCGTTGGAGCCCAGCCATGACTGTTGCCGAAACCTCCGCGGCCGAGCAAGACCTGCTGGCCGCGCGGATGCGCGCCGCCCGCGTCCGCCGCTTCGGTTTATTTTTTATCGCGCTGACCGTGACGGCCGGCGCAGCCCTCGCCTATTGGTCGGCCTCGCGCGGCACCGAAACGACCGACGACGCCTACGTGGCCGGCGACGTCGTGCAGGTCTCCTCGCTGGTGAACGGCACCGTCGATGCCGTCATGGTCGAAAACGCACAATGGGTGCATGCGGGCGAACCGCTCTTTCGAATCGACAGCGCCGACGCGCGCCTCGCGCTCGATGCCGCCGTCGCGGAACTCGCGCATGCCGTGCGCGCCTACCGGACGGCGCGTGCCGACGTATCGCGCGAGGATGCCCAGGTCCTGTTGCAGCGATCCGCGCTCGCGAAGGCCAGCGACGATCTGCGGCGACGCGAAAGCCTCGCGCAGGACGGAGGGGTGTCTAGCGAAGACATTCGCCACGCGCACGATGCGATGACCAGCGCAGCGGCATCGCTGAGCGCCCAGCAAGCGGCCTATGAGGCGGCGCTCGCGAAAACCGACAGCACCTCGATCGAATCGAACCCGCTCGTACGCGCGGCGGCCGCGCGGGTGCGCAGCGCCGCGCTGGCGCTGCGTCGCGGCGAAACGCGGGCGCCGATCGGCGGACTCGTCACCCACCGCGTCGTCCAGGTCGGCCAGCACGTCGCGCCCGGAACGATCGCCATGGCGCTGGTACCACTCGATCGCGTATGGGTCGAGGCGAACTTCAAGGAATCGCAACTGCGCGAGATGCATCCGGGGGAGACCGTCGAGTTGCGCTCCGATCTATACGGCCCCGATGTCGTCTTTCACGGCCGCATCGACGGGATCGAAGCCGGCACCGGCGCGGCGTTCGCGTCGGTGCCCGCGCAGAACGCAACGGGCAACTGGATCAAGGTCGTGCAGCGCGTGCCCGTGCGCATCGCACTCGACCCGAGCGAGTTGCGCGCGCACCCCTTGCGCATCGGCTTATCGATGACCGCCTCGGTGCCGCTTGGGTATCCGGCGGGCACGGCATCGGCAGCGACGCTGCCGGCGCTTGCCGGTGCGTCCGCCGCAATCGACGAAACCAACGTCTATCGCCGCGACGAAGACGCGGGCGAGGCGCTCGTGGCCGAAACGATCCGCGCCAATAGCGGTAGCGCCGGCGCACATAAGCCGGGGGCATGAGATGACGACCCGATCGACCGCGGTCCCCAAACAGCCGCTCGAACCGATGACGGGCACCACGCTCGTCTTCGTCGCCCTCGCCATCAGCGTGGCCAACTTCATGCAAACGCTCGATCTGACGATCGCGAACGTCGCCGTGCCGACGATTGCCGGGGACCTCGGCGTCGCCCCCGATATGGGCACGTGGATGCTGACCTCGTTCGCCACGCCGCTGGCGATCACGCTGCCGCTCACGGGATGGCTCGCCCAGCGGTTCGGGCAGGTGCTGCTCTTTCGCGTCTCGCTGATCCTATTCGTGGCAACGTCGATTCTCTGCGGTCTCGCCCCGAACTTCGAATCGCTGCTGATTTTTCGCGCGTTGCAAGGCGCGGCGTCCGGACCCATCACGGCATTGTCGCAAGCGCTCATGATGGCCGTGTTTCCTGCGGCGCGCCGCGGTATCGCGCTGGCGCTCTGGCAAACGACCACATTCGTGGCCCCCGTGCTCGGCCCAATCATCGGCGGCTGGATCACCGACAACATCACGTGGCCATACATCTTCTACGTCAACGTCCCGACCGGCGCGGCCGTCCTGCTCGTGCTGATGCGCTTCTTGAAAGGGCGCGACAATCCCACGCGCCGCTTGCCCGTCGATCTCGTCGGCCTCGCGCTACTTGCGGCGAGCTTCGGGTCGCTGCAGTTGCTGCTCGATCGCGGCGAAAACCTCGACTGGTTCGCGTCGATCGAAATCCGCGCGCTCGCCGTCGTATGCGTCGTCTCCTTTTGCGCGCTCATTCTGTGGGAATTGACGGAGACCCATCCGATCGTCGATCTGCGCCTGTTCGCCAATCGCGAGTTCACTGCGGGGACGCTATCGGTCATGGTGGGGTTCGCCGTCTATTACGGTGCGCTGGTCCTCGTGCCGCTGTGGCTGCAGACGCAGCAGAATTACACCGCCACGTGGGCGGGCGTCGCCACGGCGCCGCTCGGGATCGCAGGCATCGTCATCGCGCCGCTCATCGGCCGCTTTCAAGGGCACTCGGATCCGCGGCGCCTGGCGACGATCGCGCTGATCGGCTGGGGCGCCGCCTCGTTTTGGCGAATGCGATTCAACACCGATGTGACGATCGGCGACATCGCGGCCAACTCCCTGCTGATGGGCGCGGCCACCGCCTTCTTCATCACGCCGCTCGTGTCGCTGTCACTCGCGAGTCTGCCCCGCGAGCGGCTAGCGGCGGCCTCCGGCTTGCAAAATGCCCTGCGCCGGCTCGGCACGAGTATGGCAACGTCGATCGCACCCACTTACTTTGAACGGCGGGCCCGCGTGCATCGCACTTATCTCGTCGATCGCATCACGCCGTTCGACCCGGGCACGAGCGACTGGCTCGCGAAACTCGAACACAGCGGCATGTCGCCGGCCGGCGCATTGGCGTCGGTCGCTCACTCGATCGAGCTCCAAGCGCACATGCTGGCCTTGATCGACTTTTCGTTCGGTTCGGTCCTGCTGTTCGCCGCGACGCTGGCGCTCGTGTGGTCGATCCGCTATCGCCGCGCTTGAGCGTCGTTGCCCTTCCGCCGCCGAAACGAAAACGGCGGCGCCGCATATCGCGACGCCGCCGCAAGAACCGCTACTCAGGCAAGGACCCTCGTACGGGCGCGCTCAGCCCATTGCGCTCCGATCGTTACGACGCTGCCGCCGGCGCATCGACCGGGGCGGGCGCCGGCGCATAGCCGTCGGCCAGGATACCGATCGTCTGCGCGGCGCCCTCGCGCAGACGCTTGGCCTCTTGATACGACGTCGAGTGATACCAAGCGCGGGCGCGCTCGGCCGATTCGAACTCGAGCACGACGACACGCTTAGGCGACCAATCGCCTTCGAGCGTTTCGGTCTCGCCGCCGCGCACCAAGAAGCGCCCGCCGAATGCCGCGACGGTCGGGGCGCCGATCCGGCGGTAAGCCTCATAGGCCTGCGGATCGTGCACGTCGATGTCGAAAATCACGAATGCGGACATGTTCTCTCCTATGAAGTGGGATGCACAGGCAAGGCGTCAGACGCCCGACACCGCGATCGACTGAGTCCGCGCCGCCTCCAGCCGCAACTGCCGCGCCTGCTGATACTCGGGCGAGGCGTGCCAGCGCTGCGCCGCCTCGATATCGGCGAACTCGAGGACGACCATGCGCCGCGGCCTCCACTCGCCCTCCAGCACCACGACGTCGTCGCTGCGTGCGAGCACGCGGCCGCCGTGCGCGGCAATCGTCGGCACGCCCGCTTTGCGATAGGCGGCAAGACCGTCCGGATCGAGCACGTCGACGTCTACCAAGACATACGCACTCATGCTTGTTCTCCCGGCTGAGCGGACACGTCGTCGGTCTCGAGCTGCAGAAAAATCCTGCCGTTCTCGATCTTGACCGGATAGGTGCGGATGCAGCCCGTGACCGGTGCGCACATCGCCTGGCCCGTCCGCACGCTGAAGCGTCCCTGGTGCAGCGGACACTCGATCTCGTCGTCGAGCAAGAAGCCATCGGACAAACGTGCCTCGCCGTGGGTGCACTGATTGTCGGTGGCGAAAATTTCGTCGCCGACCGCAAACAACGCAATGTCCCGCCCTGCGACGTACACGCCTGCCAGGCCATCGGCACGCACGACGTCGGGATCGACGGTATCGATCCACTCGTTGCTCATAGCACGCTCCTTCAGATCGGATAGATGATCGAGTTCGGAACCATTTCGCTGTCGTAGACGCAAATCCGCGATTCGAACCGCAGCCCCTCGCCGGTGCGGCGAATGCGGTCGATATAAAAGCCTGCGTTGTAGACGTCCGTCGCTTGTTCCGACTTGGTGCGCAGCACCGCATAGTTCGTGCGCGCCTCGATGACCGATCCGTCGATATAGGTAATGAGCGGCGTGCCGATGATGTGCCGCTGATAGTACGGATCGTAGAAAAGCGTTTCCTTGATTCCGTAGACGCGGTCCTTCAGCATGCCCTTGCTTTCGAACGCGAGCAGCGCAAGCGGCAGGCGGCGCTCATGGTTCTCGCGCGGCACGAGTTCGTAGCGGCACACGTCCTCGAAAAACTCGGGCCAAGCGTCCCAATCGCCGGAATCGAGCGCCGACGCATAGCGCGCGTTCATCTCGACGAGCGCGTAATAGTCGGCGAAGGTCACGTCCATTGCCCGCGGCGCCTGAGCCTGAGCCTGAGTCAAGGTGGCGATCGTCGTCATTCAGGCCTCCATCACTTTGCGCCAGTATTCATACATGCCGCGCACGAGGGTCTCGCTGACCATGTGATCGGTGTGATCGTCGACCCCGCGGCCGCCGAGCTCGTTGTAGACGTTGCCCTCGGGGATCGTGTCGAAGTTTTGCTGCACGCATTCGATCACTTCGCCGTCGTCGGCCGAGACGAAGCCGGCCGGGCCGAACAGATTCGCTTGACGCAAACGCCGGCGCGTCATTTCCTCGTCGTCGGTCTCGAATCCGAAGTGCGTCCAGACGTAGTCGAAGACGCCCGGACTCACCGGACGGATGCGCCGCGTCGAGAGCGCGTTGACCTGCTGCTGGATGATCACGCTCGGCATCAGCGTCAGCATGACGACGGTCGGATCGCCCCACCACGGCTCGTGAACCACGTCGAGGAAGCGGTCGTCGTGCAGCGTCATGCGCTCCTTGAAGCTCGTCACGTTGTGCGTTACCTCGCCGCCACCGCCGCCGCTGCGAATCGAAATCATCGCGCCGTGCCGATGATGCGCATCGGTCACGAGCTCGGCCGGGTTATCCGCGCGCCATAGGCCGAAGTTGACGAACCACGTATGCAGCAAGCCCGCGTGATACGGATCCTTGATGTTCTCGACCATCAGCTTCCAGTTGCTCGGTACGCGCTGGCGCGTGTAACCGAGCAACGTGAGCTTCGGACCGTGGAACAGGCGGTCGTAGTAATGCAGGATCTTCGGACCGAGGAAATCCTCGAACGATTCGACGTCTTGGTCGAACGATGCGAATACCGCCCCTCCGCGCGTCGATACGCGCAGGCGGCGCAGCGAGTGCTGACTCGGATCGAACTCGGGCGGCATGCCGCCGTTGATCTTGCCCGCTTGCCGCACGCCGCGCCGGAACGGCACCCCGATCAGATTGCCCTTCAAATCGTAGTTCCACTGGTGATACGGACAGTGGAAATCCTTCGCCTTGCCGGCTCGCTCCCGGCAAAACTGCATGCCGCGATGCGCGCAGGCGTTTTCGAAAACGACGACTTCGCCGTCCTCGGTTCGCGTCATGATGACCGAACGCTCGCCCACTTCCGTGCGTTGGAAATCGCCGGGCGTCGGCACTTCGGCTTCGAGGCCGATATAGCACCAGTGCTTGCCGTAAAACAGCCGCTCCAGCTCTCGTTGATAAAGCTCCTCGCTCGTATAGGCCGCATACGGCGTTCTGCTGGCGCCTTCCCCCTTCCAGTCCAGGGTGTGCGCGATATCGTTCGGTGCGTTCAAGAGGACTCCTTTTTAGTAAGACACAGCGTCGATTTCGATGCCGGGGATACGCCGCGCGACAAAGCCGGTGTGATACCGCCGGCGTGCCGCGATCGCGTTGGAAAGCTGCTCGATGACTTGCGCCGTATCGCTCCAGCCGAGACAGGCATCGGTCACGCTTTGGCCGAACACGAGCGGGCGGCCCGCCGCGATGTCTTGCCGCCCTTCCACGAGGAACGATTCGAGCATCACGCCCGCGATCGCTCGTTGA
Organism: Trinickia diaoshuihuensis; assembly: GCF_003390925.1. Classification (GTDB taxonomy): domain Bacteria; phylum Pseudomonadota; class Gammaproteobacteria; order Burkholderiales; family Burkholderiaceae; genus Trinickia; species Trinickia diaoshuihuensis. The sequence goes on along the minus strand of NZ_QUBS01000014.1, from coordinate 8,586 downwards.
CCTTGTTCGAGTTGCATCGCCAGGTTGTCGCAGACATCGAGTTGCGCCCGCGTTTGTTTGCCGCTATTGCCGTGACTGGCGTCCACGACGACGAAAGGCGGCAGACGCGCCTCGCTGAGGGCCGAGCAAGCGCTCGCGACGCTTTGCGCGTCGTAGTTCGGGCTCTTGCCGCCGCGCAATACGACGTGCGTATGAGGATTGCCCGTCGTCGCGACGACCTCGATGCCGCCGCGCTCGGCCGGCCGCAAATAGCGGTGTCCCGCGCGCGAGGCAAGCGCGCCGTCGATCGCGACCTTGATGTTGCCGTCCGAGCCGTTTTTGAAGCCGATCGGCGCCCCCACGCCCGAGGCCGTTTGCCGATGGATTTGCGACTCGGTCGTCCGTGCGCCGATAGCGCCCCACGACACGAGATCCTCGAGGTAGGGCGTGACGATCGGATCGAGAAATTCGGTCGCCGCCGGCACGCCGCGCGCGTTGACGCCGAGCAAAATGCCGCGCGCCATGCGCAGCCCTTGTTCGATCCGAAAGCTGTCGTCGAGGCACGGATCGTTGATCAAACCCTTCCATCCCCCCCTCGTGCGCGGCTTTTCAAAATAGACGCGCATGACGATCTCGAGGGTATCGGCATGCCGGGCGCGCAGCGGGGCGAGCCGCCGCGCGAACTCGAACGCGGCCTCGGGATCGTGAATCGAGCAAGGCCCGACGATCAAGGCCAACCGATCGTCCTCGCCCGCCAGAATGCGCGCGAGCGCATGCCGCGTATCGTCGACGAGCCGCGCCGACAGCGCATCGCGCGACAGTTCGCTCCGTAACCGACCTGCGCTGACCACAGCCGATCCGGCTGCCGAGGATGCTTGCACCGATCTATCCATGTTGACGCTCCGCTCTCGTTTCGCATATCCGATTTACGGCGGCAATTAGAACTTGATAAACGTCAATTTGATACTGTCATTTATATCAGACACCTGACATTCGCTCGGCATCTGCCATTTCCAACAGTTTCGCGGTTGAAAAATTGATATTAAATTCCCATGCACCGAGGGTCGACTTGACCTGACTACCACGGGAGCGAACCATGACGAAAAAATGTTACGAGACGAATATCGCGGTGAAGTATCGGGAGACGGATGCGACGGGCCATGTCAGCAGCCCCGTTTATTACGATTATCTACAGCACGCCTACTTGACTTTCATGCACGATCTGCTGGAGTTGCCATATTCGGCGAAGCTGCCGCATATCATGGTTAAGACGTCATGCGAGTATTTGAAGCCCGCGCAATACGGCGACACGATTACGGTGCGTAGCAGCGTGACCCGTTTCGGCTCCAAAAGCTTCGAGTTGGAGCATTTGATGGTTCGCGACGGTGCGCGGCAAGACGATGACGCAATCGTCGCGCGGGCCTACTCGACTCACGTCATGTACGACTACGAAAACCACTCGACGCAAGCCGTTCCCGAGGAATTCAAGTCGCGTGTGCTGTCCTTTCAAGGCGCGATTTGAGCGAGCCTCGGCGGGGTGCCGGCCAGCGCCCCGCCTCCGAGCACCCGCTAGGCGAACTCGATCAATCCCCTTTGCATCGCCTTGACCACGGCGTTGGTCTTGTTCGACGCGCCGAGCTTCACGATGGAACGGGCAATATGAAAATTAATCGTGCGCTCCGTCAATCCCAGAATCAAACCGATCTCGTACGACGTCTTTCCTTCCGCCGCCCAGCGCAGAACCTCGCATTCGCGATTGCTCAATACCGCCTTTTGCACGAAAGCCACTTCTAGCGCATTCGACATCATCCCCGCCTCCCATCACTTTCGCTCAGAGAAACTACCAAAATATATAGGCATCGGATCGCAAACCATGGTTTCATGAGGCCCTCGAATGCTAATAATAAAGATTATTTTTAACGGCAACTAGAAGAGAACGCAGCCCATGCGAATGGGAGCGGTCGTTCAACGATTGGATAGACAAGCAGGAATGTGAGTATTGCGCGAACCTCGGAGATAACCGAGGCGTTGCCCGGCGTTATCCACCGATTACCATGCCGCACTGCAACCTCACGCGTCCAGCATACAGAACCGGTATTTCCTTCGGAAGAGCGTGAAACGCAATTTATCCTTGACTACGACGCAATTTCAGCCGAATCGCGCCGCCGCACCCAGTCGCGAGCGGGGCGCGTTCATAGGCGTTCATCATCAAGATGCGTCGCAAACCTCAGGCTCCATCGCGTGTCCCTCGCGCGGCGCGCAGACCCCGCGCATACAATCGCGCAGCCATCGATGCGCGGGATCCCGATCGAAGCGCGGATGCCAGATCTGCGAGACGGTCAAGCAATCGGTCATCACCGGTAGCGGAAAACTGAACATGCCGCCGCGCGACTTTTCGGTCTGCCGTTCGGGGACGTTGGCGATCAGATCGGAATCGCGCGCGAGCGAGAGCGCCGCGGGAAAACTGGAAACGACGGTCATGACGGCACGCTCGAGCCCGAGCACGGCGAGTTGTTCGTCGATCGCGCCGTTCGCAAGGCCGCGCCGCGAGACGCTGATATGGCCGAATGAAGCGTAGCGCTCTGCTGTGATCTCACCGTGGCACAACGGATGGCCCGCGCGCACGACGCAAATGAATCGATCGCGAAACAGCGCTTGCACGCGCAGCTCGGGTCCGGAGTGACCGATCACGCCCACCTCCAGATCGAGCTCGCCGCTTCTCAAGGCATCGACATGCTTGTCGTGCTTCGGTGCGAATCGCAACCGTACCTGCGGTGCCGTGGAAGATAGTTGCGCGAGCAACGGTGCGGCGAACGTTTCGACGAAGCCGTCGTTCGCGCGAATCGAGAACGTTCGCTTGAGCGTGCGCAAATCAACGTGCTCGCCGGGACACAAGACGGCTTGCGCTTCCTCGACGACGGCTCTCACTCTGGCGCGCAACTCGATCGCGCGCGGCGTGGGCACGAGATCGCGCCCTGCCCGAACCAGTAGGAGATCGCCGGTCATGAGACGCAGCCGCGCCAACGAGCGGCTCAACGCCGACGGGCTCAGTCCCAACGTGTCAGCGGCGCGCAGCACGCTGTTTTCGGACAATAACGCGTCGAGGACGACTAACAGATTGAAATCGGGGCTCACCATCGTTGTGCCATTGGTTTCGAATGGCCATGCATCTCATCTCGAGCCGGCTCGCGTTGCGCTTTGCATCGGAACGCGCTCGGTGCATTGATCCGCACGGTTTGCCGCGGGACAGCGGCAGTCTTTCGAAACACTAACTTTCGGCGGTTGATTGCGCAAGCGTTGCTTATTAGGCTCTTTAAAACAAGAAAACCGAGGCCACCGCCATCATCAATGGATAGACTGTTTTGTCCATTTTTTTAGATAAGGCAGAACATCCTTATTGTCGATCCGCACCTTCCAATAATCCTCCGATACGGTGATAGGATACGATCGATCTAATAAAGCGAGGGAGAATGAAGTTGACCGCGGACGCCATCAATTTTGCATATAGACCGATGACCACGAACGATACGGGTGCGTTTTACGACGTGCGCTTTTCGGTCAAAGAAAATCGGATCCATCCGCATCAAGTCAACTTGCTCGATCGCGACAAGCTGGTCGAGCAGATCCGCCAAGGCGGCGGATGGATCTGCGAACGCGGCGCGGAAGCGGTGGGAATCTGCTTGCCGGTGCTCACGGAAAAGCCGTTTATCTCCGCGCTCTTCGTCCGGCCGACGTGTCATGCCCAAGGTATCGGCCGCGAATTGCTGGCCCGCTCGATACGCTGGCTACGCGAACAAGGCGCCCGCTCGGTGCAATTGATCACCGATCCGGGTTCGCGCGCCGACGGCTTTTATCAGCATCTCGGCTGGCAGCGGCACGGTCTCGACGAATACGGATGCCAGGTGATCTTCACGCTGGACCTTACGCGCGGCTAAGCCACGGGAGCGTTGCCCATGTCGAGCCATCCGGCCCCCGACCGGCTCAGCACGCGGCGGCCCGCGACGCTTCATACGGTCATCGTCGCGGTGCAAATCGTTACGCGGCACGGCGTGCCGCTCGAGGCGCTATTGCGCGGAACCGGCATCGTACCGGCGGATTTGGCGCAGCCCGATACGGTCATCAGCCAAGCGCAAGAAATCATCGTATTCGCCAACGCATTGTCGGCGTCCGGCGATTCGGGCATCGGCCTGGCGATCGGCGACGCGATTCCCGTCACGGCTTATGGCTATCGAGGCATCGCCATGCTGACGAGTCCCACGCTCGAAGTGGCGTTGCGGCTCGCGTTTTCCTGCCCTTTGCTGGCGATTTGTTATTTCGACGTTGCGCTGCACGCCTGCCGAGACGAAGCGCGGGTGGTCATCGGCAACTACGTCTACCGGCCGGATCTGCTCGTGCTGAACAGCGATGTCTGCCTCGCCGCGATCCGGCGCGAGATCTTCGGCGCGCTCGGCAGGGAAATTACGCTGAGGCGCGTGACGTTAGCGTTTCCCGCCCCGGCCCACGCGGCCCGGTACGAGAAGCTATTCGGTTGCCCTATTCAATTCGACGCGGCCGAGACCGCCCTCTATTTCGCCGCGGCGGAACTCGGCAGCCCGCTGCCGCTCGCGCATCCGCATGCGTTCGAAATCGCCCGCCAGCAATGCGAGCGCAAGGAAGCCGAACTCGCGCACTGGATGCCCGGCGACATCGTCGGACGGTTGCTCGCATGGCTCTATGAAAACCCCGGCCGGCAAGACTACGATCAGCTCGGGCTGTCGTTGAGTACGTTGCAACGACGGCTGCGCTCGGTGGGCACTTCGCTAAGCGAAATGCGCGCCATCGTCCGCCGCGACCTCGCCGTGCGTTACAGCAACGATAAAACGTACAGCGCCAAAAAGCTCGCCTCTAAAGTCGGCTTCCGGCGCACGGAATCGTTAAATCGATTGTTGTCCAACGATTCCTGACAGTCTTTTAAAAAATCGATACCGATTGTTGCGCGAGTTGCGTCGGTCCGATTTGCACCACCAAGAAAACTAATTCATTAAGCATCGTTGACGCGAAAACCGGATAAATTGACGCGCATCTCAATCGTCGAGACCGGCATGCGCCATTAAACTTTCCCGAGATTCCACCGATCGCCCAACGAACAATGAGCGCATTGACCAAACTTCAGTGCGGTGTCTTGCCCGTCGCGGTGGTGCTTTTCGCCGGCGTTGCGGCGCCGCTCGCCATCCTTGCCGTCGTCTCGTGCTCCGCCCGGCTGCCATTCGGCGGCGTCGCATGGGGCAGCTTCTCCCTCGATGCTTATCGGGCACTTGTTTTTACGCACGATTTCGACGGCACGCCGCTCGTGCAATGGGACTATTTACGCGTGCTCGTGCGCTCCGTCGCGCTCGCGGGAGCGGCAACGGTGATCTGCCTGCTGCTTGCGTTACCGACCGCGCTCCATATCATGGGCAGCCCGCCTCGCCGCAAGGCGATCTTGCTCTTGCTCGTCACGGTGCCTTTCTGGACCTGCGTGGTGGTGCAAATGTACGGCTGGATCACGCTGCTCGCCGACAATGGGTTATTGAACCGGCTGCTCGACAAATGGGGGGCGACGCACGGCCCGCTGGGCGTGCTCTATACCGACGGCGCCACGCTGCTCGGTCTCGTCTACACCTTTTTACCGTTCATGGTCTTGCCCGTCTATGCCGCACTCGAGGATCTCGATTGGCGCATTGTAGAGGCCGCCTTGGACCTGGGCGCGACGGGCTTCGTCGCTTTGCGCGACGTCGTCCTGCCATGCTGCCGAGCCGGCATCGCCGCGGGCATCGGGCTCGTGTTCGTCCCCGCGCTGGGGACCTGCGTCGTGTCGGACTTGCTCGGCGGCAACCACGCGATGATGCTCGGCAATCTGGTCGCATTTCAGTTCGCCGACGGACGCAACTGGCCGCTTGGCGCGGCCATGGCGTTCGTGCTGCTCGGCGCGGTGCTGCTCGGCTTGCTCGCGCGGCGTATCCGGGCGAGCGTGCGTGGCCGCGCGGGAGCACGCTATGCGTTCGCGTGAGCGTCAGCGGCTCGTGCCCGCGGGCCCGCTCGCCTGGGCGGTCCTTCTCTTTCTGTACTTGCCGCTCGCCGCGCTCGTCTGGATGAGTTTCAACGCCGGTCCTTCCGCGTTGGCCTGGCAAGGATGGGGCATGCACGGCTACATCGACGCGGCGCGTGACATGACGCTACGACGGGCGAGCGTGGCCTCGCTGTTGCTGGCCACCGCATCGACGATCCTCTCGACGTCGCTGGCCTTAGCGGCGGCCGTCGCGAGTTGGCATGCCACGGCGCGCAAGCGATTCGCGTTGACGGCGTGGATCGCCGTGCCGCTCGTCGTTCCCGAGATCGTGCTTGCACTGGGCACGCTGCTGCTTTTTTCGGCACTCTCGATCGAACCCGGATTCGTGACGGTGCTGTTCGCACACGTGGTGTTTTGTCTGCCGTTCGCTTATCTGCCGATCAGCGCGCGGCTGGCGCGCATCGATCGGCAGCTCTTGGAAGCCGCGGCGGACCTTTCGGCCACCCCATGGTCGGCCTTCCGGCAGATCACGTTGCCGCTCGCGACGCCGGGCATCGTGGCTGGTGCGATGCTGGCCTTCGTCGCCTCGATGAACGATTACCTCACGAGCTATTTCCTCGCCGGCGCCGGGCTCACGACGCTGCCGATGTACATCTTCAGCGCGCTCAAACTCGGATTGACGCCGAAGATCAATGCGATATCCACGGCCATCGTCGGCGTAGCGCTGCTGCAACTCGCCGGCGTATGGCTCGTGCGTTCCGATCGACATCCACATCCCTCCTTCGACACCTAACGCTTTCATGACCAAGAAAAAAACCCTGTGCTCCATGCTGGGCTTGATCGTTGCCACGAGTGCATCGGCCGCGGGCGAGCTGCACGTCGGCAACTGGCCCGACTACATGCCGCCCGCGCTGCTCGCGCAATTCCAAAAAGAGACCGGTATCAAAACCGTGCTCGACGTCTATGACAGCGACGCCGCGCTCATGCAAAAGCTGCAAGCGGGCTCGGGCGGATACGACGTTGCCGTCACGGGCGACTACTACGTGCCGATACTCGCGCGCGCGGGATTGCTGACGAAGCTCGACAAATCCAAGCTTCCGAACGAGGCGAACATCAAACCCGAATACCGCCATCCGTCGTTCGACCCGCAACGCACTTATGCGATGCCCTACATGATCGTGATCACGGGCTACAGCTACGACAGCGCGCGCGTGCCGGGCGGTCGCATCGACGATAGCTGGAAACCGTTCTTCGAACCCGCCGCGGCCGTGCGAGGCCAGATCGCCGATCTCGATGCGGAGGAAGAACTCTATATGGCGGCGAGCTGGTATCTCGGCCAAGACGAGTGCAGCGAAAACCCCGCGGACGCCAAGCGCGTGTTGGCCGTGCTCGAGCAGCAAAAACCGTTCGTGAAGACGTACAGCGACGACGGCCCGATCGACCGCATCGTCTCGAAGCAAGTCATCGTTCAGCACAACTGGAACGGGGCGTCGGTGCGCGCCACCGAGCAACTGCCCTCGGTGAAATTCGTGATCCCGAAGGAAGGCGCCCGGATGCTTCAGGACAATCTCGTGATCCCCGCCAAGGCGAAGAACTTGCCGGCCGCCTATCAGTTCGTTAATTGGATGATGCGGCCCGAGATCATCGCGCAAGTATCGAATGCTTACCGCTACAACAACGAGATCGCCGGATCCGAGCGGTTCATGAACGCCGCGCTGATCCGCGATCCGGCCGTCAATATCCCCGCGGACCAAAAAACTCGCTTGCGCCCCTACCGTGCTTGCTCCGCCAAAGCCCTCGACCTGCGCAACAAAGTATGGGTCAAGCTGAAGGGATAGCTTGACCAGCATGCATCTTCTCTCGCGGCAAGGTTCCTCGCGACCATGCCCCGCCTGCGGCCGGCCCCCTCGACGCCACGCGCGGGCGGCTTCGCCGCACCGTCCTCCCTCGTTGGACGGTGCGGCTTTTTTTAATCGACCGGCACGCCAATGGAATCGCGTTTGGCTTTCCCATCGCAACACGTAAATTGGCGGGAACGACTGCGGTTTTGGCGGCGGCGGCTGTAGAAGAATTTCATACGACAAATAGACTACAGGCCAGCTACTCGTCGAGTGGCGGGCGAGGCTTACGCCTCGGGGTTTTCGCACGCGCAAAAAATCAGGGTTACCGCCATGCGCCTAAAAACAAGGAAGACACCCGCGCGCCCTTTTCCGCGCGCCATGCTGCCCACGCCGATACCACTCGTCGCGGCCCTCTCGCTCTCGATCCCGGGGATGGCCGCCGCGGCCGGAGCGCTGCCGAGCGGTGGGCAGTTTGTCGCGGGGTCGGGTTCGATCAACAGCAATGGCACGTCGCTGATGGTCAACCAAGCATCGACGCGCGGCATCATCGATTGGAATAGTTTTTCGATCGGCGGCGGCAACGTCGTCAATATCAACAACGGGAGCGGTGCAACGCTGAACCGCGTGACCGGTGCTACGCCGTCCTCGATCCTCGGCACGCTTTCCGCCACCGGCAGCGTCTATTTGATCAATCCGCAAGGCGTCGTTATCGGTCGAAGCGGCGTGGTCTCGACTGGC
>NZ_QUBS01000004.1 GCF_003390925.1 Trinickia diaoshuihuensis | reverse complement strand
TGTCACCTTCCGGCATAAAGGAGCCGGGTATTTCCGGCATATAGGCGCCAGTAGAAGTGGGTAGAAACGAGCATCTTTGCGGTTCAAGAATGGGCCGTTTAGGTGGCGTTTGCAAGGTTCAAGTGATGCTCCGGAAGGTGCCTCGGGCTTCGGTAGGAGTGACCGTCGAGCACCAGGCAGTAAGCGTTGTGACGCAATCGGTCGAGCGTGGCAGAGGCGAGCAATCGATTGGCCGGAAACGCTTGATCCCATTCGGTCAGATCGAGGTTGCTCGTGACGATGGTGGACGCAGCCTCGTAACGTTCGGCGATCAGTTCATGCAGATCCTCGTCGGCGGGCGGACGCAGCGGCTTGAGCCCGAAGTCATCGATGATCAGCAATTCGACGCGCATTAAGCTGGCAAGTCGGCGCTCGTAGGCGCCGGTGGCACGTGCTGCATTCAAGCTCGTGGTGAGCTGGGTGCAGGTGGTGAACAACACGTCGACGCCTTGACGTACGGCGCAGTGGCCGAGGGCCTGCGCCAAGTGGCTCTTGCCGGTACCGCAAGGCCCGACGATGAGCACCGGCGCATGTTCGCCGAGGTAACGACCGCCGGCCAGATCGTGCACGAGTGCACGGTTCAATTGCGGCAACCGATCGAAGTCGAACTGCTCCAGTGTTTTGCTGGTGCGGAAGGCGGCGCGTCGCATGCGCAGCGCAAACTTCTTCTGTTCGCGCCGGGCGACTTCGTCTTCAATCAGCAGCGCAAGGAAGTCGACGTAAGAGAGCTTCGCATCGATCGCTTGACGATTGCGCGCCTCGAGCGAGTCGAGGATGCCGGACAGACGCAATTGCTTCAGATGCGGGGTCAAGGCTGGCATGGGTTGCATGGCCATCTCCTGGGTTAAGGACGCACGTCGGCGTCGGGAGCAAACAGAGACTGTGCGTCGCGGGCGAAACGTGCGCCGGGGGCGTGGACGTGGACGTGCTCATTCGGATCGGCAAGTGGATGCTGGTCGAAGCCGCCCACGAGGATGGTCTTGACGGTCCGATAGGAGGGACTGGCGTGTGCCAGCGCCCGAGCGCAGGCCGCTTCTAGGCGCGAGGCGCCGTACGGCTTCTGCAACCGCATGACGCCCTGCGCCGCACGTAGGCGCTCAAGGATGTGATCGGCCAGCAGCAGTTCGATGAGCTGCACGGCTTCTGCAACCGCATGACGCCCTGCGCCGCACGTAGGCGCTCAAGGATGTGATCGGCCAGCAGCAGTTCGATGAGCTGCGCACAAGCCGGTCCCACGCGCGTTGCCTGTTCGAGACACCACTGGCGATCGTGAGCGAGAAACGCGCGAGCCTCGGGCGGCAGGTGGTCGCGTACGGTGAGCCGGTCGCCGGGGCGACGGCCACGCACATGCGAAGCCACTAGTCGGTAATCGTCGTAGATGCAGACCGAAGCATCAGTCGCCCGCAGCCACAACCGCTTGCCGACCAGCGAGAACGGCACGGAATACAACATGCGCTGATGAGCGACATGGCAGTCTCGATGCACCGATACCTTGTGCCAGGTGCCTAGGTCGGGCGCGACGGCGGGCAGTTCTCGCATGAGTGGCCGTTCGAGTTCGAACAACTGGAGCGGTACTTTGCGCGTGGTGCCGTGGATGCGACGCCCCGCTTCGTGCATGACCCAATGACGCGCCTGCGCGTTCAGGTCAGTGAAGTCGCGGAACTGGCGCAGCGGCAAGAAGTTGCCCTTCACGTATTTGACGCCGGCTTCCACGATGCCCTTCTTGGGCGGATCGGCCGGTGGGCAAGGATCGATGCGGAAGCCGTACCCTTCGGCACATTCGCCATAGGCGCGTTGCACGACGGGATCGTACGTACAGGCACGCGTGATTGCGCACTTGGGGTTGTCGATGATCACGCGCGCAGGCACCGCGCCGAACCATTCGAAAGCGCGGCGATGGCACCCGAGCCAAGTCGCGACCGTCTGGTCCCAGACGAACTCGACGTACTGGTGTCGCGAGAAGGCAAGCGTCATCACGAACGCCCACGTGCGCCGGAATACACCGTCGGCGTCGGGCAGCATCGGGCCGGCGCCGAAATCGACTTGGGCGGCTTCGCCGGGCGCAAAGCTTAGCGGCACGGTGGCGTCGGGCGGACGATCGGCGTTGATCGAAACAATCATGCGATACACCGACGAATAGCTGCCGGTGTAGCCGTGCTCGCGCCGTAATGCGGCCAGAATCGCGGTGCCGGGCAC
>NZ_QUBS01000089.1 GCF_003390925.1 Trinickia diaoshuihuensis | reverse complement strand
GGAGCGGCGGCAGCGGCGGCGGGAGCAGCGGCAGCGGCCGGAGCGGCCGCGGCGCCGGCCTTGCCTTCCGTATCGATCTTCGCAAGCAGTTGCTCCGATGCGACGACTTCGCCGTCGGCGACGATCACTTCCGCCAGCACGCCCGAATCCGGCGCCGGTACTTCCAGCACGACCTTATCCGTTTCGATCTCGACGAGAATCTCGTCGCGCGTCACGGCCTCGCCCGGCTTCTTCTTCCACTGAAGCATCGTACCTTCCGAAACCGACTCCGAAAACTGCGGAACCTTGACCTCAACAATAGCCATTTGATCTTTCCTGAACTCTTATATCTGGTGTGGGAGGCGAACGGCGTATCGCATTTCGATGCGACACGGGAAAGCGCGCTGGCGCTTTCCCGGTTCACCCTCAATCTAGTTATTTAGCGATCTGCGCGCTCTTGAGCCGGCCGAACGCGCCTTCGATCAGCGCCTTTTGCTGTTCGTAGTGCTTCGCGTAGTAACCGACCGCGGGCGAGGCCGAAGCCGGACGGCCGCTGTACGCCAGCTTCTGCCCTTCCTTCATGCCTTCCTTCAGATGGTGCTCGATGTAGAACCACGGGCCTTGGTTTTGCGGCTCGTCCTGCACCCACACCACTTCCGTCGCGTTGTCGTATTTCTTCAGCTCTGCTTCGAACTGCTTGTGCGCGAACGGATAGAGCTGCTCGATACGAATGATCGCGACATCGTTCGCCTTCGCCTCGCGGCGGTGAGCGACGAGATCGTAGTACACGCGGCCCGAACAGGCGACGACCCGCTTGACCTTCTTCGCATCGATCGTGCCGTCGACCTCGCCGAGCACCGGCTGGAACGAGCCGTTGGCGAGTTCCGACAGGTCCGACACCGCTTCCTTGTGGCGCAGCAGCGACTTCGGCGTCGCGACGATCAGGGGCTTGCGGAACAAGCGGATCATCTGGCGGCGCAGCAGATGGAAAATCTGCGCGGGCGTGGTCGGCTGCACGACTTGCATGTTGTGCTCGGCGCAGAGCTGCAGGTAGCGCTCGATACGCGCCGACGAGTGCTCCGGCCCTTGGCCTTCGTAGCCGTGCGGCAACAGCATCGTCAGGCCCGAGACGCGGCCCCACTTCACTTCACCGGACGAGATGAACTGGTCGATCACGACTTGCGCGCCGTTGGCGAAATCGCCGAACTGCGCTTCCCAGGCGACGAGCGTGTTCGGCTCGGCCGTGGAGTAGCCGTACTCGAAGCCGAGCACCGCTTCTTCGGACAGCACGGAGTCGATGACCGTGAACTTCGCTTGGCCGTCCGCCACGTTTTGCAGCGGAATGTACGTGCCATCGTTCCAGCGCTCGCGGTTTTGATCGTGCAGCACGGCGTGACGGTGCGTGAACGTGCCGCGACCCGAGTCTTGACCCGTCAGACGCACGGCGTAGCCCGATGCGACGAGCGACGCGTAGGCCAGATGTTCGCCCATGCCCCAGTCGAGCGGCGCCTCGCCACGGCCCATCGCACGGCGGTCGTTGACGACGCGCTCGACGAGCGGGTGCAGCTTGAAGTTCGCCGGAATCGTCGTGATGCGCTCGGCCAAACGCTTCAGTTCGGCCAGCGGCACGGCCGTGTCGGCCGCGTCGGTCCACTTGCGGTTCAGGAACGGCACCCAATCGACGGCATACTTGCTCTTGTAGTTCGAGAGCACCGGATCGATCGTGTGGTGGCCTTCGTCCATCGCCTGACGGAACGCCTTGATGTAGCTTTCCGCGTCTTCGGCCGTGATCACGCCTTGCTGCACGAGCTTTTCGGCGTACAGCGCGCGCGTGCCCGGATGCTGGGCGATCTTCTTGTACATCAGCGGCTGCGTGACCGCGGGCGTGTCTTGCTCGTTGTGGCCGAGCTTACGGAAGCAGACGATGTCGAGGACGACGTCCTTATGGAACTGCATCCGGAAGTCAATCGCGATTTGCGTGGCGAGCACGACTGCTTCGGGATCGTCGCCGTTCACGTGCAGCACGGGCGCTTCGATCATCTTGACGACGTCCGAGCAGTACAGCGTCGAGCGTGCATCGCGCGGATCGGACGTCGTGAAGCCGATCTGGTTGTTGATGACGATGTGCAGCGTGCCGTGCGTGCCGTAACCGCGCGTTTGCGCGAGGTTCAGCGTTTCCATGACGACGCCCTGACCCGCGAAGGCCGCGTCGCCGTGGATTTGCACGGGCAGCACTTGCAGGCCGTTCTCGTCGCCGCGGCGGTCCATCCGCGCCTTGGCCGAACCTTCGACCACCGGGTTGACGATTTCGAGGTGCGACGGGTTGAAGGCGAGCGACAAGTGGACGGGACCGCCTTCGGTCGCCACGTCCGACGAGAAGCCCTTGTGGTACTTGACGTCGCCGGCCGGCAGGTCGTCGACGTGCTTGCCTTCGAATTCGGCGAAGAGATCGGACGGCATCTTGCCGAGCGTGTTGACGAGCACGTTCAAGCGGCCGCGGTGGGCCATGCCGATGACGATCTCCTGCACGCCCTTCGCGCCCGCGTGACGGACGACTTCGTCCATCGAGGCGATAAAGCTTTCACCGCCCTCGAGCGAGAAACGCTTTTGGCCGACGTATTTCGTATGCAGATAACGCTCGAGGCCTTCGGCGGCCGTCAGGCGATTGAGGATGTGCTTCTTTTTGTCGGGGGAAAAACTCGGCGTCGCACGGATCGATTCGAGCTTTTCCTGCCACCAGCGCTTTTGCTCCGGATCGCTGATGTACATGAACTCGGCGCCGATCGTGCCGCAGTACGTGTCGCGCAGACCCTTGACGATATCGCGCAGCGACGCTTGCTCGAACCCGAAATACAGGTTGCTCGCGCTGAACGTCTGGTCCATGTCGGCTTCGGTGAAGTCGTAGAACGCGGGCTCGAGCTCGGGAATGGCGGGACGTTCGCGGCGTTTGAGCGGATCCAGGTTGGCCCATTGCGAGCCCAGGAATCGATAAGCGCTGATCAGGGATTGAACGTGGACTTGCTTTCGCGCGGTGGCGAGATTACCGCCGGCTTCGGCTTCGCGCGGAATGAATGCATTAGCCTTCGCGCGCTGAGCGAACGATTCGACGATAGGGCCATGGGCCACGTCGCTCGCCGCGCTGCCATCCGAGGCAGGCACGTTTTGCAACGCATCGAAATATTCGCGCCAGTTATCGGGGACCGACGCCGGGTTATCAAGGTATTGCTCGTACAATTCTTCGACGTACGGAGCATTGCCGCCGAACAAATACGAGTTCAGCTGGAATTGCTTCATCATGTTTACGCTCACCTTTCTTCGAGCTTCTCGAGAAATAGCGGGTTACTCAACCTTCCGCGACACGGCCTGACCGTTTAGCGGATTGCGCGAATCAAGTCTTGCTTGGAAGGACCTAAAACTAGCACGCGCAGCATATCACAGAACGAATAGTCTAGATGGCTGCAAGCGCCCGTCCCGTATGGAAAAAGCCACCTCGGGAGGTGGCTTTTTCGCTTGCCCTTCGGGCACGGGAGATCGATCGGGCGCTTAGTCGACCGACGCCTCGCGGCTCGCGCGACGGCGCTCGTGTTCCTTCAGATGGCGCTTGCGCAGGCGGATCGATTGCGGCGTGACCTCGACGAGTTCGTCGTCGTCGATGAACTCGACCGCGTATTCGAGCGACATCTGAATCGGCGGCACGAGGCGCACGGCTTCATCGGTACCGGAGGCGCGCACGTTCGTCAGTTGCTTGCCCTTGATCGGGTTCACGACGAGATCGTTGTCGCGGCTGTGAATGCCGATGATCATGCCCTCGTAGAGCGCATCGCCCGGCTTAACGAACATGCGGCCGCGATCTTGCAGCTTCCACAGCGCATAGGCGACGGCCGCGCCGTCGTCTTGCGAGATCAGCACGCCGTTGCGGCGCTCGCCGAGCGTGCCTTCCTTGACGGGCGCGTATTCGTCGAACACGTGGCTCATGAGGCCCGTACCGCGCGTGAGCGTCATGAATTCGCCCTGGAAGCCGATCAGCCCGCGCGCGGGGATCTTGTATTCCAAACGCGTGCGGCCGCGGCCATCCGAGGCCATATCGAGCAACTCGCCCTTGCGGCGGCCGAGCTCTTCCATGACGCCGCCTTGGTGGCCGTCCTCGACGTCGACCGTCAACAGCTCGTACGGCTCGTGCTTGACGCCGTCGATCTCGTGCAGCACGACGCGCGGACGCGATACGGCAAGCTCGTAGCCCTCGCGGCGCATGTTCTCGATCAAGATCGTCAAATGCAGCTCGCCCCGGCCCGACACCTCGAAGACCGTCTCGTCGCCCGTGTCGCGCACGCGCAACGCCACGTTGTGGTTCAACTCCTTCGTCAGGCGGTCGCGAATCTGGCGGCTCGTGACGAACTTGCCTTCCTTACCGGCGAGCGGCGAGGAGTTCACGAGGAAGTTCATCGTCAGCGTGGGCTCGTCGACGGTGATCATCGGCAAGGCTTCGGGCGCCTCGGGCGCGCAGATCGTCGCCCCGATCCCGATATCCTCGATACCGTTGATGAGGACGATATCGCCCGCCTGCGCCTCTTCCACTTGGATGCGCTCCAGCCCGTGGAACGACAGCACTTGATTGATCTTGCGGTTGAGCACCGCGCCTTCGGGACCGAAGCGCAGCGCAACCGGTTGACCCGGCTTGATGCGGCCGCGCGCGATACGCCCCACCCCGATGCGGCCGACGTACGTCGAATAATCGAGCGACGTGATCTGCAACTGAAGCGGACCGTCCGGATCGGCGTCGCGCACGGGCACGTGCTCGAGAATGGCTTCGAACAGCGGGCGCATATCGCCCTCACGCGCGCTCGCGTCGAGCGAAGCGTAGCCGTTCAGGCCCGACGCATAGACGATCGGGAAATCGAGCTGCTCTTCCGTGGCGCCGAGCTTATCGAACAAATCGAACGTCTGGTTGATGACCCAGTCGATCCGGGCGCCCGGGCGGTCGATTTTGTTGACGACGACGATCGGCTTGAGGCCGAGCGCGAGCGCTTTTTTCGTCACGAAACGCGTTTGCGGCATCGGGCCTTCGACGGCATCGACGAGCAGCAGCACCGAATCGACCATCGACAGCACGCGCTCCACTTCGCCGCCGAAGTCGGCGTGACCCGGGGTATCGACGATATTGATGTGCGTGCCTTCGTACTCGACGGCGCAGTTTTTCGCCAGGATGGTGATGCCACGCTCTTTTTCGATGTCGTTCGAATCCATCACGCGTTCCGCGATCTGCTGGTTTTCTCGGAACGTGCCCGACTGGCGAAGCAGTTGGTCGACGAGCGTGGTCTTGCCATGGTCGACGTGGGCAATGATGGCGATGTTGCGAATAGCGCGAGTCATAGAAATAAGGGGGCGGTTGCGTGCGCGAAACAGGATGCGACGAAAGCCAAAACGGGTGCGCGCACTTTCTGGGTAACTTGGCATTCTACCACGCGACCGTGACAGCGAACGCCCCGCGTGGGTCCACGATGTCACCGCCGCATGCCGCGTGCCGCCCTTCCCGCCCGCAAGCAAGGTTGCGCGGAAAGCCTCATAATAGCGGCCCGGTTTAAGGATTCGCTTAAATCGGGCGGGGAACACCCATTAGATGCTTGTCGAGTCAACCGTTGTGCGCCTATAATCATGCCTAGTCAACTATTGCAATCGCACGGAACCCGCCATGAGCAAAACACCCGCGCCGCTGCCGCCCGAGGTGTCCAACTACCAACCGGACGAAAGCGTCGGCTACCTGATTGCTCGCGCCAAATCGAGCCTGTCGAACCTCGTGACGCAGAAGACGCTCGATGAACTCGGCATCACCAGCACGCAAGCCAGCATGCTGTTCATGATCGCGAGCGGGCGCTGTTCGCTGGCGGCGGAATTGGCGCGCGACTACGGCATCGACGCGAGCGCGGTCACTCGGCTGATCGATCGGCTGGAAAAGCGTAATCTGCTGTCGCGGGTGCGCAGTTCCGAGGACCGTCGTGCGGTTCACCTTGCCGTGACCGAGGAAGGCCGGGCGCTGGCCGCGCGGATGCCGGCGATCTTCGGCGGCGTCGTCGAAAAAGCGCTGGCGGGGTTCACGCCGGAAGAAGTGGGATTCTTGAAGAGCATGCTGAGGCGGATCCTCGCCAACACCGCGGAATCCGCGGCCGACTAACGGCGCCGGCCAGGCACACGTCGGCGCGGTTAGCTGACATGGCAACGAGTTTCGACCTTCAATCGTAAAAAATAAGTTGCAAAGTCCATGATTACATTCACCTCGAAAAGCCGGGCGATGACACCTTCTTTCACGGCACGCCTGCGCGGCGGCCGCGCCGCGATCGCGGCGGCCGTCGCTGTTCTGGCAATGGCCGGGTGCGCGAATTACGCGGGGATCAAGAGCGATAAGCAGATCACCTCGGCCACCTCGCTCGAATCGGCCCAAAGCTTGCCCAACGAGGGCGGCGCATGGCCGACGCTCGATTGGGCCCGCTCGTTCGGCGATCCGCAATTGCCCGCGCTCATCGACGAAGCGCTGCAAGGCAATCCGTCGATCGCGCAGGCGCGCGCGCGCATCGCCAAGGCGCAGTCCTATATCGAGAGCGCGCGCTCCTCGCTGCTGCCCACCGTCGACGGCAGCTACTCGGTCACCCGCGAGCGGTTTTCGGCGAATGGGCTGTACCCCCCGCCCTTCGGCGGCGGCTGGTTCACCGAGCACAATGTGCTCGCGAGCGCCTCATGGGACCTCGATCTGTGGGGCAAGAACCGCGCGCGCGTGAACGCATCGATCTCGCAAGAGAAGGCGGCCGAAGCCGATATGCAAGAGGCGCGCATCACGCTCGCCTCGTCGGTCGCGCGCACGTACAACCAGCTTGCCCAGCTCTACGCGCTGCGCGACATCGCGGCGCGCGAGATCCGCAACCGCCAGGAAGTCGGCACGATCACGAACGGCCGCGTCGCGGCAGGTCTCGATACGAACGTCGAAAAGGAAACCGCGCGCGGCAACGTCGCGACGAGCCAAGCCACGCTGTCCGATCTCGACGGCCAGATCAAGGCGGTACGCTTCCAATTGGCCGCTTTGCTGGGCAAGGGCCCCGATCGCGGCCTGGCCATCGCCGAGCCGGTGCTCGCGCCGAACGGCACGGTGACGCTGCCCTCCAATTTGCCGGCCGATCTCGTCTCGCGCCGCCCCGATATCGTCGCGGCGCGCTGGCAAGTGCAAGCCGCGCTCGCGAACGTCAAGGAAGCGAAGGCCGAATTCTTCCCCGACATCAATCTGGCGGCGGGGATCGGTTTCGATGCGTTCGGCTGGGGACATTTCCTGACGGCGGCGAGCCGCCAACTGCAAGCGGGCCCCGCGATCCATCTGCCAATCTTCGACGCGGGCGCCTTACGCGCTCAACTGAAGGGCCGTTACGCCGACTTCGAACTCGATGTGGCGAACTACAACCAAGCGCTGATCAACGCGATGTCCGACGTGGCCACGCAAGTGGCGTCGATCCGCGCCATCGATACGGAGATGAGCGACGCCCAGCGCGCGCTCGACGCGTCGACGCAAGCTTACCGCTTGGCAGTGATCCGCTATAAGGCCGGCCTGTCGCCGCAGTTGCAAGTGCTCACGGCGGACAACAACCGGCTCGCCGCCGAGCAAACCGTGACGAACCTCACGATGAAGCGGCGCGACCTGCAACTGGCGCTGATTCGCGCGCTGGGCGGCGGCTTCGATGCCCAGGCGGCCGGGGTGGCCGTACCGGCATCCGAAACCGCCGCGGCGCAGCCGCCCTCGGCAGGCTGAGCGGCAACGAAACATCCATAACCTAAGCAAGATTCAACGATAGAGCTTCGAAAAGTCGAGACTCGAGAAACGGAGAGCATTTCCATGAGCGACACTCAACAAACCGCCGCGAGCGTGCAGTCGCAGAACAGCAACCGACGCAAGCGATTGATGACGCTGCTCGTCGGCGTGATCCTCGTCGCGGCCGTCGCGTACGGCTTGTATTACTTCCTCGTCGCGCGCTTTCACGAGGACACGGACGACGCCTATGTCAACGGCAACGTCGTGCAGATCACGCCGCAAGTGACGGGCACGGTCATCGCCGTGAACGCCGACGATACGCAGACGGTCAGCGCCGGCGCGCCGCTCGTCGTGCTCGACGGCGCGGACGCGCGCGTCGCATTGCAGCAGGCCGAGGCAAACCTCGCGCAAACGGTGCGGCAAGTGCGCGGCCTGTTCGTGAACAACGATCAGTTCCAAGCGCAAATCGCGCAACGCGAGGCGGACCTCTCGCGCGCGCAAGACGATTTGCGCCGTCGCCTCGCCGTCGCCCAAACGGGTGCGGTCTCGCAGGAAGAGATCTCGCATGCGCGCGACACGGTCAAGGCCGCGCAAGCCGCGCTCGACGCCGCGCAGCAACAACTGGCCTCGAACCGCGCGCTGACCTCCAACACGACGATCGCGACGCATCCGAACGTACTCGCGGCCGCAGCGAAGGTGCGCGACGCCTACCTGAGCAACGCGCGCAACGTGCTGCCCGCCCCTGTCACGGGCTACGTCGCGAAGCGCTCGGTGCAAGTGGGTCAACGCGTCTCGCCGGGCACGCCGCTGATGGCGATCGTGCCGCTCGAATCGGTCTGGGTGGATGCCAACTTCAAGGAAGTGCAGCTTACGCATATGCGCATCGGCCAAGAGGTGCGGCTGACCGCGGACATCTACGGCTCGTCGGTCGTCTATCACGGCAAGGTCGTGGGCTTCTCGGCCGGTACCGGCTCCGCATTCTCGCTGCTGCCCGCGCAAAACGCGACGGGTAACTGGATCAAGGTCGTGCAACGTCTGCCCGTTCGGATCGCACTCGATCCGGCCGAGCTGCGTGCCCATCCGCTGCGCATCGGCCTGTCGATGCAAGCCGACGTCGATATCAAGAACGACACGGGCAGCCAGCTCAGCAACGCGCAAAACACGGTCTATCAAACGAACGTGTTCGACAAGTACGGCGACGAAGCGAATGCCGAGATCGCGCGCATCATCGAGCAAAACGCGGGCGGCACGGGCGGCCTCGCGCAGCAAAAGCAACCCGGCGCCAACGCGCGCGCGTCGAGCGGCCATGCGACGAAAGTCGCCGGCGGCGGCGCCAAGCTGATGTAAGCGCCGTGTCGCTCATCGCCCTATAACGAACGTTCCGAGGTCACCCGCTCAATGGCTCAGCCCCAAGCTCCTCACCCGCCTCTGACCGGCGCTTCGCTCGTGATCGGCACGATCGCCGTGTCGCTGGCCGTGTTCATGAACGTGCTCGACACCTCGATCGCGAATGTGTCGATCCCGACTATCTCGGGCGACCTCGGCGTGTCCTCCGATCAGGGCACGTGGGTCATCACGTCGTTCGCGGTGGCCAACGCGATCTCCGTGCCGCTCACGGGCTGGCTCACGGAGCGGCTCGGTCAGGTGCGCCTGTTCCTCGCCTCGATCGTGTTGTTCGTGATCTCGTCGTGGATGTGTGGACTCGCGCCGACGCTGCCGTTCCTGCTGCTGTCACGAGTGATTCAGGGCGCCGTGGCCGGCCCGATGATTCCGCTGTCGCAAACGCTGCTGCTGGCGAGCTATCCGCGCGCGAAAGCACCGCTCGCCCTATCGATGTGGTCGATGACGACGCTGATCGCGCCCGTCGCGGGGCCGATCCTGGGCGGCTGGATCTCGGACAACATCTCGTGGCCCTGGATTTTCTACGTCAACATTCCCGTCGGCATCGTGGCCGCGATCGCCACGTGGGCCATTTTCCGTACGCGCGATTCGGTCATCAAAAAGGCGCCGATCGACACCGTGGGCCTTGCATTGCTCGTGATCTGGGTCGGCTCGCTGCAAGTCATGCTCGATAAAGGCAAGGACCTCGATTGGTTCTCGTCGACGACGATCGTCGTGCTTGCGCTGACGGCGCTCATCGGTTTCGCGTTCTTCGTCGTCTGGGAGTTGACGGCCGATCATCCGGTCGTCGATCTCTCGCTGTTTACGAAGCGCAATTTCACGGGCGGCACGATCGCGCTTTCGATCGGCTATGGACTGTACTTCGGCAATCTCGTGCTGCTGCCGCTGTGGCTCCAGACGAACATCGGCTATACGGCGACCGACGCCGGCCTCGTCATGGCGCCGGTCGGCCTGTTCGCCGTCTTGCTGTCGCCGATCACCGGGAAGTTCTTGCCGCGCACCGATCCGCGCAAGATCGCCACGGCCGCGTTCATCGTCTTCGCGCTCTGCTTCTGGATGCGCTCGCGTTATACCACCGGAGTCGATACCTGGTCGCTCGCCGCGCCGACCCTCGTGCAAGGGATCGCCATGGCCGGATTCTTTATTCCGCTCGTATCGATCACCTTGTCGGGCCTGCCCGGCAATCGCATCGCGGCCGCCTCGGGCTTGTCGAATTTCGTGCGGATCATGTGCGGCGGGATCGGGACGTCGATCTTCACGACGGCCTGGGATCACCGTACGAGCTTCCATCACG
Organism: Trinickia diaoshuihuensis; assembly: GCF_003390925.1. GTDB lineage: Bacteria > Pseudomonadota > Gammaproteobacteria > Burkholderiales > Burkholderiaceae > Trinickia > Trinickia diaoshuihuensis. The sequence goes on along the minus strand of NZ_QUBS01000089.1, from coordinate 256,677 downwards.
CGCAATTGACCGAACGGGCGAGTTCATTCGATCCGACGTTCGGTCAATCGATGACCCAATTGGGCGCGCTCGGACTCGACAATGCGCAGCGCTACAGCATGTTTGACCGGCTCGTCACGCAGCAAGCCGCGCAGCTCGGCGTGAACGACTTGTTCTATATCTCGTCGGTCATCTTCATCGTTCTCATCGCGCTCATTTGGATCACGCGACCGGAACGCTCGGGCGGCGGCGATTCGAGTGCGGCGGCATCGGCGGCGCACTAACGCTCACGGGCTGGGCTCGGCGCGCAGACCGGTGCCGTCACGATCAACCGTTCGGGCGCCAGCACGCCGTTTTCGGCCCTGGCCACCCCGAGCAATGCGCCATCTTCCTCGCGATAGACGCGCACACGCGTATCCACGCTGTCTTTTGCAGCCGCTTGCGGTTCCGCGGGTATCGGCTGCGGCAAATCCGCCAGCCGCAGACGCTGACCTTGGAGAAACCGCTTGGCCTCGACAAGGCCTAGCCGCAGGAGCGGGAACGTCGAAAGCAGCGCATCGACCGGGCGCAAGCAGGCATCGCGGTCAGTGGCCTGCATGACCTCCAGCGCCTCGAGCGTGACCGCATGCTCGAGCGTGAGCGCCCCTATCCCGGTACGTCGCAGCACAACGAGGTGCGCGCCGCAGCCGAGCGCCGTGCCGATGTCTTCGGCCAGCGTCCGCACATAGGTGCCTTTGCTGCAAGTGACGCGGAACGTCACATCGGGCACCGCCACGTCCAACAGTTCGAGCCGATGAATCGTGACCTCGCGCGCGGCGCGCTCCACGACCTGCCCCGCGCGCGCGTATTCGTAGAGCGGCTTGCCGTCGCGCTTGAGCGCCGAATACATCGGCGGCACCTGCGAGATCGGCCCCCGAAAACGCGCGAGCGCGGCCTCGATACGCGGCAGGTCGACGTCGACGGGCAGCGTTTCCAGCACTTCGCCTTCGGCGTCACCCGTGCTCGTGCGAATGCCGAGGCGCATCGTCGCCTCGTAGGTCTTGTCCGCTTCGAGCAAATCCTGAGAAAACTTCGTCGCCTCGCCGAAGCACAACGGCAGCAGACCCGACGCGAGCGGGTCGAGCGTACCCGTGTGGCCCGCCTTCTGAGCGAGCAATAGGCGCTTGGCGCGTACGAGCGCGTCGTTGCTCGACAAGCCGACGCCTTTATCGAGCAGCAAGACGCCGTCGAGCGCGCGGCGCGGCACGCGTGGACGTTGGGATGGTTTCATCTAATCGTTTCAAAGGCGCGAATACGGCACGCCGCATGGCGTGCCCCGCTCGCGCGCGTTTAGTCGTCTTTCGCGCGCGTGGCGTTCGCCTCGTCGATCAAGCGCGACATCTCCACCGCTTTCTCGATCGATTTGTCGTAGTGGAAATGCAGCGTCGGGACCGTATGAATGTGCAACCGCTTGAACAGCAGATTGTGCAGGTGCCCGGCGGCATGATTGAGCGCGACCTGGGTGGCCTGCGCATCGCCCGTCAGCGTCGTAAAGTACACCTTCGCGTGCGCGTAGTCGGGCGTGAGCTCGACGCTTTGAATCGTGACGAGCCCAATGCGCGGGTCTTTGACCTCACGCATGATGAGTTCGGACAGATCGCGCTGGATTTGATCCGCGATCTGGACGTTGCGATTGGGGGATGTGCGTTTCTTCGACATGATGAGTCCCGCCTAGCGGTTAGGGCGCATTGTCATGACCGATGCACCCCGGCAGACGCTCGATGCGAACCAGGGCCATGCCCTCGTTCACGCTCGAGCGCCGCTATAAAAACAACGGGGCGGAGAAGGCTTGCCGCCCGCTCCGCCCCGAGCCGCGCGCTTAGCGTTCAGAGCGTACGCGCGACTTCCGTGACTTCGAACACCTCGAACTGATCGCCTTCGACGATATCGTTGAAGTTCTTGATCGACATACCGCACTCGAAGCCTTGCTTCACTTCCTTCACGTCGTCCTTGAAGCGCTTGAGCGAATCGAGTTCGCCCGTGAAGATGACGACGTTGTTGCGCAGCACGCGGACCGACGACGAACGCTTGACGACGCCGTCCGTGACCATACAGCCCGCCACTGCGCCGACCTTCGGCACCTTGAACACTTGGCGCACTTCGACCATGCCCGTGACGATCTCGCGCTTCTCGGGGGCGAGCATGCCCGACATCGCCGCCTTCACCTCATCCACTGCGTCGTAGATGATGTTGTAGTAGCGAATATCGATGCCGTTCGTCTCGGCGAGCTTGCGCGCTTGCGCATCCGCACGCGTGTTGAAGCCGATGATGACCGCCTTCGATGCCGTCGCCAGGTTGACGTCGGATTCGCTGATGCCGCCCACGGCGCCGTGCACGATCTGCACGCGCACTTCGTCCGTCGAAAGCTTTTGCAACGATTGGACGAGCGCTTCTTGCGAACCTTGCACGTCGGCCTTGACGATGAGCGGCAGCGTCTGCACTTCGCCTTCGCCCATCTGCTCGAGCATGCTTTCGAGCTTCGCGGCTTGTTGCTTCGCGAGCTTGACGTCGCGGAACTTGCCTTGACGGAACAGCGCGATTTCGCGCGCTTTACGCTCGTCGGGCAGCACGATGACTTCCTCACCGGCGGCCGGCACTTCCGACAAACCTTGAATCTCGACCGGGATCGACGGACCGGCTTCCTTGGTCGCCTTGCCCGTCTCGTCCAGCATCGCACGCACACGGCCGTAAGCACTGCCGGCCAGCACGACGTCGCCGCGCGAGAGCGTACCCGACTGCACGAGGATCGTGGCCACCGGACCCTTACCCTTGTCGAGCTTGGCTTCGATGACGAGACCCTTGGCCGGCGCTTCCACCGGCGCCTTCAATTCGAGCACTTCGGCTTGCAGCAGCACGTTTTCGAGCAGATCGTCGATGCCCGCGCCAGTCTTCGCCGACACCGGGACGAACGGCGAATCGCCGCCGTACTCTTCCGGCACGACGCCTTCGGCGACGAGCTCTTGCTTGACGCGCTCGGGGTTGGCCTCGGGCTTGTCGATCTTGTTGATCGCCACGACGATCGGCACGCCGCCCGCCTTCGCGTGGGCAATCGCTTCCTTCGTCTGCGGCATCACGCCGTCGTCGGCCGCCACCACCAGGATGACAATGTCGGTTGCCTTCGCACCGCGCGCCCGCATGGCCGTAAATGCCTCGTGACCCGGCGTATCGAGGAACGTGATGACGCCACGCGGCGTTTCGACGTGATACGCACCGATGTGCTGCGTAATACCGCCCGCTTCGCCCGCCGCCACCTTGGCGCGACGGATGTAGTCGAGCAGCGAGGTCTTGCCGTGGTCGACGTGACCCATGACCGTGACCACCGGCGGACGCGGCAGTTGCTCGGCATCGGTCGCCTCGCCTTCGACGAGCAACGCTTCCGGATCGTCGAGCTTGGCCGCGACCGCATGATGGCCCAACTCCTCGACGATGATCATCGCCGTTTCCTGGTCGAGCATCTGGTTGATCGTGACCATCTGGCCGAGCTTCATCATCACCTTGATGACTTCCGACGCCTTCACGGACATCTTGTGGGCGAGGTCGGCTACGGTGATCGTTTCCGGCACATGCACTTCACGGACGATCGGTTCGGTCGGCGCTTGGAACGAGGTGCCCGAATCCTGGTGCTTGCCGCGTCCCTTCGGACCGCCGCGCCAGCCGCGATCGACACCGCCGCTCGAATCGCCGCGCGTCTTGATGCCGCGACGCTTGGCCGCATCGTCTTGCCAGCCGCCCTTGCCGCCTTGCTTCTTCTTGTCGGCCGAGCCCGGAGCCGTGGAGGGCTGGGTGCTCGACGGCGCCGCGGTGCCACCGGCGGCCGGTTTGCGCGCTTGCGCGGCGGGCCGCGGCGTTTCGCCGGCGGGACGCACGGGCTTGTGCAGCGTACCCTTCGCCTCGGCCGCCTTCGCGGCTTCGGCCGGCTTTGCAGCCGGTGGCGGTTCGGGCGCCTTGACCTGCGCCTTGCGCGGCGTGTTCATCATTTCGCGGATGGCGCGTGCCTCGGCCTCGGCCTTTTCACGACGCTTGCGAATTTCGTCCTGTTCGGCGCGAGCCTTCTCGGCGGCCTCGGCGCGCGCCTTCTCGGCGGCTTCGCGTGCGGCATCCTCGGCCTTCTTGGCCGCTTCGCGCTGCGCCGCGCGTTCCGCCTCGGCCCGCTCGTCCTCGCCGGCGACGCGTTCGGCCTGCTCGCGAGCCGCGGCTTCCGCACGCTTTCTCGCCGCCTCTTCCTCGGCGCGCTGACGCTCGGCTTCCGCGGCCTTTTCGCGCGCCTGACGCTCGGCTTCCTCGCGCTCGAGCCGCTCTTGCTGCTCGCGCAATTCCTGCGCTTGTTTCTCGAGCAACTCCGCTTCGCGGCGCGCTTCTTCCTCGCGGCGCTGCAACTCGGCGCTCTCGTCCACTGCGTTCGCTTGCGCGGCCGCGGCTTCCGCCCCGGCTTCGCCCGCCTCGTCGCGTTTCACGAATACACGTTTCTTGCGCACTTCGACCTGAATGGTGCGAGCCTTGCCCGTCGCGTCGGATTGCTTGATCTCCGACGTGTGCCGGCGAGTCAGCGTGATCTTGCGCTTGTCGGTATCGGCCGAGCCGTGCGACTTGCGCAAATGATCGAGCAGACGCGCTTTGTCCGCTTCGGACAGTGCATCGTCCTCGCTCGCTTTCTGGACACCCGCCGCCTGGAGCTGCTCGAGGAGCACCCCAGCCGGCATTTTCAGTTCCGCGGCAAATTGGGCTACGTTGTTACTCGCCATTCATTCCTCTTAATGCAAGGACCGATTCCTTGCGGTTAACATCGGGTCATGCGATCCAAAGATCGCTATCTAATCAGTGCGCCATGGTCATTCACTCACTGGAACCAGTGTTCACGTGCTTTCATGATCAACGCCTTCGCGGCTTCCTCTTGCATTCCGGTCATTTCGACCAATTCGTCGACAGCTAGCTCCGCCAGCTCGTCGCGCGTTTGAATCTGATGCTCGGCGAGCTTGGTCAGCAAGTCGGCATCCATTCCGTCGAGGCTCTTCAGATCGAGCGCCACGCCCTCGACCTTCTCTTCGTTCGCGATCGCCATCGTCAACAACGCGTCGCGCGCGCGATTGCGCAACTCGTGGACGGTGTCTTCGTCGAACGCCTCGATTTCGAGCATTTCGTTGAGCGGCACGTAGGCGATCTCTTCGAGGCTCGTGAAGCCCTCGTCGATGAGGATGTCGGCGACTTCCTCGTCGACGTCGAGCCGCGCCATGAACAGGTCGCGCAACACGCCGCGCTCCTGGTTCTGCTTTTGCGCCGACTCGTCGGGCGTCATGATGTTGATCTGCCAGCCCGTCAACTCGCTGGCGAGACGCACGTTTTGGCCGCTACGGCCGATCGCGACGGCCAGTTCGCTTTCGTCGACGACGACGTCCATCGAATGCTTCTCTTCATCGACGACGATGGACTGAACCGCGGCGGGCGCAAGCGCGCCGATCACGAACTGGGCGGGATCTTCCGACCATAGCACGATGTCGACGTTCTCGCCGCCGAGCTCGTTGCGCACGGCCTGCACGCGCGAGCCGCGAATGCCCACGCAGGTACCGATCGGATCGATACGCTTATCGTAAGCCACGACGCCGATTTTCGCCCGCACGCCGGGATCGCGCGCCGCCGCCTTGATCTCGAGCAGACCCTGCTCGATCTCCGGCACTTCCATTTCGAACAGCTTCATCAGGAACTCGGGCGCCGTGCGCGAGAGTTCGATCTGCGGACCACGTGCGGTGCGGTCGACCTTCGCGATATAAGCACGCACGCGATCGCCCACGCGCAGGTTTTCCTTCGGAATCAACTGATCGCGGCGCAACAGCGCCTCGACGCGACCCGATTCGACGATGAAATTGCCTTTGTCCAGACGCTTGACCGTGCCGGTCATGATCTTTTCACCGCGCTCGAGGAAATCGTTCAGGATCTGCTCGCGCTCGGCATCGCGCACCTTTTGCAAGATCACTTGCTTGGCGGCCTGCGCGCCGATGCGGCCGAATTCGATCGACGGAATCGGCTCTTCGATGTACTGATCGATTTCGATTTCGGGTTCTTGCTCACGCGCTTCGAACAGCAGGATTTCTTGATCCGGTTCTTGCAGGCCGGCTTCGTCCGGCACGACGCGCCAGCGGCGATACGTTTCGTGCTCGCCCGATTCCCGGTCGATATGCACGCGAATGTCCACGTCTTCTTCGAAGAGCTTCTTGGTGGCCGACGCAAGTGCGGCTTCAAGCGCGGCGAACACCACATCTTTATTGACGTTCTTCTCGCGCGCCAGTGCATCGACCAGCATCAGTACTTCGCGACTCATTGTTTCCGGCTCCTAAAGTCAACGTGCGGGACCAGGCGTGCGCGGTCCATGTCCGCGAGCGTGAAATCGAGCATCGCGGCGCCTTCCTTTCCTTCAAATTCCAAACCGATCGTTTCGCCGTTCGGCGCATGCAGAATGCCCCGGAACGTTTTGCGCCCGTCCAACGGCTTTTTCAATGTCACGACCGCCTCGCTGCCGGCGAAACGCGAAAAGTCCGCCAATTTCTTGAGCGGACGATCGAGCCCCGGCGACGATACTTCGAGCCGTTCGTAGTCGATGTTCTCAACCGTCAGAACGTGCTGGAGCTGACGCGTGACTTTTTCGCAATCCTCGATGGCGATGCCGGCGGGCTGGTCGATATAAATACACAGCATGCCGCGCCCGGTGCGCTCGAGGTCCACGAGCTCGTAGCCCATGCTCGAGACCGTGGTTTCTATCAGTTCCGTCAGTTGCACAGTGCCCTCTAAGGTGTTCGCGCTCGCGCGTTTCACCCACGGGGCCGCGCGCCACGCCATGCCGGCGCGCGAAATGGTGCTGCTGGCAGAGATGCCGAACCGTTACCGCCAAAAAAAAATGGGCGAAACGCCCATCATCTTCTTACCGGTGGTCGCACCTGAGCCGCACAGAAAGCCGCACGCCCAGCGACTTTGTAAGTTTAGCATTTTTCGCGGCGCGTTGCAAAGCAGCAGCCGCGTGAATGCTCCGGCGACGGAGCGCTCACGCAACACAGCGAATCGGCAGCGAATCAGCGGCCGCGCGAGCGGCCACGCGGTGCGGGACCTTGACCGCCGCCGCGGTTACCGCCGCCGGCACGGTTGCCGCCCGGGGCGCGATTGCCATTGGCATTGGCATTGCCGCCACTGAAAGCGCGTTTGCCGCCGGCCGGGCTCGACGGGGCTCGGTTGCCATCCACGTCGCGTGGGCGGCCGCCCTTTTGACCGCCGCCCGGGCCGCGTCCGCGGTTACCGTAGCCGCCGCCGAGCGTGTCGCCGAAGCCGCTCGCGCCGGCGCCGAAACCGCCCGCACCGCGGCGTCCCGGGCCACGCCCCGGCTGTTCGAAACGTCCGTGCGCCGTCAAGACGGGCTCGCGGTTGATGAAGCCCATCGACGTCTGCATCGGATCGGGCTGGCGCCGCTCGGCACCCTGGCGTCGCGCGCCCTTTTCCTCGGTAGGCGCCTTCAGCCCGACGGCCGCCATCAGCGCCCGCACCTGAGCTTCCTCCAACTCCTCCCAACGCCCGCGGCGCAAACCGCGCGGCAACGAGATCGGGCCGTGGCGCGTGCGGATAAGCCGGCTGACCATGAGGCCCACCGCTTCGAACATGCGCCGCACTTCGCGATTGCGGCCTTCGGCCAACGCGACGTGGTACCAGTGATTCGTCCCCTCGCCGCCGCCGTCCCGAATGCGCAGGAAGTTGGCGGGACCGTCGTCGAGTTCGATGCCGTGCAACAGCTTTTGACGCGAGCTCTCCGAGAGCTCGCCGACGACGCGCACCGCATATTCGCGCTCCACGCTATAGCGCGGATGCATGAACCGGTTGGCCAAATCCCCCGAGGTCGTCAGCATCAACAAACCCTCGGTGTTGAAGTCGAGCCGGCCCACGGCCAGCCACTTGGCCGTCTTCATCGGCGGCAGCTTGTCGAATACCGACGCTCGCCCTTCCGGATCGGCGTGACTGACGATTTCGCCCGTCGGTTTGTGATAAAGCAGCACGCGCGGTGGCTTCGTTTGCACGCGGCGCTTGACCGGCTTGCCGTTGATGCGCACTTGGTCGGTCGGCATGATGCGCTGGCCGATATGGGCCGGCTCGCCGTTGACCGATACGCGACCCGCGACGATCAACTCTTCCATCTCGCGCCGCGAACCCATGCCGGCTTCGGCCAGCACCTTATGGAGCTTGGGCGCGTCGTCGTCCGGCGCGAGCACGCGCTTTTGCGGCGCCTGGCGGCCGCGGCGCAGCATCGGCGCGCGCACGCCGCTCGTCGCGCCGTTATCGGCGTCGAACGCCGGGGACGTGACGTAGGCAAACAGGTCGTCTTGCCCGGTCGCCGCCGGCTCGGCACGCTTGGCGGGTTTGGCCTTTTCCTTGGCCTCCCGCTCCTGGCCGCCCTCTTCGCGGCGGTTGCCCGCTTGCTTGCGGCCGCCCTTCGGCGCGCTCTTGCGCGGCGCGCGCGGCGACACGGGCGCGGGGGCGTCGCTATCGGCGGACGGCTCGGCGGCAACGCCTTGTGCTTGCTCGCCCTCGGGCGCGTCCTGGCCGGCGCCGGCCTCGCCCTTCGTCTTGGCCGCCGCGCGACGCCGCGCGATAAGGCTACGCGGGCCTCGGCGCAACCCGCGGCGAGGACGATCTTGATCGCCCGTCTCCGCGATGTGGGCGCCATGCTCGGAGTCGCCCCGCGCATCGTCGCGGCCCGCGGCGTCTACGGCATGCCCGGATGCGGACAAATCGGTGTCGTGGGTATTTGTCAAAACAACCTCAAATGTCAATTGCGCGCACCCATTGCAGGCGCAGCGTGCGTTCGATTACGTCAGGCACTTCGCGACGCGGGTTCGTCGTCTGTGAAGGCGTCCGCGTCGTCGGCCGGTTGGCCGCGATCAGGGGCGTGTTCGCCGGAGGCATCCGCCGAGTGCGCGCCGGCGCTCGATAAAGCGCCCTCGTCTCGCGCATGCCCCGCCGGCCCGGACCTCTCTTGCGGCGGGTCACGATCCTCGTTGCGATCGTGCTTCCCTGCCTCGTTCGCGTCACCGCCGGGCAGTGCAACGTTTGCCTGCCCGTCGTGCGGCGCGGTGTTCTGGCGCTCCTCGAGCGCGTCTTCTTCGTGAGAGCGCGCGGACGATTCGTCCCCGCCGTCGCTCTCTAGCAAACCTGCGGCCTGCTCGCCATCCGATCCCTCGCTACGCGCGGCGGGCGCGCCGTCATCGCTCTGAACGGGGCTCCGCGGTGCTTGCTCAGCCGTTGCGCCGTCCTGAGCGGCGGCTTCGATCAGCGCCGCATCGTCCGGAAATTCGATCGCGTGTTGCGCCAGCAAGTCAGCCGCGTTTTGCGTCGTCGGATCTTCGAGCGGCGGCAACTCGTCGAGCGCCTTCAACCCGAGATCGTCGAGGAACTGCTTCGTCGTCGCGTAGAGCGCCGGGCGGCCCGGTACGTCGCGATGCCCGATCACCTCGACCCAACTGCGGTCCTCGAGCTGCTTGATCACCTGCGTATTGACGGTGACGCCGCGAATTTCCTCGATGTCGCCGCGCGTCACGGGCTGCCGGTACGCAATAATCGCGAGCGTCTCCAGCACGGCGCGCGAATACTTCGGCGGCTTCTCGGGATGCAAGCGATCGAGATAACCGCGCATACTCGGCTTGCTTTGAAAGCGCCAGCCCGTTGCGAGCGCGACGAGCTCGACACCGCGACCGGACCATTCGTTTCTCAGATCCTCAAGTAACGCACGGACTGTATCCGCCGATACGGAATCGGCGAAAAGCTTGCGCAAATCGCCGACCTTGAGCGGCTCCTGCGCGCAAATCAAAGCAGTCTCGAGGACGATCTTCGCCTCTTGGGTATTCATGCAGCTAGGTCAGACCCTGTGGTCAACGAACCGGATCAAACAGACGAAATGGAACTGAAGACGCGCTCGCCCGATTTTGATCGGTCATATTGATGGGAGCACGGACCGGGGGGCGGCGAATCGAGCAGCGCTCGAGCCAAACCCAGCCGGACGAAGCGACGGTTTTCCGGAGAAGGCGCCGCGTGACTGAACGCCATATTACGCAAAAAGCCCGGGAGCGTAAACAGCGAATCAAACCACGGTGGCCGTGGCTAAAGCGCACCTCACCTCAAATATTGAACAGGGGTCCCTGCCGGCGAGGCGCGCCGGCGAGCGGCCGTCTTGCTGCATGAGCAAAGCGAACGGCATACGTCGCATGCGCCCGCCACAAGCGAGCCCGGCGCCGCCGGGGGCTCGCCCGAGCAGGCCGATTTATCGCATCGCAATAAGCGGGCACGGGCGCACTCAAGGCGCGCGAGCCTGCACTAGATTGGTGATTGCCCTGATTTCCGGCCCCCGCGTTTTGGCGTCTTATACGCCCCTAGCTGACGCCCCGACAAGCCCGTGGCATCGGGGCTGCCAGGCATTCGCCGTTCACATGGCACGGTCCATGCGTTGCTCGGCCCGCTGCGGTCGGCGCGCCGCTCGATGATCGACATCGTTCACGGCGCCCACCGTCTCGCTCGGCATCCCAAGAGGATGTCTCAGGGGTGTGCGGCACGGGGCAGCGCACCGGGGTCAGTTTCGCTGAGGTGAGGACATATGGTGTTCGACGATTTGAGAGATAACGAGTGGGCGCTGGTCGAAGCGCTGTTCTGTGCCGAACCCGCACGGAGCGAGCGACGCGGACGCCCGCGCGTCGAAGCGCGCGCAGTCGTCAACGCAGTGCTGTGGGTCTTGTCCACGGGAGAGGGCTGGTCGAAGCTGCCGGGCCGCTATCCGTCGCCGCCCACCTGCCGGCGCCGTTTCGACGAGTGGCAAGCCGACGGCACGCTCGCCGAAATCGTCAAACGGTTGAGCACCTGCGGCCGCCAAGTGTCGTTGCGCGGACGTATCGGCGCGACCGCGGTCAAACCGCCCGCCCCGCGCAGCCCGGAGCGTCTACGTGGCGCGTTCTGGACCAATCCGGAATCGTGGCGCGCGCCGGTCAAGATGGCCTGATCCTCCTCATTGCGGGCACGCCGCCATGCGATGCGTTAGCGGCGGCGGCTGAGCATCGCGCCGCCGCGCCCTCCCCGACGCTCCCCCGCCATACGCGGCGAGGCGGCTCCGAAACATCCATTTACTAATATTTACAGCGCGCTTTCGCTCGCCCGCTTATCGTGTCGGCATGCCGACACGCCGCCGGCATTTCGTGCCGGACATCCGAATGAAGGTCATCATTCACGCAGCGGGTTTGCTCCTATGTAGCGTCGGCATCGCTGTAGCGCAGGCCACGCTCGCGAGCGCGCAGCCCTCGCGCGCGCCCGCCTCGCGCCTGCCGCCCGAAATGTCGGCGACATGGCGTGCCGCTCGCGCGGCGGCGCCCAGCAGCGCGTCGGCACCGCGCGGCAATTTGCGCGGCGATATCGAAAGCAACGCCCGCTGGAACGACAACGGACAGCGCCCGCGAGACGCTCGCAGACGTTAAACGAGACGGGCAATGCGCAATACGAAGCAGATGAATTGAAACGAAGGGAACCACTGGCCGTTCGGCCAGTCGGAGTAATTGCCATGAGCACAGCGTGGCAGCAGAAATATCCGGTACCCGTATCCTCGCGATACGGGTTTTTTTTCGATCGGATATCGGCAGCGAGCCGCGCGGATCGCGCGTGAGTGATGCGGGGAGCGCGCTAAGAGCGCAATTCGATCGCGGCGGTTGCTTCCCTTAACGCGTACTCGTTCGTTTTCGCGTCCGACCAATTCAGCGCCCGTTCCTCGCGCGCCAGCCGATTGAATTCCGCGCGTCCTTTTTCGGTCAGCACGGCGATGTCGACCGGCGCATGAAACCCTGCTCCAGGCGCCACCGTGCGTTGGCGGACCGTTTCCATCAGGCCCAGCCCGCGTAGATATTCGAACACTCCGGGACGTTTCGCCCAGGGAACCTGACGATATTGCACTCGCCTAAGCGCTTCGAGCACCGCTTCGTTGGAATACGTGGTCATCTCGACTCTTTCTTAAAGTGCGGCCGCCGTCACGCGTGACGGCGCATGCCTTCCGGTGGCCGGTACGGTGAGCGCCAGCCGCCGAGCCGGGGCGGCAACCGGCTGTACCGGTCCCGTCATGTCGTGCGTAATGCCTATAATCGGGCGCTTCGCGACATATTGAAATGCGCGAATGGCCGTGGTCCGTTCAACGTATCGGCGCCGCTTGCGACGCCATCCCCGAAACCATACGTTACCCTATCTCAATTGATCATATTCACTTTATTCGCGCTTTTTTCAGTGGTTTTTGTGCTTTGGCGACGGGCGAGGAAGGCGATCGCCGCCACCGCGCTCGTTTTGTTTTGGCTGCTCTCGGCCGGGTGGCTGTCCGCCCCCCTAGTCGCGGCGGTGCAACGCGATGCGCAGCAAGCGCCGCCGCCCCGATTCGGCGAGCGCAACGTCATCGTCATGCTGGGTGGCGGGACCCGCTACGATCGCAACGGCAAACTCGTGCCCATACAGGACGTATGGCCGCGTATCGCCAAGACCGCGCAGCTCTATACGCAATGCAAGCAGCAAACGCCCCACTGCCAGGTCATCGTAAGCGGCGGCAATCCACAGGGACACACGGCATCCGAAGCTGAGACTTATGCGCCGTATTTGTTGCAAGCGCATGTCGCGCCGGCCGATCTCGTGCTCGAAGACACGAGCCTCACGACATACGAGAACGCCGAGCACGTCGCACGTATTTTGCGCAGCCAACATTACGATTCGTTGATGCTGGTGACGTCGGCTTACCACATGCCGCGGGCACTGCTGGATTTCGAGCGCTTCGGCTTGACGCCGCAGCAAAGTTCGTCGGGCGGCCGTACCGTCCGCTGCGGCTTGCTGCCGCGCCGGCCGAATTTGGCTGCGGCCAACGTCGCACTGCATGAACTGATCGGTATGGCCCAGTTCCGCGTGTATCGAGCCTTAGGCTGGTTTTAACAACGGGATCCCGACATGTAACGAGACGTAACCGACCGTCGCATTTGCTCCACACGAGTCGCGTTGTAGGGCTTATGCTGGCTAGAATTTGCAATGTCCAGCCGGACGGGCAGCATCTGGACCACCATCCATCCATTTTTCGCACGGAGGCAATAATGAAGAAAGCGTCCCTGACTGTCTTGTTTTCACTTTCGCTGCTGGCCGGCGCGGCTTATGCGCAAACCGATGAAGGCGGCGTCACGATGAGCACCGACCCGGCCAAGGCCGCCGACGTCGAGCAGCGGGCACAAGCGCTCCAGCAGCAACAGGAAGCTTCGCCACAAGAGCATGAAATGCCGATGCATCATAAGAACGGGCACCATAAGCCGATGCACAAGCATGCGGCCAAGGGCAAAGCCGACAGCGCAGCCGCGGCAAGCGGGGCGAGCCAGTAATTGCACGGCCGCGGCGGCGATGCGCCGCGAGTGTACGATGAGCCGAAGCCGGTCCCGCCGGCTTCGGCTTTTTCGTTAGGAAAGCGCCGCGCCGGTTATGCTAAAGTCGCGCACCCGAAACACCCCGAACATTTCGCAACGCGCGCGCACCATAGCGCTGAGAGGACAGCATGAGCAACATCCAGTTGGATATCGAATGGACCGAAGCGGCATCGCGCAAGATCGAGAAATTGATGCCGCGCGGTTCGCAGGAAGCGTTTCTCGCGCTGCCGCCCGTCGAATGCCTGCCGATGGAGGGCGACGTGCTTTTTCTCGGCCCGGCCGGCAAACAACAACCGTTCATCGTGGCCGAGCGCCAATACCATCATGACGGCGATGCGGATTGGACCATCATCTTGATCCTCGATGTACCGCAAGCCAATCATTGAACGACCGTCCGAGTTCGTTCGTACTCCTAACCAAGCAGGCGAACGCCGGATAAAAAATACCCGCGTTCCGTGGAACGCGGGTAAAACCGTCGCCTTACGAGGATAGGCGACGGGGCCATCGTCGCTCGCGCGACAAGACGCGAGCCATTTCTTTTCGAAGCAAGACTTCGGATCGGTTCCGATTGCCGTGAGATTGCCGGCACGAGCGCGTCGAACGACGCCATCGCCGCGACGGCACGCTTTTATGGGGCGAAGCCCGCCTCGTCCTCCCTGCCTTTTGCCCTACGGGGCCAGATAAAGCAGCTTGTGTGCCATGCCAAGATGCACGGGCAACTCACTGAATTCAAAAGAGAAATCGAGGCTAAGGAAGCGCAAAGCGTTTCGTGATCGAAACAGCGCGCGGTGACGTTACGGCGTAACGTCACGTGACATCGCCCGTGCCAAGGGGACCGTAAGGCGCTCGGGTGACCCCGGCCAATAGCGGCAGCAATAAAAAAACCCGCCGAGCTACGCGGCGGGTTCTTTTACACGGGTGTCACGCCGTGTTTGGATCAGTGCAGTTGATCGACGATCAGCGACATGATTTCCTTCGCGGGACGCGACGTTTCGATGTTGCCCTTGTCGTCAACCACCGCGACGCGTGTTTGGTTTTCGGTGACGGCCTTCACGTTGACCAAGTATTGCTTGGCCACCTTCTCCTTGCGACCATGGAACACTTGGCTCCAGAACCCTTGCTCTTCCGAACTCTTGTCGTGCGGATCGACATAGCGGACTTGATAGAGGCCCCTCGTCCGATCGCGATCGTCGATCGTGAAGTTCGAACGATCGAGTGCAATGCCTACGCGTGCCCACGCTTGATCGTACGGCTCGTCGAGCGTCAGCTCCGTCGAGGTGAATTGACCATTCGTCGCCGAGCTCGGCGAGGCTTGCGACTGCGCGGCGAGCTCCGCGTTACGCGCCGCGACCGCGGCCGCATCGCCCTTACCCTTCGCCGCGGCATCGCTAGCCGGGGCGGGTGCGATATCGGCGGCCACGGGGCCCGCTTGATCGCCGCGCGCGTCGGCCAGCGCCAGTCCCGCCATCAAGCGCTTCAGGTACTCGAGTTCGAGCGCCGGATCGTTGGGCTTGGCTTCCCACTTGGTCGTATCGTTGTTCACGCCGCTGAGCGTTTCGCGCATACCCTTCTGGCTGATGAACACGTAGGTGCCCCCACCCGGAGCGGACTCGAGACGCGTGCGGAATTTGTTGCGCTCGGCGGCGACGTACGCATTGCCCATGGCCTTCGACAGCGTGTTGCGGATGATGCCCAGATTGATCTGGGGTCGCGTTTCGTTCCAGTCGGTTTCCAGCACGTGCTTGTTGCGCTCGTCGACCACGAGCAAAAAGCCTTGCTCTTGCCAGAAGCGGCGCACACGCGGCCACACTTCGTCCGGGTTGCGGCTGTCGATGACGAGCCAGCTTTCGGTGCCGTCGCGCTGGATGTGCATGCCTTTGACCGGCGGCATCACCGCGTTCTCGGGCGGCGCGGCTTGTTGCACTTGCGAGAACGTCGAAGCCGACGTTGTGCCCCCTTGCGGCGGCAACGAGCGTTGATCGGACGCCTCGTCGAGCATATTCGGCGGAACGGCGAGCGAAGCTTGCTTCGACTTCGAATCGCTCTTGTAATCGATCTTGGTGGGAGACGAGGTACTGCAACCGGCAACGAGGCCGCCGGCCAAAACCAAAGCGGCGAACCGCGAGGTAAAACGAAGATCGGTCATGTTCGGGAAATCCTTGCGCTTTCGCCGCCAGTATGTGAATGGATCAGCCGAGCATTTTACCGGGCCCGGCGAGGCATGTGTAAAAACACACTTCAGCCGGGTCTCTATCTCTGGTTCGAGCGCACGCCGCTATACGATTTACGCCGCTCCGCCTTGCTCGAGGATATGCTGCAACGCGGCCGATTTCGCCGCTTCCTCGGCTTGCTGCTCGCTGGCGAAGGGGCCCCGCGCCACGTGCACGATCGGCCAGTTCGCCTCGTCGCCGGGCTCTCCCGACACTCTAAAGCGGGCGGCATAACCGCTCGGCTGGGCCGGTACCACTTGGATATCGACCGAGACGCCTTCCATTTGATGCCGCACGAAGCCATCCATGGCTGCCTCCTCGTTCCATTCGGACGGACATGACGATCATGCTAGCACCGTGCCCGGGCGACGGATTAGACGTGTCGAGTCGGGTTGCGAGTGTTGCTGAATTCGGCTCGACCGGTGGTAGAATCGCGTCCGCCCTGCCCGGGTGATGAAATTGGTAAACATAGCGGACTTAAGCAATTGAGTGCCCGGCCGGAAACGACCGGTGCAGAACCCTTCAAATTCGGTGAATCCCCTGACCGTGCGATCGCGAAAACGTCGCCGAGCGGCCGAGGCAACGCCGAGCCAAGCCCGAAACGCAGCCGCAAGGCTGCTTCGCGGAAGGTGTAGAGACTAGACGGGGGGCGCCTAATGCGGCATGTGCGAATCAGGTTCGCGCGCGCCGACGGCGAAGGCATAGTCCAGCGCACAAACGGCCATGCAGGCACCGCCGGCATCGAAAGATGCAGTGTGACGAAAATCCGCCGCCTCACGGCTTGCCGGTTCGAGTCCGGTCCCGGGCACCAGGACACCTGTCTGTCCGTCAGCGGCGCATTCGCTGCGACGCAAAGCGAAAATCAAATGTGTCAGCGCCTTCGCGCGGGCATCGCCGGCGGATACCTTTATGCAGCAAGCTGCTGCACAATTGCGGCGTCTGCACGCAAGCGCACCCGCCTTCTCGACTTCCCGCTCTAGGGATGCCGGCAAACTCCTCGATATTGCGCGCTCGTGTTGCCGGTTTTATCCAACGCCGCCCACGCCGAGAACGACGTCCGCCGATACCCGCGCGGTCGTCTCGCCTGAGCCGGAGTGGTGCCGCCCCGCGGCCCGCAGCCTTAAAAGGCAACTGTCGTAGCGTAAAATCGCAGTTTTGCGAACGCTATCATCATGTCGATCGATGCCCGCTGTCTTCAACGCCTCCGAGACGCGGCGAACGCTGCGGGTGAGCGGCTTCACACGAACTGGCGCGTGGTTACCGGTGCCCCGTTCAGCGGCAAAACTACGCTGGTCGAGTCGCTTCGCTCCCGTGGCTATCGAACGATCGAAGACTGCGGCCGTCGCGCCATCTGTGAAAGACTGAGCAGCGGGCAGACGAAGGACGACGCGCGCAGCGATTACGAAAGTCTTCAATTAAGAATCAGCGAACTGATGCTCGACAAGGCTCGAGCACACGATCCCTCGACAACGGTAATCTGGGACTATAGCTTCCCCGACAATCTTGCCTATCTCGCGATTGCGGGACACGAGTGGGATGATATTCATCTGGAGCGCGCGGTCCGATTTCGATTCAAACAGGTCTTTTTACTTCATACGGTCGGCCGCTTCAACAACCTGACCGACCCCGTGCGAACGGAGTCGCAGGAATCGCAAGTTAAATTACAAACGATCATGAAAGAGATCTATGAAACGCTTGGCGCAGAAGTGATAGAGATTCCCGCATCGACACTAGACTTTAGACTAGCAGAAGTAGAAGAGATCTTAGCGCGTTAACGCATCGACAATGTGCACAACAACGCGAGGCCACTGTGAAAATTTTTGTTGACCACGACATAAACGCGAATCTCGATAACAACAAATTATTGGTCAATCTCAGCGCTTACAATCGCGATCTCGTACGTCCGGCATCATTAGATCTGTCAGTCGGTCTCATCTACGTTCCAGGAGTGGATGCCGATAAGCCGGGAGGCATAAATTCGCCTCGATCTCAGCACTCGCTGGTCGAAGGAGGAACCGCCGTCATCGAAACCGCCGAGGAGATCAAGCTCGCCGACAACCAACTCGGCATCGTATTCCTGCCTAGCAGCGACTCGTCGCGGGGTCTTTTGACGACCAATCCGGGCTTGGTCGACCCAGGTTATACGGGGAAACTGCATCTGACCTTGATCAACATGGGCAAAAATCCCTTTGAGATTTCAAAAGGGAAACGAATTATGAGAGTGGTCATCTTCGAGCTAGATTCATCCGCAAAGTCCCCAATCAGCGGAAACGGCTCAACGGTTACGGCCGAGCTTCTCGATCGGCTTTCCTATGACTTTCTCAGCGTCGATAAGCGAGTCGAAAAGGAAGTGACTCGACAGGACATCAAGACGCGTCGCTGGCAAGTCTTTGTCCCTGTCGTCATTGCGGTTCTTACGCTTGCCGGCGCTGTCTTCAGCAACTGGACCGCCGAGGCAAGATTCGGCGAGCGCATTACCAAGCTTGAGCAGCAAGTGGCAGACCAGAAAGATAGCTCAAAGATCAATACTGAAATATCCGATATCGATGCCCGCCTAAAGGGTCTCGAGGTCAAAGCACAAACCAAGTCTTCTCAAAACGGTCGGCCATGAAACTTTATCTCATCGCATCCAGCCAGATCGCGCCGGGCATAGCTCAGTACCTGAGCGATGAAGCACTGAGCTGGCGGCAGGAAAGCGACGTGCCCGCGGCGCAAAAGCTAATAGAGTTTGCGGGGAGAATCTGCTACATGGCGTTCGGCTCGCGTCAGTCGCCGCGCACGAATAAACAGTACGTTGAAAACCTTATCGAGCAAGGTCACGAAAGCGTTTTGGAGCACGCCAGCGCCTCTCTACTTTTTACGGGGATATCGCGAGGTCTTAGTCATCAGCTTGTGCGGCATCGAGTCGGCTTTTCCTACTCGCAGCTCTCACAGCAATACGTTGGAGCGGAGGAATCAGCCTTCGCCATGCCGCCGGGCATTGGGGCTGACGTTGAAGCATCGGCGATCTGGGCCGATGCGGTTGCGCGGTCGCGAGAGAGCTACCGGAAACTGGTCGAAAGGCTCGAGCAGTCAAACGTCGGAAATCATCTCACGCGCAAGGAGCGATCGCGATTCATCCGATCCGCTTCTCGGAGCGTGCTTCCTGAAGCCACATCAACCGCCCTTGTCATGACAGGCAACATGCGTGCATGGAGAAACTTTCTTCAAGCGCGAGGCAACATAGCCGGCGATTACGAAATGACACAAGCGTGCGTCGAAGTTTTCGGGTTGGTGTCCGCTGTCGCGCCTGCCTGCTTTGGTGATATGCAGATCGTTGAAAACGCGGAAGGACGTGCGTATGTCATAAAAAAGAGGGACTCTCGACTTTAGTAGAGCAACGGAGGTTGAGTCCCGCAGCCGACCACACGTCAACGTCGCTCGGCGGCACGCCAGAAGTGAAAGAGAAGAAGAGAGGCATAAACCAGTAATTGCTGTGCGTCGGATTCGCGATCACGCCAGCCAATCTAAATGGTCTGTCACAGTGTGCGTAGAAACGCCAACGCCGCGGGCTTGAACACGCTGAACGCCTCAACAAACGCGGGTCTCGTGGACCCGTAGATCAGCGGCATCAGTACGTCCTCGTATTCTTGATGCGTTTTCTGTTCAGATCTCACAGCAACTCGGCGCCCCGCCAAAATCGCGCCAAAAAAATATCGCGGCCGCGATGTCGATCCCATCCCCCGCCGTTCGTCGACAGATAAAGCGCGCTCGGCCCCCCTTTCGCCCCACGAGGAGACTCGCGATGCCCCTGAAGCTCTACGCCCACCCGTTCTCCTCGTACTGTCAGAAGGTCCTAATCGCCCTCTATGAAAACGGCACGCCGTTCGACTATTGCAAGCTGTCGCAGGACGACCCTCAGGTCATGGCCGAATTCGCGGCGCTGTGGCCGATCAAGCGCTTTCCCATGCTCGTCGACGACGGACGCCCGATTCACGAGTCGACCATCATCATCGAATACCTCGCTCTGCACTATCCCGGCCTTGTGGCACTGCTTCCCGCCGATCCGCGCGCCGCGCTCGAAGTCCGCTTCATCGATCGCGTGTTCGACAACTACATCTCCACGCCGCTGCAAAAAATCGTTTTCAACGCGATGCGTCCGGAGCCGGAACGCGATCCGCGCGGCGTCGCGGAAGCCCGCGCGATGCTCGACACCGCCTACGCCTGGCTCGACAACGCCATGGCCCAGCGCGAATGGGCCGCGGGCGAGCACTTCAGCCTCGCCGACTGCAGCGCCGCCCCCTCATTGTTCTACGCCGACTGGGCACATCGTATCGGCGCCGATTTCGAAAATCTGATCGCGTACCGGCAGCGGCTCCTGAAACGGCCATCCTTTGCGCGCGCAGTCGAAGAAGCGCGCCCGTATCGCCATTTCTTTCCCCCGGGCGCACCGGATCGCGATTGAAAGATGAAACGCCAGACATTCAGACCGCGGACAAAAACGGGCCCAAACCCTGAATTTTCTCGGCCGGGCGCCGATAACTTGAGCAGTCACCCTTGCATCGTAGCCGCACCTACCCTAAGCGTCCCGGATCAAAACGGCGCCCTACAAAACAATTACTGTGTTTCCCAACCCTATCCGGCGAGCCGCCGAATTAGCGGGCCGCCGTCCTAACGTCGTCGGTGTACTTGGAACGCTGCTCGCAACGGGCGTCCTCGCCGTGAGCCTCCTGACATTGATCGCGGCGCGCGAAACCGCGATCCGGCACGCTCACGAGACCTCTAGAAACGTAGCCGCCGTGCTCTCGAGCAACATCTCGCGGACGGTGGAATCCTCGGATCAATCGCTGCAGACGCTAATGGCGGAACTCGATAAGCCGGCGGTCCTGCAAATGAACGCGGAAGTGCGGCACGAACTTCTGTTCAGCCACACGGCTGCTTCGCGTTACGTGACGGGCATGGGCGTAACCGATCGGCGCGGGCAATTGCTGGACGGTTGCTGCTCGGATACACACCACTGGGACTTCAGCGATCGAGATTATTTCCGCGTGCATCGAGAGTCCGCAAAGGTCGGCCTGTATATATCGGCGATCTATCGCGCGCGTTCGCGGGCAGGCGTGGAAGCGATGGCGCTGAGCCGTCGACTCGATAACCCGGACGGTTCGTTCAAGGGCGTGGTGCTCGTCGCGATCGACGTCGCCTATTTTAGACACCTGCTGGATGGGCTCGATGTGGGCCCGCGCGGCATCACGGCCATCGTGCGGACCGACGGCACCCTCGTGGCACGAAACCCGTACTTGCCGCCGGGATTTGCGCCGAACTTCAGCAAGTCGCCGAATTTCCCGAGGATGGTCAACGAAGAGTCCGGCTTCTTTACGGCGCGTGCGTCCACCGATGGCGTACTGAGGCTTTATACGTTCCGCCGCGTACCCGGTACGCCGCTGATTGCCGTCGTCGCCCCGGCACTCGGCGACGTGCTCGCCTCCTGGAAAACACTGTCTTGGATCGTCGGCGTGTCGGCCTCCGCGCTCAGCATCGCCTTCTGCGCGGTCGTCTGGCTCTTGGCGTTCGCGCTGCGCGACCGCGCGCTCGCGGAAGACCGCCTGAGAGCATTGTCGCGAACGGATGCATTGACCGGCCTTCATAACCGCCGCGCGCTCGACGAGGTGCTGGAAAGCGAATGGGATCGTTTGCAGCGTAACGATAGCTGTCTCTCGGTGCTGTTCGTCGATGCCGATCACTTCAAGCAATACAACGACAAACACGGGCACGCCGAAGGCGACAAGGCATTGAAGCATCTCGCGGCCTGCATCACGCAATGCGTGCGCCGGCGAGGCGATTGCGCCGCCAGATATGGCGGTGAGGAATTCTTGATCGTATTGCCCGATACCAACGCGGCGAATGCTCTACTGATCGCCGAAAGCATACGCCAGACGCTGGAAGACTCTTGGCATGCCCAGCACGAAGCCGGGACGGCCGGCGTTCATCCGTTCACGGTCAGCATCGGCTGCGCGACGGGTCGACGCATGCACCCCTCCACATTGGACGAACTGACGAAGGCCGCCGACCTCGCGCTTTACGAGGCCAAGCGCGCAGGCCGCAATCGAGTCGGATCGGCCGGTGCCGATATGCAAGCCGAAGCGACGCAGGGCGCCTGATCAGTCATCACGCGCTCACACCACCCCGCCCGCAGCGGCCCCCGTATGCTTCGCTGTCAACCCCTAGCAGCGAACGGCCGCTTTGGCTAATCTGAAGACCAATGCAAAAATCGATCGAGAGCGGCGCAGTCTCCCGCTCTTACTTCCAATCGCAAAAAGGACGTGATCGTGAAGCAATCTCTCTTCGTGGCTGCCCTGCTTGGAACGGCGGTCCTAGCGGCCTGCGGCAAGAGCAGCGATGAGTCGGCGGCGCCCGCGGCGTCCGATGCCGCCGCGGCATCGAGTGCGGCCGCACCGGCCCCTAGCATATGGAGCCGCGCGCCCGAGCCCGCCTCAACACCGGCCGCCGCAGCCTCAGTTCCTGCCCCTGCCATCACCCCCCCTACTCCGGCGCCGCCTCCGATGGACGCGGGAGCCGACAGTTCGAATCCGCCGCAGATGGGAGGAGGACATGCCGACATACCGAACAGCGCCAGCGAATAAAACGGCCGACCGCAGAGGGAATGCGCGAACGAACGGGCTCGCGCGTCGATCTCGTGACGCTTGGCAAGCCTCACCAATCGTATTTCGCGCTGGCCAGCACGGCTCGCTCGTTACCGAACGCGCAAACCGAGTACGATTGGCAGCCGCTGATGAAGCGGCGGTCGAACAGGTTAAGGACGTTCAGCGAGAGATGCCAGGCGCGCGCGTCGTAGCGCAACGCCGCGTCGTACAGCGTGTAGCTCGGGACGGTCAGCGAATTATCGAGCGCCCCCGCCGATGCGCTCTGATAGCGAATGCCCCCACCTACCCCAAAGCCCGCCAGCATGCCGGTGTGCCAAGTCCAGTCGGCCCAGAGCGACGCCATTTGACGCGGGCGCGGGACATCGACGGGCCAATGGTTCAGCGACGCATCGTTCGCTTGCACGTTCTTCACGTCCTGATAAACGTACGACGCGACGACCGAGAACTCACGCGTGACGTTACCGACCGCGCTCAGTTCGAGGCCGCGCGAACGCACTTCGCCCGTCTGGACCGAACTCATCCCGGTGGGATCGAGCGATGCCGGGGCCGGCGTCACCACGTTCGTCTGGTTGATCTGATAGGCAGCCGCGCTTAGCATCAAGTTTTTACCGAACGGCTGCCAGCGCAGGCCCGCCTCGATCTGCCTGCCCCGCGTGGGGCGAGGCAATGCGCCGTCGAACATCCTTACGCCGATAATCGGGTCGAACGACGTCGAATAGCCGATGTAAGGCGATAATCCGTAGTCGCCTCGATACGTCAGGCCCACTCGGCCCGAGAAGGCGCTGACATGCTGTGCGCTCGCCGTGTCGAACTCGCGATCGTCCTGATGCATGGCCACCCAGTCTTCACGTCCCCCCAGCGTCAAGGTCCAACGATTCCATTCGATTTGGTCCTGGACGTAAGCGCCGACGGTGTTCATCGCCGTATACCGATCGGGATGACCGAGTAATGCGGGGCTTGCAAAGATCGCGTTCGTGACCGGCGTATAGAGCGGGCTGTATAGGTTCAGGCTCGGCGCCAGCGCGACCCACTCGCTGTCGGTGCTCGTCTGCCGCGCGTATTGGAGCCCAAGTAGCACGGTGTGCTCGAGCGCACCGGTGCCGAAACGGGCTTCGGCGTTGTTGTCGATGTCGAAGCGGCTGTAATTCATTTGGAACAGCCCCGCGAATCGGGTGATGTTGGTCGTGCTGCCCCGGGCGAGGCCGGCGCCGAAGAGGGAGGCGTCGTCGAGCGATAGATGCATCCACCGGACGTTTTGACGCAGCGTCCAGATCGAATCCACGTTGCGCGTGAAAGCGTAGCCGATCGACCATTGCTTCTTGCTGTTTTGATTGAAGCCCGGGTCGCCCGTGTAGACATCATGGGCAAGCTGTCCATTGGGATTCGGCAGCACTGTGCCCCACGCCGGCAGAAAATTGTGCGAGACGTCGCTGCGATCGCGCAGGTAGGTCGCGGTCACGGTGAGCGAGGTATCGGCATCGGGCCGCCAACGGAAGGAAGGCGCGAGCGCGACGCGCTGGTCCGCGTTCGGACCACTCAGCGCATGGCCGTCGCTCGCCACGCCCACGAAGCGGTAGGCGTACTTGCCGCCCTCATCGAGCTTGTCGCCCACATCGAGTATGGTCTCTTTGCGCGCATCGCTGCCGATCTCTACGCCGGCCTCGCGCACGCGCTCGCCATCGGCCAGCTTCGTCCGCGCATCGATGATCGCCCCCGGGTCGCCCGCGCCATAGAGCACGGACGTCGGCCCCCGCAATATCGTGATGCTATCCACCATATACGGGTCGATACGCCAATCCGCGATTGCCGCCGTATTCGGCGCCTGCAATCCGTCGATGAATAATGTCGGTCTGAATCCCCGCAGCGCCGCGTATAAGTCGGAGCGATTATCGGATCCGTACGATCCGAAGCCCGGCAAGTAGCGCAACGCCTGGTTCAGGTCGGTCGCGCCCGTCATATCGATCTGCCGGGCGGTCACGACATTGACCGTTTGAGGTATCTCGACGATGGGGGTATCGGTCTTCGTGCCCGTTGCGGTACGCTCGCCGACGAGTCCGACCGATACCTTGCTCGCCAAGCCTTGAACGGCGATCGTCGGCAATTGGATGCTGTCGGCTTGCGCATGCGCCTGCCCGCTTGCCGCGGCGCAACACAACACCGCGCAGGCGATGGCGAACGGGTTTCGATTGCCGCGAGAAAGCGCCGGTAAAATGCCTCGACGGCTCGTGTGGCGGTTATTTCGCCGGCCGGAAAGCGCGGAAAGCGATTGCGGGGGTGTCGGTTTCAATGCGGGGTGCGGTTGCGCCGGATAGAGTCGGAACGATTGTACAGACGTACACCGACCCTATATCGACACCGCCCACCCGAACTTGAGACGAAATGGCGCTTCGCTCAACACCCGCCAATCGATGCATGCGCCGATTGCGCGCGGGCCAGCCATTCCCGGTTGTGCTCGCGCGCGTAGCGCGGCCAATGCTCCCCGTCTCGCAAGATGTCCTCGTACAACGCCGCGGCGCGCGCTCGATCCGCCGGCGCGTCTTGCTCGGCAAGCCAATCGGCGAACAGACATCGCGGCGCCGCATCGCTTGCGCAGGCCAATGCCGCCTCGAAGGCCTCACGCGTGCCGGACGCCCCCAGCGCCGCGAGCGCACGCGCATGGAGCAACGCCGGCTGCGCCTGATTGCGCATCGGCGGATCGACCTTGAATAGGCGCGTCAACGTATCCTCGGCAGCGCCGTAACGCCCGAGCGCAAACTGCGCGCGGGCCATCCCGAGCAATAGCGCGGAATCGTCGGCGAAGGGCCCGCTCGCGGCAGCCTCGTAGTGCTCGATCGCCTCTTGCGCGTTGCCCGCCTCCAGCAACGCGCCGGCCAGCCGCATCCGGCTGGCCACAGTAGGCGCACGATCGAATTGCGCTCGGCCCTCGCGCACCGCGCGATTGACGAAGGCTCGGCAAATAGACCGCAAAAAAATAGACGAGGCTACCCAGCATCGGGAAAGCGAACAGCATGAACAGCCAATAGATGTTCTGCTGATGACGCACGGCATGGACCGCGAAGTAGATGGCGACGATGACGTGAAGACCGATTCCAAAGAAATAAGGCATCTGCGTGGGTTCAACTCTCGATTCGGAAGCGACCGCGTCGCCAGACTTCGCCAGTGTCGCTCCCGCCCCTTAAACCACACTTAAGGGATGGCCGATCATCCCCAAGCGGGAGAGCGCGCGCGGCCGGCGGGCAAGAAGTACCAGACTGCCGCTGCCGCTTGCAGCACGACCAACGTCGTCCAGACCGTGACGTGCCCCACCGCCGAGTAGTGTCCGCCGTGCATCGGCCAGCGAGCCAGCACCGCCCCGATCACGACCTGTAACGCGAAAATCGCCAGAAAGATCACGAGCGTAAAGGTCGTATTCACCCGTCCGAGCATGCGGGCCGGAAAGTGCTCGGCCAAGACCGCATACGTGAGAATCCCCGTTCCGCCGAGCGCGCCGTACGCGGCCCAAAGCACGCTCTGAGGAAGCGGCACCTGCGCGGCGATCAGCGCTTGCACGAGGACGAAGAGCACCATCGTGGCGCCCGAGGACAAGTACACGCTGACGCCCCGCCGTTCGAGCGCGCGCGCCAGCGCACCGAAGCCCACGTTGCCGGCGATGAACGCGGCGCCCAGCACGGAAACGAGCGTGGCCGCCCGCGCGGGCCCCTCGCTCGCTCCGGCCAAAGCCACGTCGCGCATGAACGCCCCCACCCAAAGTGACTGCATCGCATAGAAAACGCTTTGCGTCAGGCCCGAAAACGCCGCGAGCTTCCAGAACGCGCGGCTCGTCAGGACATGCCAGGTCCCCTTGAACTGATCGAGCACGCGCGCGTTCGAGCCCGCTTCGTGCTTCGAAGGCGCGCCCAACCAAATCGCGGCCGCGGCGGCCGCCGTCAGTACAGCGAGCCCGGCCGCCACGGAGCGCCAACCGGTCACCGACAACAGCCATGCCAGCGGCGCGCCCACGGCGACGCCGCCAAGCCCGCCCGCCGCCATGACGATACCGTTCACGAACGTGAGACGGCCGACGTCGAAATGCTGCGCCGTCGCTTTGAATGCGCCGCCGAGACAGGCCGATACGCCCACGCCGATCAAAAAGCGCCCGGCCATCATGGCGCCAAGGCCGTGCGCCGAACTGAAGCACAGCGCACCGGCCGCCGCAACGAGCATCACGCACGCGGTCACGCGCCGCGCACCGAACCGGTCGAGCATGACGCCGACGGGAATCTGCGCGCCCGCGAAGCCGAGGAAATACAAACTCGTCAGCGTGCCCAAATCGGCGGGCGAGGCGCCCAGGTCACGAATGATGAACGGCGCAAACCCGAGATTGACGCCTCGAAACAGGTACGAGACGAAATAGCCCAGGGAAAACACGGCGAGCAGCCGCAATTGAGTGGAGGTCATGGTCAGCGTCAAAGAACGGGAGTCGTCGTCGGGCTCCATTATTCGTGAGCGCGCGTGCGGGCGCCAACGAGAGATTTTGCACTCCACTGTGAGTAGAATTTGACGGGATGAGCTCCTCCCTGCCTCCCCTCCAAGCCCTGCGTGCCCTTGAAGCAGCCGCCCGCTGCCGCAGCTTCACTCGCGCCGCCGAGGAATTACATTTGACGCATAGCGCCGTCAGTCATCATTTGCGCGCCCTGGAGCAATCGCTCGGCGTCGAGCTCTTTCGCCGCGCGGGTGCGCGAATGATTCCCACGGCCGCGGGCGCCCGCTTGGCCGAGCGCGTACGCGTGAACCTCGACGATTTGCGCGATGCGCTCGATGCGGCCCGCCGCGGGGCGCACGGCGCAAA
This sequence comes from Trinickia diaoshuihuensis, assembly GCF_003390925.1. Classification (GTDB taxonomy): domain Bacteria; phylum Pseudomonadota; class Gammaproteobacteria; order Burkholderiales; family Burkholderiaceae; genus Trinickia; species Trinickia diaoshuihuensis. The sequence continues at coordinate 229,541 of NZ_QUBS01000089.1, read as the reverse complement.
CGGTGCGACGCGGCTCGCACTCAGCGCGATGTCGGATTTTCTGTCGGTATGGCTGATTCCGCGGCTCGGCGACTTTTACGACCGGCATCCGCTCATCGATCTGTCGCTGCGTATGCACGCCGACATCGCGCCGCCCGATCCCTATTCCGTCGATATCGGCATTTGGCACCGCCGCGTCGACGAGCCCGGTTTCGAGATCCGCAAGCTGCTCGACGATCAGGTGATCGCCGTCTGTAGCCCAACACTGCTCGCGCGCTACCCGAACTTCACGATAGAAGACCTGCCGGCGATGCCGCTGCTGCATTTCTCCCGCCGCTCTTGGCGTGACTTTTTCGAAGCAGCCGGGTTGCAGGCGACCGAGCCCGAACGCGGGCCCGTATTCGACGACGCGGGTATGCTGCTGCAAGCAACGCTGAGCGGACAAGGCGCGGCAACGGCGCGGCTACAGCTTGCGCAAGCCTACTTGGCGCGCGGCGAACTCGTGCAACTCGGGCATGTCCGCATTCCGGCTTCGCTCGACTACTTTTTCACGTGGCGCGCGGGCCATCCGCGCGAAGCGGAAATCGAACAGTTCTACCGGTGGGTCAAAGGCCAGCTCGGTCATTGAAGAACGGCTCGCCCCGCGGTTTATCGGCGGGCTGCTCACCGCTTCCTTCGAAATACGCTCCCATCATCGTCTCATTCAATTTTTTTAAAACATAATCTTGGATTTAAACGAACGATCGGCAAAACGAACCGACCATTTTGTTTAGCATTTCGTGTTGCACCGCTTCCGCGTTTTTCGGCCATCCATACCGCGTGACCGCTCGCCGACTGACGCGCCACGGCACGCCGAACATGCCGTTCTGTGCATCCTCGAATACCGCATCGCGCTTAGCTTCTTGCATGTACCGGATGCATTCCACCGCCGTACCGCGCCTTGCAAAATTCGATTTGGCCTCGTACGTTGTAGATCGCCGGGTCGGGACCGCGACAATGCTTATTACATTCGTAGTCGATTCGGCAATCTTTAGGATCGTCTCTCAGAAGTATTAGAACGATCGAGCATTAGAGGGTTCGGCAGTTGTTTCAAGCAGCACTGCACAACTGCGCGGCATTTCGAGAATCACGGGAATAAAGCTTGATACGCGCCGTCGTTCGCGACGCTGCGCGCGCGTTCGCTCGGCGCGTCTCGCGAGCCGTCCGGCTCGATGACCACCCCACTTTCCAGTAAGGTCACACATGAAATCGAACCGTAGCAAAACCGGCCGCCGGCGCGGCCTGCCGGGCCGCCTCGCCGGCCTGGGCGCTTTGACGTTCGGAACGCTGCTGGCGGCCGCTTGCGGCGGCGGCAACGACTCGGGTTCGTCCGCGCCTGTCGCCAACGCCGAACAGCACAGCGCGAAGGCAGCCGATGCGAATCAGCCCTTTACGGATCAGGTCGCTTACTCGATGAACGCCGGCGACAGCCTCGACCCGTCGCAGGTGAACGAAGGTGCGGCCGTCATGCACTACCAATGGAGTTCAGGGTCCACGACGGTCAACTACACGACCACCACGGGGCATTTGACCGCATCCGATGCGAACGGCAACCCCGAGGCGTCGATGTCGTACGTCGCTTATACGGCGCCGAGCACGAACGGCAAGCCACGCCCCGTCACCTTCTTCTATAACGGCGGGCCCGGCTCTTCGTCGGTCTGGCTGCGGCTCGGCTCGTTCGCCCCCACGCGCGTGGCCACGCCCGACCCGCTGCTGACGAATTGGCCCAACTTCCCGCTCGTGAACAATGCGCAAAGTCTGATCGCGACGACGGACATGGTCTTCATCGACCCGCCCGGGACGGGGCTATCGGAAGCCGTGTCGCCCAATACGAACCAATCGTTCTGGGGTTGCGATCAAGACGTGGGCGTCATGCGCGACTTCATTCGCCGCTATATCGCGGCGAACAATCTGAACGGCTCGCCGTTGTACCTGTACGGCGAATCGTACGGCACGCCGCGCACCGACATGCTCGCGCTTTCGCTCGAAACGGCTGGCGTGCCACTGACCGGCATCGTGCTGCAATCGGCGATCCTGAACTACTTCGCCGATGCGACCGAAGCGGTGGCCGTGACTCAATCGACGAGCGGCCTCGCGCTGGCGACCGATACGCTCGTGGGTTACTTCCCGGGCTACGCCGAAGTCGCGGCGTACTTCAACCAAGTCTCGCCCGCGCCCTCGAGCCAGGCGCAATACGCGCAACAGATGCAAAACTTCGTCACGTCGAAGTACAACAGCTTCGGCGCCTACTCTCAATCCTGGACGCTGAGCCAGATCGGCGACCCATACGGCCTCGGCTCGCCGAGGCTGCCGAGCCGATCGACGCTACAGTCGTGGGAATCGGGCTCGAGCCTCACGTATCAAGCGCTGAAGGGGTACTTCAGCACGACGCCGTTCCAGACGACGCTGTTGCCCGGCACGACGATCGGCCGGTATGACGGCCGGGTGTCGCTGCCGAACTCCGATTCGCGCCTGCAAAGCGATGGCGATCCCTCCGACATCCTGATCTCCCAGCCGTTTACGACGACACTGCAAACGCAGTTGCCCAACTACCTCGGATACAGCGCCCCCAATGCCACCTATATGCCGCTGAACGACAGCATCATCGGCTCATGGGACTTTACGCATGCGGGGCAAGCGTTGCCCGACACCATCCCCGACCTATTGGGCGCGCTGCAGTTGAACCCGAGTTTGAGGGTGCTTGCGATCAACGGCTATCACGATCTGGCCACGCCGTTCTTCAATACGGAGAAGCAGCTCGCGCGGCTGCAAACGGTACAGAACCTGAATGCGAATCTGCAAGTCACGTTCTATCAAGGCGGTCACATGGTCTATCTCGACGACACGGCGCGCGGACAATTGCAGTCCGATCTCGTGCATTACTACGGGGGCACGCCGATCCCCTCGGCGCTGACGCTGAGCACGTTGCCGCCGACATGGGCCGACGAGAGCCCGGCCGGCACACCGACCCTCATGGCTCAGTCGTCCAAGCGCTAACGCATGATCGCGGGCACTTTCCGTCACTCACCTTTTGCGAGTCAATCATGTCTCTGATCGAAATCGTACGGCACTCATGCGCGCTGATCGTACTCGGTGCGCTCGCCGCGAGCGCCCACGCGGCGGGATTCCAAGCCGTCGCGCCCGTTAAGCTGCAACAGCGCACGGGCGGCGTCGATGGTCCCTACTTCCCCAAAACGCGCGTAGCGGCCGTCGCACCGACGACCGGCAACGCGCTGCAACAGCAGGCGCAGCAGCGCATCGAAGCGCATCTCGGCGCTAACGGCGTGCTCGCGAACGGTGCCTCGGTCACGAAGACGCAAGCGGCCGGAAGCGGCCTCGGCTATATCGCGCTGCATTTCAAGGAAATCGACTCGGCGCATTCCGGCCGCGTTTCGATGGACGACGTTCGGCGCTATTTGCGGGCCAAGCAAACGCGGCAATGACGCCGTGATGCGGTAAGGGTTCGGACGCCGGCACGAAGCATTGCGTCGTGCCGGCGCGGCGCGCGAGCCCGTTACAAAGTATTTCCAAATATTTCGTCTGTATATTACAATTCGCCTTCGAAGGAAAAACGAAAGAAAACAACGTAGCCACGCACGGAGCCTTACATGAGTTCGGTTTCTTTACCGTCGGGTAACTCGAGTACGCAACCGTCGCCGATCCAACAGGCGGCGCAATCCATCCTAAGCGGCGCGACGGGCTCGACGCTCGACGTGAATACGCTCGTCGCCGCGCTCGTGACCGGCAACACCGCCGGCCGGGCCGCCGCGATCGCACGTCAGCAGCAAACCGATAACGCGATCCTCTCCTCCCTCGGCGCGGTCAAATCGGCCTTGTCCGCGTTGAAGACGTCGCTCGAAGGCTTGGCCGACGGCAGCATTTTTTCGCAGTTCGCGGCCACCACCACGGGCAAGGGCATCGTAGCAACCACGTCGACCGGTGCGGCGGCGGGCTCCTATTCCGTCTACGTCGAACAGTTGGCGAGCGCAAACCAGATCTCGTCGAAGCCGGTCGCGCACGATGCCACGCTCGGCACGGGCACGCTGACGATCGGCGTCGGCGATGCCTCGACGACGATCGATATCGACTCGAACAACAACACGCTCTCGGGCATTGCCGCGGCCATAAACGCGTCGGCGCACAATCCCGGCGTCACGGCGGCAGTGGTCAAGGGCAGCGACGGCGAACACCTCGTGCTCACCTCGAAACAAACGGGCGCCGCCAATACCGTCACGGTATCGGGTACGAACGGCCTGGATGCGGGGCTCGCCACGGCGAATTTCAAGCAAGTCACCACGGCGCAAGACGCGAAGCTCACCGTGAGCGGCAATCCCGTCCCGAGCGCGAGCAATGTCGTCAAAGACGCATTGGGCAATGTCACGCTCGCACTGAGTTCGGCCGCCGTCGGCACCACTCAGACGATCACGGTCGAATCCGACCCGTCGGCGATCACCAAGGCCGTGCAGGGTTTCGCCACCGCTTACAACGCCTGGGTCAGCACGCAAAAGCAGCTCTCGGCTTACGACGCGGCCAGCAACCAAGCCGCCCCCCTGCTCGGCGATTCGATGCTGAACGCCGCGGTGAACGGCTTGAGCCGCATCTTGGCGAGCGGTGTGACAGTCGATGGCAAGACCTACAGCCTAGGCCAGATCGGCCTCGATCTGAAGCACGACGGCACGCTCGACTTTTCGGCATCGAAGCTGCAATCGACGTTGACGTCGAACCCGGGCATCGTATCGTCCGTCTTTAACGCCAAAAACGGGATCGGCCAGCAACTCGACAAAATGCTGGGCGATTACACGCTGACCACCGTCGGGCAGGTCGATAAGCGCACGGCTTCGATCAATGAGGAGTTGAAGTCCCTGACGAAGCAACAAGGCGAGTTGGCCACCTATCAGCAAACGCTGACGGCGCAATACAACGCGCAGTTCACGGCGTTGAACCGGCTGCTCACGTCGCTGAACAACAGCAAGACCTATCTGAACGCGCTGTTCGGCGGCAACGGCGCCGCCGGCACGCTCAACAAGCGCGACTGAACGCCACGGCCCGCTCCGTGGGCCGCCTTCACTCCTGGACGAGAATCGTCACGCGGCGGTTGGCCGCACGAGCGGCCGTATCCTCGCCGAGCACGAGCGGCACGTTGTCCGCGCGGCCCATTGCGGCGAGCCTGTGCGGCTCGATGCCGTTTTCGACGAAGAAGCGCACGACGGCGCCCGCACGCGCGGCCGACAGCTCCCAATTCGACGCGTATTGCGCCGTTGAGATGGGGACGCTATCGCTATGGCCTTCGACTAGGATGTTTTTTGCCGAATGAGCGGCCAGCACTTCGGCGACGCGCTCCAGCACGTCGATCGAACCGGGCAGCAACCGCGCATCGCCCGAATTGAACAGAATCTTCGCGTTGATCGCTATTTCCACGCCCTGCGGCGATTGCGCGACCGTAATGGCATGCTGCTCGCTGAGCGGCTCCAATTGCGCGATCAGCGCCGCTTGCGCGGCCTTGCGGCGCGCATCGGTCATGGCCTGCGTGGCGCTCGCGGCCTGCGTCCGCGTGCTGGCCACCTGTGCTTCCAACGCCTTCGTCTGCAAATCGCGGTCTTTCGCCAATTCGAGAACGTACAGCGCCAGGAAAAACACCATCAGCGTGGTGATCAAGTCCGCGTAGGAAATGAGCCAACGCTCCGAGTGCTCCTCGGCTGCATCGTGCGCGTCGTATCCCGTCTCACCGGCACCGGCGCGCTTGCCGTCCGTCAACGTGCTCATCGGCATTCGCTCCAATCAGTATCCGACATCGTCCGCGAGCGAGCCCATCAAGCCAGCGACTCGGCCGCGCGTTCGCGCACTTCGGCGGCAAGCCGCGTCTCGATCGTCTGCGGCGATTCCTTGCGGGAGATGGCAAGCAAGCCATCCATGTAGAGCCGGCGAAAGCGCAATTCGCTATCGACTTGCGCCTTGATCTTGCCGTACAGCGGCAAGAAGACTAGGTTCGCCAGCGCAAGGCCGTAGAGCGTTGCCGTGAAGGCCGTCGCAATGCCGCTGCCCAATTGCGCCGGCTCCAGCACGTGCCCCGTCACATGAATCAACCCGAGCACGGCGCCAAGAATGCCGAACGTCGGCGCGTAGCCACCGGCCTGCTGCCAAATGCGCGCCGCCGCCATCCGGTTGCGCTCGTAGGCCGCGATCTCGCGATGCAGAGCGTCCTCGAGCACGGCCGTCGATACGCCGTTGGCGAGCAATTCCAAGCCGCGTTTCGCGAATGCGCTGATGCCGGTGGCATCGATCGATTCGAATGCGAGCATCCCGTTCAGCTTGGCCTGGTCGCCCCATTCGAGCAGCGTCGACAAACTATCGCGATCGACTTGCCTGGCCTTCATGAAAGCCAGGTGCAGTTGCTTGATGCCGTCGAAAAAACGCGCCCAAGTATTCTGAATCATGACGGCGCTCAACGTGCCGCCCAGCACGATCACGAACGCCTCACCTTGCAGCAGAGTCGAGAAATGCCCGCCTTCGAGCCAAAATCCCACGCCGATGGCGGCTGCGCCGAATAGCGCGCCGATGACGGTCAGCAGATCCATAAACGGTCTCCAAACGAAATTCTTTTGCGAGCTGGTCTTCGCGGCTCGCGTTTATGCTTCGCGCGTCATGCGGGCCGGCTCTCGGCCCCCCGCCGCTTTCAGATCGCGAATCGTTTGGATGAAGCGCTGCTCGATGTCTTCCACTTCGGCTTGATCGAGCTTCAGATCGCGCCGCATGACCCACGACACTTCGTTCTTTCGCGCTTCGGTCATGACCGAGAACAGCTTATCGACGATGGCCTGATCGCCCGTCGAGGCGGCAAGCTTGGCCAAATCGTAGGTATCGGTCCCGCTGACCGCGTCGAATAGCGTGCGGTGATCGACGAATTCGATGTCCTCGAGCGATTTGACCTCGCCGCCGCGCGCGCGTTTGGTGAAGTAGCTCACGCCTTTTTCCTCGACGTAGTGCAGCACCTTCGTCTTGCGAAAGGCGAACACGTCCTCGGCGATCTCGTCGTGCGACAGTTTGTTCAGCAGCGTCTTGCGCTCGACGCCGATCAGCGCTTCGAGATCGGCAAGTTCGATCAGTTCGAGTTCGCTGTTGATCGCGATGTCGAGATCCTGATCGGCCACCTGTTGAGCACGCTCAGTAATACGCGCCGGATCGAACGTCACCACTTGACGGTTCGATGCCGCATCGCCGCCAAAGCGCGAATTGCCGCTCAAGTGCTCCGCGCGACCCGTGCCCAGCGAAACGAGGTTCAGCTTTTCCATGCGGCCGAGCATCGTCATGACGTGCGGCCGCGAGTGACCCGCGATCGCGCGGCATTTCTTGACGACCTCGGGCAGCGGCACCGCTACTTCGTCGGAGCCGCCGCGACGCATGCGGCCGTCCATCGAGTCTGCATTGTCCACGTTCGCCATCAAGGCAAGCACATGCGCGTACGAGACCACGCCCGGCAAGAAGTCCGCGTGCGTATACGTGGCGAGCAAGTCGTCTTTTTTGCGGCTGCGGCGGATCGTCGTGCGCACGATGTGGCGCAAGAGCGGCGACGCGCGCTCGAGCTCCTCCTCCACCATGCTCGCGTGTACGACCGTCAACTGGCAAAACGACAGCGCCTTCGCCGTGTGCGCACGCGGCTCTGCTTGAAGCAGCACCGCCTCGCCGAAAAACTCGCCCTTGCCGATCGTCGCGAGCACGACCTTCTTGTCGTCGCAGCGCGTCGACAGTTCGACCTTGCCCTCGGTAATGACGTAAAGGACGGCCTCCCCGGCAAAACCTTCGGAATAGATGACTTCACCGGGCGCGGCCGTACGCGTCCACGACGATCGTTGCTGATTCAAGGTAGTTCCCCGTAGCGATTCTTGTTTGCTCTCGGCCGTGTTACCCAACGGGCGAGACAGCGAGCCGCAACCTTCGGCCCATGCCCACGTTTACGACCCTCGCGTCACTATTCTTTAGATTCCGACACCGCTTCGCGCGCTCTTTTTGGATCAGGTAAACGCGCATCGACGCGAGCGCCGCGCAGGTGCAATGATCTGACAGATGCGCGCTCGACCGCCGCAGCGGCCGAGCGCATTCGTTGATGCAGGTCAAAGATTCAGTGGTGCGCGTGCGCCCGCGCCGCGCGCGTACGCGCCGCTTTCTTCGCGGCAGCCGAGCGCGCGCCAGCGCCCTTCGTGTGCGCAGCCTTTTTCGCGGCGGCCGAGCGGCTCGCCGCGGGGCGCTTGGCCGCGGCCGACTTGGCCTGCTTCGATACCGCCTCGTGCGAGGCGCCGCGTCCGCTCTCGCGCTTGAGCACAGCCGTCGTGGTGCGCGAGCGCTTCGCCTTCGTCTCTTTGCTCGGTGACGGGTCGGCCTTGCCCTGCCCCGCGGCTGCATCCTTCTGCGCTTTCTTGCGGGTGGCGTCGCTGGTCGCTCCCTTCTTCGGCGGTTTCAGATCGACGCCGGCACGCCGTGCCTTCGACAGGCCGATTGCGACGGCCTGTTTCGCGGACCGTACGCCGTGCTTGCCCGCGCGCACGTGATCGATTTCCTCTTTGACGAATTCCCCCGCCTGCGTCGACGGGGACTTCCCGGCTCGCTTATCGGCTTGTGCGCGCGCGAGCGTTTTGCGTTCGGGCATGGGGAACCTCCTATGGACAAGTTTCCAGAAGCAAGCTTGCCGCTTGCATGACCTGATTTGTGCAATGGCCATGCCAGCGCGGCTCATCCGGCAAGGCGGCGGTCCCGATAAAAAGCCGCCCGGGCGCTTATCGCGCGCGGGCGGCCTGGCGGCCAACGATGCGTCCCTTTACTGCTGACGCTGAAGCTGACGCTGCTGCAAGTACTGTTTGACGTCGCTCATGGTGACGCGCCCGCTATGGCTCGTATCGATTTCGTTGAAGTGGTTCGCGATGAAGCCGAGCCCGTTCGCTTGCGCCTGCGACTTCGTGATTGCCGCGCCGTTGCTGAGCACGGTGTTCGCGCCCAGGCGCGCATCGAGTCGCGCTTGCGCCTGCCGCTGGAGATCGCTGCCGGTCGAGGGCATGACGGCCGTTGCACGCTTGCTTGGGAAATATGGACCGTCCACGCCGCCGCCGCGGTGGGGCAATTGGACGGGCGCGACCGACTGCAGTGTCGCGGCGTGCGCCGCGCCGGCCAGGACGCCAAGCGCGATCCAAGGGGTAAGGCGTTTTAGCATATCGATAGGTGACATGATCCGCTCACAAGTAAAAGGTAGCCGAAGTCACTAGCGTTCGCCAGTTACTGAGCCGTGCTTTGCGCCGCGGCCAGCGTCGGCGTGCCTGCCGGGGCTTCGTCTTGCCACGGCGGCGGCAGCATCCACAACCCTAGCGCCGTGGGCGCGGGCCGGCCGGCGTAGAAATCAAGCAGATCGGACTTCATTTTCGGACGCCCGTGATCGTCGAGATAGATCATGTGTCCGCCCGGGTAGAACGTCACCTGCAAGTTCGGATTCAAGCCTTGCACGGTCTGCAAACGCGCGAGTTGCTTCTCGGTATTGAAGAACGGCGTGGCCAAATCGTGATACCCGTTCAGCGCCATCACCTTCAACTGCGGGTTGAGCTCGATCGCCGCCAACAAGTCGGGAATCGTATCGGGCAGCGGCTGGCCGTCATGCGAGAAGTCCCAGACGTTGATGATGTTGTCGTTCAGCGGCAAGTAGGTTGCATTCGGCGCCGTATAGCCGAGGTAGGTCGGCATCTGCACCGCGAGCGCCGTCGTGAACGGCTGCGAGATGAGGATGTCCGACGGGTCGCCGTCCGTTTGCAGCCTCGGATCGGAGTTCGGCAGCGAGACACGACCGTCGTAGCGGCCGATCGTCGTTCCCGGCAATAGCGCGATGTTGAAATAGTCCGTACTGAAATAGCCGCTCAACGCCTGCATCGACAAACCGGATGCCCACGTCCACGAGGCCAGCGTCGGCGCGCTCGGCAAGATGGGCGGGCCAAGGAAGTCGGGCACGCCCAACTGGCTCAGCACCCACGACTGCGCGTACTTCTTGAACGCGTGATAGTGCGTGGAGGCGAACAACTCCGACTGGAATGCGAACAGCGCGGGGTCGGGCTGCACGCTCGGTATCGCCAACTGATTGAAGTAAGCGGCGACCGCCGCGTAGCCCGGGTAATAGCCGCTCAATGTATCGGTATCGAGCTTCAGCGCGTTCATATCGATCGTGTTGCCGCTCAAAATCGCCACGGCTTCGATCGCATCGGCGAAGTAGTTCAAGATCGACGACTGCAGCATGATGCCCGTCAACGGAACGCCGGCCGATTCGAGTGAAAGCGCCAGCATATCCGTGCGCGGCGTGCCGTACGATTCGCCGTACAAGTACAGCGGCGCGTTCGTGCGATGGTTGACCGCGATGTAGCGACGGATGAAGTCGCGCATGACGCCGACGTCGGGATCGCTACCCCAGAACTTCTGATTCGTGTTGGGCGCGATCGCCTCCGACAGACCCGTACCCGGCGGATCGATGAAGACCATGTCGGTCGTGTCGATCAAGCTTTGCTCGTTATTGACGAGCGGGAAGTTCGGCCAATTGGTCATCAACGGGTCGGGCGTAGCCACGCGCGTGGGCGCGAACGAGCCGAGCCGCAGCCAGATCGAGGACGATCCGGGACCGCCGTTGTAGAAGAACGTGACGGGTCTCGGCTTGCCGTCCTTGCTCGGCGCCGTATAGGCGACGTAGGACATCGTCGCCTCGGCATTGCCGCCGAGATCGGAGGCCGTCAGGTGACCCGTCGTGGTGGTGTAGTAGACCGTCTTTTTGCCCGACGTCCACGTGTGATGCATGACCGCTGCTTTCTCCGAGACGAGCGACGGATCGAGACTGTCGGTCGCGTTGCCCGAATAGGCGACCGGATCCGTGTAAGGCTGATCGGTCGAGCAGTTTTGCATTTGCGCGTCTTGCGCGTTCGCGACGGGAGACGCTTGCGCCGCCGCCTGCTGCGCATTGGCGCTCGTCACCGCTGACGAGCCGCCGTCGCCGCCGCCGCAGCCGGCCAGCGCCAGCACCGCCGCGGCGATCGAACCGAGCCACAGACCGCCGCGCGTTTGACGCGGCAGCGCCCGGATACCACTCCTATCTCGCTTCTTCATTGTTGTCCTTGGTAGTTGAGTTGCCGTTTCTCGATGACCGCGCCATGGCAAGCCCACCTATTTACGGCGCGCAATGCACGGCGACGGTCGACATTCAGCCCTCTTCTCGATCACGACCAAGAGCCTGACTATCGAACCGCAGAAATAATTACCGCGTTAAACGAACTAACTATGGAGCTTTTTTACTACCGGATTGCGGAAGGGTAATTCGAATGAAAATGTGCCGAAGGCATCGGCGGTAAGAAGCTATTCGCGAATAATAGGCTTGTCAAGGCGCAGCGCACGAAGGGGCCCTTTGATGCCTATACCGCGCGCCTGCACGCTACGTATCGTGGCGGGAACTTTTTTTGTCTTCTCCCCTGTCCGCCAATAGATTGCATGGAGCGACAATTCGTAAGCCAATTGTCAATTAAAACATAAAGGTCGTTCTATTTTATCTTCGGGCGAATGCATCGTTAATTCTGGGCAATCCATAAAATCGCGCCAACGATAAGCGAGGGAAATCGCGGACAAGACGAGGCACGTGCGTTGCGCGTTGCACCTATCGTCAGTACCCCTACTAGAGAGGCCACCATCATGCCCCAACACCCGAACGAGAGTGCCGCATCGCCGAGCCGCGAACGCAACCCTTCGAACCCGCCGCATTCGCCCGGCAGCGGCACGCCGCTGCATACGATCCCGGATGAGCAGGCCGAACGCGTCGTGCCGCGCGACCCGAGGGAAACGCAAGCCCATGAGCCCGGCGCGTCAAGCAAGCCGGGGGGCTCGCCCTACCCGCCTGAAATGGACACGCCCGACCAATCGGGTAAACGCCCCACACCGATTTGATTCGTGGCACGCCGCATCGCCCCTTCTCGGCGTCGCAATAGGTTGGCCTCAGCCTAGCGCGGCGACGCCCTCTTGAACGGAGCGCGCGTCGGTGGGACGCACGACACGCGCAAGCTCGACACCGTCTCGCAAGAAAATCAGCGTGGGCCAAAGCTTGACTTTGAACGAGCGACCGAGAGGCCGCCCCGGGCCGTCCTCGATTTTCATATGCACGAGCGGCGCGGCGCCCGCGAGTCCTTGCGCGATATGCGGCTGCGCACCTTGGCAGTACCCGCACCAATCCGTCCCGAATTCGAGCACCGTGGCGCCCTTTAGCGTATCGACCTCGGCGCGGGTCGGCGCCGTCTTGGCATAACCGTTCTGTTGCGTCATGAGTTCCGCCTCCAACGAAGCAATTCGGACGGGACATGGCGGCCCCGCCATCTTTCGAGCAGGCATTGTGCCGCACAGTGGCGGCATGGCGCTTGCGGCTCGCTCCCCAGTTCACACAGTCGACGTTGGACCTTTCTTTACTGGAGCTGTAGATGAAACTGAAAGATAAACGCGCGCTCATCACGGGCGCCGATTCAGGAATCGGGCAAGCGATCGCCGAAATCTTCGCGCAACACGGCGCCGACGTCGCCATCGTCTACCACACCGACCGCGACGGCGCGGAGCAAACGCGCCGGCGAGTGGAGGCGGCGGGCCGGCGCGCGCTCGTCATACAAGGCGACGTGGGCGATCCGGCCAGTGTCCGGCGCTGTTTCGACGATGCCGTGCGTGAATTGGGCGGCCTCGATATCCTCGTCAACAATGCGGGCGTCGGCGCAAGTTCGGCTCCAGTGGCCGAAATCGAAGACGCGGAGCTCGAGCGCGTGCTGCGCACCGATTTGATGGGCCCGCTTTATTGCTGCCGCGCGTTCGTCAAACTGCGCAAGCAGCACGGCGGCGGCGGACGCATCGTCAACATTTCCTCGGTCGCCCAGCATTTGCCGACGCCGGGCAGCGCGCCCTACGGCATGGCCAAAGCGGGCGTCGGCTCGCTCACGCGCAGTCTCTCGCGCGAAGTGGCCGAAGACAAAATCAACGTCAACAATATCGCCCCGGGATTGATTCAGACGCCGATGACGCAGAGCCGGCTCGACGATCCCGGCAAGCGCGACCAGTCGTTCTCGGTCATTCCGTGGCATCGCGCCGGGCAGCCCGAGGAAATCGCGCGCGTCGCGCTGTTTCTTGCATCCGACGACGGCGATTACGTGACGGGACAAACATGGACGATCGACGGCGGTCTCAGTATGCAATGGGGCGGCGCATGACTCGTCGCCGGGGCACGCGCGATGCTCGATCGAGAGCGGACGCGTCGCGCTTTTTGCGCGGCGCGATCGAACGCGGTTGACCGGAGATCCCTATGAAGAGCTTATTGAACAGCGTCGCCACGCTGGCCGCCGGCGCGGCCGTCATGTATTACCTCGATCCGCAAATGGGCCGCCGGCGCCGCGCGACACTGCGCGACAAACTCCATTCGGGCCAGCGCCAGGCGGCCAGCTTCGCCGGCACCCAGGCGAAGCGCACGGCCGATCAGGCGCGCGGCCTCTATGCGAAGGCGCACGCTCAATCGTCACGGATATTCGACGGGGGTGGCGAGCCGGTCGACGACACCGTCCTCGCCGAACGCGTGCGCGCCCAACTGGGTCGGCTGACGAGCCGCCCCGGCGCCATCGACGTAACCGCGAGCGGCGGCTGCATCGGACTTTCCGGGCACGTGCTGGCGGCCGAGCACACGCCGCTCGTCCAAACCATCAGCGCGATCTCCGGCGTGAGCGAAGTCGACGACCGGCTCGTAGTCCACGATCAGCCCGGCAACGTGCCCGAGCTTCAAGGCGGTGCGCCGCACCCCGCTTAAACGCGCAACGCTGACTCATTTCACTGCCTATCGCCCGCAAGGAGTCTTTCATGCGTTTATTCGCCAGCGATCCGACCACGCCGATCCCGGATCAACCCAGCGTTCCCGATGCGCCCAGCCCGGGCGCACCGGACGACGTACCCGATATCGGCACGCCCGAGCCGGAACCCGACCAGCAGCCGGGCCCAATCGGCGACTGAATCGGCGACTGATAGGCCGCTTGGCCCGCGCTTACGGTCCGTGATGCGTAAAGAACGTGTCGCGCTCCAGCACGACGAGCGCGGCACGCTTATGCGGGAAATCGAACTCCTTGAGCGTATAGCCGCCGAGCCGATGCATGTAAGCAATGTGACGGTCGTTGTCGATGCGCGGCTCGCCGACGATCCGCTGCGTGCGGGGATCGTCGAGAAATAGGTAGTGCAACACGCTGTTGAACCACGCATACAACTTCCCAGGCCCGTGCGCGTCGCGTTCGCCGACGAGCAGATGCAGCCCGCGGTCGAAGTCGTGTGCGTCGTAGAACGGCGCGATGCGATCCTCCTTGGCCCAATACGCCTCGAAATAGGCGAACGGCCGATCGTCGAAAGCGCCGATCAGCGGATGCACGTGCGCATCGGCGCATTGCGCTGCGAGATAAGCCGCATGCTCCTCGCGCGTCCCGCGCAAATCCCAGAACCGAGCGACGCGATCGGCGTTCATCCAACGGTGAAACCGCTCCGTATCCTCGTCGACATCGACGGAACGAAGCGTAAACGTCGAGCCGAGCGCGGGCAGGTATCGCCGATAGACGACGCCCGTGGGTTTCGGCGGACGCGCGGGATGACGCCGCCCTCCCTCCACCACATAACGAAGCGCGGCCCCGCCCGAGGACGGAGCCGTCAGCCACGGTGACGGATGCTGCCAGAACGTCGCGCGCGACACGCACAAGCGTAGCGTATGGCCATCGCGCGTAACCCGGTCGGCCACGCCGTCGCGTACGGCCCGCGTCGCAAACGCGGCGAGCCGTGAATCGACGGTTGCGCTCGTATCGGCATCCGCGGCCGAGTACGTCAACGCAACCGTGGCCGTCTTCCGCTCGCGCTCGGCGCCGAACCACTCGGCCAAGCTCGGCAGCAATGCGGCCGGGTCGCCGGACGCCGGGTACGGTAGGCGGATGAGGTCCGCGCGCTCGTGCGCGGCGTCGGGCATCGCTGCCGGCTCGTTCATCGGATATCCTCCGTTCGTCACCAGTCGTAGCGTGCCGTCGCGACGACGGTACGGCCGTTGCCGTAAAAGCAAGCGGCGTCGCTTTGGCACCCGGTCACGTATCTCCGGTCGAAAAGATTCGTCGCATTGACCGCGAAGCGCCAATTGCGCACGTCGTAATGGATCGCCGCATCGATCAGCGCATAAGCCGGCACTTGCAGCGAATTATCGAATCCGCCCGCCGCGGCGCTCGTGTAGCGCACGCCGGCTCCCAATCCCAAACCGGCGAGCGGCCCCGTATGCCAGGTCCAATCGCCCCACACCGACGCCGTCTCGCGCGGCAACGGAATCGCCACGGGCCACTTGTCGAGCGAGGCATCGTTGGCCTCGACGTTCTTGACATCCTGATAGGCATACGCGGCGGCCACGGTCAGATCGCGCGTGACGTTGCCCACGGCGCTCAGTTCGATACCGCGCGAGCGCACGCGGCCCGTCTGCACGCTGTTCACGTGCGAGGGGTCGTTCGGATCGGGCGTGAGGACGTTGGTTTGGTCGATCTGGTAGATGGCCGCGGTCAGCATCAAGTTTTTCGCCGTCGGCTTCCAGCGCAGCCCCGCTTCGATCTGTTTGCCGCGCGTCGGCGCGAACGGCGTGCCGCCCGCGGTGACGCCGATGACGGGATTGAACGAGGTCGCGTAGCTCACGTACGGCGACAAGCCGTAATCGCCGAGATAGACGAAGCCCACCCGGCCGGAAAATGCCGTGTTGCGCTGGCTCTGGACCGTGCCCGCTACAACGTTTTGCGTACGCGTGCGGCTGATGTCCTCGCGGCCGCCGATCGTCGCCACCACGCGCGGCGTCAGTTTGATCTGGTCTTGCGCGTATATGCCGATGCTATCGAGCGTCGTACGCACGTCGGTGGGCCCGAACGACGTCGGCCCCGAGAAGATCGCCGTCGTCACCGGCGTGTAGACCGGATGATAGAGGTTCAAGCTCGGCGCCAACGCCACCTGTTCGCTATCGGTCGACAACTGCCGGCTATACGAGAATCCGAACAGGACCGTGTGCGCGATCGAGCCCGTATGGAAATAGGCCTGCGCGTTGTTCTCCCAGTCGAAGCGCGTGTAGTTGGGCTGAAAGAGTCCCGCATAGCGCGTGAGCGTAGCCTGGGTCGGATCCGTCGGGTCGAGGCCGCCGCCGTAGGTACCCTCGTTGTTCAGCGACAAGTGGGCATAGCGTGCGGTTTGGCGCAGCGTCCAAACAGCGTCGAGCCGTTTCTCGAACGCATAGCCGATCGACCACTGACGCTTGTCGTAGCGCGCGAACGAGGGATCGCCCGTATAAAGGTCGCGCGAGATCTGGCCGTTCGGGTTGGTCAGAATCGTGCCGGCGGCCGGCAAGAAATTGTCGGAAACATCGGTGCTGTCGTGCAAGTAAGTCGCGGAAACCGTGAGCGACGTGTCTGCATCGGGCCGCCATTGCACCGACGGCGCAAGCATCAGGCGTTGATCGGCCTGGGGACCGGTCGTCATGTTGCCGTCGCGCCCCACGCCGACGAAGCGGTACGTCAGCGCGCCGTCTTTCGTCAGCTTGCCGCCGAGGTCCAGGCCGATCTCTTTGCGCGCGTCGTTGCCCACTTGCACCTCGATCTCGTGGATCGGCTCGGCGGTGGGTTGTTTGGTCCGGATATCGACGAGCGCGCCGGGATCGCCCTGGCCATATAGGACCGAGGTCGGCCCGCGCAGCACCGTCACACTTTCGATCTGGTAGGGATCGACGCGCCAAGCGGCGAGATTGAGCGTATTGGGGGCGGCCAAGCCGTCGATATAGGGATTCGGCGAGAACCCGCGCAGCGCCGTATACCAATCCGACCGCGTGCTCGCGCCGTATGACGAAAAACCGGGCACATAGCGCAGCGCCTCGTTGACCGACAGCGCGCCTTGCGACTCGATTTGCGCCGAGGTCACCACATTGACCGTTTGCGGGATTTCGTCGAGCGGCGTGTCCGTCTTGGTCCCTGTGCTCGTGCGGCGGGCGACGAAACCGCGCACGCTGTCTTGCGCGCTCGATCCTTGCACGCGCACCGTCGGCAATGCGCCCCCCGCCTGCACGCTCGTGCTCGTGCTCGCGGCATGCTCGTCTTGTCCCTGGGCCGACTGCGCGTGCGCATAGCCCTGTACCCCCGCCCATAATGCGGCACTCGCGGCCACCGCAATCGCTCGCCGTTCCTTGCCGTCGAACCACTCCATCGATAACTCCGTTTTTTTCACTGTTTTATGCCGCACGGCAGCCTCGCCGCCACGGCGATCGATTACAGAGCGACAGCCGCCAGACTGTCGCTCGCCCCGTTGTGCGCTTGCGCGCGAATGGCATCGGCCCGCGGTGGCTGCGGTGCCCGTTGCAGCAGCGAAGCGGCGATTTCGTCGGCCCGGCAAGCGAGTACCGACAGCAGCGTGTCGCTGAGTCCGTGGGTGTCTTCGCAGCATCCTTGCAGATAGATGTGCGGCTGAAAGTGCCCGCCCGTCTGCAAGCGGTAGTCGCGCGTCACATCGCAGCGAGCCGGCGAAACGCCGAGCGCATCGGTCAGACCTTCGAGCAAGGCCAGGTGGCCGTCACGCCGGTATCCGGTGGCCAGCACGACGGCGTCGAAGCGTTCGACGCAGCGCTGCGCGCCCTCGCCCGCACGCACGTGCAATTCGATCCCGCTTTCGCGCGCGTTCGTCTCGATCCGCCCGGCCGAGTCGATCGACGCATTCGCGATCAGTCGATGTCGCACATCGGCACGCACGCGCTGCATATAGAAAAGCTCGTAGATCGATTCGATCAGCGGCCGGTCGACCACCGAGTAGTTCGTGCTCCGAAACGTTTCCAACGTGGCTCGCCGCCGATCGTCCGGCTGTGCATAAATGACGTCGGTAAAGGACGGATTGAAGATCTCGTTGACGAACGGGCTGTCGTCGGCGGGCCGCAGCGCGGGACCGCGCATGATCAACGTCGCGTCCACGTTCGGGAAGCGTCGCGTCAAATCGACGAACACCTCCGCGGCGCTCTGGCCGCCGCCGATCACGGCCACGCGCCTGCGTGCCGATCCGTCGCCGATCAACGCGCCGATCGAGGACAGATACGCCGACGAATGTACGAGCGCCGGATCGCGCCGGGCAGCGAGGGACGCGAACGGCGCCGGCACAGCGGGCGCGCCGCCGATACCGATCGACAGCGCGCGTGCGGCCCGCTCGCGGACGCGACCGGCGGCGTCGAGCGAACGCACGCGCACATGCGTCACGACACGGCGGTCTCGCGTATCGAAGACCGGTTCAATGGAGGTCACGTCCTCTCCGTAACCGACCAAATCATCGAAGCCGCGCGCGACCCAACGCAAATAATCGTGAAACTCGATGCGCGTCGGATAAAACTGCTTGAGATTGACGAAGTCCTGCAAGCGCCCCTGTTCGAACAAATAGTTCACGAAGGTGAAGCGGCTCGTCGGATCGCGCAGCATCGCAAGATCTTTCAGAAAGGAAATCTGCATGCGGCTATCGTCGAGCAGCATGCCGCGATGCCAGCCGAATTCCGGCTGGCGTTCGAGGTACGTCGTGCGCAGCAACCCGGCGGCATCGCTTTGCGCCAAGCGCACGGCCAAAGCGAGATTGGATGGGCCGAAGCCGACGCCGATCAGGTCGTACGCATCGTCTCGTGTCGTCATGACGATTCTCCTAGTCAAAATATGTGTCCGTCAGATGGGGCGCGCATCGAAGAACGACTCGCGGATCGTGCGCATCAGCAATGCACGCTTATGCGGAAAATCGAACGGCCGCAGCGCGGCGAAGCCATGCTCGCGCAGATAAGCGATCATGCGAACGTTGTCGTGGCGCGGCTCGCACACGACCGCTTGCGTGCGTGGATCGTCGAGAAAGAGGTAATGCAGGAGCGAAGGCAGCCAGGCGGCCACGCAATGCGCGCCGCGCCAGCGCGTTTGACCGACGAGCATATGCACGCCGCGATCGTGCTCGCCGGGCTCCGCGAACGGCGAGATCCGGTCCTCCTTCGCCCAGTAAGCCTCGAAGTAGCCGAACGGCTCATCGTCGAAGGCACCGATCAACGGGTGCACGTGGGGTGCCGCCAATTGCCGCTCGAGGTACGCGCGATGGGCGTGGAGCCCGCCCGCCTCGCCCCAAAACGCGTTCACGCGAGGCTCGTTCAGCCACTGATGCAGCACCGGCAGGTCGGATTCGATCGATGCCGTGCGCAACGTGAAGCGGTGGCCGAACCTGGGAAGCTCGCGCGTGTAGACGATGCCGTCTCGGTACGGCGGGCGGCGCGGATGGCGGATCATGCCGGTCATCTCGTAGCTGAGTGCCGCGGGGGGCAGCCGGGCCGCACCCGTCAACCACAGATCGGGTTGCTGCGCCCACGTCTCGCGCAGACACTTGCCGCCCATAGTCAATACGCCGCAACGGCGCAACGAATCTAGCGCGCGACGGCCGATATGGGCTGTGTCCACGCTGATGGCGCGGCAAGAACGATCGGCTGCGAATGCCACGCCGAATGCGGCGAGCAAGGCTGCATGCCGCAACTCGCCATGCGCGGTGCTTGCCCACGTGAGATCGACTAACCCGCGCCCAGGCATCCAACGCGCGTGCAACACGAGCGTATCGGCAGCGCCATTGCCTCCCATTGCGCCGGCTCGATGCACGGCGACTGCTTCGTCCGCGCCCGAGGCAACGAGCGCGGGGATGCCCTCCATCCCCGCGTACGCTATCGACAAGTTTGTTTCGGTCAACGTATCGTTTTCGCTCATGGGTGTTCCATTTCAATCGAACCCGCCCGCGCGGCCGCGACGGATTCAAACACGCACGCGGCCGGCGTATCGGCCAACTGTTCGATCGCACGCAAATAGGCGCGCGAAAGCCGGCGCGCGAATGACTCGTCGATCCGCTCATGCGCAAACGAGAAGGCGCCGCGCAAATCGCCTTGCGCGTCCTCCGCGATATCGAGTTCGAGTTCGAACAGCATGCGGCGGCGCACGTCGTTGAATGGCGCGACCTGGAGGCCGCCCCATTGCGTCGGCTCAGCCGCGGCTCGCACATAGTTGAACAGCACCGCCAGCAACGGATGGCCATCGCCGTTTTTGTCACGTGCGGCGCCTAGGATCGCGGTGAGCGGCGCCGCCATATGTTCGTAGGCGTCGAGCGTCGCATCGCGCACCGCCGCCACGACGTCGAGCAGGGTCGCCTCGCGCGCGATCCGTGTGCGCACGATCAGCGTTTCGACGAACAGGCCCATGGCCGTCCGGCTGTGGGCATTGCGGTTCGATGCCAGGACCCCCACGGGTTGATCGCGCACCGCGAGCTCGCGCGCCAAAGCGATGTTCAGCACCGCATGCATGAGCATGGGCAGCGTTGCATTGACGGCTTGCGCGCGGGTTCTCAGCGCGTCCCCCACGCCGCGATCGAGGGCGAAGGCGATACGCGTGGCACCCCAACCCGGCGTCGATGCCTGCGCGGGGCGTGGCGCGCGCCTCGGCAACGGCAACGGAGCGGCGTCGAGTAACTGCGCTCGCCAATAGCGCGCGTCGCGTTCGATCGGTGCCTGAGGGACGAGCGGCGGGGCCGGTACGGCCGATGCGGTGAGCGCTTTCGAAGCAGCGTCCTCCACGGATACCGCGTCGAGTTCGTTCATATAAGCCCGGCGCAATCCGTCGAGCCAAAGGGAGATCGATTGTCCGTCGGCCACCGCGTGATGCACGACGAGCGATAAAACGTGCTCGTCCTCGCCAAGACGGATCAAACGAGCCCGCCAGAGCGGCGCGCCGGTCATTGGGAACGGGCGCAGCGCCTCTTCGTCGGTCGCATGCCGCGCGAGGCGGAGCCGGTCCGGCTCGTCCGCTCGCCCATACAAATCGTCAAACGCGAGCTCGACTGAATTCGAAGCCGATACGACCCGCCGCGGCTGCGCCCCATCGACGATGCCCATCCGCAGTGCGGCGGTGCGTTGCGCCATGCTTTGCAGGGCGCGCTGCAAGGCCGGCCGATCGAGCGGCCCGGTAAGGCGCATTGCAAGCGCGATATGGTGGGAAGCCGTCGTCGGCGCCGCCCGCCAGAGAAACCAAAGTGCCATCTGCGCATTCGAGAGGCGATCGTCCGCGGAGCCCGGCTCGGCCGTATCGGGTTCGGCCTGCCGATGGTGCGATGGCGCCTCTTTCACGCGCCGCGCGTAGGCCGCGAGCGTCGGCGCTTCGAACAGCGCGCGCAGCGGTACCTCCCGGCCCAGCCGTTCGGCCACGCGTGCGGCGACCGCGACGGCTTTCAGCGAATGGCCGCCGGCGGCGAAGAACTCGTCGTTGCGCCCGATGCGATCCGTACCGAGCACGTCGCACCAGATCTGCGCAAGGGCCGTTTCGATGCCGGGCGCAGGCGGCTCGAAGCCGCGTGCGCGTGCCGCCGGCGACGGCAATGCGGCTCGGTCGACCTTGCCGTTCGGGGTGCGCGGCAGGCGCTCCATGACGACGATGTGCGAGGGCACCATGTAATCGGGAACAACGCCGCGTAAGTAGGCGCACAGCGCCTCGCCCTCGATCGCCGGGGCGATCTCGTAGGGTTCGACATACGCCAGGAGCGCCGCATCGGCCCCCGCGCCGCGCACGAGTGCGACCGCATCGCGCACGCTCGCGTGCCCGATCAGCTTCGACTCGATCTCGCCGAGTTCGATGCGCAGTCCGCGCAGCTTCACCTGATGGTCGATCCGACCGAGGAACTCGATGGCGCCGTCGCGCCGGCGGCGCACGAGATCTCCGGTGCGGTATAGACGCGCGCCCGGTTCGCCGTAAGGATCAGGAACGAATCGCTCGGCCGTCAACGCCGCGCGGGCGTGATAGCCCCGTGCAACGCCGAAGCCGCCGAGATAGAGCTCGCCGGCCGCGCCGGCCGGCAACGGCCGCATCCCCTCGTCGAGCACGTGGGCCGTGCGCGCGCCCACGGGCGTGCCGACCGGCAGATAGGCCGACGCCTCGGCGACGGGCGCATCCGCGGCGCCGTCGAGCATCCATAGCAACGGCGTGACCACGGTTTCGGTCGGACCGTAGCCGTTGACGATGCGCACGCCCGGAAACGCCGCGCGCAAGGCAGCGCATGCTTCGAGCGAAGTCGCCTCGCCGCCGACGGTCAACGACCGCAGCGAGGGAGGCGCCCCGTGGCGCGCGGCCCACGCCGCCAGTTGCAACGCATAGCCGGGCACGAACGCGGCGACCGTAATGGACTCGCGTTCAATGACCGCGAGCGTCTCCTGGGCGGACCATAACGCGTCGTCGCTTAGGCGCACCGGTGTGCCCGCCGCGAGCGGCGCCATCCAGCATTCGTGCGCGCCGTCGAAGTTGATCGAGGCGAAATGCAGGACGCGATCGTCATCGCGCATGCCGTACTGTTCGGCAATCGCCGCGCAGTGCATCGCGATCGCACCGTGCTCGACGACCACGCCTTTCGGCACACCGGTGGAGCCCGACGTATAGATCACGTAGGCGGTTTGCCGCGGATGCGGCATCATGCATACCGGCCGATCGCTCTCGTGCCGTGCGTGCTCCTGCCTGTCCGCATCCAATGTCCAAACGCGCACATGCTCGCGCAACGGGAGCGCGCCGGCATGCGCGCGCTGCGTGATCACGAAATCGATTCGCGCATCATCGATGACATGGGCCGTGCGCTCGATCGGATGCGAAGGATCGAGCGGAACGAACGCCCCGCCCGCTTTCAAAATCGCGAGCAGCGCGACGATCAACTGCACGGATCGGCCCAGTGCGATGCCCACGCGCACCTCGGGCCCGACACCGGCCTGCACCAATTGCCGCGCAAGCGCATCGGCGCGCGCCTCGAGTTCGGAGCGCGTCAGACTCATGAACGAATCCGAGACGGCGCACGCCGCCGGCTGCTCGCTAGCCAGCGCCGCAATGCGTGCGTGGATCGGCACGAACGCCGAAACGCGCGTATCGATCGCGGGCGTCGCGCCGTGGCAGGCGTCGATCTCGCGCCAATCGTCGTCCGTTAGCCATTCGATATCGCCGATCGCCACCGACGGCGCGGTTAGCGCATTCGTCAAACACTGCACGTACCGTGCGGCTAAGCGGGCCACCGTCTGCGCGTCGAAGAGGTCTTGCGCGTACACGAATGCCGCGTCGAATGCGCCGTCCTCTCGGGCCTCGAACCCTACCGCCAGGTCGAATTTCGCAAAGCACGAATCGGTGGGTAACGGCGTCGCCTGCGCGCGGCCGAAACGCGGCAGCGGCTGGGCCACGGCGTAGGTCGCCATCATTTGAAACAGCGGGTGATGGCTCGCATCGCGTGCCACGCCCAATGCATCGATGACCTGATCGAGCGGCACGTCTTCATGCGACTGCGCATCGACCAGCGCTTGCTGGACTTGATCGACAAGCGCATCGAAACGCGCACGCGGCGCCACGTCGGCCGACACGACGACGGTATTGACGAAACACCCGATCAAACCGATCGTTTCCACGCGGGATCGATTAGCGGCGGGCACGCCGATCTGAATCCGACGCTCGGAACTCGCGCGCGCCGCCAGCGCGTGCAGCGCGGCAAGCAGGACGGCAAACGGCGTCGCCTGGCGGGCCGCGGCCAGCGAGCGCACGCGCTCGCCTAACGCAGCATCGAGCACGAAATGGTGGCGCGCGCCGCGCGCGTCGCGCTGCTTAGGCCGCGAGCGAGTACCGGGGAGCGAAAGCACGCCCGCCGCCGGATCGAGGCGCTGCCGCCAAAACGCCAGTTGCCGCTCGCCCTCTCCCGCTTCGAGCCAGAGTTTTTGCCACTGAGCATAATCGGCGTATCGAACCGGTAACGGCACGAGCGCCGGCAAATTCGAGGCATCGGCGCTCGACGCCGCGAATGCGTCGTACAGCACCGACAACTCGCCCAGCGCAACGTCGATCGACCAGCCGTCGGCCACAATGTGGTGGATCGTCAGGACGAGCCAATGCAGGCGCGGCGACAGCGCGATCAAATGCGCGCGAAGCAGCGGGCCATGTGCAAGGTCGAACGGCTCGGCCTCTTCGGCGCGAGCGATCTCGGCCGCCGCCTGCTCCGCCGTACGAAACGCCTCGTCATCGCCTCTCGCGTCGCTCATGCGCCAAGGACACGGGGCGCTCGCGGCGACGTACTGTTCGAGACCGCCATCCGCCGATTCGACGAAGCTCGTACGCAACGCATCATGGCGTGCGACCAATGCATCGAATGCACGCCGCAACGCACCGGCGTCGAGTTCGCCGGTGAGCTCGAGCCGCAATGCGATGTGATAGGCCGCGGGCTCGTCGATCAATCGCGCGTGTAGCCAGATTCGTGTCTGTGCGTACGATGCGCCGGACACAGGCGGCGCGATGCCCGAGGGAATCGGCAGCAAGCGAAAGTCAATACCGGCGTCGCTCAGCTTGCCGACGAAACGCGCCCGCTGCGCCGCCGGCAGCCGAGCGAATCGCTCGGCGAGCGAGACTAGATCGGCGCTCGAAGGCATAGACCGCGGCGCTAAGGGATTGGTAGAGATGGAGTTCGTCATTAGTTCGCCTCGAGTTCATCGAGCAACGCGCCGATCGCCTGCACGGCGTCGCCATGCCCGCGCGTTGCTTGCGCGGCTAACTCGGCGTCGATCAGCGCGGCGCAACGCGCGAGCGTGCGCGCTTCGAACAACGTGCGCAGCGGCAAGGCCACGGACCATCGACGATTCGTCCGCGCATGCGCGGCCGCCGCCAATAGCGAATGGCCACCACGCAAGAAGAAATCGTCGTCGCGGCCGATGCGCTCGGCGCGCAGGACTTGCCCCCAGATGGCGGCCAACTCGCGCTCGGTCTCGCTGGCCGGCGCGGCAAATACGGCGTCCGCCACCGATGCGGGCGCGGGCAGCGCGGCCCGGTCGCATTTGCCGTTCGGCGTCACCGGGAGTGCGTCGAGTTCGATCAAACGCGCCGGCACCATGTAGGCCGGCAACTGAGCTTGCAGCCGCGCCAATAGTTCGCCTTGGTCGAGCCGCACCGACCGCGCGCGCGCGACATAGGCGATCAGTTGCTCGTCGCGCACGATGACGACGACATCGTCGATGCCCGGCTGCGTACGCAATACCGCTTCGATTTCGCCCGGCTCGATACGCTGTCCGCGCAGCTTGACTTGGCTGTCGATCCGCCCCAGATACTCGAGCGCACCGTCGGCCCGGCGCGTCACGAGATCGCCCGTGCGATACAGGCGCCCGCCGGCCGCGAACGGATCGGGAACGAAACGCTCGGCCGTCAGCGATGGCCTGCGGTAGTAACCGCGCGCGAGGCCCACGCCGCCGAGGTACAGCTCGCCGATCGCACCGACGGGCACCGGCTGCAACGCCGCGTCGAGCACGTGCAGTTGCGTATTGGCGATCGGCATCCCGATCGGTACGCTCACCGCATCCGCGACCGAGAGCGCGTCCCATGTCCAATGAGACACATCGATGGCGGCCTCGGTCGGTCCGTAGAGGTTATGGATCGCAGCTTGCGGCATCAGCGCGGTTGCCTTGACGGCGAGTTCGCCCGCCAGCGCTTCGCCGCTCGAGACGATCCGAACGAGCGAGCCGCATCGCGACGCCGCGCCGAACGATTCCAGATACCCGAGAAAGGCGGCCAGCATCGACGGCACGAAGTGGATCGTCGTCACACCGAGCGCTTCGATCTCGTCGACGAGGCGTGCGGGTTCGCGATGCGAGCCGGGCGCCGCTAGCGCCAACGTCGCGCCGGCCGAAAGCGGCCAGAGGAACTCCCACACCGAGACGTCGAAACCGAACGGCGTTTTTTGCAGCACGACGTCGCTGGAAGTCAGCGCATAGGCGTCCTGCATCCAGGCGATTCGATTCGCGAGCGCGGCGTGCGTATTGCCCGCGCCCTTCGGACGACCGGTCGAGCCCGACGTGTAGATGAGATACGCGAGCCGCGCTGTCGCTGCCTCGTGCGCGTCTCGTCGATCGCCGGTGGATGCCGCCGCGAGCGATTCCGCTTGCCGAGAGTGCGGCCATGTTTCGAGTTGATCGATGCAATGCACGACCGTACCGCTGCCCGCCGCGGCGGGACTCACACGGTCGAGCAACCCGCGCTGCGTGACGATGCACGCGGGCCGTGCATCTTCAAGCATGTAGGCGATGCGCGCGGCCGGATAGTCCGGGTCGATCGGCAACCAAGCGGCGCCGGCTTTCATGACGCCGAGCAGCGCGACGACCGTTTCGGCCGAGCGATTCAGGCATAGCGCGATCGGTGCATCGAGCGTCGCTCCGGCCTCGCGCAACGACACCGCCACGCGATCCGCGCGCGCGTCGAGTTCCGCGTAGGTCATACGCCGTGGGCCGGCATCGCCCGGCATGTGCTCGGCGCGCCAAAGCAATGCGGTCGCGTCCGGCTGCAATGCCGCCTGGCGCTCGAACTGACGATGCAGCGGTGCCCGTTGCGGTTCGAGCCATTCGCGTGACGTCGCGTTCCAACGCGCGAGTTGTGCGATGTCGCCGCGCGTGGCGATGGATACGCTCCCAAGCGGCGCGCCCGCATCGGCGATAAAGGACGTTAGGCATCGCATCAACGCGCGATGCAGCGCTTGGACGCGCTCGTCCGTCAGCTTGGCACGGTCGAATCCATAGTCGATCGATAGCTGCTCGCCGGCTTGCACGACGAGCGTCACGGCGAAGTCCGTCGCGTCGACGTTGCGCAGCTCCGAAAAACGCAGCGCGTCGTCATCGCGTCGCGCCCAGGCTTCATCGACGGGATAGTTTTCGAACACGATCAGCGTATCGAACAACGCGGCGGCGTTGCGGCCGGCCCAGCGTTGAATCTCGAACAAGGGCGTGTGCGCATGTTCGGCGCAGGCGGCGCTCTCGCGCTGCAACGCCGCAAGCCAATCGGCGATAGCGACGTTCGGCGAGGGCGTCGCAACGACCGGGAGCGTATTGATGAACAAGCCGAGGACGGCGTCCACCTCATGCAACGCGTCCGGCCGGCCCGCCACCGTCGCGCCGAACGCGACCGTATGCTGGTGCGTCATGCGCTGAAGCGTCACGGCCCACGCGCCTTGCAGCACCGTGTTCACCGTCACGTGCAGACGCCGGGCGCAAGCGACGAGCGCTTCTGTCGTGGCGGCGTCCAATCGCGCATGCCACCTGCCATACGCGCTCCGGACACGCGCACTCGGCACAGGCGCCACGAGCGTCGGGCCCTCCAAACGCGCCAGGCGTTCGAGCCAGAACGCACGGTCGCCCTCCTCGTCGCGCGCGCCGAGCCAAGCAATGAAGTCGCGATAGCGCGTGCCTTGCCGCGCACGGAAGACGGGTGCCTGCTGTCCTTGCGCGTACTCGTTCAGTACTTCGGCGAACAGCCTCGCCGTGCTCCATCCGTCGAGCAGCAGATGATGGCGCGTCCAAACGAGCCGCCACGTCCGCTCCGATAGGCGTATCAGCGTGAGCCGCATGAGCGGCGCTTCGGACAAGACGAAGCCGCGAGCGCGGTCCGCCATCAGCCACTGCTCGACATCGGCTTCGCGCGTATTGCACGTATCGCGCCAATCGAGCGCTGCGACCGGCAGCACCGCGCGGCGGTGCACGACCTGTAACGGCGGGTCGATGTCCGCCAAGAAGCTCGTGCGCAAAATGTCATGCCGAGCGATCGCGCGTTCGAACGCCGCGGTGAGCCGCTCGAGGTCGGGTGCATCGAGCGTCGCCACGAGCTGATTGACATAAATCGCTTGCTCGGGAGCCAGCAACGACTGAAACAAGATACCCTGCTGCATCGGCGAGAGCGGATAGATATCGTCGACGGTACGCCAATCGAGACGCGCCGCATCGATCGCCGCCTGCGTAAGTCCCGCGCGCCGAGCGAGGGGGAAATCGCCCGGCGTCGCACCGCCGCCTTCGGCCGCTACACGAGCGCGGCAAGCCTGAGCGAGCGATGCCAGCGCATCTTCGAAACGCCGGACCAACGCGGCGATGCGCTCGTCGTCGAACACCTCCGCGCTATAGACCCAGTGCACACGCAGCACACGCGCCTCGTCGACGAAGGCGTGGACGGCCAGCGCATTGGTCATGGGGCCGGCCGGATCGCGCTCGCAACCGACGCCGCCGAAGCGCGCGGAAAAGCTCTCGCCGCGCATGGCCTCGAAGCGGCCCAGGTAGTTGAACGTCACGCGTGGCTTGGGCAGCGCCGCCAATTGCGCGCGCGTCGCTTCGTCGCCAAGATAGCGCAGCACGCCGAAACCCAACCCGCGGTTCGGCACCGCACGCATCGTGTCCTTAACGGCGGTCAGCGTTTCGACCAATGTGGAACCGATCGGCAGTGCCACCGGATAGTGACTCGTCAACCATCCGAGCGTGCGGCTTGCATCGACGTCGTCGAACAACGCCTCGCGGCCGTGGCCCTCGAGTTCGACCAAGCAAACACCATTCGCCCCATCCGCGCCGTCGCCGCCGAGCGCATCGGCCAACGCCGCGAGCAGCAAGTCTTGCGTCTGCGTGCGCCAAGCGAGGTTGGCGTCGGTCAACAGCGACTGGGTCAGTTGCGGCGTCAAGGCCCGAACGATCGTCCGCGCGGTGGCGTTCGCGGGCGGCGCGGCCTGCACCGACCGCCCCACGAACGCCCCACCCGTGCCGGCCACGGCGAGCCAGTATGACCGCTCTTGCTCGAAGGTCGAGGCAGCCTGCCGCAAGCGCGCGGCCCAGGACGGTGCGGTGGCCGAAGCAGGTGCCGGCAATCTCGGGGCGATGCCCGTGAGGGCGGCCTCGTACGCGGTTTGCAAATCCTCGAGGACGATGCGCCACGAGACGCCGTCGACGATCAAATGATGGAGCGCAACGAACACACGCGCCGTGCCGTCCGGCAACGTCGCTACGAGCGCACGCGCGAGCGGACCGCGCGTCAGGTCTATCGTCCGTTGGAGTGCGTCGAAACGCGCCAGCGCGTCGTCGCGGTCGCGCGCGTCTTGTACCGAAAGCGGCAATAGCTCGAAGGCCCGATCGCCGCACATGGCATGCCACCCGCCGTCCTTTCGAGTGGACTTGGCGAACCGCAACCGAAACACGTCATGGTGCGTCAACACAATGCCGAGCGCCTCGGCAAAAGCGTCGACGTCGAACATCCCCTGGGGCTCCAACTCGATGGCCTGATTCCAATGATGGGGGTTCGGCACATCGAGCGCGAAGAATCGATGCTGCGCGGGCGTGAGCGCCACGCTTTGCGCGGACGCACTCCCGTCGGCCGGTCGCTGCGCGTTCGCGTCGAGACCGCCGGTCTCGCGCGCGGCCACCTCCGCCAGTCGCGCAAGCGTCGGATGGTCGAAGAGTTGCTTCGGCGTAAAGCGGATCCCCGCTTTGCGCGAACGCGCGATGACCTGCAACGCGACGATCGAATCGCCGCCCAGCGAGAAGAAATTCTCGTCGCGTCCCACGCGATCGAGACGCAGGACATCTTTCCACACTTGTGCGAGCGCGTTCTCGAGGCCGTCCCGCGGCTCATCGACCGAGTGTGCGCGGGCGAGATCCGCGGTCTTCGCGAGGTCGCGCAAGCGCGCCCGATCGGCCTTGCCGTTGGCCGTCACCGGCAACGTATCCAGCACGACGACCGATGCGGGAACCATATAGTCGGGCAAGCGTTCGGCCAAGCGCGCGCGCAGTTGCGCGCCGTCGGGCCCGCCGCGTTGCAGCCGCGCCACGCGATCGAGCGTCGCGAACGAGACCAGGCGCATGCCGCGCTCGTCTTGCACGGCCAGCGTTTCCGCTTGTACGACCGTTTCGATTGCCGCGAGCGCCGCGCTGACTTCGCCGGGCTCGACGCGATAGCCGCGAATCTTGACCTGATCGTCGAGACGGCCGGCCCATTCGATGACGCCGTCCGCCCGAATCCGCGCACGATCGCCGGTACGGTACAGCCGCTCGCCCGCGGGACCGGCCGGATCCGGCACGAACCGCTCGGCCGTGGCCGCGGGACGCGAAACATAACCGCGCGCGAGTCCGGGACCGCCAAGGAACAATTCACCGTAACCGCCCACGGGTACCGGGGCGCCCAGCGAATCGAGCACGCAAGCCCGGACATTGGGCAGCGGGCGTCCCGTCGCGACGAACACGCGCGCGGGCTCAGCCTCGCGCGCCCGGAATTCGAACGTGAGCGCGCCGACCGACGCTTCGGTAGGCCCGTAATGATTGACGATGCGGCATGTGCTCTTGAGTTCCGCGATCCGCATCGCCAGTGCTTGCGGCAACGGCTCGCCGCCGAGGACGAGCGCATGAGCCGGAAGTACGTCGGCCGGATGCGTTGCTTCCAGCAACGCACGCAAGTGGCTCGGCACGAT
This sequence comes from Trinickia diaoshuihuensis, assembly GCF_003390925.1. Lineage (GTDB taxonomy): Bacteria > Pseudomonadota > Gammaproteobacteria > Burkholderiales > Burkholderiaceae > Trinickia > Trinickia diaoshuihuensis. The sequence goes on along the minus strand of NZ_QUBS01000089.1, from coordinate 199,175 downwards.
TTTGAGTACTCCGACATTGCGGCTACGCATAGCCTGCGCGAAACGGTCGGGATCGAATGCACAGCCCGGCGAGAGCAAATGCAAAGTACGTCCCGCGCACAGCGCGCCGAACAGGGTCGTATGCCCCAGGTCGGCGGCGACGGTCGATGTCATCGCCATGCTCGCGCCGGGCGCGAACTCGAGCGTGGCGAGCATGCCTTGCGCGTAGTCCGCAAGGGCGCGGTGCGAGACGATCACGCCCTTCGGTGCTCCGGTGGATCCCGACGTAAAGATCAGGTAAGCCGCTTGATCCGCGTGGCGCGCAACGACACCGGTAAGGCTCCGCGGCGCCTCTTGAACTTGCGTCGATTCGAGTTCCGATAGGCGCGTCGATGCGACCGATAAGCCGTGCCACGAAGGTGCGGGGTCGGCAACGATCAAGCACCGAGGCGAACAAGCGGCCAGGCACTGCGCCACGCGCGATACCGGGGCCGCCGGATCGAGCGGCACGGCCGTCGCGCCGGCCTTCATCACGCCCAGCAGCGAGACGACGAAATCCACCGATCGCTCGATGCCGAGCGCGACCGCGCATTCGGCGCCGATGCCGCGTGCGCGCAAAGCGTGCGCCACGTTCGACGAAACGGCATCGAGCGCGGCGAACGTCAGTTCGCGCGCGTCGTCCGAAACGGCCACCCGGTCGGGCGTGCGCGCGGCATGATGAGAGAATGCTTCGAGGACGTCCGAAAATTCAAACACCTCCGAGCGCCCCAGCGCGACGGCAGCCGAAGGCTCGCGATGGCTGGCCAGCTCGCAGACGGCAGCCGAAGGCTCGCGCACCGCGTGTTCGACGAGCGCTGCGAAACTCTCGAGCCAGCCTCGGCCCGTATCGTCGTCGATGCAATCGGTCGCCCACGCGGCCACGAATTCGATGCCGAGCGGATCGTCGGTGAAATCCACCGCGAAGTCGAAGCGCGCCGCGCCGTCGGGCCCGGGGGTCAAGCGCGCCGTCGCGCCCGGCAAGTCCACACGCTCGCCGTACAAGAATTGCTGAGCGAACTTCACACGCAGCCATTCCGCCCCGCGTCGAACCGGCGGCGCGACCGCGTCCAGCACTTCATCGAACGGCACGTCGCTATGTTCGTAGGCGCCGAGCGTCGCCTCTCGCACTTGAGCGAGCAGCGCCGAAAATGCCGCTTGCGGCGCTACGCGAGCCCGCACTGCCACGGTGTTCACGAACAGCCCGACCAGCGCCGCCAAATCGCTTTCGCGCCGAGTCGCCACGGGCGCCGCCACCACGACATCGGTCGTGCCCGTCAGTCGATAGAGCCATGCATGCAACGCCGCGAGCAGCACGATAAAAACGGAGCTATGCGTTTCGCGCGCGAGCGAGCGGATCGTACGGGAGACGGTGGGACTCAATCGCCGAGTCGCCCGCATGCCACGCAGCGTTCGCTCGGCCGGCACCGCGCGATCGACCGGCAACGCCAGGGCGCCGGGCGCTTCGGCCAACGCGCCTCGCCAATACGCGAGTTGATTCTCCCGCGCCCCTTCGTCGAGCCAGCGCATCTGCCGGCGCGCGAATTCGGCATAACGCAACGGCAACGCGGGCCATGCCGGCTCGCGCCCCTCGCGCACCGCGGTATACGCCTCGGCGAGTTCGTCGAACGCGATGCGCGAGGACCAGCCGTCGCCGATCGCATGGTGCAGCGTCAACATCAGACAATGGCGCTGCTCGTCCACAGTGACGAGCGCGGCCCGCAACAGCGGGCCGCCCGAAAGGTCGAACGGCGCCTCGGCCCATTGCCGGGCTAATTGGCCGGCGCGCGCCTCGCGCTCGGCGGGATCGACGGCGCGCAGATCGAACGACTCGAGCGGCAGTTGCACGTTCGCGTGAACCCGCTGTACGACGTTGCCCTCGTCGTCCTCGGCAAGCGTCGTGCGCCATGCGTCGTGCCGCCGCACGAGGGCGGCCAGCGCGCGCGAGAGCGCTTGCGCATCCACCCGCCCTTCGACGTGCCAGTGCGCGGCGATGTGATAGGCGTGAGCGGCGTCGCCGATCCGTGCCACTACCCAGAAGCGGCGCTGCGCGAGCGACGCCGGATACTGCGCGTAGGGTGCTTGAATATCGATGACTCGGCTGTCTCCGCTTGCTTCGCCGTTGCCGGCTCGTTCATCCGGAACCAACCGCTCCCCCTTTAGCGCGTCGCCTGCGCGCGAAGCCACGAGCGCAGCCACCTGCTCGAGCGGGTTATCGTCGAATAGCACGCCAAGCGGCACATGCACGCCCCACTCGGCGCGTATCGCGCTTTGCATTTGCATGACGCCGATCGAATCGCCGCCACGCAGGAAGAATCGATCGTCCAACCCGATCGCCGGCCCGCCCACGATGGCGTGCCAGATCCGCGCCAGCGCGCAAGCCGTCGCGTCGCTCGGCGCGCGATGCGGGGCGGCCGGGGACCGAGCGCCCGCGAGTGCGAGCAGTGCTTGCCGATCGAGCTTGCCGCTCAGCGCACGCGGGAGCGCATCGAGCACGAGCATGCGCGCGGGAATCCACGCTTGCGGGATGTGCCGCGCGAGATGATCGCGCAATTGCGTTTCGTCGATCGCCGTACCGGCCGAAACGAATGCGAGCAGGCGCACGCCGCCGTTCGACTTGTCCGCCAGGACAGCCGCGTCACGAACCTCGGCATGCGCGAGCAATGCTTGTTCGATCTCGCCCGGCTCGACCCGTATGCCACGTACTTGCACCTGATCGTCGAGACGGCCGAGATAATCGAATGCGCCGTCATCGCGCAGACGCGCCAGATCGCCGGTGCGATAGACGCGCGCACCGGCGTTGCCATGCGCATCGGGGATAAAACGTTCGGCCGTCAACGCGGGCCGCCCGTGATAGCCGCGCGCCAAGCAGGCGCCACCTAGTAGCAATTCGCCGGCCGCCCCTTCGCCGTCGCCGCGTACCGACAAACGCGCCGAGCGCGGCCCGATCGTGCGCCCGATCGGCAACGCCGCCGCGCCGCCTCGCTCGAGGACGTCGCTCGGCTCGACCGGCCATAGCATCGGTGAGATCACCGTTTCCGTCGGCCCGTAGCCGTTGATGAATCGGACGCCGGGGAACGCGGCTCGTACCCGTTCGAACCGGTCGCTTGCCATCGCCTCGCCGCCGAATGCGAGCACGCGCAGCGCGGGCGGCGCGCCGCCCTCCACCGCCGCCCGCGCAACCTCTTGTAAATACGCCGGCGGAAACGCGGCGATCGCCACGCCTTCGCGCTCAATCAGCCGCAGTGCGGCGCGGGGTTCGAGCGGACCGGCCCCCGTGACGACGATGCTCGCGCCGGCCGCCAACGGCGCCAGCCAATACTCGTGCGCGAGATCGAAGCCCACCGCCGCGAAATGCAAGACCCGATCCGTTTCATGCATCGGATAGGCACGGACAACCGCATCGCAGTGCGCCGCGAGCGGACCGTGTTCGACGACGACCGCCTTCGGCGTGCCGGTCGAACCCGACGTGTAAATCAGGTAAGCGGCGGCTTGCGGATGAGTAGGTTCGAGATCGAGCGGCACCACGCTCGTATCGAGCGCCGCGTCGACATCGACGCAGACGAGCCCCGCTAACGCCGGCGCTCGACCACGCGCGCTCACGAGGGCGATGCGAGCGCCGGCATCGCGCGCCATCCATTCGAGGCGCGCGGCCGGCAGGCTCGGATCGAGCGGCACAAAGGCACCGCCCGCTTTGAGCACGGCCAGCAAAGCGACGATGAGATCGCACGAGCGCTCGATACACACGCCCACGCGCGTTTCGATCCCGACGCCATGCCTGCGCAAGACGGCAGCCAGGCGCGCGGCGCGCAAGTCGAGTTCGCCGCGGGTAAGCCGGACCGTCTCCGGTTCGAACGACGCGAGCGCGGGCGCATCGGGTTCGAGGCGCGCGAGGCGTTGCAAGCGATGGTGCAATGCGGTCGGGAAAGTCGTCATGGGCATCGGATCCCTCTATTGGTCCATTGCGCCGCTGCGAGCCGCGGATATCGACGAACCGATGGGAATCGTCGCGCACGGCGTTTTGCGGCAGCTTCAACCCAATGACGTTTCTCGATCGAAAATTTTTAGAGGCAATGCACTGCTCACCCGTCGATCTCGACGCCTGTGCTCGAACCCGCTAAAACTTTCGAACGCTCAATCGTCTATCGATGGACACCCTGCGCGTGACGTCTTCGTCCCAACTTGCTAGCCATCGATGACTACCCATTCCATTTCGCCGACCCTCGCGGCCCCGCCTTCGTCGCGGCCCGCCACGCAACTGCTGCTGACGTTGCTGCGCCGATCGCGCGGAACGTTCGCCTTCGCGCTGCTCGCCTCCGTCGCCAACGGCGCGGCAAGTGTGCTGCTCGTCGCGACGCTCGAACGCGCGCTCGCCTCGTCCGCCTCCGCTACGCAGCGCCTGGCCTTGGCCTTCGCCGCTTGCGCCTGCGCCGCGCTTGCCTCGCGCATTGCGTCGGGGATGCTCTTCGCCCGTTTATCGCAGGACACGATCGGCCATCTTCGCGCCCATGTCGCCGGGCATGTGGCCCGCGCCGAGTTGCGCGAGTTGGAGCGGATCGGCGCGGCGCCCGTCCAATCGATCCTGACCGACGACGCCACGAACGTCTCGATGCTCTTCTTCGCGTTGCCCAACGTGGTGATGCACGGTTCGATCGTCGCCGGCTGCCTCGCTTACCTCGCCTACTTATCCTGGCCGGTCTGTCTACTCGCGCTCGGCGCGATCGCGATCGGCTCGCTCGGCTACCGCTTCGGCGACGCACGGGCACTGGCCGCGCTCGAAACGGCCGGCCATGCGCAAGATCGACTGTTCGATCATTTGGGTGCGTTATTCGCGGGCGCGAAGGAATTGCGGTTGCATCGCGAACGGGGCCGTCGCTTTCTCGACGAAAAATTAGGCAAGGCCATCGACGAGGTCCGTCACGCGCGGCGCCGCGCTTTCACGGCCTATGCGGCCGGGGTCGGCTGGATCATCTTCTTGTTCTACGTGTTCCTCGGGATCGCGGCCTTCATGCCTGCGTTCGGCGCGCATGCCGATGTCCGCGAGGCGGCCAGCTACGTCATCGTGTTTCTGTTCATGCTGGTGCCGCTCGACGGCCTGCTGAACAACATCCCCACGCTGAACGCCGCTCGGCTCTCGCTCGCACGCATCGAAGGCGTATTGGCAGGCTTCGACTCGGCGCACCGGCCCGCCGAAGACGCGCTCGCCATTGACGGCTTGGCCGCTTCAGCGTCCTTCCAGCGCTTGGCGCTGCGCAACGTGACCCATTCCTATCTGCATGAGCGCGAGGAGCGGCTGTTTCGCCTCGGTCCGATCGACTTGACTTTCACGCCGGGCGAGATCGTGTTCATCGTCGGCGGCAACGGGAGCGGCAAGACAACGCTCGCCAAGCTTATCGCGGGTTTATACGAACCCGAGACCGGCATCATCGAAGTCGACGGCGGCCGTGTCGATGCGGCTGCGCGAGCCGCTTATCGGGAGCGCTTCTCGGCCGTCTTCAACGACTTTCATTTGTTCGATACGCTGCTCGGCATCGCCGATCGCGACGATGCGCGCGACGCCGAGGTCGATGCCCGGGCCAACGCATTGCTGGCGAAGCTCGCGCTCGATCACAAGGTCCGCGTCGAGCGCGGCGCGTTTTCGACACGCGCGCTCTCGACCGGACAACGCAAACGGCTCGCGCTCGTGGTGGCCTACCTCGAAGACCGGCCGTTCTATCTATTCGACGAATGGGCCGCCGATCAAGACCCGTCATTCAAGGCGGTGTTCTACGAACAGTTGCTGCCTGAATTGAGGGCACGCGGGAAAACGGTCGTCGTCGTCACACACGACGACCGCTATTTCGGTCACGCCGACCGCATCGTCAAGCTCGAGAACGGCACCATCGTCAGCGAGACTCGGCCTTGACGGGCGAGCCCGCGGGGGCCGGCAGTGCCGATAATGCGTCGGTCAGCATGTTCGCGAGTCGCAATGCCGACATCGGCCCGCCGAAACCCCAGACATTGCGTTCGATGAGCCCTACGCGGCCGCTGCGTCGCGCGGGTACGTAACGCCATACGGGCGAGGCCAGCTTCTCGGCAAGCGTCGTCTCGGGCCCCGTCGCGCTGACGAGCAAAACGCTCGAATCGGCGCGGCCCAGCAAGTCTTCGGAGTTGACGTAGCGCGTGCCCTCGCGCGTCGTCTCGGCGGGCCACAGATCGATCCCGAGTTCGCGCGCCACACCGCCCGCCATGCTGTTGCCCGTATAGGCCCAGTAGCGATCGGCCAGTCCGAGTTCTTGCAGCAGGACAAACGACTCGCCGCTTCGTCCCGCGGCCGCCAAGCGTTGGCGGTCGCGCGCCAAGCCCTCGTCGAGTGCTCGCTCGAGCGCCTGCGCACGCGCCGCGCGCTGGGTGAGGCAGCCGATCGTGTCGAAGATCCGGCGCGACCATTGGAGTTGGCTGGCCTGCGCGCCGGCCAGCGGCGCATCCGGGTTGAAACGGAACAAGACAGTGGGCGCGATCGATTGCAATGCGTCGAAGATCGAAGCATGCCGGAATCCCACGCCGATGATGAGATCGGGCGCAAGCGCAGCGATCGCTTCAAGGCTCGGCTCTTGCCGCGTGCCGACGTCGGGTACGGTGCTCAAACGCTTGGCGTCGTAGCCGATCCAGGCCGGGTAGTAGGCCGTATCGACCATCCCCACCGGCGTGACATCGAGCGCGGCCAGATCTTCCGCGAACATGAATTCGAGGACGACGATTCGCATGGGCCGCGCGGGCAGCGAGCGGCTTGCCTGCGCGATCGTCGGATTATCGGCGATGGCCCCGCATATCCCGCGAGTCGATGGCGCATCGTTTGGGCCGACGGCGACCCGCTGCGTTCCGTGTTGGACCGACACGTTCGCGAAGGTCGCGAGCTTGGCCGCGCTCGCCGCGTCAGGCAAGCCGAACCCCAAGCAAGCGAGCGCGGCTGCCATGACGCGCAAGCGAAGCCGCACTCGCCGCCTGTGCCGTGCATTCAATCGGCCGCCGCCTGCTCGGCAATCTGTTCGTCGTTCATCGTCAACAACAAGGGGCAACTTCCGCACAGTTGTCGTTCTCCAGGGATCTCATAGCGCAAACAGCAAACGCGGCGTGCGCGAAACGGTGTGGGTAAGAGTGCGGACCGAGGCGTCATCGCGCGCACGCTACCATGCAGCGGATGACGTTCTGAGGCGAACATCCACTGCGCATCGAGCGCTGCCTGTTCGCTCGCTTCGTCGCTCCGATACGCATCGAGCAGCGCGTCGAGTAGATTTCCCGCGTTGCTCCACAACACGCGCGGCGCCATCGGCACAAGAGCGCTGAGAATCTCCACGACGATTTGCAGATGCTCATACACGAACGAGCGATACCGGCGCGCGGGGTCGGTTGTCGGCGCGTCAAGCGCGTCGCGCGGCAAGTACAACGCGTCCGGCATGCCGTCGCATAGTGCGACCGAGCAGCGCTCGGCCGCCATCCCGAGCGGGCGTCCCAACGTCAATGCGGCCGCGATCGCCGCGGGCGCCGCCAACCGAAAATAGAACTTGCTCCATTGAGACAATAGCGCTCGCCCATGAAGCGACGGCTCGCCGCCATATCGCCGCACCATCGCGTCGAGCATCCGATCGCGCTCCGCGGCCAACTGATCCACGCGCACATAGACGAGCTTGTCGTCGCGATGACGGGCGGTCTCGGCCCCGCCGATCCATACGCGCTCCAGCAGCGGCAATAGCGGCGAGCCTTCGACGAGCGCCGCGAAAGCTTGCGGCTCGGCCGCACTCATCGCCCCGCTCCCGCGCGTTCGCGCCGTGCTTGCACGACCAGTAAAACCAGCAGATAGGGCGCGCCGATCATCGCGGTCAGTGCGCCCGCTGGCACCTCGCGTGGGGCGACGATAGTGCGCGCGCCGATGTCCGCGGCGGCCGTGATCAGCCCGCCGAGCGCAACGGCCAACAAAAGCCGCGAGCGATGAGAACGCGCGCCGAGCAGTGACGCCGCATGCGGCGCCATCAAACCGACGAATCCGATGGGCCCCACGACCGCCACCGCCGCGCAGGCGAGCAGCGTCGCGCAAACGAGCGCACCCATGCGCAGCCACGACGTCGGCACCCCGAGCGCCGCCGCTTGGTCGTCGCCTAACGCGAGAAGATCGAGCGGCCGTGCGAGCAGAGCGGCAAAGACGATGGCCAACACGCCCCATGGCAACAACGAGAGCGCATCGGTGAGCCCACGCCCGTAGGTTCCACCGGCAAGCCAAACGACGAAACGCGCCGGCTGCAGGCTGGCTTGGGCGATCAGCCACTGCGCGAGCGTCGTGGCGAGCGTGCCGAGGACGAGCCCCGACAACGCGACCGGAAGCGGCGCGTAACGCGTGCGCCGATTGAGCGCGAGGACGAGCGCAAGTGTTGCCATCGCGCCCGTCAGCGAGGCGGCGAACGTGCCGAGGTGTCCGATACGGTCGTCGAGGGCCATGGCGATGAGCACCGCGAGCGACGCGCCCTGCGTCACGCCGAGCACCTCGGGCCCCGCGAGCGGATTGCGCACGACGCTTTGCATAAGGACGCCGCTCGCGGCAAGCAGCGCGCCCGCGAGCAGCGCGCATGCGGCGCGGGGCAGCCTCAACAGGAGCAGCGTGCGCGCGAACGCGTCATGCCCGGCGACGCCGGCCCACCATCGGGCCGGCGCCAAGAAGACCGGACCGCTCGCACCGGCCACCGCGAGCACGGCTACGCCGAGCAGCATCAGTGCAAGCAGAGCAAGCGGTATCGGGATGGGAGGAATGCGCCGCGCCCAGCGCTCGATGAACGCCGGCGCGATGAGTGCGCCGCCCTGCGCCGCGCCCACGCCGGGCGGCCGGCCCAGCCCGTCGCGCACGATCAAGGCGAGCATGAGAGGCGCGCCGACGAGCGCGACGGCGACCCCGGTTGAAAGCGTACCGTCCAAATCGAGCGCAAGCACGGCCGCGTCGGTCACCGATACGAGGAGCGCACCGGCCAAAGCCGAGCATAGCGACAGCCGCGCGACGCGCACCGCGCGCAGACCGGGCCAGCGCCGCACGAGGTTCGGCGCGACGAGACCGACGTACGCCATCGGCCCGGCGATGGCGACGGCCACGCTCGTGCAACCCACCGCCGCGACAAGCGCGCCGAACCGTACCGCATCGACGCGTACACCCAGCATCGTTGCGGTACGTTCGCCGAGCGATAAGACATCGAGCGAGCGCACGACTGGCGGCAACACCGCGAGCGGTAGCGCGAGCCAAACCAGTGCGGACATGAGCCCCTGTGCGCCGGGCTGATAAAGACTCCCGCTGGACCACAGCGCGACGCCGGCGATACTTTGCTCCGACCATGCGAGCGCGAGCGTCGTCATCGCCGAAAACAGCAGCGCGCAGACGCTGCCCGCCAGCAAGAGCCGCAGCGCAGTGGCACGCCAGCCCCCCGCCGCAACCGCGACCACGCCGGCAGCTACGAGTCCCGCGCCGAACAGCACGAGCGGCGTCGCGATGCCCGCCAAGGCGGGCCAGAGCATGACGAGCAGCAGCCCGAATTGGGCCCCGCCCGTCACGCCGAGGACGTCGGGCGAGGCGAGGTCGTTGCGGGCGAGCGCTTGGAACACCGCTCCGGCCAAGCCGAACGATGCGCCGGCTGCCAGGGCGGCGAGCACTCGGGGCCCGTGCAGTTCGAACAACATCACGCGCGCGAGCGCCAAGGCATCGCCGGGCACGCCACCCGCAGTGCGCGGCGTGACGCCGGCCGTCCAATAGCGCGCGAGATCGGGCGCCAGCCGAACGATACTGACGACGACAAGCAGCGCGGCGAGCGACAACATCGCTATATAGGCGCGCTCGTCCGGCGCGCGGGGGGCTCCGACCGCGACGGCACGAAACGGCGTTCGCGCGTTCATACCGCCATCTCCGCTCTCGCCGCGGCGTGCGCGGGAACGCACAGCGGCACGCCCGTTTGCGGGTGCTCGAGGCGCAACATCGGCACGTCGAAAGCCGCTTCGAGATACGCCGGCTGCATGATCGCGTCGGGCGCGCCCTGCGCGACGATACGGCCCGCGCGCATGAGAACGATTTCGTCGCTGAACGCCGCGGCTTGATTCAAATCATGCAAGACCCATACGATCGTCAAACCGCGTTCGCGGTTCAGACGCCGCAATTGGCCGAGCACCTCGAGTTGATGGCGGATATCGAGGTAAGTCGTCGGCTCGTCGAGCAAGACGATGGGCGCGCCTTGTGCGAGCGCCATCGCAATCCACGCGCGTTGCCGTTCGCCCCCCGACAGCGCCGCGAGATCGCGTGCACCGTACTCCTCCAGCCCCGTCGCGACCAACGCCTCGTCCACGGCGGCCGTATCTTCGCGCGTGGGCCCGCGCAGCCACTTTGCGTACGCGAACCGGCCGTACGCCACGAGTTCGCGCACCGTCAACCCCGCGGGTACCTCGTTGAACTGAGACAGCATCGCGAGCGTACGCGCCAGATCGCGGCGCCGGTACGATCCGAGCGGCTTGCCCGCGACCTCGACGTGGCCGCCGAGCGCGGCCTGCAATCCGGCGAGCGTACGCAGCAGCGTGCTTTTGCCGCAACCGTTGGGCCCGCATAGCGCCGTCACGCGACGCTCGGGCAGCGCAATATCGAGTCCCTCGACGACGGCCCGCCCGCCATAGCCCGCGCTCAGCGCGCGCGCCGCGATGGCCGCGCGCGTCATGCGCCGGCCCCCACGGAAGCCGCCGCAGAAATCGGGCTTGCGAGCGCGCGAACCGCGTGCGCCGCCGCGGCATGCTCGGCCTCGCTCGCGCGATGATTGCGCGCCATGGCGACGACGACCTTGCGCGGCCCGGCAAATGGCGTACGCGCATGGGCGCACAGCATGTTGTCGAGCATGAGGACATCGCCTTCGGCCCAAGGGAATACGATCAGCTTCTCGTCCAACACCGCACGGATCTGCGCGAGCGCATCGGATTCGAGCGGCGCACCGTCGCCGTAAAAGACGTTGCGCGGCACGTTCTCGACGCCGACGGTTTCGATCAACGCCTCCTGCACGGGCACATCTAGCGCCGACAAGTGAAACAGGTGCGCCTGATTGAACCAGACGAGCTCGCCCGTATGCGGATGAACCGCCACGGCTTGGCATCGCTCGCGCGTGCGCAGGAGCCATTGTCCGTCCGTGTCCTCGCGCCATTCGCATTCGATCCCGCGCTGATCGCACACGCGTTGCACACTAGCTCGATCGTCGGTCCCGAACGCACGTTGCCATGGCAGATCGACGCCCTGCCCGAAATTGCGGACGTACAACAGCTCGCGCCGCGCGAACCGCTCCACGAGCGCGGGATCGAGCGCGCGCAAGATGGCCCGGCTATCGGCAATCGGAGTCTCGCCGCCGGCGCGTGCCGCCGTGACGCAATGAAACCAGATCCTGAGCGGCCACTCGCGCGTGTAAGACTGCTCGTTGTGCAGCGGGATCGCGCGGTGCGACGGGTATTCGGTAGACGTGTAGACCGCGCCGTGCACGCGGCTGCGCGGCGTCGAGGCGAAGGAATAATCGACGAGCGGCGCGCCGAACGACGCGGCGAAGTACTCGAAACCGTCGACCGAAGGCGGGCCGAAGCCGGTCAAATGGACGGCGCCGGTACGCTCGAGGCATGCGCCGATCGCATCGCGCAGCACGCCGGCCGCGCTGTCGAGCGATAAGGAACCGGGCTCGCGCGGCGAAATGAGAGTCGGCAATCCGGGCTCGATCCGCAAATCGCCGATGCTAGGAACGCTTGATGTCATAAACCCTCCCCGATGGGGCTCAGGTCCGCGCTCATGCTTCGTGCGCGGCCGCATCCATATGCCGGCGCAGGCTGGCCGGCCGCATATCGGTCCAGACGGTCTCGATATAGGCGAGACAAGCGGCCTTGGGGCCGCGCACGCCGACCTCGCGCCAACCGGCCGGCACGGGCCGGAACGTCGGCCAAATGGAGTACTGCTCTTCATCGTTGATGACGACCGAGTATTCGATATCGTCGTCGTTCGCGGGAGTGGACGAATTCATGGCTTTTCGCGCTTCAGGAAACGTTGAGGGAGAGAACCGGGCGAAACCACCTCGCACCGAACCGGCACGAACGGGTGCGCCCATTCAATTGACGTTCGACGCCCGTCTTTTTTTAGACGCCGCTGGACGATTGCCGATGCCCTCGACGCAATCGGCGCAGTGCCGTGCCGCATCGCGGACCATGAAATGCACCAAGGTTTGCGACACGCCGAGCGCGCGCGCCGTTTCCTGCAACGTCTCCTCGCGCAGGCGGACTCGCTCGAAGGCACAGCGCGTACGCTCGGGCAGTTGCGAGAGTGCATTGAACGCGCTGCGTAGCGCGTCGCGCGTCAAGAGCGCCGCTTCGGGCGAAGGCTCGGGGGACGCGACGTCGAGGCCCTCTTCCTCGCAGGCATACCAAACGTTTTCGAGCGACTGCCGCCGGCACGCATCGATCGAGGCGTTGCGCACCATACGCATGACGTAGGCGAGCGGCTGACGAATTTCGTCCTGATTGCGAAATCCCGCCAGCTTGATGAAAACGTCATGGACGACATCCTCGGCGCGGCTGACGCATCCCACGAACGAGCGGGCGAATTGGATCAGCGAAGCGCGGTGCGAGACGAGCGCATCGAGCAGCGCTCCCTTGCATCGCACCGCCGCAGGGCACGCATCGCAGCCCTCTTCGGCCGAGCGAAGGGCGCTCGCTCGAGTGCCGGCAGGCCAGTTGAGGTGCGTCTCGGCCCATGCGTTGGACATCGGTTCCTCCATTGGTCGTCTGGTTGAATGGTCGGAACTTTAACGTAAACGCGAATCATTCTCAATATTATTCAAATCTACTTTGCCGCGCGATGCTGCTTGCTCCTCGTCAAAAAACACTGTATAAATTTACCTGTTCATTTATACAGTACAGGCTCTGTATGGAACGGCTCATCCGACTGGCGAATGATGACGACCGGCAAGCGCTTCAATGGCTCACGACTCATGCGGGCCAGGTGCGCGTGGCCGACGCGGCGCGGCACCTAGCGCACTCGGGCCGCCCGGTCTACGTGTCCGCGTTGTGCCGCTATTTGGGGGTGTGGCCGCCGGCGCCGCGCTCGCCGGTTCGCGCGACCCAAGACTGTGCGCTGGCCGACCGGCATCTGGCGCAGATACGGCGTATCCTCGCCGGCGCCAAGCGAGCGAGCGCCCCGGCTGTCGAACCCGGCTGAATCCTCAGCGCGACGGCGATTGTGGAAAAACGAGGATCAGCACGATCCGAAGAAAGGTCCAAGCGAAGGCGAGCGCGATAAAGACCGCGGCAGCCGCGATGCGCGGCGTCCAATGCAACTGCCATGGCCCACGCCAAGACCAAGCGGCGTGCCGCACGCGAATGCGAACCCACCGCACCGCTCCGACACATGATTCGATCAGCGCGGCCTTGCGCAACGTGTCCGACATACGCGCCTCGCAATAAGCTATTCGCGCTGATTATTCGCAGCGCATTTCGCAAAATCAAGAATGTGATCGCCATCGGCGCGCAATTCGCAGCGCGTTTTGCGAATGCTATCGCTTCGATCCCAAACTCGAAGAAGCAGCGCGGACGCCAACGCGAGCGAGCGCACCGGAGCCGGCTTCGTGCACTAAGCTCTTCACAATAGTTTTGATCGGGGCCGTGCGGCGGCCCATAAGATTCAAGCAGCGCGGGGCCGCCGGCGCGGCGTTGCCTCCTCCCCTCTTATTCACATAATTTGGAGTCCTAACTATGCGGGCATTGCAACGCTATGTCGCCGAGTTGGTCGGCACTTTTTGGCTAGTCTTGTGCGGCTGTGGCAGTGCGCTCATCGCGGCGAACTTTCATGCGTCCGCCGATAGCGGCGGTATTGGGCTCGTAGGCGTGTCGCTCGCATTCGGTCTTGCGGTGGCGACGATGATTTACGCGATCGGTCCCGTCTCGGGCGGCCATATGAATCCGGCCGTCACCATCGGGCTGACCGTGGCGGGACGCTTCGAGACCAAGCACGTCGTGCCCTACGTGGCCGCGCAAGTGATCGGCGCGACCGCCGCCGCCTTCGTGCTCAAGTTCATCGTGAGCGGCGCGCCCGGTTTCGATGCCGCCGCGAGCGGATTCGCATCGAACGGCTTCGGCGAACATTCGCCCGGTCACTATACGATGCAGGCGGCCTTCCTATGCGAAGCGGTGATGACCGCGTTTTTCGTCTTCGTCGTGCTGGGGGCCACCGACAAGCGCGCCCCAGCCGGTTTCGCCGGGCTCGTCATCGGCCTGTGCCTTACCCTCATTCACCTCGTGACGATTCCCGTCACCGGCACTTCGGTCAATGCCGCCCGCTCGACGGGCCCCGCGCTCGTCGCCGGCGGCGCGGCGCTCGATCAACTTTGGCTGTTCTGGCTGGCGCCGGTGGTGGGCGCCGTCGTCGCGGCCGTAATCTATCCGCTCATCGTCAGCGAATCCGATACAACACCGCGCGCCCGGAGTGCGGCACTCGGCAGCGACGAGCAAGGCGTCGCCGCACGCGGAGATTGACAGTCGCGCGCCGATACGCCATCCTTAGCCGCATGAACTGCCGCCAACTGCCCATCGCCATCATTATTCCCGCCATTCCGAGAATGGTGGGTTAGCGCGCATAAGCAGCAGTCACGAAAACCCGCCCAATAGGCGGGTTTTTTTATTTCCGCCTTGGGCTTCCTTGCCATACCACGCGACACAAGGAGCCTGACATGCAGACCTCGCTCGACCCGCACGCCGTCGATTGCACACAAAGCCCGGGCACGCCGGCCGACTACCTGCAAATGATTTTGACCGCCCGCGTCTACGACGTCGCGCGGCAAACCGACCTGCAGCATGCCCCGCGTCTATCGGCCCGGCTCGGCAACGCGCTGTATCTCAAGCGCGAGGACCAGCAAAGCGTGTTCTCCTTCAAGCTGCGCGGCGCCTACAACAAGATGGCGCACCTCTCGCGCGAAGCGCTGGAGCGCGGCGTGATTACGGCGTCGGCCGGCAATCACGCACAAGGCGTCGCGCTATCGGCGGCCAAGCTCGGCGTGCGCGCGGTCATCGTCGTGCCGGAAACAGCGCCGCGCGTGAAGGTCGACGCCGTGCGCGCCCATGGCGGGCCGACGGTCGAAGTGGTGCTCGCCGGCGAATCGTATAGCGAGGCCTACGCGCACGGGCGGCGCCTGCAGCATCAGCAAGATCTCACGTTCATCCCCGCCTTCGACGATCCGTACGTCATCGCGGGACAAGGCACCGTTGCGATGGAGATCGCTCGGCAACACCAAGGACCCATCCACGCGATCTTCGTGCCGATCGGCGGCGGCAGTCTCGCCGCCGGCGTCGCCGCTTACATGAAGGCCGTGCGGCCCGACGTGCGTATCGTCGGCGTCCAAACCGAGGATTCGTGCGCCATGGCGCAATCGCTGGCCGCCGGACGGCGCGTCGAACTCGACGAGGTGGGACTATTCTCCGACGGCACCGCGGTCAAACTCGTCGGCGAGGAAACCTTCCGCCTGTGCAGCGCCTATCTCGACGAAGTCATCACAGTCGATACCGACGCGCTGTGCGCGGCAATCAAGGATGTCTTCCAAGACACGCGCAGCTTGCTCGAGCCGGCCGGCGCGATGGCCGTTGCGGGCGCGAAGCGTTATGCGCAACGCACCGGCATCGCCGGCGAAACGCTCGTCGCGCTGACCTCGGGCGCCAATATGAATTTCGATCGCATGCGTTTCGTGGCCGAGCGGGCCGAAGTGGGCGAAGCGCGCGAAGCCCTGTTCGCCGTCACCCTGCCCGAGCGCCACGGCAGCTTCAAGCGCTTTTGCGAGCTCGTCGGCGAGCGGCAAGTCACCGAGTTCAACTATCGCATCGCCCATGCCGACCGCGCCCATTTGTTCGTCGGCGTGCAGACCGAGCACCGCGGCGAATCGGCGCGCCTTGCCGGCGCCTTCGAGGCCGGCGGCTTCCCGACGGTCGATTTGACCGGCGACGAGCTCGCCAAACAACACGTGCGTTATATGGTCGGGGGCCGCTCGCCGCTTGCGCGCGAGGAGCGGCTCTTTCGCTTCGAGTTTCCCGAGCGGCCGGGCGCGCTAATGAAGTTCCTCTCGTCGATGGCGCCGCACTGGAACATTAGCCTGTTTCACTATCGCAACCAGGGCGCCGATCAAAGCTCGATCCTCGTCGGGATGCAGGCGCCGGCCGAACAGCGCGATGAGTTCGCGCGTTTTCTGTCCTCGCTCGGCTATCCGCATCGAGAAGAAACGGAAAACCGTGCATACCGCATGTTCCTTTCCTGAAGGGCTAACGCAATGGCTCGCGTAGAAAATCGACGAACGCGCGCAATTTCAGCGGCTGATAGTCCCGCTTCGGGAAGTAGATATAAAACCGGATCGGCGGCGGCGCGTACGCTTCGAGGACCGGCACGAGCCGCCGCGCGGCCAGATCGTCCGCGATCGCCGCCTCGAATTGCTGTGCGAGGCCGAGCCCCGCCCGCGCCGATTCCCGGCACAGGTCGTCGTCGATGAATACGAGCCGGCCTTTGACATCGAGCTGCAACGCCTTGCCGCGTTCGCTGAACTGCCACGGGTAGATGCGCCCCGAGCCGGGCAGGCGGAAACGAATGCAATCGTGCCGGGCAAGATCGGCCAAGGTCTTGGGGACACCATGACGCTCGAGGTATGACGGCGCGCCGACCACCGCTCGGCGCAGTCCGCGATCGAGCGGCAAGGCGATCATGTCTTGCGCGAGATGGCGTCCGGGACGAATCCCCGCATCGAAGCCGCCGCCCACCACGTCGGCCAGCGTATCGTCCGTGTAGAGCTCGAGGTCGACACGCGGATAACGCGCGAGAAACTCGGGCAGACGCGGCTTCACGAACAGCGTATTGGCGAGCCGCGAGAGGTTGATCCTTAGCAGCCCCGACGGCTGGGCATCGCCTTCGCGCAGCCGCTGCATTGCGGCTTCGATGCGGGCCAGCGACGGATCGACGTGCTCGAGCAAAAAGCGCCCCGCTTCGCTGAGCGAGACGGTGCGGCTCGTTCGATTGAACAGCGCGACGCCCAGGCGAGCTTCGAGCGCATGGACGCTTTGCGATACGGCCGACGCGCTGATGCCGAGCCGGTCGGCCGCCGCGCGGAAGCTGCCCGCCTCCGCCACCGCGCGAAACGCAGTGAGCCCGCCGAGCGGCTCGGGTTTTATCGTTAAGTTTTTCTTCATGGCGCATCAACCATAACAGACTTTTTCTTACGCTGTGGAAGCGCTAGATTGACGGACGTCTCGACCTTTTTTGAAAGGCCCGCTCATGTCATCAGTCTCTGCCTTGGATCACCCCACCGCCGCTCCTGACGCCTCGCAAGCCGGCATCATCGATCGCCCCGCGATGGTCTCGCGGCTCGACGATGCGCTCGATGCAGCCATCGACGAGCGCCGCATCGTGGGCGGCGTCGTGCTCGTTGCCCACCGCGGCGAACCCGTTTATGCGCGCGCGGCCGGATTCGCCGATCGAGAAGCGGGACTACCGATGCAAATCGATAGCCGCTTTCGGCTCGCCTCGGTCACCAAGCCGATCGTGGCACTGGCCACGCTAGCCCTCGCCGAGCGCGGCGCGCTTTCGCTCGACGATCCGCTCACGCGATGGCTGCCCTCGTTCACGCCGCGCTGCGATGACGGCGCAGAGCCCGTCATCACGGTCCATCATTTACTGACGCATACGGCCGGCCTCGATTACGGCTTTCGCACTGAGCCCGGCTCGACGCAGGGCCTCTACCATCGCCTGGGCATCTCCGACGGCCTCGATCTCGTCGACTTCGACCTCGACGAAAACGTGCGTCGCATCGCGCAAGCGCCGCTCGGCTTTGCGCCGGGCACCGCGCATCGCTATTCGGTCGCCTACGACGTGCTCGGTGCCGTGATCGAACGCGTGACCGGGCAGTCGTTGCCTGCGGCGATCGAGACCCTCGTCACCGGTCCGCTCGGCATGCGCAGCGCCGCGTTCGGCGTGCCGCCGGGTACGCCGCTCGTCGTGCCCTACGTCGACGCCCAGCCCGAGCCGCGGCGCATGAGCGGCGATACTGCGGCGCGCTTGCCGCGGGAAATCGGTCATTGCGTGAAATTTTCGCCCCAGCGCGCGTATGCGGCACATGCGTTCCCTTCGGGCGGAGCGGGCATGATCGGCAGCGCACCCGATGTCTTGACGTTGTTCGAGACGATTCGCCGGGGCGGCGCACCAATCGTCGAATCAGCGACGATCGCTCGCATGATGCAGCCTCATGTGCGCGCGCAAGCGCAGACCGTGGGGCCGGGCTGGGGGTTCGGTTACGGCTGGGCGGTACTCGAAGATCCCGCGCTAGACTGCACGCCCCAAAGCAAGGGCACGATTCAATGGGGCGGTGTCTACGGCCACAGTTGGTTCGTCGATCCGTCGGCCGAACTCACCGTCGTCGCATTGACGAATGCGGCGTTCGAAGGGATGTGCGGTCCCTTCACGCTGCATGTGCGCGACGCCGTTTACGGCGCGTGCGCCGCCTCCCCGGCAAGGTGAAAAACGCTCACGGCCGATTCGAGCGATTGGGTCTGTTGGCGCAATCCCATCGACGCGGCTGCCGATTGTTCGACGAGCGCGGCATTACGTTGCGTGATCTCCGAGACCTGCCCGACGGCCTCGTTGATCTGCGCGATCTGCGCGCTCTGCCCGCGGCTGGCCAGCACGATCTCGTCGAGCGTCGCCGTGAGCCGGGTCACGAATTGCTCGACCGTGTTCATCGTTTCCCCAGCCCGGCTCGCCGTTTGCGTCGCCGCCGTGACCGTGTCGAGCGAAGTTTCGACGAGATCCTTGATCTCCCTGGCCGCGCCCGCCGCGCGTTGCGCTAGGTTGCGCACCTCGGTGGCGACGACCGCGAAACCGCGGCCGTACTGGCCGGCGCGCGCGGCCTCGACCGAGGCGTTCAGTGCGATGATGTTCGTTTGGAAGGCGATGCCGTCGATCATCGAGGTGATCTCGGCGATCTTGCGCGAGTGATCGCGCACCTGCGCCATCACTTCCACCGTTCGTTGCACTTCGCGCGCCGCGCTTTCCGCCGATTCGGCCGTCTCGTGGCCCGTCGCATTCGCACGCTCCGCCCCGATCGCATTGCGCTCGGCGGTTTCGGTGATCTCCGCGAGGCTCGCCGTCGTCTGCTCGATGGCGCTCGCCTGCTCGTCGGTGCGGTTGGCGAGATCGGCGGTACCGTTCGCGAACTCCTGCGTCGCGCGCTCGATGACGTCGATCGAGACTTTCGCGTCGATCAAAATACCGATCAGCTTCGCATTCATCTGATTGAGCATGCGCGCGAGCCGCCTGGCCTGCGCGTCGCCGCGCTCGGGAAAGAGCGCTTGGATATGGCCGCAGAGCACATCGCGAGCACTATCGTTGAGCGCCTTGAGCGGCGCGAGCACTTCGCGCATCAGATAAAGGCCCGTCACGGCCGCCGTGGCGACGCCGAGCCCGGCCAGCACCGCACCGAGCGTTTGCGCCGACAGGCCCGGCACGAACGAATGCGTCGTCGCGGCGAATTGCAATCCGAACAGCGCCATCAAGAGCGCCATGACGCCCCACACGCGCAGCGCGACGGGCAACCTCATGACGCGATCGACGGCGCCGCGCGCGCCCGTTCGCCTCACCTCGCCGCCCGACAGTCGCATGCGCCCATCGTTAGGATTTCTAAGTATCTCGTAGAGCGACTCGGCCTCGTCGACTTGCTCGTCCGTGGGCTTCGTGCGCACGGCCATGTACCCGACCTTTCTGCCGTGTTCGAATACGGGCGTGACGTTGGCCACGACCCAATAGGCCTGGCCGTTCTTGCGCTGGTTTTTCAGCAGGCCGGTCCACGGCTGATCGTGCTCGATCGTATGCCACAGGTCGCGGAATACCTCGCGCGGCATGTCCGGATGGCGGACGATGCTTTGCGGCTGCCCCGTCAGTTCTTCGCGCGTATAGCCGCTGCTCTTGATGAATGCTTCGTTGACGTAGACGATGCGCCCCGTCGTATCGATGCGGGAGATCGTCACGTCCCGTGCGGACAAGTGATAATCCCCGCCCGCCGTGTGCTGGTTCTCGGTCATGATCATGGACGGTTCGATTAACCCTCCCACGATACGAAAACAGGCGCTGCGTCAGTTTGACGTACGTCAAGCCGACGCGCGGCGGGCGTGGGCAAACGTTAAACCGTGGGATCGAACCGACGCGGCGCGGCTCAGGCCGCGCGGGGGCGCACCGGCGAACGCGCCGGTCAGCGCGGGAGGCGGTAAAAGAAGAAGACCGTGCTGCCGGCGAAGATGCCGAACAGCGAAAGGCCCATTGCCATGGCGAGATCCATGATGGCTCCGGAACGGTTTGCGGTTGACGCTTCAGCGGACGGCGGCGACAGCGGCGGCCCGGTGCGACACGGGTCGCGCCACGGCTGAAAAAGACAAAATATCCGCAGGCGAAGCCATTATGCGCCTGGGCGCCTGCCCTCGGAAGCGGCAATTTCCCCACCAGGGTTTTTCCCGACGCGATCCCGAGGCACAATCGCATGTCGCCCGCGGCCATGGTGCGGGCTTTCCAAGCATCGAGCGCCACCTTTTGAACCTCATCGAATACCGTCCATCATGACCGATTCCTTGCCGCCCGCCCTCGTCGATATCGCGTACGGCGCCTCGCGCCTTCAGCTTGCACCGCAATTGGGCGGACGACTGCTCAGTTGGCGCATCGGCGACGACCTCATCATCCATTGGCCCGAGGCGCCCGATTGGAGCAACGTGCCTCGCGTGCGCGGCGGCAATCCGCTGTTATTCCCGTTCCTCGGGCGGCATCGCGTCGATGGCCGCCTCGGCGAGTGGCGCGACGCGCAAGGCGTCGTACGCACGCTGCCCGTGCACGGCTTCGCGCGCGATTTGCCGTTCGCCTGCGAGGTGGATGCCGACGGCCGCGGCGTGCGCATGACGCTGACCGACACCGAGGCGACGCGCGCGCAGTATCCGTTCGCGTTCCGCTTCGAAGCGTCGTACCGGCTGGTCGATACGCACACGCTCGACGTGACGCTGAGCACCACGAATTTGAGCGATACGCCGCTACCCTATTACGCCGGACACCACTTCTATTTCGCATTGCCGCACACGCTGCGCGGCGAAACCACGCTCGCGTTGCCGCCCACCGAACGCCGCCGTCAACTCGAGGACGGTTCGATCAGTGCCCCGGAGCCGGGTGCCGCGCGCTATGCGCTCAGCGATCCGCTGATTCACGATCGCTTTCACTGCCTGCAAGGCATTCCGGAGGCGCCGGTTCGGCTCGAGTGTCCGGCGCTGCGCCGGCGCATCGAGATCGACCTCGACCGCGAAGGCTCGGTGCCCTGGTACGCGGTCACGACCTGGACCGAAGCCGACGGCTCCGATTTTTACTGCGTCGAGCCTTGGCTCGGGCTGCCCGACGCGATTCATAACGGGCTCGGCCTGCGCTGGCTGGAGCCCGGCCGCGTCGAGACGGCGTCGCTTGCGATGCGGGTCACCGGACTCGACTGACCGGTCCGCGCTCGCGAGCGCCGGTCCGATTTGCCGCATTTACGCACATTCGTACGCTGAGCGCCGTTACAATCGGGCGTTTGTCCGCCGCGTCGCCATTTCGGCGCGGCGGCGCGTTTGAAAGCGTCAAGCGAGGTTCAATGTTGCGCAAAACAATGATGCGGCTCGCGTGCGTGCCGCTGGGGGCGGTGCTGGCCGCATGCGGGTCGGCGCCGGTCGGGCCTGGGTATTATCGCGTCGAGCGCGGCGACACGGTCAGCAAGATCGCGCGCGCGAATCACGAGTCGGTTCAAAGCATCGTCCGCTGGAACAATTTGACGAATCCCGATTCGATCGAAGTAGGTCAAGTGCTGCGCGTTGCGCCGCCGGGCTCGAAAGCGGCGGCGGGCGCCCCGGTTCGTACGGCCCCGGGCACGGCTTCGGCCTCGCCCGGGACCAGCAACGCAACGAGCACCGGCGCGGCGCCAGGCGCGGCCGCGCCCGCCAACGGGATCTCGCTCATATGGCCCACCACGGGCAAGCTCGTGCACGGGTTCGACGGCGTCAACTACAAAGGCATCGACATCGCCAACACGGCGGGCACGCCGATCGTTGCGGCCGCACCGGGTACGGTCGTCTATGCGGGCAACGGCTTACGTGGATACGGCAACTTGCTCATCGTCAAACACGAGGGCGATTTCCTAACAGCGTATGCGCACAATCGAACGCTGTTCGTGAAGGAAGGCGAGCGCGTGACGCAAGGTCAGAAGATCGCGGAGATGGGCGATACGGACAACGACCGCGTCGCCCTTCACTTCGAATTGCGCTACGGCGGACGATCGATCGACCCTTCACGCTATCTGCCGTCGCGTTAAAGTAAAGGCCAATGCGCCGCTCCGCAAAAAAAGAGGCCCGGACGAGCCGGGCCAACGGGGGTTCGGCGCAGTGAGGCAAAGGACCGGTTCGCCATGCGCCGATTACAAATTTACCGATTTCGCAATACATGCACAATCGGTTTATTGCAAAAAGAGCGGCAATTGGCACATAGTGCAGAGATAATGTCATAGAAATAGGGCCTCGCTCGGCAATTGGCCGTCATGTCGTTAGTGAAAACCCGAGTCAGCCAGCGGGAAAGGCCAACCGACAGGGGATGAAGAGCGATATCTTCAATTACGGTTCGTCGGGTGATTAGCCGCCTATCACCTGACATAATCGATCGATTCGCAATTGTTCTGTATTTTTGTCGATTTTTTTCGATGAATTGATTGGGTCGACCGAAGATAAGAGGATTGAAGGAGACACGGCATGCTTGCCCGCACCAACAGCTATGAATCGCTCGTCGCCGGCTTTACATGGCGCATCCCCGAGCACTACAACATCGGCGTCGACGCCTGCGATAAATGGGCCGACGGCACCCACCGCCCCGCCCTCGTCTACGAACGGCGCGACGGCATGGTGCTGCGCTACAGCTTCGACGAGCTCAAGGCGCTTTCGAATCAACTGGCCCATAGCTTCGCGCGGCACGGCGTGACGCGCGGCGAACGCGTAGGCATCTTCTTGCCGCAAGCGCCCGAGACGGCGCTCGCGCATCTGGCCGCCTATAAGCTCGGCGCAATCGCCGTGCCCTTGTTCGCGCTGTTCGGTGTCGAGGCTTTGCAGTACCGCCTGGCCGATAGCGGCGCCGTCGCGCTCGTCACCGATACGGCCGGCTTGCAAAAGATCGAACAGATTCGCGCTTCGCTGCCGCAGTTGAAGACGATCTACTGCATCGACGGCGAGCACGAGACCTTGCGAGCGGCCGGTGCGCTGCCGCTGTGGTCATCGCTCGAACATGAGGTGCGCGTGCTCGAACCCGTGGATACGCGCGCCGACGACCCCGCCGTCATCATCTATACCTCGGGCACCACAGGCAAGCCGAAGGGTGCGCTGCACGCCCATCGCGTGCTGCTCGGGCATCTGCCGGGCGTCGAGATGCCGCAAGCGTTCTTCCCGGAGAACGCGCGGCTCATGTGGACGCCGGCCGACTGGGCGTGGATCGGCGGGCTGCTCGACGTGCTGCTGCCCGCCTGGCACCACGGCATTCCCGTGCTGGCCCGCCGCTTCGAGAAGTTCGACGCCGACGCCGCGTTCGACTTGATGGCACGGCACCAAGTCTCGCATGCGTTCTTGCCGCCCACGGCGCTCAAAATGCTGCGCACGGTCGAGCGTCCCCGCGAGCGGCATAACCTCTCGCTCGTCGCGGTATCGAGCGGCGGCGAATCGCTCGGCGAGGAATTGATCGAATGGGGGCGCGACGCCCTCGGCGTCACGCTCAACGAGTTCTATGGGCAGACGGAATGCAATGTCGTCGTCAGTTCGTGCGCCGCGCTGTTCGAGCCGCGCATCGGCTCGATCGGCAAGGCGGTGCCGGGCCATCGCGTCGAGATCGTCGACGATGCGGGCCGCGTCTTACCGATCGGCACCGAAGGCAATATCGGCATCCGCGCACCCGACCCGGTCATGTTCCTCGGGTACTGGCGCAATCTCGAGGCAACGCGAGAAAAATTCGCGGGCGACTATCTCGTCACGGGCGACATCGGCGTCATGGATGCCGACGGCTTCATTCGCTTCGTCGGACGCAACGACGACGTCATCACGAGCGCCGGCTATCGGATCGGCCCCGGACCGATCGAGGACTGTCTGCTCGGGCATCCGGCCGTGCGCATGGCCGCCGTGGTCGGCGTGCCTGACGCGACGCGCACGGAAATCGTCAAAGCGTTCATCGTCCTGAACGCCGGGTACGAACCCAGCGACACGCTCGTCAGCGAGATTCAAGATCACGTGCGCACCCGGCTGGCGGCGCACGAATACCCGCGCGCCGTCGCCTTCGTCGATAGCCTGCCGATGACCGCCACGGGCAAGATCGTGCGGCGCGACTTGCGCGCACTCGGTTGAACGCACGCTAGCGAATTGGCGGCCGCGCCGAGTGGCTCGCGCGTACGTTATGCCATGCGGCGCAACACGCGATCGTGCAAAACGAAGTGATGGTAGAGCGCCGCCAAAACATGCAGGCCGATCAGCACGAGCATGCCCCATGCGAGGAGCCGATGCGCATCGCCGAGGGTGTGACCGAGTGCCGAGCCTTTGGCCGAGAGCGCGGGCAAATCGATGCCGGCGAGCGTCACCTGCCAGCCGCGCGAGGAGGCGTTGGCCCACCCCATGAGGGGCTGGACGATAAGGAGCAGATAAAGCAGACCATGCGTCAAATAGGCCACGCCGCGCGTGAAGGGCGTGCCTTCGACGACATCGGGTTCCTTGCGCGCGATGCGCCACAACACGCGCACGATCATGACCGCGATGATGAACGCACCCAAGTCCAGGTGCACGACGATGAGGCCCTCGGGCCGCGTGCCGCGATGAATCTCCGGCATCGTCCATGCGACGACGTACTGCGCGACGAGCAACAGCACGATGAGCCAATGAAGCAAGCGGGCAAACGGGTCGTATTTCGAAACGGCAACGGCGCCTGACATGATCACCTCGTGACTGGACTGAATCGAAAGGGCGCGGCGATTGTAACGCGGCACCGCGGGGCGGCGGCGCGGGCCGATGCCGCGATGGTTTATAGTGACGACCCCGAGCATGAACCCTGCCATCGCCATGACCTCCCCCGAGCGCCCCGCCGAAACCGGCCAACCCGGCCAAAGCCCGCTGTACCTCAAGTTGCTCGCCGAAACGGCGCAGATCGCCTGGCCCGAGCTGGAGCGTTTTTTCGCGCGCGGCATGCTGCTGCGCGTCGCACGGGACATGGACCTCGTCACGGTCGCCGCGGCGATTGCCGAGGACGACGCCGCGCAGGTGACGCAATGGCTTTCCGCCGGCCTCGTCGAGCGAATGCAAGCGGAAACCGCGGCCGATTTCGCCTCGCGCGATCCGAAGCTTTGGGCTGTCGTCGTCTCGCCGTGGGTTTGCGTGCAAGAGCGCGACTAGCGCGCCGCCTCGCGCCTGGCGCCTCCATTTCGCACGCATTGTCCTAGTATGTAGATGCGCGAGTTCACGAAATCGCGAAAGGAGGCTGCCATGGACGCTGAATCGATCGCCGGCCTGGTCGGGTTAGGTGTCGGACTGCTCGTGCTGCTTGCACTGACGATTTTCGAATCACGCTCGTACAAACGCGAGCACAACGGCGAAGGCATGATTCATCACTGGCTGGCCGAGCACCATATGCTGAACTGGCATCGAACCAGGCACTGAGGCCTGCCGGTTTTTACTTTTGTTGCCGAGCCGGCGTGCCGCGCCGGCCCGCTCCGCGCGAACACCGCGCGGCGGTCAAGTATGCGCGAATTTTCGCAACGCCTCTTGCTCCACGGCAAACGTCGCGGGCAATTCGTCATGCAAAAAATCCACCCACGTGCGGATCTTCGCATCGAGATACTGCCGCGACGGATAGAGCGCGTAGATGTTGAGCGGCATCGATGTGTACTCAGGCAATATCCAGACTAATTCCCCGGTTTCGAGCCAGCGCATCGCCGCGTAGGTCGGCAACACGGCGATGCCCATTCCCTCGCGGACAGCAACCGCCATCGAGTCGGCGCCATTGACTTGGAACGTCGGCGAAGTCACGGTGATCGTCTCCGTGCCGCCCGGGCCGTCGAAATTCCATTTGTCGAACACCGATGCCGGCGTCACGATCCGCAGGCACGTATGGTTGGCGAGGTCCGCCGGCGTGCGCGGCACGCCGCGCCGCTCCAAATAGGACGGCGACGCGCACGCGATACTGAAGACGTTGCCGAGCCGCTGCGAAATAAGCCCCGAATCGGGCAGATCGCGCCCGACCACGACCGAAACGTCGTAACCCTCGTCGAGCAGGTCCGGAATTCGCTGAGCAAGCGTCAGATCGACGGCAACGTCGGGATAGCGCCGTTGGTAGCGCGCGACCGCGGGCACGATGTAGCGCGTGCCGAAACTCGCCATCGCGTGCAAGCGAAGCTTGCCCGACGGGCGCGCGTGCGCGTCGCTCGCCTCGGCTTCGGCCTGCTCGACGTACGCGAGAATCTGCTGGCAGCGCTGCAGATAGCGCTCGCCCGCCTCGGTCAACGCGATGCGGCGCGTCGTCCGGTTCAGCAACCGCGTATGCAGATGCGCTTCGAGATCCGATACGGCGCGCGAAGCATATGCGGTCGTCGTGTTCAAGTGCTGCGCCGCCGCGGTGAAACTGCCCGACTCCACGACGCGCACGAATACGCGCATATTTTGAAGCGTGTCCATACCCACCCCTTTGTCCCTGTGCGCTGCGATTGTTGCATGTTCCGCAACGCGGATTATCTCAAAAGAGGCAAGAATGCGTTACATCCTTACGGCTTATTCGACAATCCGCTGAAAAATATAATCGGTTGCGTTCAATAACGTGGCCGAAGGGAGAAAATCGTGCGTTTGCCGTTCGGCAAGGTGTGTCTCGCGAGCGCATTTCTTGCAGTGTCGATAATAATGGCCGGTTGTGCGAGCAGCCGCGGCATTGCGCCGCAACAAACGCCGCTCGATGCGTCGGCACTCGACGCCGGCGCCGCCGTGCAAGCCGCCGAGCGCAGCGCTCGCTGGCCGGATGCAGATTGGTGGCGTGCGTTCCACGACCCGCAGCTCGATTCGCTCGTGGCGGCCGCCTTCGCCGACAACCCGTCGCTGGCCGCCGCCGACGCACGCGTGCGCGAAGCGCAATCGCTGGCCGGCGTGAGCGCCGCCGCGCTGCTGCCGCGCGTGAACGGCAATGTGTCGATTACGCGGCAGCACTGGTCCGACAATCCGCTTTATTACGGGCCCGGCGAGCTCGCCAATCAAAATACCTGGAACAACACGGGCACGCTCGGATTCTCGTACCGGTTGGATCTGTGGGGCGCGGACGAGCACGAGCACGAACGCTCGCTCGACGCCGCGCACCAACGCGTGGCCGACCGGCGTGCCGCGCAGCTCGAGCTCGAAGTGAATCTCGTGCGCGCCTACGTCGATTTGTCGAAACAATACGCGCTACTCGACATCGCGAGCGATACGCTCGCGCGTCAGCAGCAACTCGTGGCGCTCGCTCAACGCCGGCTCGCCGGCGGCATCGGCACGCAACTGGAACTGGCGCAGGCGCAGGCGCCGCTGCCCGAATACGAACGCCGCATCGAAGCGCTGCACGAGGCGATCGATCTCGACCGCAACGAGCTTGCCGCCCTGACGGGCAAGGGCCCGGGCTTCGGCGCCGCCCTGAACCGGCCCGCCCTCGCGCTCGATGCGCCCGTCGCGTTGCCCTCGGCCCTGCCCGCGGAATTGATCGGACACCGGCCCGACGTCGTCGCGGCCCGCTGGGCCGTCGCGGGCGCCGCGCGCGGGATCGACGTGGCGCATGCCGCGTTTTATCCCAACATCGATTTGATGGCGTCGCTCGGCGGATTCGCGGCCGGCGGCCCATTGTTCCAATTCCTGCACGCGGCCAACGGCGCCTGGACCGCCGGACCGGCGCTTTCCTTGCCGATCTTCGAAGGCGGCGCGCTCCGGGCAAGGCTCGGCGCCGCGGCGGCCGGTTACGACGAGGCCGTCGACCACTACGATTCGACGGTCGTGGCCGCCCTCAAGCAGATCGCCGACCAGATCGTGCAGTTGCATTCGCTCGCCGCTCAGCAAGGCGACGCCGAGCGCTCCGCAAGCGTCGCCGAACGCAGCCTGCGGCTCGCGCAAGTCGGCTATAAGCGCGGCTTGAACGACTACGTCAACGTCGTCGTCAGCGAAACGCAATGGCTCGGGGCCCAGCAAGGCGTGGCCCAGATACGGGCGGCGCGGCTCGCCGCCTACGCATCGCTGATGGGCGCATTGGGCGGCGGGCTCACGGTGCCGGCCGACGGTCCCGATACCGACGCCATGCAGCCCACGCCGCATGTTTCGCTCGGCGAGCGGGTGAAGCATCGCCTCGCAGCGGACAGCGCGGCCGGCCGCGGCGCGCACGAGGCCGGCGACGCGCCCGCCGCCTCCCGCTAGGATGGCCGCCATGCCGGATCCCGCCTTGCATTCGCCGCGTTCGCTGCCCGCGCTCCAGGCCGCTCTTTTCGATTGGGCGCGCACCGACGGGCTCACTTGGATCTATCTCGTCAAGGCGCTCGCCGCAGCCTTTCTCGCCCTCGGCATTGCGATGCGGCTCGATCTGCCGCAACCGCGCACCGCCATGACGACCGTCTTCATCGTCATGCAGCCGCAGAGCGGCGCCATTCTGGCCAAGAGCTTTTACCGTATCGGCGGCACGCTCGTCGGCCTCGTCGCAACGCTCGCGCTCGTGGCCGTGTTTGCGCCGCAGCGCGAACTCTTTCTCGGCGCGCTGGCGCTGTGGACCGGCATCTGCACCGCCGGTGCCGCGCGCAACCGCAACTTCCGCTCCTACGGTTTCTTGCTTGCCGGTTACACGGCCGCGCTGATCGGCATCCCCGCGGCGCAGCACCCCGATACCGCCTTTCTGTCGGCGCTGACGCGCGCCGCGGAAGTCACGCTGGGCGTGGTCTGCGCGGGCCTCGTCGGCGCCCTCGTTTTTCCGCAGCAAGCGAGCACGCAAATGCGGACCACGGTGCGCGCCCGCTTTTCGGCCTTCGTCGAATACGTCGCGGCCGCGCTGTCGGGACACGTCGATCGCGCGCAAATCGAGAAGCAAAACGCGCGCTTTCTCGCCGAGATCGTCGGCTTCGAGGCTATGCGCAGCGTCGCCGTTTTCGAGGGGCCGGAGTCGCGCGGCCGCAGCGGGCGGCTTGCGCGGCTCAATAGCGAGTTCATGACGGCCTCGACGCGCTTTCACGCGCTGCATCAACTGATGAATCGCCTGCGGGCCGCCGGGGCAATGGATGCCGTGGACGCGCTCGAGCCGTATTTCAAGGAGCTTGCCCCGCTGCTGCACACCCCCGGGGAGCCCGTGCTGAGCGCCGCCGATGCCGCCGGTTCGGCAAGCAAACTCGAGGCATTCAAAGCCGCCCTGCCGCGGCGCGTGCGCGAGCAACGCGCGGTGCTGGCGCAGCGGCCCGGCTTTGCGCTGCTCGACTTCGACACCGCCTCGGAACTGCTCTACCGGTTCGTGGACGACATGCATGCCTATGCGTTGACGTATGCGTCGCTCGCCGCGTCGACGCACGCGCGCGAGCGCACGCCCGAGCGCTACGAGCCGAAGACCAACGCCGTCCTAACGTTCGTGGCCGGCGTGCGCGGTGCGATCGTGATGGCCGTGCTCAGCACGTTCTGGATCGCCTCCGCTTGGCCCAACGGCGCGACGCTCGTGCTGAACGCGGCAGCCGTATGCGCGCTGGCCTCGTCCTCGCCGCGCCCCACGCGCATGACCTATCAGATGGCGCTCGGCACGACCCTGGCCACGGTAACCGGATTTATCGTCGTGTTCGGCGTCTACCCGCACATCGACGGCTTCCCGCTGCTGTGCGCCGCGCTGGCCCCGGCGCTCGCCCTCGGCATCTTGATGACGACGCGGCCCAAATTCGCGGGCTACGGCGCCGGCTACTGCATCTTCTTCTGCGTGCTCGCGGGCCCCGACAACCTCGTGCATTACGACCCGGCGGGCTACGCGAACGACGCGGCCGCGCTGATTTTGTCGATGATCGCGAGCGCGGTCGCCTTCGCGGTGCTCCTGCCGCCATCGACGCCCTGGCTGCGCCGCCACCTCGTCGCGGATTTGCGGCGCCAGGTCGTCTGGGCCTGCCGGGCCCCGATCGCTCGCGTGCGCTCGCGCTTCGAAAGCCGGGCCCGCGATTTGGCGTTTCAAGCCCATGCTTTGATGGAACACGATCCGGCCGAGCAACGCCGCTCGCTCGCGTGGCTGATCGCCGTGCTGGAAGTCGGGCACGCCGTCATCGACCTGCGCCGCGAACTGAGCGCGTTGCCGAGCGACGCACGCTACGCGCGCACGATGCCTTGGCGGCGCGCCATCACACTGTCGGCCAAGGCCCTGACCGCACTCTTCACGCAACCGACCGATGCGCGCCTCGACGCGGCGCTGGCCGCCAATTTCGATGCGATCGCCGCCACGCAGCAAGCACTTGCGGCATTCGCGCCGCCGCGCGAGGACCGGCACCGTCTGCAACGTATCCTGAGCTACCTGCACTTCGTCCGCACGGCGCTCATCGACCCTCAATCGCCGCTCGCGCGCTATGCGGGCGAGGCTCGCCGCGATACCGCGGCGGCGGCTTGAAGGAGCTTTTCCCATGACTCGCGAGATCGCCGTGCTCGGCGCTTATATTCCCGGGCTCATCCCCCTGTGCATCGGCGGAGCGGCGCTGACCTGGCTGGCCGACCGCCTGCTGGCGCAGATCGGCTTGTACCGTTTCGTCTGGCATCCCGCCCTCTTTCGCGCGAGCCTGCTCGCCTGCATCTGCGGCGCGCTCGGGCTCGCCGTCTACCGTTGATTTTTTCGCCGATCGCTTTTTCTCACCGCCATCATGACGCTTCGACAACTCATCGGTTTCATCGCCACGGCCCTGCTGCTGGTGCTCGCGCTGGCGATCGGCCAGCGGCTCTGGGTCCATTACATGGATGAACCGTGGACGCGCGACGGCCGCGTGCGCGCTCAGATCGTCAATATCGCACCCGACGTTTCGGGCGCCATCGTCGAATTGCCGGTCGCCGACAACATGCTCGTCAAGAAAGGCCAGGTGCTGATGCGGATCGACCCGTCGCATTATCAAGTGGCCGTCGAGCAAGCCGAGGCGCAAGTGGCCGCACGCCGGGCCGAGTGGCAGATGCGCCGCGCCGAAGCCGCGCGGCGCGCCGACATGGACAGCTTGGTCGTATCGAAGGAAAACCGGGAAAACGCATCGAGCGCGGCGACGGCCGCCCAAGCGCAGTATCAGCAGGCCGTGGCGGCACTCGACGCCGCGAAGCTGAACCTCTCGCGCACGACGGTTATTTCGCCCGTGAACGGCTACGTCACGAACTTGTCGGTATTTCGCGGCGACTATGCG
Organism: Trinickia diaoshuihuensis; assembly: GCF_003390925.1. Taxonomy (GTDB): domain Bacteria; phylum Pseudomonadota; class Gammaproteobacteria; order Burkholderiales; family Burkholderiaceae; genus Trinickia; species Trinickia diaoshuihuensis. Next base: position 167,676 of record NZ_QUBS01000089.1, on the reverse strand, counting down.
ACGGCCGGCACGCCCAAGCTCGCGATCGTCGATAGCCATTCGTTCTGGGTGTATGGCTATTTCGAGGAGACGAAGCTGCCGCGCGTGAAGGTCGGCGACCCCGCGCAGATCCGCCTGATGAGCGGCGGGGTGCTGCAAGGCCATGTGGAAAGCATCTCGCGCGGCATCTACGACCGCGACAATCCGCAAAGCCGCGAGCTCGTGGCCGACGTGAATCCGACCTTCAACTGGGTGCGCCTTGCGCAGCGCGTGCCCGTGCGGATCCATATCGACAGCGTCCCCAACGACATCGTGCTCGCCGCCGGTACGACCTGCACGGTAGTGGTCTCGCCCGCGGCCCGGCCCGCATCCAATGCTGCGCGCCATCCCGGAAACGCCGTACGTTAGCGGCGGAACAACGCCGCAAGGCGCTCGCCGCAACGAAAATGGGCCGCTTGCGCGGCCCATTTTCCATTCGATCACAGGGCGCGTCAGTGTCCGGCGCGCAGCTTGAACTGCCCTACGAGACGCTTGAGCGCCTGCGCTTGATCGTCGAGCGAACGTGCGGCGGCCGTCGCTTCTTCGACGAGCGCGGCGTTTTGCTGAGTACCGGCATCCATCTGCGTGACGGCGCGGTTCACTTCCTCGATCCCCGCGCTTTGTTCGGACGATGCCGCGGAAATCTCGCCCATGATGTCGGTCACGCGCTTGACCGCCTTGACCACCTCGTCCATCGTCTGCCCCGCATCGCTCGCGAGACTCGAGCCATTGGCGACGCGTTCGAGCGACGTGTTGATGAGCGTCTTGATTTCCTTGGCCGCCGCCGCGCTGCGCTGGGCGAGCGAGCGCACTTCGCCGGCCACGACCGCGAAACCGCGGCCCTGTTCGCCCGCGCGCGCCGCCTCGACGGCCGCGTTCAGCGCCAAGATATTGGTCTGGAAGGCAATGCCGTCGATCACGCCGATGATGTCGCCGATGCTCTTGGCGCTGTCGTTGATTTCGCCCATCGTCGTGACCACGCGCGACACCACGTCGCCGCAAGTGGAGGCGATCTCCGATGCGTTGTTGGCCAGCGAACTGGCCTGCTTGGCGTTATCGGCATTTTGCTTCACGGTCGAAGTGAGCTGCTCCATGCTCGTCGCCGTGCGCTCGAGCGAGACGGCCTGCTGTTCCGTGCGTTGCGACAAATCGAGGTTGCCCATCGAGATCTCGCCGGCGGCCGAGGAGATCGCCTCCGCGCTGGCGGCGATCTCGCCGACCGTGGCGGCGAGTCCGGTCTGCATCTCTGTCAGCGCGAACAACACGCTCGAATTGTCCTTCTTGCCGAGCCGGATATGGTTCGACAGATCGCCGGCCGCGATATGGCTCGCGATTTCCTTGGCATAGGCCGGTTCGCCGCCGAGTTGGCGCGTGAGGCGCCGCACGACCCATTCGCTGACGACGAACGCCACGAGGATCAGCGCGACCGTCATCGCCGCGATCATGACGAACGAGGACTTGAAGATGAAGGCCGACGCGCTGATCGTCGCCTTCGCCGCGGTGCCGCGGCGCTCCACGAGTTCGTCGACGAGCTTTTCCAGCTTGCCCGTCTCCACGAGTAGCGAGACGTCCTGCATCCCGACCTGCCAATTCATTTGCGACAGATCGAGCGACTGGCCTTTGATGAGCGTCACGAACGTGCGCAGATGGCCGGCCCACGCGCCGACGGCTTGGGCGAACTTCTTTTGCTCGGCGATGCCGTCCGCGTCGGAGGCGTCCGTGTATTTTTGCAGTGTGTCCAGTTGGCCGTTGATGGCGCCGAGCCCCTTCTCGACGTCTTCGCCGAGCTCATCGCGCTCCTTGGCGGTCGTCGCCGTCAGCAGCATTTTTTGCGCGCGGCTCGCGCGCAGCACGTTCGCCCGTAGTTCCTCCACGGCGCGGCTCGCGACGTGTCCCTGTTCGTAGATCGATTGCGTCGAGCCGTTCAGGCGCTCGATCTGCATCAACGAAAACACGCCGATCAGCAGCGTGCCGACGAGCACGATGGCAAATGCCAGGCGCAGCGAAGCCTTGACCGAGAGGGCATTGAGCTTCGACTTCGCCGTGCGCTTGTGGGACCGCCCTGCCGCCCCGCTGCCGTCCGCCACGAACCCCGCGCTCGAACGTTTGCCCAGCGACACTGCCTTCATATGAATCCCCTTCTTTTTTCACTTGCCGCCGTGGGTTGGGCGGCGCAATCCTTGATGACCTTCTCGGGACTACGGCATCCGAGCTGCACTTCTTTAGTGCGCGATCGTTAGGTAAACCCTCTAGCGGGCGTTTTTGACGCGCGGCCGCAGACGTTATAACCGGACAAAAAGGCCGCGCGGTGAAATGCGACCGTCAAAAGAGCCGCGTCGGCTCGCGCCCGACGTGTCTCGTACGCGACAAACTTTGTCCGGTTATTGTTTTCAGGACAAATTACACTCGGTACACATACCGCCGACGAATCGCGCCGACGTCTCCATTTCCCGCGCGCGTTTCTGGCGGCGCACGTTTTTCTTTTTTCCAAAGTGCCCACGATGCAAACGAGTATTCAGAAAAATACCCTTGCCGGGGACCCGGCACCGGCCATACCGGCGTCCACCCACGCAGCGTCCGGTGCCGTTTCGCGCACCGCCTACGGCGTGCTCGGCGCGATCAGCTTCTCGCATCTGCTCAACGACATGATCCAGTCGCTGATTCTCGCGATCTACCCGATGCTGAAGCAAAACTTCTCGCTGTCGTTCGCTCAGATCGGCCTCATTACGCTGACCTATCAGATCACCGCCTCGCTGTTGCAGCCGCTCATCGGGCTCTATACGGACAAGCGGCCGCAGCCGTTTTCGCTGCCGGTCGGGATGGGCTTCACGCTGAGCGGCCTCGTGCTGATGTCGATCGCGCCGAACTTCGGCGTGCTGCTCGTGGCCGCCGCGCTCGTGGGCTGCGGCTCGTCGGTCTTCCATCCGGAATCGTCGCGCGTGGCGCGCATGGCCTCGGGCGGGCGCTATGGGCTCGCACAGTCGCTCTTTCAAGTGGGCGGCAACGCCGGCTCCTCGCTCGGGCCCTTGCTTGCGGCGCTGATCGTCATCCCGCACGGCCAACGCAGCATCGCCTGGTTCTCCGTGGCCGCGCTCGTGGCGATCGTCGTGCTGTTCAATATCGGCCGCTGGTATAGCCGTCACCCGGCCACCAAGAAAAAGGCAGGCGCGAAGGCCGCGCACCCGTCGCTGCCGAAGTCGCGCGTGGTGCTCGCCGTGACGGTGCTCGTGCTACTCGTCTTCTCGAAGTACTTCTATCTCGCGAGTCTGAACAGCTACTTCACGTTCTATCTGATCGACAAATTCCACCTGTCGGTGCAAGCCGCCCAGATCCATCTGTTCGTATTCCTCGCCGCCGTGGCTGCGGGCACGATCATCGGCGGCCCGATCGGCGACCGCATCGGCCGCAAATACGTCATTTGGGCGTCGATCCTCGGCGTGGCGCCGTTCACGCTGCTGCTCCCCTACGCCAATCTCTTTTGGACGGGCGTACTCACGGTCGTCATCGGCGTGGTGCTCGCCTCGGCGTTCTCGGCGATCATCGTGTACGCGCAGGAACTCATTCCGGGCAATGTCGGCATGGTGGCGGGCCTGTTCTTCGGCTTCGCCTTCGGGCTCGGCGGCGTCGGCGCGGCTGTGCTCGGCGACTTGGCGGATGCCACCAGCATCGGCTTCGTCTACAAGGTCTGTTCGTTCTTGCCGCTGATCGGCATTCTCACGATGTTCCTGCCCAATATCGAGAACAAGCGTCAGGCGCGCGCGTGAGCACCGCCCTCGACGGCCCCTCGCCACACGGGCTTCCGTCGGTCTGAAAGCGTTCGCGCCGACAGCGGGAGGCGACTGAGAACGGTTAGTTTGCGGCACCCGACGGTTAGCCCGTCACCGCAAAGGATCCGTTGATGACCGTTCCGAAACGAGGCCGTACTCCCCGGCCAGCCGCACATCCTCCGGCGCCTCCTGCGCCGCGCACTTTCCTCGCCGCCGCCCTCGCCCTCGCGCTCACCGCCTGCGGCGGCAGCGAGGAGGCGCCCGCACCTAGCGCCGCGCGCGAGATCCACGATCCGTTGTTCCCCTACCAATGGCATCTCGTCAATACGGGGCAGGTCGCCGACCCGCATCTTCTGTTGCGCGGCACGCCGGGGGTCGACATCATAGCTGGGGGAACCACTACGCCCTCATACCCCGTCCGCGAAACGACATCTATGAAGCCGTGGCCCGCCGAGGCGTCGACCGGGGACGCAACGGCAAAGGGATCGTCTATGTCTTCGCGGCCGGCAACCTCGACAAGGACGGCCGAGAGCCATATCCGCGCACGGCTCACTTCCAATGGGCCAATTTCGACAATTTCTTGCCCAAGCAAGCGCTCGTCGTCTGCGCAGTCAATGCAAACGGATTAGGCTCCGACTATTCCACGAACGGATCGAACCTGCTCGTCTGCGGCCCCAGCGACAACGGGTTCACACCGTTCGGCGCGCAGCAGCCCGGCATCACCGCCCCGGTCACGGACAACGGATACGTTCACTACTTCGGCGGCACCTCCGCAGCGGCGCCCGTCGTATCGGGCGTGGTTGCGTTGATGTTGCAAGCCAATCCCAAGCTGACCTGGCGGGACATCCGCTTCATTCTGGCCCGAACCGCCCGCATCCTGCCTTCGATGGCGGACGCCCCGGCTGCGAACTGGATCCATACGGCGGCGCACAACCCTTACACCGGGGGGGCCTATCGTTACAGCACGCGGTACGGCTTCGGCTTGGTCGACGCCGATGCCGCCGTGTCGTACGCGGAACGCTTCGTGTCCGTCGGCGGGTCCTCGGCGCAGTATTGGCAACAGGGGTGCCACGGCTCGTTATCGTTGCACGGAGAGCGGGACGGCAACGCGACGACGGCCGCCAGCCTCGCACAGGCGATCCCCATGCATTGCGGCCCGGATCGGACCGTGGAATTTCTCGAAATCGAAATGGGGATAGAGGTCAAAGTACCGCTTTATCGGCAACCGAGGCTGCAAGCTTCGTCAAATCGGCCGCCCGCGTCCGCCAGTTCGCCTCGCGTTGTCGCTAGGCGAGACGAACGATCCATTTACAAACGTGCGGTCGACGACCCACGCGGATACACCGTCTATTCGATAACAGCGGACCCGCGCGGATCATCGCTCCTGGTTCAAGCGCCGGGCGTCCTATTCACCGTCGATGACGGCGCAAGCACCCATCGCGTCCAGCAATGGCTCGCCGCGCGCGGCCTGCGCGCTAGGCCGATCGCGGGCGGCGCGGCATTCGAGGTCGACGGTATCTCGGGCGAGAAAGCGCTCGATCTCGCGAACGCGCTCTATGAGAGCAAGCTCGTTCGACACGCTCGGCCCAATTGGGTTACCGATTCAGGCAGACGCTAGGCTGATGCACGCGCGCCTACCGCGATCGTCTCTCTCGTGCACCGACGGTTCGACAGTGAAAGGAAGACTAGACACCGGCCCTCGCGGCCGCATACGCCCCGAGGAAACGCCGCAGCACGCCCGACGAATAGGCGCCGGCGATATCGGTCAAGAAATTCGTAAACGAAGCCGTTGCGTGATCGTCGGCCGTGTCGGAAATGGTGCGGACGATCGCGCACGGCACACCGTGTTCGTAACAGACCTGGGCCATCGCCGCCCCTTCCATCTCCACGGCCATCGCCTCGGGCAACGCCTGCGCCAGCGCGCGCACTTCGCTCGCGCTCGAGACGAAGCGGTCGCCGCTGATGATCAACCCGCGGTGCACGCTAGGTGCGTGAAAACCGAAGCGATCTGCGAGGGCCGCGCCCTCCTCGGCAACGAACGTCCGGCACGCGGCAGCGAGCGCATCGGCCAGCGGTGCGTCCGCGGGAAACTGGGCGCGCTCGAGCAGCGGCACCTCGTAGCGCGGAAAGAGCGGCGAGGCGTCGAGATCGTGCTGCAATAGCGAATCGGCGACGACGATGTCGCCCACGCGCACGCCGCGGCCGACGCCGCCCGCCACGCCCGCGAACACCATCGCATCGACGCCGAATGCATGAATCAGCGCGCTCGCCGTAGCCGCGGCCGCGACCTTGCCGACGCGTGCCAGCGTCACGACGCACGGCACCCCATGCGCGTTGCCGACATGGTAGTCGCGCCGCCCCAAGGTGACCGTGCGCATCCGCCCTTCGGCGCGCATCGCCTCGACGAGATCGCCGAGTTCCTGCGGCAGCGCCGCCAGTACCGCCAAGCGTCGCACCGCGCCAGTGCCGCCGTTATCGCTTTCTTCGTTCATGCTCATCGGAATATGCTCGTTTGTGCCGCTACGGCGCGTGCCGGCGTGCACTCTCATTCGACATCGAAGTGACGTTATTCGATCACTTGTAGCTTGGCAACCGACAAAGCGAGCCATTTCTCGCCATGGCGCTTGAAGCGAACTTGCGCGCGCGCATCGCCGCCGCTGCCTTCGAGCGCCGTGATCGCGCCCTCGCCGAATTTCGTGTGAAACACCTGCTGACCGACCCGAAAACCCGTGTCCGCCGCGCGTTGCTCGTTCGCGAACGCCGGCAACGGCGCCGCTTCGAAATTCGCCGCGGGGCCGCCACGATCGGGACGGGAGAACCAATCGCGCCCCCACCCGGCACTGTCCGACCGGCCGCCCCAGCGCGATCCCGCCTCGGCTTTCGGCGTCAACCATTTCAGCGTGCCTTCGGGCAATTCATCGAAAAAGCGCGAACGCACGTTGTAGCGCGTCTGCCCATGCAGCATGCGGCTTTGCGCCAACGACAAGTACAGCCGCTCCTTCGCGCGTGTAATCGCCACATACATGAGCCGGCGTTCCTCTTCGAGCCCGTCGGTTTCCTTGGCGCTGTTTTCGTGCGGGAAGAGTCCCTCCTCGAGCCCGGTGATGAAGACGGCCGTAAACTCGAGCCCCTTCGCCGCATGCACGGTCATCAACTGAACGGCGTCTTGCCCCGCTTGCGCCTGGCTCTCGCCGGCCTCGAGGGAGGCGTGCGACAAGAAGCCCGCGAGCGGCGTCATCGTGTCGGGATTTTGGGCCGGATCGCCGAAACCGGCGGCGTCGATCACCACGGTCTCGTCGTCGAGCGAAGAAGCCGCGAGCTCGGGCGCCGCCGTCGCGCCGGGCGCGAGGCGGATCGCACGCGCGGGCGTATCGAGGCCATAGCCCTCTTCGCTGACGAACGCAGTCGCGGCGTTGACGAGTTCCTGCAAGTTCTCGAGCCGGTCCTGGCCTTCGCGTTCGTTCTGATAGAACTCGGCCAAGCCGCTCACGCGCACCACGTACTCGACCGTTTCGGGCAAGCTCATCCGCTCCGTTTCGGCGCGCATCTTCGCGATCAGATTCGCGAACGAGCCTAGGCTCGTGCCGGCCTTGCCCGTGACATAAGGAATCGCGGCCGCCATCGAGCAGCCGTACAGACGCGCCGCGTCGGCCAATTGCTCGATCGAGCGCGCGCCGATGCCACGCGTCGGGAAGTTGACGACGCGCGCAAACGCCGTATCGTCGTTCGGATTGTCGATCAGGCGCAGATAGGCGAGCGCATGCTTGACTTCCTGCCGCTCGAAAAAGCGCAGGCCGCCGTAGACGCGATAAGCGATCCCCGCATTCACGAGCGCATGCTCGATCGTGCGCGATTGCGCGTTGCTGCGATACAGGATCGCAATCTCGCCGCGCGTCAAACCCGTGTTGATGAGCGCGCGAATTTCCTCGACGATCCAGCCCGCTTCCTGCGAATCGGTCGCGGCTTCGTAGACGCGCACGGGCTCGCCGTGGCCCGCGTCCGTGCGCAGATTCTTGCCGAGCCGCCGCGAGTTATGCGCGATCAGCGCGTTCGCCGTATCGAGGATGTGCCCATGCGAGCGATAGTTCTGCTCGAGCTTGATCAAATTGCGGACGTTGAACTCGCGCTCGAAGTCCATCATGTTGCCGACGTTCGCGCCCCGGAACGCGTAGATCGATTGATCGTCGTCACCCACGGCGAAGATCGCATTGTTTTGTCCGGCGAGCAGCTTGAGCCAAGCGTATTGCAGCTTGTTCGTATCTTGGAACTCGTCGACGAGAATCTGCTTGAAGCGCGCTTGATAATGCGCGCGCAGCGGCGCGTTGTGCGCGAGCAGTTCATAGCAGCGCAGCAGCAGTTCGGGGAAATCGACGACGCCCTCGCGCTGGCATTGCTGCTCGTATGCGCGGTACAACTCGACGAACTTCAGGTTGAAGCTGTCGGTCGCGTCGACCTGGTCCGGTCGCAGACCCTGCTCCTTCGCGTTGTTGATGAAGTACTGCAGGTTCTTCGCCGGGTATTTTTCGTCGTCGACGGTCAACCCCTTCATCAGCCGCTTGATCGCCGAGAGCTGATCGGCCGTATCGAGGATTTGGAACGTGGCGGGCAGCCCCGCATCGCGGTGATGGGCGCGCAGCATGCGGTTACAGAGCCCGTGAAACGTGCCGATCCACATGCCGCGCGTGTCGATCGGCAACAGCGCCGACAGCCGGCTCATCATCTCGCGCGCCGCTTTGTTCGTGAAGGTCACCGCCAGCACCGTGGCCGGCGAGGCGAACCCTTGCTGGATCAACCAAGCGATGCGGGTGATGAGTACGCGCGTCTTACCGCTGCCCGCGCCCGCCAGGATCAATGCCGGTTCGTTCGGCAACGTGACGGCGGCGTATTGTTCGGGATTCAGATTGGCGAGCAGTTCTGGCATGGAGAAAGCGGTCCTTCAGCGGGCGGACGGAGCGTGCAATGCCGCATGCGGCAACGCTTCGCGAGCCCATCATTATAAGGCCGCGCGCGGCAGGCATCGCCCCTCCCCTTATAATTGACGGTTTCGGACTTGCAAACCCGAGCCGGCTGCGGCTCCAAGCAGGTTCCTACCCGGATCATCCATATCACCTCAGGCATTTTTCGGCGGATTTCCAACATGACCGACACTACGCTGGCGAAAAGTTTCGAGCCCCAGACGATCGAGGCCCAGTGGGGCCCCGAATGGGAAAAACGCGGGTATGCGAAGCCCGCCTTCGCGCCCGATCCGGCCCGGCCCGACGAAGCGCATTCGAACTTTTCGATCCAACTGCCGCCGCCGAACGTCACCGGCACGCTGCACATGGGGCACGCGTTCAACCAGACGATCATGGACGGCCTCACGCGCTATCACCGCATGCGCGGCGCCAACACGCTCTGGCTGCCCGGCACCGATCACGCCGGTATCGCCACGCAAATCGTCGTCGAACGCCAGCTCGATCAGCAAGGCGTCTCGCGGCACGACCTCGGGCGTGAGAAATTCGTCGAACGCGTATGGGAATGGAAGGAGCGCTCGGGCTCGACGATTACGAACCAGATCCGCCGTCTCGGCGCGTCGATCGATTGGTCGCGCGAGTACTTCACCATGGACGAGCGGATGTCCAAGGTCGTCAGCGAAGTGTTCGTGCGGCTCTACGAGCAGGGCCTCATCTATCGCGGCAAACGGCTCGTCAATTGGGATCCGAAACTGATGACGGCCGTCTCCGACCTCGAGGTGTCGAGCGAAGAGGAAAGCGGCCATCTCTGGCACATCCGCTACCCGCTCGCCGACGGCAGCGGCCATTTGACGGTGGCCACGACACGGCCCGAAACGATGCTCGGCGACACCGCCGTAATGGTGCACCCCGAAGACGAGCGTTATGCGAGCCTGATCGGCAAGACGGTCAAGCTGCCGCTTAGCGATCGTGAAATCCCCATCATCGCCGACGATTACGTCGACCGCGAATTCGGCACGGGCGTCGTCAAAGTCACGCCGGCGCACGATTTCAACGACTACCAAGTCGGCCAGCGCCATGGCCTGCCGCAAATCGAAATCCTCACGCTCGAAGCAACGATCAACGATAACGCGCCGGCCGCCTATCGCGGGCTCGACCGTTTCGAGGCGCGCAAACGCGTGGTCGCCGACCTCGATGCGCTCGGCCTGCTCGAATCGGTCAAGGAGCATCGGCTCATGGTGCCGCGCGGCGACCGCACGGGCGTGGTGCTCGAGCCGATGCTGACCGACCAATGGTTCGTGGCGATGAGCAAACCCGCGCCCGAAGGCACGTTCCATCCGGGCAAGTCGATCGCGCAGGTCGCGCTCGACGTCGTGCGCAACGGCGAAATCGCGTTCGTGCCCGAAAACTGGACGACGACTTACTACCAGTGGCTCGAAAACATCCAAGACTGGTGCATTTCACGGCAACTCTGGTGGGGCCACCAAATCCCCGCGTGGTACGGCGAGAACGGCGAAGTGTTCGTCGCGCGCGGCGAGGACGAAGCGCGCGCGCAGGCGCAAGCGCGCGGCTACACGGGCGCGCTCAAGCGCGACGACGACGTGCTCGATACGTGGTTCTCGTCCGCGCTCGTGCCGTTTTCCTCGCTCGGCTGGCCGAGCGAGACGAAGGAGTTGGCCGCGTTCCTGCCCTCCTCGGTGCTCGTCACGGGCTTCGACATCATCTTCTTCTGGGTCGCGCGGATGATCATGATGACGACGCACTTCACGGGGAAGGTGCCGTTTCACACCGTGTACGTCCACGGCCTCGTGCGCGATCACGAAGGCCAGAAGATGTCCAAGAGCAAGGGCAACACGCTCGACCCGATCGACATCGTCGACGGCATCGATCTGGAAACGCTCGTCGCCAAGCGCACGACGGGGCTCATGAACCCGAAGCAAGCCGCGACGATCGAGAAAAAAACGCGCAAGGAATTCCCCGAAGGCATTCCCGCGTTCGGAACCGATGCGCTGCGCTTCACGATGGCCTCGATGGCCACGCTCGGACGCAACGTGAACTTCGACCTCGCGCGCTGCGAGGGCTACCGCAATTTCTGCAACAAGCTCTGGAATGCCACGCGCTTCGTGCTGATGAATTGCGAAGGACACGATTGCGGCTTTTCGAAGCCCGGCGCCTGCGCGCCCGGCGATTGCGGCCCCGGCGGCTATACGGACTTCTCGCAAGCGGACCGCTGGATCGTCTCGCTGCTGCAACGCGTGGAGGCGGAGGTCGAAAAAGGCTTTGCCGATTATCGGTTCGACAATGTCGCCAATACGATTTACAAATTCGTCTGGGACGAGTACTGCGACTGGTACCTCGAGCTCGCGAAAGTGCAAATCCAAAACGGCACGCCCGAGCAGCAGCGCGCAACGCGCCGCACGCTGTTGCGCGTGCTCGAAACGATTCTGCGGCTCGCGCACCCAATCATTCCGTTCATCACGGAAGCGCTCTGGCAAAAGGTGGCGCCGTTGACCGATGCCTACCCGGCCGGTGCGGCAAGCGGCGAGGCGTCGATCATGGTGCAACCTTACCCGCGCGCCGAAGAGAAAAAAATCGACGAAAATGCCGAGCAATGGGCATCGAATTTGAAGGCGGCGATCGACGCTTGCAGAAATTTACGTGGTGAAATGAACCTATCGCCCGCAACCAAGGTCCCTCTGCTAGTGCACGGCGATGCGGGTCAATGGCAGACGTTCGCGCCTTACGCACAAGCGCTCGCGCGTTTGTCCGAGGTGCGCATCATGGCCGATGAGGCGACGCTCGACGCGCAATCGCAGGGCGCCCCGATCTCGATCGTCGGCGGCGACAAGCTCGCGTTGCTCGTCGAAATCGACGTGGCGGCCGAGCGCGAACGCTTGGGCAAGGAAATTGCTCGGCTCGACGCGGAAATCGTCAAGTGCGAGGCGAAGCTCGGGAACCAGGCTTTTGTCGCAAAAGCACCGGCTGCCGTGGTGGAGCAAGAGCAGAAAAGGCTGTCACAATACCGGGACACCATTGCGAAGCTCAGCGCGCAACTCGCGCGCCTGCCCGCTTGACCGTTTGCATCGATTGGGCACGTGGTCCCACCAGTACAACTAGGGTAACGCCATGCTAAAAGTCACCAAGGCAGTCTTTCCCGTAGCGGGCCTCGGCACGCGCTTTCTTCCGGCCACCAAGGCAAGCCCGAAGGAAATGCTGCCGATCGTCGACAAACCGTTGATTCAGTACGCGGTCGAAGAAGCCATGGCCGCGGGCATCACCGAAATGATCTTCGTGACCGGGCGCAGCAAGCGCGCAATCGAGGATCACTTCGACAAGTCGTACGAAATCGAGGCCGAACTCGAGGCGCGCGGCAAGGAGAAGCTGCTCGAACTCGTGCGCAGCATCAAGCCGAGCCATGTCGACTGTTTCTACGTGCGCCAGCCCGAGGCCCTCGGCTTGGGCCACGCCGTGCTGTGCGCCGAGAAACTCGTCGGCGACAACCCGTTCGCCGTCATCCTCGCGGACGACTTGCTCTACGCCGAACCGCCCGTCATGAAGCAGATGATCGACGTGTTCGATCACTACCATAGCTCGGTCATCGGCGTGGAAGAAATTCCGCCGCAAGACACGCGCTCGTACGGCATCGTCGACGGCAAGGAGTGGGAAGACGCGATCATCAAGATGTCGGGCATCGTCGAAAAGCCGGCGCCCGAAATCGCGCCGTCGAACCTCGGCGTCGTGGGCCGCTACGTGCTCAAGCCGCGCATTTTCGACCACCTGCGCGCGCTCAAGCCCGGCGCGGGCGGCGAGATTCAGTTGACCGACGGCATTCAGTCGCTGCTCGGCGACGAACAAGTGCTGGCCTATAAGTATCACGGCACGCGTTTCGATTGCGGCAGCAAGCTCGGTTATCTGAAGGCGACCGTCGAGTTCGCGCTGCGTCACCCCGAAGTGGCCGAGGATTTCGAGCACTATCTGCGTACGCGCTCGCCGGTGATGGATAGCTGATCCGCCGTTGAGCGGAGCCGGGCGGCCCTCGATCAATCGAGGGCCGTTTTTTTATGGGTGGCCCACCAAAGTTAAGGCCCGATCGCCCCAAACAAGACTTGTTGGTTGTCGGTCGGGGCGGCCCAGTAGCGCCTGTACCCATACCCCGCTGGCGTTGGACCCTATGCCTGTCGCCCGGCAGTTGAAAAAACGCGCATTCAGTTGGCGTTCGAACTTCCGCCGAACCGGAAGACGCTCTCACCCGTCGCGTCGACCTCGTCTCTGAGTGTTGGATATAGATCCCAAGCTTCTCGGTGGATCGCTCCGACTCTTTCCTGAAGGCCGCGTATTTCAATGCGCTCTTTTTCGAACTCTCCCGCGCGCCCTGCCAGTTGCATTTCGACCTGGCTCAATTTCGTGAGGAGATCGTCGGCCTCCAGCGCAACTTGATGAACCGCCAATCTCGCTTCTTGCGCCACGATCGGATCGGGCAGTCCGAGCGCTGCCCGTTCCATGCGCGATTCGCGCATCAAGGCGGGCCATTGCTGCCGCAGAGCGTTTGCGCCGCGTTCGAGGGCATCGGCCGCCCTCCGGTACCTCGTCAACGATCGGCTTAACGCGTCCAAGTCGGGGGCGCCGTGCCTCAAGCTATAGGGCAACACCAAAGAAGCGGGTCGCGGCCGCCTCGCTCGCGCAGGGAGCGGCCCCCCGGCGCTCGGCGCGTTGGCCGTTCCACTTGACGACGGTGCGGTTCCGCTCGCCTCTTGCGCCGCACTCTCCGACGCTCTAGCCGCGAGCGACGCCGCGTCCTCGTCCGTCACCTTACCAATATCGGAGGCCAAGCCATTGAACATATGCCCGCTAGGATCGCTGCGGTTGATTGGATCGGCCGCGCAGTAAGCGTACGCATTGCTGCCGCCGGCGCCGAATGGGCTCAAGCTGTCCGGAGCATTGAAGCGCATCAGCCAGGGTAGATACCATCGATAACCATTGCCGAGCGGATTCGCGAACGTCGCGCAATCCCGATATGCGCCGGTAAATCCCGCTGGAGCGTTGCGAACCATGGACCCTCACCTCGTTAGCCGTCGCGGCGGTTTCGAAGACCGCCGCTCCGTCTTCCGAGCTAACGACCTACCGGCTTCATCGTAGGTGGCGCGCCGTGCTTCGTCAAAGCCGCTTCGGCGCGGAATCAAAGCGCATTCTCACCTTCTGACTCGCCCTACGGACGAAGCGCCGGCGACGCGCATGCCGCCTAAAGAGAAATGGAATCGCGAAGACGATATGCGAGCCGCTCAGCGACGGCGCATCAAAAACACAAACGTCTTATCTTGCGTCGAAGTCTCGACGATTTCGTTGCCGGTTTGCTTGGCGAACGCGGCGAAGTCGCGCTGCGAACCGGGATCGGTTGCCAAGACCTTCAAAATTTGACCGCTCGTCATGTCGGCCAACGCCTTCTTGGCGCGCAAAATCGGCAGCGGGCAAGTCAATCCGCGCGCATCGACTTCCTTATGAATTTCCATCGACAATCGGCCTTTACAGTGAAGCGCCCTGCTTACGCTTGGGCGGTGCGCGATCGAGCGCACATTGCCTAGCCAAAAGACGCAAAAGAAAGGAATTTTACCCCACGCACCCCGACCGCGCTCCAGGCCGATGAAGGCCGCTGCGTTTTCGGCAACTCGATCGTCGCCGCGAGCGCGGCCGATCAGCAAGCACCCGGCGCGAGTCCGTGGGCGAAGCGTTTTTCGACGATCGATAACGACGGATTCGCGGGGCTTTACGGCACCCTCAGCGTCTCGAAGCGCCCTCGCCTACCCTCGCGTGCGGTTACAGCGTGACGGGCATCCCGGTCGCGCATGCCTGCCGCAGCGCATTGCCGATGCGGGTCGCCTCCAGCGCATCGGCCAGCGTGGCGCCGGCCGGCGCGGCGCTGGCCTCGCCCGCCAGCCGCGCCGACACCGCTTGCACGAACGCGTTGGCTTCATGCAAGAAGGCGTCTTCGAAACGATCGAAGAACGTCGGCGTGCTTTCGCTGCGTACGCCGAGCGCGTCGTAAATCTGCACGCGATTCTTGCGCGGATCGTGACCGATCGCGAGCGCCCCGTTCGTGCCGATGACCTCGCTTTGCGTGTCGTTGCCGTGCGCCATCGTGCGCGAGGCGTAGAACACGGCGAGCCGGCCGCCTTCGAATTCGACGACGCCCACCCCGTTGTCGACATCGCCGCACGCGCGCAGCCCTTCGTGCAATGCAATGGTGCCCGTCGCGAACGCGCGCGTCGCCCGCGCGCCGCCGAAGAACCAGCGCGCGACGTCGATATCGTGCACGGTGCAATCGAGAAAGATTCCGCCCGAGGTGGGCGCGAAGCGCACGAAGAACCCATCGGGATCGTTTTGATCCGTCGTTTGCGAGCGCACCATGAAGGGCCGGCCGATGGCGCCCGCGGCCGTCTTCTCGTACGCGTCGCGATAGCTCGGATCGAAACGCCGCATGAAGCCGATCGTCGCCTCCAAATGCGGATATTCACGCGCCACCGCGAGCACGCGCTCGCATTCCGCCATATCGAGCGAGAGCGGCTTCTCGCAAAACACATGCTTGCCGGCGCGCAACGCCGACACGATTTGGTCGGCATGCAGCGAAGACGGCGTCACGAGCCACAGCGCATCGATTTCACGGTCCGCCAGCAATGCTTCGTAGTCCGAATAAAGCCGCGGGTCGACGAGCGTCTCGCGGGCCCAGTCGAGTTCCTCGTCGACCGGGCTGCATGCCGCCGCCAGCACCGCGCCGGGCACGCGGTAAGCCAAATTCGTCGCGTGCCGCTTGCCTAAGCGGCCCAATCCCGCGATGCCGATCCTGACCGGCCCGCGCTTTGCCTTCGTCGTCACTGTCTCGCTCCTTGCCCTATCGTTTCAAGCTCATTCGCCCGGCCCGCGGGCACGCCGGTCACGACGCGCCCGCGCCGCCCGCTTTATCGCCTACTCGACGCCTACTCGACGCTTACTCGCCGAGCGTCACGATCCGGCCTTCCCGCCACGAACGCGTGGCCGCCTCCGCCAGTTCGAGCGCCTTGACGCCGTCCGCGATCGTCGTTCGCACGGGCGCGCCTTGCGTCACGGCGTCGAAGAAATGCGCGATCTCGCTCGCGTAGGCGGCGCGATAGCGTTCGAGGAAGAACGCCTCGGGTACGTCGGTCGATACGGCGTTCGCCGTGTAGGACACCACCTCGGTCGGCCGCACGTTGCCCGCCTGCAGCATGCCCGCGCTGCCGAGCACCTCGAAGCGCTGGTCGTAGCCGTACGCGGCGCGACGCGTCGTGTTGATTTGGCACAGGCGCCCGCGCTTCGTGCGGATCGTCACGGCAGTCGAATCGACGTCGCCCGCATCGAGAATCGCGGGATCGGTCAGGCAGCTACCGTTCGCATGCACGGTCGCCGCTTCGTCGTCGAGGATCCAACGGAAGATGTCGAAATCGTGGATCAGCATGTCCTTGAAGATGCCGCCCGAGCGCCGGATGTACTCGACGGGCGGCGCGCCCGGATCGCGGCTCGTCACGACGAGCATCTCGGGCGTGCCGATTTCACCGGCATCGATCCGCGCCTTGACGGCGGAGAACGTCGGATCGAAGCGGCGCTGAAAGCCGATCATGCAGACGACGCCCGCTTGCTCGACCGCACGGGCGCAGGCCCGCGCGCGCGCGAGTTCGAGATCGACGGGCTTTTCGCAAAAGATATGCTTGCCCGACGCAGCCGAGCGTTCGATCAAATCGGCGTGCGTATCGGTGCTCGAACAAATGACACTCGCGCCGACGGCCGGGTCGGCAAGCGCCGCGTCGGCCTCGACGACCGTCGCGCCGTACTGCGCGGCAAGCTCGGCCGCCGCCGCGCGGTTCACGTCGATAACGTACTTGAGCCGCGCGCCGGGATGACGCGCGAGATTGCCCGCGTGAATGCGGCCGATACGGCCCGCGCCGAAAACCGCGACGTCGATCGCGCCGCTCCAGGTGTTAGTCATCGTATCCTCCTGTGTCTTTGGATTCTTCAACGTTCAACTCGAGCCGGTACGCAAGCGCCACGAACAGCGCCTGGCACAGACAAATGGTGCTCGTCAGCGCGCGAAACGCGAACGCGCTGCCTTCCTTCACGAACAATTGCGCGCTGGCGTAGCGCGCGAGCGGCGACAGACGGCTATCGGTGATGACGAGCGTCTGCGCTTGATGGTGATGCGCGATGCGCAGGCAATACTGCGTTTCACGCCCGTACGGCTCGAAGCTGATGGCGATCACGACGTCGCCCTTCTTCACGCTGCGCATCTGCTCGCGGAACATGCCGCCGAAGCCGGAGACGAGATGGACGCGCTTGGCCGTATGCTGCAACGCGTAGACGATGTAGCTCGCTACCGCGAACGAGCGCCGCACACCGATCACATAGATGTTTTCCGCGTGCTGGAGCATGGAGACCGCCGCTTCGAATTGCTCGTCGTCGAGCGTCGCTTCGAGCTCGTCCAGGCCGTTGCGGCACGCGGCCACGAACTCGCGAGCAACGTTGCCGCCCGAAAGCCGCCCCGGCTTTTCGTCGATGAGCTTGCGAATGCGCTGCTTATACGTTTGCCCGGACGGGTTCTGCCCGGCATAGGCCTGCTTGAACACCTCCTGCAAATCCGAAAACCCCGAAAACCCGAAGCGCTGCGCAAAACGCACGACGGCCGACGGATGCACGCCGCAACTCGTGGCGATGTCGCTCGTGCGATCCACCATCACGCTGGAGCGGTGCTGCTCCAGATACGAAGCCACGCTTTTCAACTGCCGCGGCAACGAATCGTATGCCTCGGCCACGCGCTGCATGAGCTCGTCGACGGTAGGCAGCTCGCCGGTGGTGTCTTCCTGCATGACGCTTTGTCCTTGTTCTCAGTGGGCAACGGCGGCGTACCGGCCATGCGGCCCGCGCCTCCCGACGATGCGGATTATAGGCACGGTCGCCGCAAAATGGAACGGATTTTCCATTTTCCATAGCAATGAAATTTTCTTTGCAATCGCGAACGACTTGGCCTAATCTGTTTCGTGAGCGACGCGGCCACGTGCCGCCGTCGCTCCCAACGACATAACTTCGAATAGGTGGAGACAAATGAGACTTTGCACCCGCAAGGCCGCTCTGAGAACGTTCGCGGCGGCATTCACCTCGGCGCTCGCATTGGCGTTCGGTCCGTTCGCGGTCCAGCCGGCGCAGGCGGCTGACGCTCACTTCGTGCTCGTGAGTCACGCGCCCGATTCCGATTCCTGGTGGAACACGATCAAGAACGCGATCAAGCAGGCCGACGAGGACTTCAACGTCGAGACCGACTACCGCAATCCGCCGAACGGCGATTTGTCGGACATGGCGCGGTTGATCGAACAGGCGGCGGCGCACAACTACGACGGCGTCGCTACGACGGTGGCCGACTTCGACGTGCTCAAAAGCTCCATCAAGAAGGTCACCGACAAGAAGATTGCGCTCGTGACGATCAACTCGGGCACGCTCGAGCAGAGCAAGCAACTCGGCGCGATCATGCACATCGGCCAGCCCGAATACGTCGCGGGTCATGCGGCCGGCGAGAAGGCGAAGGCGGCGGGCATCAAATCGTTCCTGTGCGTGAACCACTACGCGACGAATCCGGCCTCGTTCGAACGCTGCCGCGGCTTCGCCGAGGCGCTCGGCGTCGACTTCAAGGCGTCCACGCTCGACGCGGGCCAAGATCCGAACGGCGTCAAATCGAAGGTTCAAGCCTACTTGCGCAATCACGCCAATACGGGCGCCGTGCTCGCGCTCGGACCGCTCTCCGCCGATCCGACGATTCGCGCGCTGAAGGACATGGGTCTGGCGGGCAAGCTCTGGTTCGCGACGTTCGACTTCGACAACGATATCGCCGGCGCGATCAAGGACGGCACGATCCAATTCGCGATCGATCAGCAGCCGTACCTGCAAGGCTATCTAGCCGTCGCCGTGCTCGCGATCGCCAAGCAAAACCACACCACCGATCCGTTGAAGATCGAAAAGACGCTGCAAGGCAATCCGAAGTTCCAAAAGCGGCTCGAAACCTATGGGCTCCAGCCCGTGTATCAGCCCGACACGATTCTTTCCGGTCCGGGCTTCATCACGAAAGCCAATATCGACAAAGTCGAGAAATACGCGGGGCAGTACCGCTGATTCCCGCGAGCACCCATCGCTCGCGGTTTGAAAGAGCGGCCTTTGCAATCCAGCTATAAAGCATGACGGCGCGGCGCGGACCGAGCGGTTCGCCCCGCGCTGCCCAAGGAGACATTCGATGGGCGTCGCCGATCACTTCCACGCCAACCTACGCAAACACGCGCAGCAGAACCCGCCGGGCGGATCCGGCTCGCTCGACGAACGCGTGCGCCGCGAATCGCGGTTCAAGCAGTTTCTTTCCCGCCCCGAGTTCGCCTCGCTCGCGGGCACCGTCATGGTGTTCCTCGTCTTCGCGATCGGCGCCGGCAACTCCGGCATGTTCAATCTCGACGGCATCATGAACTGGTCGCAGGTCGCGGCCTATCTCGGGCTCATCGCCGTCGGCGCCTGTCTGCTGATGATCGCAGGTGAATTCGACTTGTCGATCGGTTCGATGATCGGCTTCGCGGGCATGATGGTCGCGCTGCCGACCATGTACTTTCACTGGCCCATCGAGCTGGCCATCGTATTCGCATTCGTGGGTTCGATGCTGCTCGGCGCGCTCAACGGCTACCTCGTCATGCGCACGCGGCTGCCCTCGTTCATCGTCACGCTCGCGTTCATGTTCATCTTGCGCGGCTTGACGCTGGCCCTCTCGGTCATGTTCGCCGACCGCACGATCATTTCGGGCGTGGGCGACGTCGCCGCGCAAAGCCCGCTGGCGCATGCCTTGTTCCAAGGCGTCGCGTTCCACGGCCTGTTCCGCTGGCTCGGCCATCTCGGCCTCGTCAAGCTGCTCGACTCGGGCGAGCCGCTCGTGCCCGGCGTGCCGAAGGTCATCGTCTGGTGGCTCGCGCTCGCCGCCGTGTGCGCCTTTACGCTCGCCAAGACGCGCCTCGGCAACTGGATCTTCGCCGTCGGCGGCGATGCGAACGCCGCCAAAAACGTCGGCGTGCCCGTGCGCCGCGTCAAGATTCGCCTGTTCGTGCTGACGGCGTTCTGCGCCTGCCTGTTCGCGGTGCTGCAAGTGTGCGATATCGGCTCGGCCGCCGCCGACCGCGGATTGCAAAAGGAATTCGAAGCGATCATCGCGGCCGTCATCGGCGGAACGTTGCTCACGGGCGGCTACGGCTCCGTGGTCGGCGCGTGCTTCGGCTCGCTGATCTTCGGCGTCGTGCAGATCGGCATCACCTACACGAGCATCGATTCCGATTGGTTCCGCGTGTTCCTCGGTCTGATGCTGCTGTTCGCCGTGCTCTTCAACCACTACGTGCGCAGCCGCGTCGCGCAATCGCGTTGAGCCACGGAGGAAACGATGACTACCGCCACTCCCATGCAAGATCGAAACGACGACACCATCCTCGCGCTCGAAAACGTCAGCCGTTATTTCGGCACCGTGATCGCGCTCAAAGACGTCACGCTGCGGCTGCGGCGCGGCGAGGTGCATTGCCTGCTCGGCGACAATGGCGCCGGCAAATCGACGCTGATCAAGACGCTCGCGGGCGTGCATCAACCGAGCGAAGGCCAGTACCTCGTCGATGGCCAGCCGGTGGCGTTCGCCTCGCCCAAAGATGCGCTCGATCTCGGCATCGCCACCGTCTATCAAGACCTCGCGCTGGTCCCGCTGCTCTCGGTCGCCCGCAACTTCTTCATGGGCCGCGAGCCGAGCAAAAAGCTGTTCGGGCTCATCAACGTGCTCGACATCGAAACGGCCGCGACGACGGCGCGCGAGAAGCTCGCCGAGATGGGCATCAACGTGCGCGATCCGCATCAGCCGATCGGCACCATGTCGGGCGGCGAGCGTCAGTGTCTGGCCATCGCGCGCGCGATCCACTTCGGCGCGCGCGTGCTGATCCTGGACGAGCCCACGGCCGCGCTCGGCGTCAAACAAAGCTTCAACGTGCTCAAACTGATTCACAAGGCGCGCGAGCGCGGCATCTCCGTCATTTTCATCACCCACAACGTGCATCACGCCTACCCGATCGGCGATTCGTTCACGTTGCTCAATCGCGGCCGTTCGATGGGCACCTTTACGAAGGATACGATCAGCAAGGAAGCCGTCCTCGACATGATGGCGGGCGGCGCGGAGATGCAGAAAATGATTGCCGAGCTCGACGGCGCAACGATCTAACGCGGTTCACGACGCTCACTGAAGGATTCCTTTCATGGCTGCCTCTCCTACCTCTAACATGACCACCAGCCGCTTCGCGCCGGGCCGAACGCGCGACATCATCTGCCTCGGCCGCCTCGCGGTCGATCTGTATGCCCAACAAATCGGCGCGCGGTTGGAGGACGTCACGAGCTTTGCGAAGTATCTCGGCGGCTCGTCGGCCAATATCGCCTTCGGCTGCGCGCGGCTCGGGCTCGCCTCGGCCATGCTTGCACGCGTTGGCAACGATCACATGGGGCGTTTTCTGACCGAAACGCTCGCACGCGAAGGCTGCGACGTCAGCCATACGCGCACCGACGCCGACCGGCTCACCGCGCTCGTCCTGCTGGGCATCAAGGATCGCGACACGTTCCCGCTGATCTTCCATCGCGAGAACTGCGCGGACATGGCGATCGATGAAAGCGACTTCGACGAAGCGTTCGTCGCCTCGAGCAAGGCCCTGCTCATCACGGGCACGCACTTTTCGACGGAGCGCGTGAACCGCGCCAGCCGCCGCGCGCTCGAATACGCGCGCCGCAATCAAGTGCGCACCGTCCTCGATATCGACTATCGGCCCGTGCTGTGGGGGCTGACAGGCAAGGCCGACGGCGAGACGCGCTTTATCGCCGACGAAAACGTCACCGCCCATTTGCAGCGGATTTTGCCGCTGTTCGATTTGATCATCGGCACGGAAGAGGAATTTCGCATCGCCGGCGGCAAGCATGAACTCGTCGACGCACTAGCCATGGTGCGCGCCGTCACGCCCGCGACGCTCGTCGTCAAGCGCGGGCCTCTGGGCTGCACGATCATCGAGGGTAGCGTACCCGCCTCGCTCGACGACGCCCCCACGGAGCACGGCATGCAGGTCGAAGTGCTGAACGTGCTTGGCGCCGGCGATGCGTTCGCGTCGGGTTTTCTCTCCGAATGGCTGCGCGACGCGCCGCTCGCGCGTTGCGCGCAAACCGCCAACCTCTGCGGCGCGCTCGTGGTCTCGCGCCACGCCTGCGCACCGGCCATGCCGACGCCGGCCGAACTCGACTACTTGCGCGATGCGCTCGCACGCGATCCGGCCAGCATGCGCCGGCCCGACCTCGATGCCAAGCTCGCGCGGCTGCATCGCGTGAGCGTGCCGAGGCCCGTCCACGAGGAAGTACTCGGCTTCGCGTTCGATCACCGCAACCAGTTCTTCGAACTGGCTCAGCAAACGGGCGCCAGCATCGCGCGGGTCTCCGAACTGAAGCAACTGTTCGTCGATGCCGTGGCGCAAACCGAACGAGCGCTCTCACTGCAGGGGCGCATCGGCGTCCTGATCGACGACCGCTACGGCCAGGACGCCCTGAATGCCGCGACGGGACGCGGCTGGTGGATCGGACGCCCGGTGGAGCTGCCCGGCTCCTCGCCGCTCGTGTTCCAGCACGGACGCTCGGTCGGCACGGCGCTCGTCGCGTGGCCGCACGAGCACGTGGTCAAATGTCTCGTGCAATACCATCCCGATGCGCCGATGGACGAACGCGTCGAGCAAGAGGCGCAATTGCGCGCGCTTTACGACGCGGTGCAGGCAAGCGGGCACGAATTATTGCTCGAAGTCATCCCGCCCAAGCGCGACACCCTCCCCTACGCGCCCGATACGGTATTTCGCGCGCTGAAGCGGCTGTATAACCTGGGCATCCAGCCCGAGTGGTGGAAACTGGCCCCGCTCGCCGCCGACCAATGGCAAGCGATCGATGCGCTGATCGCCGAACGCGATCCGTATTGCCACGGCGTGGTGCTGCTCGGTCTCTCGGCCGGCGTCGACACGTTGAGCGAAGGTTTCCGCGCGGCAGCCGCCTCGAAAACGTGCAAGGGATTCACGGTGGGACGGACCATCTTCCACGAGCCGAGCCGTGCATGGCTGGCCGGCGAGATCGACGATGCGGCGCTTGTCGCGCAAGTGCGGGCAACCTTCGAGACGCTGATTCATGCGTGGCGTTCGGCCCGCCAAGAAAGCGGCGGAGCCGTGCAAGCGCACGCGGCGCGGCGGGAGGCGGCGTGATGAACGTACGACTCGAACAACCATCGGCCGGCGATGCGCTCGCGGGCCAAGGCGAAGCGCCGGCATCGACGATTCGATTGACGGCCGCGCAAGCGCTCGTGCGGTATCTGGCCGCCCAGCAGGTGGTGGGCGAAGACGGCGCATCGACGGTGCCGATGTTCGGCGGTGTCTTTGCGATCTTCGGCCACGGCAACGTCGCCGGCATCGGCGAGGCGCTCTACCAACACCGCGACGTGTTGCCGACCTATCGCGCGCACAACGAGCAAGCGATGGCGCACAGTGCCATCGCCTATGCGAAAGCGCACTTCAGGCGCCGCATGATGGCCGTGACGACCTCCATCGGCCCCGGCGCGACGAACCTGGTCACCGCCGCCGCGCTCGCGCACGTGAACCGCCTGCCCGTGCTGCTGCTGCCCGGCGACGTATTCGTATCGCGCGCGCCCGATCCCGTGTTGCAGCAGGTGGAGGACTTCCAGGACGGCGGCGTCTCCGCCAACGACACGCTCAGACCGGTCTCGCGCTACTTCGACCGTATCGTGCATCCCGCTCAGTTGCTGAGCGCGTTGCCGCGCGCCATGCGCGTGTTGACCGACGCGGCGCTGGCCGGCCCCGTCACGCTCGCGCTGCCGCAAGACGTGCAAGCGATGGCCTACGACTATCCGCGCTCGTTTTTCGAACCGCGTATCGTGCGCTTTCACGCCCCCGCCCCTGTCGAAGAGGAACTCGAAGCGGCCGTGCAAGCGTTGCGCGCCGCCTCGCGGCCCGTCATCGTCGCGGGCGGCGGCGTGCTCTACAGCCGCGGCGGCACGGATGCGCTGCGCGCGTTCGCCGAGCGGCACGGTATTGCCGTCGGCGAAACGCAAGCGGGGAAAGGCGCGCTTGCTTGGGACCATCCCCTGAACGCCGGCGCCGTCGGCGTCACCGGTGCGAGCGCGGCCAATGCGCTGGCGCACGACGCCGATTGCGTGATCGCCGTGGGCACGCGCTTGCAAGACTTCACGACGGGCTCCAACACGCTGTTTACGCAAGCGCAGGTCGTCGGCATCAACGCCAATGCGTTCGATGCGCTCAAACACCGGGCGGCGACGATCCTATCGGATGCCCGCGCGGCGCTCGATGCGCTGAGCGAGCGGCTCGGCGATTGGCGCGCCGCGCCGGCTTGGACCGAGCGCGCGCACTCGCTCTGCAGCGCATGGCGCGAGACGGTGCGCTCGCGCACGCACGCCTCGCCGACGGCGGGCGCGCTGCCCTACGACGCCGACGTCATCGGCGCCGTGCAGCGCTCGGGCGCGGCCTCGCCGCAGCAAGACATCGCCGTTTGCGCGGCGGGCACGCTGCCGGCGGAATTGCACAAGCTATGGCGTGTGGGCCGGCCCGGCGGCTATCACGTCGAGTACGGCTATTCGTGCATGGGTTATGAAATCGCCGGCGGGCTCGGCGCGAAACTGGCGCGTCCGGAGCGCGAGGTCATCGTGTTCGTCGGCGACGGCAGCTACCTCATGATGAACAGCGAGATCGCGACTTCGGTCATGCTCGGCGCGAAGCTCATCGTCGTCGTGCTCGACAACCGCGGCTACGGCTGTATTAACCGCCTTCAGCAAGCCTGCGGCGGCGCGCCGTTCAACAACCTGCTCGACGACTGCCTGCAAGGCCCGCTCGGCGCGCCGCAAATCGACTTCGCCGCGCATGCGCGCTCGCTCGGCGCGGTGGCCGAGCATGCCGCCGATATCGGCGCGTTCGAAGCCGCGCTCGCACGGGCCCGCGCGGCCGATCGTACGTCGGTGATCGTCATCGATACCGATCCGGCGCGCACGACGGACGACGGCGGCTGGTGGTGGGAGGTCGCCGTGCCCGAGGTCTCGGCGCGCGACGGTGTGCGCCAAGCACGCGCCAGGTACGAGGCGAAGCTGGCCGAACGGGACGGCACACAGACGAACGAGAGCCGCGTCGATTGAACGCGGAGAACGCGGCGGCCCGCTAGCCTCGACCACGAACATCGATATCCACATCGCACATTGCAACAACACGCGAACAAAGGAACGCAGCATGACCGATTTTCAAGTGCGCATCGGCGTCAATCCGCTTTCTTGGATGAACGACGACCTGCCCTCGCTCGGCGGCGAGACGCCGCTTTCCGTCGCGCTGACCGAAGGCCGGCAGATCGGCTACGAAGGGTTCGAGCTCGGCAATAAATTCCCGCGCGAGCCCGCGGCTTTGAAGGCCCTGCTCGCGCAATACGATCTGGCGCTCGTCTCGGGCTGGTATTCGGGGCGCTTGGCCGAGCGCAGCGCCGAGGAAGAAATCGAAGCCGTCGGCCCTCATCTCGAATTGCTGGCCAAGAACGGCGCCGACGTGATGGTCTACGGCGAAGTCGCGCAGACGATTCAAGGCGCGCCCTTGCCGCTTTATCAACGTCCGCGCTTTTTTACCGGAGCGCAGTGGGATGCCTATGCCGAGCGCCTCGATCGCTTCGCGCGCTACACGCTCTCGCAAGGCGTGCGGGTGGCGTACCACCATCACATGGGGGCCTACGTCGAAACGCCCGCGGACGTCGAGAATTTGATGAAGCGGACCAGCGACGCCGTGGGTCTCTTGCTCGACACCGGTCACATCACATTCGCGGGCGGCGATCCGCTCGCGACGCTCGAAGCCTACGCGCCGCGCATCTGCCACGTCCATTGCAAGGACGTGCGGCCCGAGGTGATCAAGCTCGCGCGTAACCGCGACTGGAGCTTTTTGGAAGCCGTCATCAATGGCGCCTTCACCGTGCCCGGCGACGGCGCCGTCGATTTCGCCGCCGTCATCGCGGCATTGAAGCGCCATGGGTATCGGGGTTGGCTCGTCGTCGAAGCCGAGCAAGATCCGGCCGTCGCGCCCAGCTACCAGTATGCGGATCTGGGCTATCGGACCTTGCGCAAGCTCGTCGATGCGGCGAATGCGCCCGAGGGCGCCAAGAACGTCAAGGAGCCGGCATGAGCCTACTGGTCAAAGCCCAGCGCGAGGGCATGACGATCGCGCGCGTGACGCCGGAGTCGGCCGCTTGGCGCTATGTCGGCTTCGTCGCTTATCGTCTCGCCCCAAACGAGGTGCTCTATGTCGACGAAACGACACGCGAATCGTGCATCGTCGTGCTCTCGGGCGCAGTTACGATCGAGGCCGGCGGCGAGCGCTACACGAGCATCGGGGCGCGCGATAGCGTCTTCGAGGACAACGCCCCCTACGCGCTTTACCTGCCGCCGCGCGTGCGGGCGACCGTGCGCGCGGAGCGCGATGCCGAGATCGGCGTAGCCAGCGCGCCGGCCGAGGGCCGCTATCCGGCGCGACTCATCGAGCCGTCGCAGATGAAGCGCTCGGTGCGCGGCAAGGGCGCCAACACGCGCTACGTCTGCGACATCCTTCCGCAAACGGAGCCGGCCGAATCGCTGCTCGTCGTCGAAGTGCGCACGCCGAGCGGACACTCGTCGAGCTACCCGCCGCATAAGCATGACGCCGATCATATTCCGGTAGAGAGCGCGCTCGAGGAGACGTATTACCATCGGCTCAACCCGCCGCAGGGATTCGCGTTTCAGCGCGTCTATACGGATGCGCGCGACATCGACGAATCGATGGCCGTCGAGGATCGCGACGTCGTCATGGTGCCGCGCGGCTATCACCCCGTCGTCGTGCCATATGGCTATGATTCGTACTATCTGAACGTCATGGCGGGTCCGCAGCGCGCATGGCATTTCAAGAACGACCCCGCGCACGATTGGATCGCGCAGCGCGACGCGCGATAGTGAAAGCGGGCGATAGGAGCAAACGTTCTCCACCTCATTGCCAGGATCCAGTAGGCGTCAAACTTAGAAAGATGAAATCAACGTTGACGCTTACGGATCCTCTGCATTGTCGGCCTCGATACGACGTCCGATACTTAGCTCCGTACTAGCACTGCCGATTCGATAGCCCATCCACCCGTGGCCTGTCGACGATCCGGCAGCCGGCTCATCGATCCGCACCCACCTGAGTGCGATCCACACAGCGGAGCAGCGATGGCATTGGACACGATTTCCGACGGCATACCCATTTCACTGTATCGACCGCAGGCTCCGGCTCAACCGCCGCAGCCGGCGACGACCGCGAGCACGCCCGTATCGGCGCCGAGCGTCGCCCCCGCCTCGGCGAACGGCGCGAAGCCCGCGCAGACGACGGCTGGGACGCCCGCTCCCGCCGTTCCCGACCCAGGTCCGCAGGGCATCGCGCAGTTCATCGTCAAACCGGGCGATTCGTTCTGGTCGCTGCTCTCTCGACAGAAGGTGGTCGACAAGAATGCGCAGTCCGACGATGCGCTGCTCAAGCAAAATCTGGCCGCCACGCCGTGGCTCGACCCGCAGGCGTTCGGCACGCGCCCGGGCAATGGCGATTGCTCGCTGGCCGATATGCCGCCCGGCGCCACCGTCACGATGCTCGATCCGCAACGGCTGGGCTTTTTGAACGAACAGCGAGCGGCGCTGGCGGCGGCGCCGGGCCTTTCCAACGAACTCTCGGGCCCGCAGGCGAAGTTGCTTTCCGCCGACGAGCGGGAGCACATGGTCGCGCCGATCGCCAAGCCGATCATCGACGAAATCAGCTATACGCTGCTCAAGAACGGCGTCGTCACCGACGCGCAGATCGATGCGGTCATCAGCACGATCGCGGCGCGCGCCCCTAACGATCGCGCCTTTCAGCAAGCGATCGGCATGGCGCGCGTGCAAGTCTACGCGGAGCGAGAGCGCGACGGCCGCACGCCGGATCAAGTCGGCAAACTTCAGCAAGACGCCGCGGCTGGCAACCTCGACAAGCTCAAAAGCGACATGCGCGAGCAATTGACGGCGGTCGCGCAAGCCGCGCTCGCCAAGTCGGGCGGCGACTCGGCGCAAGCCTATGCGGCGATTACGGCGCGCACGGGTGTCTATCAAACGTATTTCGGCACGAACAACGGCGACTTGGTCAAAGACGTGGCGGGCGACGTGCAGCAGCAAGTGTTGATCAAAGACCCCGTGCAAAGCGTGGTCGACGCCTACGAAAAGGGCCTGAAAAGCGGCGGTACGCGGCAAGCGGCCCTCGACGCGGCCGCACAGTGGCAAGCGGTTACAGACCCGAAGACGA
The DNA here is from genome assembly GCF_003390925.1 of Trinickia diaoshuihuensis. GTDB lineage: Bacteria > Pseudomonadota > Gammaproteobacteria > Burkholderiales > Burkholderiaceae > Trinickia > Trinickia diaoshuihuensis. Next base: position 139,494 of record NZ_QUBS01000089.1, on the reverse strand, counting down.
AGATGCCGGGCCAAGTGTCGACGATCATGACCACGCTCATGGACACGCGCGTCAGCCCGTCCGACTCCGAGCCGATCTTAAAGAAGATCATCGACGGCTTGGCCGACGGCATGACGGACGTGTATGGCGATAACGCGACGTTCAAGACCATGGATGCCGTTGCCGCGGCATTGCAGCATACCTACGACAGCGACCCGCCGAAGAAGGCCGGCGACAAGTCGAACGAGCCGAGGCCTGGCCAAGCGATAGTGGATCAACTGGCCGGCTATCTGATGCAGACGTTCAAGTCGAGACAGGACGTCAAGCAGGTGGTCGAGACCAATCCGAGTACATTGATCGAGTTGCTGCAAAGCGGCGTGCAAAACGACGGCGATATCGCGCTGACCGCGTCGCTCGCGGCGCAGTCCAACCGGGCGGGCGACAAGCTCTATACGACGATGGCCGACAGCGCAATCGCGAACGGACTCGACGGATATCGCAAGGAAACGCTCGACCCGCTCGCGACGCGCACCGGGATGGACGCCATCGCCTACACCGAGGGGCCGAAAGACTGGGGGAACCTCAATAGCCCGGGACAGGGGCAAGCCGCTCTCGCGGCGCTCAAGACCGTGCCTCATGGCGGCGACGTGTACGCCGATATCGCGCAGAGCGGCGACGCATACGACCGGTTGCAACACATGAAGGCGACGCTCGACCGCTATGCGGGCGATATGCGCGGACCCGGTTTCGACAAACCCGTGGCCAGCCCGTATTGGGGCTCGCATGAAGACGATGTGACCCATGCGCTCCAAGAGGCGATCAAAGCCGTACCCGCGCCGCCGCAATCGGGCTCGGCGGGCGACATCGATCAAACGCAATGGTGGTGGCAAAAGCGCGTGATGACGAGCGCGGCGGCGTACTACGCCGAGCAGGCTGCGCAGGTCTTGATGGTGGACCCACGACTGGGCGGGCCAAGCGAGAACTTCGTCAACTTGTTCGGCGACGCGGAAAAGAACATCGAAGGTAAGGTAACGATTGCCAAGAACGGGTTGCTCGGTGCCCTCTTCATGCTCAATGGCGCGTCGGTGATGAGCTCGCTGCAAACCCCTTCGACGGATCAGCGGATGAACGTCGACAATGCGCTCTTCGCGGGTCTTTATACCGGTGCCGGCGTCACGACGCTGCTCGATGGGCTTGCGCCGGGTTGGAAAAAGACGCTGTTCGATACGACGGCGAAAGGCGATGCCGCGACGCTGCAGCGCAAGATGCTCGAAACGCTGCTGCAAAAGTTCGACAGTTGGGGCGCCGGCGATATGACCACGAAGATCCTGAAGAACTCCGCCCGCACCTTGCTGGCCAGCACGGGTGACGTAGCTACGCTCGTCCTCGCCGGGGGCGGCCTCGTCCCGCTGTTCGCGGATCCGACGACGAACCCCGGCCACGAGGGCGCTTACGCCGTGGCCGCCGCGACCGATTTCGGCACGGCCGTCGCGAAGCAAGTACTCACGACGGCGGCGGAGCGCGTATTGGCCGGCGGCGCCGGCGAATCGGCCGGGGAAGAGCTGTTGTGGGGCCTGGCCGAAAACGGCTGGAAAGGCGTCGGCATTGCCGGAAACATCGTGGCCTCCGGCATTCAGTACCTCGCCAATCAATACGACCTCGCGCATCTGGGCGACAAGGGCGTCACGCAGTACCTATTGGCTCTCGGCGTCAAGCAGGCCGTCGCGGAGCCGTTCGCGCGCCATGCCATGACCCTGACGAGCGGTGTGAGCGCCGGCCCGGCTATCAACGCCTACTTCCGTGCGCTGGGGAAGGGTACGCCCGAGATGGTCGCTTGGATGAACACGATCGCGAACGGCCACGATGCGGACAACATCGCGTCCTACTTCAAGGGCATCAGCCCCGGTAAGGATAAGGACGGCCACTATGTCCTGAACCAGACGCAACTCGCGGATATCCGAACGTTCCTGACCAATAACCGCTTTCCGGTGAGTTGAGCCACTAGCGGCGGGCGCCCAGTGCGATCCATTCGTCGACCGTTGCCGCATCGAGCGCATCGACCGTCCCGTCGAAAACGATACGCCCATGCCCCATCACGGCGATTCGATCCGCCAAACGCTGGGCCATGGTCAGCCGTTGTTCGATCAAGAGCACCGCACCGCCCTGCTCGCGAAGCGACTGCAAGCATTGCGCAACGGCCTCCACCGCCTGCGGAGCCAGTCCCTCCGCGGGCTCGTCGACCACGAGCAAACGCGGTTCGCCCAACAGCGCGCGCGCCAGCACGAGCATCTGTTGCTCACCGCCCGAGAGGACGCCCGCCGCAGTGCCGCGCCGTCGAGCAAGCATCGGAAAGCGATCGAACGTTTCGTCGATCCGCCGCTTCGCCAAGCGGCCGGTTGCGGCCTGTCCCGGCATGATGCCAAGCCGCAGGTTCTCTTCGACGGAAAGCGTCGGGAACACGTCACGTTGCTCCGCCACATAGCCGATTCCGCGCCGCGCGATCTCGAAGGTGAGCCGCTCGGCGATCTCCTCGCCGGCGAAGACGATCGAACCCGCTCGACGAACCAAACCGACGAGCGCCTTCGCCAACGTCGAACGCCCGGAACCATTGCGTCCGCATAAGAGCACGAGCTCGCCGGCTTCGATGCTCAGATCCACGCCGCGCAGCACCTGCGCCTCGCCGTACCAAGCGCGGACCGAGCGCGCCTCGAGCAACGCCGTCATGACGTTTGCCCCCCGGGAAGCACGCCCAGGTATGCCTCGCGCACGCGCTGATCGGCGGCGACTTCCAAGGGCGTGCCGCTCGCGAGGATCCGGCCTTGAACTAGCACCGACACTCGATCGGCGAGCGCAAACACCGCATCCATGTCGTGTTCGATCGCGAGCAGCGTTTTGCCGGCCGTCATGGCGCGCAGCCACTCGACCGTGCGCGCGGCCTCGTCGCGGTTCATCCCGGCGGTGGGCTCGTCGAGCAGCAGCATGCGCGCGCCGCGCGCCACCGCCACGCCCAGATCGAGCCTGCGCTGAGCACCGTATTCGAGCGTCCCGGCAGGGTGTCGCGCCGCATGTTCGAGTTCGAGTTCGGCGAGCACGCGCTCGGCTCGCTCATCGATCTCGCGCGAGCGCCGCCACAAAAGCGCCCATTGTGAAAGCCGGGCCGCCGCGCCGCGTGCGCCCTGCGTCGCCATCACGCCGCACCACGCGGCGCAACGCAGATTCTCGAGCACGGTCAAACGGGGGAAGACGCGCGTCGTCTGAAAACTGCGGCCGAGCCCCGCGCGCGCAAGACGATGGGGGCTGCGGCCCGTCACGTCCACCCCGTCGAGCCAGACCGTCCCGCGATCGGGCCGCAGCGTCCCGCCGATGATGTTGAACACCGTCGATTTGCCGGCGCCGTTGGGACCGATCAAGGCGTGACGCTCGCCGGCCTCGATGGACAGATCGACGCCGTCCAACACGCGCGTCGCGCCGAAGCGCCGGGCGATGCCTTCGAGTTTGAGTGCAACGGCGTCCGTCATCGGCTGGTCCTTTCGCCATGCTGAGCCGACGCGCCCCGCCCTGTCCTTGCCGCAAGCCGCGCCGCACCGCCAACGGCAACGAGCGCCGCAATGCACCACCAAGTCCGCGCCGTGCTCCAATCGAAAGCCAGCGGCCCGATACGCCAAACGCCGCCGGCATCGGCAGCCAAACGCCGTGCATAGAGCGACTCGACCACCAAGACGAGCGCGGCAATCCAGGCAACAGCGGCGATCCCACCGAACGCGTATCTGAGGCCGAACGCAAGCGCGCCATGCCGTTCGACGCGCGCACGAAGCTCGCGCCACCCGCCTGCCACGCCATCGGGAAAACGCAAGACGACGGCGACGAACAGCAACCCAAGGTAGACAGGCCATGCTCGCGTGACGCCGGCCAACGCAACATTGAACGCAACGAGCACCAGCGAGCCGAGGAGCGGCCCGAAGAACGCCGACGAGCCGCCGATGACGGTGGCAACCAACACCGCCCCGGAACGCGCCATCCCGACGCTTTCGGACGAGGCCAGTTCGACGTCGATCAGCGTCAGCGTCCCGGCGATGCCCGCGAAAAACGCCGCGAGGACGAACATGGCGAGACGAATACGGCGCGGATCGACACCGAGCGCCGCGACGCGGACCGCGTTGTCGCGCACGGCATTGGCCATGCGGGCGAGCGGCGTGCGGGTCAGCGCGAACATGGCGACGATCGATAGCGCCGCCCAACTCGCGATCAGTGCATAGGCCGCGCGTTCGGAACCGAACGACAGACCACCCGGCGCTTGCACGCCGCCGCGATCGATCGCGACGCCGGCCGCGCCGCCGAATCCTTCCGGCAGCGTCCACACGGCCGCGGCCACGAGTTCGCCGACGCCGAGCGTAATCATGGCGAAGGCCGTCCCGGCGCGCCGCGTCGCGACGAGACCGAAGAGCAACCCGAAGGCCGCGCCACCGGCGCCGCCCGCGAGCGGCAACCAGGGCAGCGCGATACCGCCGCGATTGAACAAATGGGCCGCGACGAACGCGCCGAGGCCGGCGAACGCGGCGTGGCCGAACGAGAGCAGCCCCGTCTCCCCAAGCAACAAGTTGTACGAGAGCGCGAATACGATCATCGCCGCCGCTTGCGCGAAGTAAGCCAGCAGCCAACGCTCGTGCACGAGCGCGAGCGGCAGCACGAGCAACGCAGCCACGGCAATCCAAGGTGCGGCGCGAGTAAGCGCCGCATGGCGCGGGAGGGACCTCAAGGGATCAGACATCGTCTTGGCGCGTTCCGAAGAGCCCGCGCGGACGGCAGGCCAACATGACGACGAGCAACGCGTACGGCAGCAGCGGCGCGACTTGCGCGACCGACAATGCGGCCCAGACGGCCGGCAGCGTGATGCCGGCGGCTTGCGTGATGGTACCGAGCGATGCCGCGCTGCCGGCCGCCCAGGTCTGGACGCATCCGATCAAGAGCGAGGCGGCGAACGCGCCGCCGAGCGAACCGAGCCCGCCGACAATCACGACGACGAAGACGATAGAGCCGACCGCCTCGGCCATACCGGGTTCGACGACCGCCAACGGCGCCGCGATGACTCCGGCCAGCGCCGCGAGCGCGGTGCCGACGGCGAACACGAGCGTGCCGATGCTCGCCACGTCGTGACCTAGCGCCTTCACGGCGCTCGGATGCGTGAGCGCCGCGCGCAGGACCAGGCCCGTGCGCGAGCTGCGCAACAGCGCATATAACGCGGCCAGCGTCGCGACGGACGCCCCCATCATGAATGCGCGATAACGCGAGAACGCGGCGTCGCCGAGCGTGAGTAGCGGCCCATCGAGCGCGGGAGGCAACGCAATCGAGACGCTGCCGAGGCCCCAGACGAGCTTCACGATTTCGGCGAGCAGATAGGCGAGCCCGAACGTCAGCAACAATTCGTGCAACGGCCCATTCGCACGCGCCCGGCGCAGCAGCATGCGCTCGACGATCGCACCCGCGGCACCCACGGCGATCGGCGCGCCAACGAGCGCGAAGCCGAAGCCCCAATGCGCGGCCATCGTATATCCGAGGTAGGCGCCGAGCATATAGAAGCTCGCGTGCGCGAAGTTCAGCACGCCCAGCATGCTGAAGATCAGCGTCAACCCGGCCGATAGCATGAACAGCAGCAGCCCGTAGCTGACGCCATTGAGCGTGGCGACGGCGAATGCATGCACCTTAGGCGCGCTCCTCGCCTGCCGCGCGCTCGACGAGGAGCGTTTCGAGCGCCGAACGTAGCGCTGCCGGCAGCGTGCCGACGGGGCGGCGCGTCGCGCGATCGACATAGACATGTACGAAGTGCCCCTGCGCGGCGGCTCGCGCCTCCCCTTCCTTAAACAGCCCGACCTCGTAACGCACGCTCGATGCTCCGATGCGCGCAACGCGCAACGCGGCCTCCACGCGCTCGGGGAACGCGAGCGGCGCGAAGTAGCTGCATTGCGTCTCCACGACGAGACCGATCGTCGCGCCGTGTTCGAAGTCGAGCACACCGGCGCGAATCAAGTATTCGTTGACGACGGTATCGAAGTAGCTGTAGTAGACGACGTTGTTGACGTGCCCATAGACGTCGTTGTCCATCCAGCGCGTGGTGATCGGCAGGAAGTGGCGAAACGCCTGCCTGTCCCATGGACTAGCCTTACGCCCGCCTGCGCCAGCCGCGTTGTTTTCCATAGCGCCCTCTTCGATCGTTCAAGAACGCGATCATAACCAGACAGTGAACCGAGTTCCAACTGCCTGCGAGCTTACGGTCAGCGTCCAATCGTGCGCCAACGCGATTTCGTTGCAAATCGCCAAGCCGAGGCCCGCCCCATCATACTGCGCGCCCGGGGCGCGCCAGAATCGCGTAAACAGAAACGGCAGATGCTCGTCGCGAATGCCGGGGCCTTCGTCGCAAATCGCAATCGATCCGCTATCCACCGTCAATATCACGATCCCATCGGCAGGCGACACGTTGATCGCGTTTTCGACGATGTTCTTGAGCAGGATAAAGAGCGCGCCCTTATCGGCTCGTACTTTGGGCGCGGCGTGCCGGTCCTCGATGGAGAGCCTAACCTGCCTTGCATCGGCCTTGCGGGTCAAATATTCGAGCACGTCGTGCGCCACGCCGACCGGGTTCACTTCGGCGAAATCGAAATTCTGGGCCTCGCTGACCTCGGCCAAATGCAGCAGTTGCCGCACTTGGCGCGACATCAGATCGATCTCGCGGAACAAGAGTCCCTTCCCTTCGATCTCGGGCTGAAGCTCGATCTGCCCGCGAATCAACGTCAACGGCGTTTGCAACTCGTGCGCGGCCGCCGCGAGAAATTGCTGCTGCACGGCGAAGCCCTTTTCCAAGCGAGCAAGGGCCTCGTTGAACGCATCGATCAGCGGCTTGATCTCGGTCGGAACGCCGCTCGTGGACAGGCGCGTTTTCAAATGGCTCGGCCCGATCCGGGCAGCGGCCCGGGACGCCTCTCGCAGCGGCCGGAGCACGCGGTAAATGGTCAACGGGAGCACCAAGCCGAAAATGACGATCGCAACCATGACGACCGTCTTGACCATGGTGGGGATCGGGGCGACCTTCAATTCGATCAGGGCATCGACGAAACGTGCGCTCGTCGCCGTCTGAACGAAAAACGAGAGGCGGCCCCCTTCGACGCGCCGCGTCGCGACAAAAAACGGCCGCCCGCCGATAGACTGGCGCACGATTCGGCCGCTGGCTTGCGCGAGCCCCGCGCTCGTGAGCCACGGTCCCCCGCCCACGGCGCCGCTGGACGCCAGCATGACGGTCCCGCTTGCATCGAGTACGCGGTACTTCAATTCTCCCGGCGCGGCCTGGAAGAGCCACGCGTCGTGCTCCGGCAACTGCACGGAAACGGGTTGGCCGGCGTTGTCGAAGCGAACCCCGGCCACCACGTTGCGTACGATCTCGATTTCCTCGCGCCGCCCCAGTGTCTGCTCCGGGTAGCGATCGAATACATAAATGAGCAGTCCGGCCAGCGCGGTGAGGCCGGCGGCGAGCGCAACCACGGTCGTCACCCATAGCCGCGCCGATAAACTTCCAATCCAATGATCGAGCATCACACGCTCGCGTTTGCCGTCATCGCTCGATCGTCTCCTCGAGTGCAAAGCCCACCCCGCGCTGGTTCCTCAAGCGTACCCGTGTATCGAGCACGGCGAGCTTCTTTCGCAAACGGTGCACCGTCACTTCCAACGCATTGGGCGTCACGGCTTCGCCGAGACCCCACGCGGCATGCTCGAGCATCGCGTGCCGAACGGTTCGGCCGCCGGCTCGAACCAGACAGAGCATGATCTGCAATTCCGCCGGCGCCAGCACGACCGAAAACGACCCGCACCGCATTTCACGGTGTGCTGGATCCACCGAGAGGCCGCCGTACGACTCCACGAGCGCGGTCAGCGCCACCGGACGCCGCATCAGGGTGCGCACGCGGGCCACCAGTTCGCTCATCGCGAAAGGCTTCGTCACGTAGTCGTCGGCGCCGCTTTCGAGGCCCTCCACGCGATCATGCAACGCATCGCGCGCCGTCAGCATGAGGCAGGGCGCCGTCTGCCCTGCCGCGCGCAACGCGCGCAGGAACGCAAGCCCGTCGCCGTCGGGCAGACCCCGATCGACGATGAGCACCGCGTAGTCGCCTTGACGCAAACCATAACTCGCCTCGGAGATGCTCAGAAACAGGTCGGCTTCGATCCCCACCGCGGCCAGCGCGCGCGCCACCATATCGGCCAGACGCGGATGATCTTCGACGATTGCGACTCGCGACATAAACGTTGATCACTTGAACCGGTAGATGTATCCGGCCTTGACCTCGGGGATGAATCGCTTCCCGACGAGCGGGCTATCGGTGACGCCGCCGCCGAGGCGCGACACGCCGACGTCGAGAAGAATGCTCTGGTGAGGCGTCAACGCGTAATCCACGCTCGCACCGAGCGACGCGTTCCAAGTCGCCCGGCCGGTGTAAGCGGGACGGCCCGCAAGCGCTTCCGAGGGCAGCACGCCGTAATAATAATCGACGTACTTGGCGCTCAGCCATTGCACTCCCGCGTGCGGCGTGAGCGAAACCTTCCCGAATTCGAACGGTTTGCGGTAATCGACGCTGGCGCGCTCGCCTTTGTTCCCGCCCACGAGGTAGTCGGCGGAGAGCGTGCCGAAGGCGGTGCGACACGCAAGCGCGGGACCGTACCAGAACGCGCTGCCGTTGCGGTCGTCCATGCCGTTCAGGATCGGCGCGTCCGATTGCTTGTACCCGTCGCCGAGCGAAAACTGTCCGCGCAGCGAAACGCTCAAGCCGTACCAGTTTCCGACCTTGACGTCGATCGTGGTACCGAAAACATGCACCCACTTATCGTCGAAGTAGACGAGCGGGAGCGGATCCACCTTCGCGCCGTAGCCCTTATAGGGCGATTCGGCCACGCCGACGCCGGCGCCCAGGCCCCAGCGCGTGACGTTCGTCGCATTGCTCAGGATCGTAAATCCCGGTTCCGAGGCATCGACCTGGCCGGGGTCGACGCCTTCGGCCCGCGCCATTGCGGTGGAGAGCGCGAACAAGCATAGGGACAAGGATAAGGATAGGGCCCCGGGCACGAACAGGCGGTGCAGAGGCGAAGCAAAATTTTTCAATTTTTCTTCCAGGAGGTCGTTGGACACGGGCGACTTTAAAGTGGCCCGACTTACCGGTTACTTACCGGTCCAATAACCTCCAAGAAGCTTACGCGGCGAGACCTCGGCGTCTCGGGGGCATTACCGCTGCTTCACTGCCCCGCCTTTTCGACGAACTCGAACGGCAGGCCTTTACGGCGCATCCACTCGCCGAGCGCTTGCCCGGTGCCCGAGCGCCACGGCCGCAGTTTCGCCGGCTCGACCAGGCGGTATTCGAGTAATTCGGGCGAGAGCTTGACCGAGCCTTCGGCCTTCACGTGATAGGCGATGATGAGCTCGTTCTTGCGGATGAACTCATAGACGCCGATGAGTTCGGTCTCGCGCACGTGCAGCGACGTTTCCTCGAGCACCTCGCGGGCGATCCCGGCCTCGGGCGTCTCGCCCTGCTCCAGAAAACCCGTAATCAGCGCGAACACGCCTTCGGCCCAAGCCGCGTTGCGCGCGAGCAAGATCTTGCCCTCGTACTCGACGATGGCGGCCACGACCGGCACGGGGTTGTTCCAGTGCACGTAGCCGCAGGTATCGTCGGGACAGACACGGCGCAAACGCCCGCCTTCCTCGGCGGCGTCGGGCCGCTCGATCAGCGCGTTCGCGCAGTGTGGACAGAATCGATAGTCGCTCATAGGTCTTGAAAACGCTGCGGACAACCGGCGCCCGTCGGCTCGAATGGGTTCGGACGGCTCGGAACGCGCCCATTCTAGCGGCTTTGATCTGACGAAGCGATGAACCCGTCGTCCGCGCGCCGACACCCTCAGCGCGACTTCGCCGCCAGTATCGCCAAGCCCGCGGCACCGAGCATCAACACGCCCGCGGCCAGCCACAGCGCCAGGGCGAAGGAACCCGTGTGCGCCGCGATCGGCGCGGCCACGAGCGGTCCCGCGATCTGCCCGATGCCATAGGCCGCCGTCGCGTAACCCATCAAACCCGCCGCGTCGTCACCATGCAACCGACGTGCCTCGCGCATCGCGAACAAGGTAATCGCCGTGAACGGCAATCCGATCAACACGCTGCCGATCGCGAAACCCGCTGCCGTCGGCCATACGATCCCGAGCGCAATGCCGGCCGCTTCCACGACATAGCAGGCGGCGAGCAATAGCCGGTTGTCCCAACGAAGCGGCAGACGCGCGCCGACGATTGCCCCCGGGATCAACGCCGCCCCGAACATCGGCCAAAACAGATCGGGCCAACTCGATCCCGGCAAGGCGTGCCGAGCGATCACGGGCAAGAACGTAGCCGTAATGATGTAGCCGAAGCCCGGCATTCCATACAGGACAACCAGCCAGATGCTTTGCATCCGGCGCGCACGCGCACTCGCCCGCGCAGCGGCCGTGGAGCCCTCGGGCGCAAGCGATGGCGAGGAACGCCCGGGCCCGCCGGCCGGGGCCGGGCGCCCTTCTCTCGTCCGCGCCCCCGCCTGCGTGGAGGACGGCGACGGCGCGAGCGTGCGCCAAACGGCGGCCGTCGCGGCGACGCACAATGCGCCGAATGCGAGCCAGCCCCCATTGGCGCCGAGATTAGCCGACGCGCCGACGATCAAGCCCGTCGCCACGATGCCGATCCCAGGTCCCGTGTAAATCACGCCGCTCCATGCCGGGGCGCCGAGCCTGGCCAGGCGCGCGAGACCCCACTGCGACGCGAATACGAAGGTCCAAGCGCTGACGATACCCGCCGCGAATCGAATCGCCATCCAAACCGGGAAACTATCGATGACGCCCATCGCCAGCGTCAACGCGGCGGTGGCGGCGAGGCCCATGCGCACCACCGTCGCGTGCTCCACGCGCAAAAATGCACATGTCACCGCGCCGACGAAATACCCTGCGTAATTGGCCGACGCCAGCCAACCGCCCGAGCGCAAATCGAGCGAACCGGCATGCAACATCAGCGGGAGCAGCGGCGTGAACGCGAAGCGCCCGATGCCGAGCGCCACCGCGAGCGCCACCATGCACGCCACGGAAACGCGCCAGGCGCTTGCCGTGCCTCCCTCGCGACGCCACGCGCGCGCACCTGTCGAATTGAACTGAACCATAAATCACCCGTTACCAGCCATCGCACCGCCTACCACCGCTTCTCGACCAAGACTGCGAAGCATGCGTCGCGCCGCGCCAGGTCCGAGGCGCAAGCCTTGCCCACCAGCGAACATTACCGCGCTGCAAGCATCACGAAAAATGAATAATATTGATGCAATCCATCCGTCGGAGAGAATCATGGATCTGGCCGCGCTGACAATCTTTCGGGCCGTGGTGCGGGAAAACGGGGTGACGCGCGCCGCCGCCAAACTGAACCGCGTTCAGTCGAACGTGACGATGCGCATCAAGCAGCTCGAGGAGCAGCTCGGCACGCCGCTGTTTGTCCGTGAGGGGCGACGGCTCGTGCTGACGCCGGCGGGACGAACGCTCTTGCCCTACGCCGAGCGGCTGCTGGCGCTGGCCGACGAAGCCCGGCATGCGCTGCGCGAAGATCGCCCGCGCGGCAGACTGGCGTTGGGAGCAATGGAGAGCACGGCTGCAAGCCGCCTCCCGCGCATACTGGCCGCCTATCACCAGCATTGGCCCGAGGTTGAGCTCGAACTGGCCACCGGCACGACGGGTTGCCTGATCGAGCGCGTGCGCGAATTCGAGGTCGACGCGGCGCTGATCGCGACGCCGCCCGATGCGTCATTGCTGACGCAGGAGTTCGAGTCCGTTCCCGTCTTCGAGGAGCAATTGGTGATGGTCACGCCGCGCGGCCACCGGGCGATTCAGGGGGCCAACGACGTCGCGCTCTCCACGTTGGTTGCGTTCGAGCGCGGTTGCGCCTATCGCAGCTACGTGGAGCAGTGGTATGCCGACCATGGTCTGCGGCCCGCGCGCACGCTTGAATTGGGCTCGTACCATGCGATCGTCGCCTGCGTGGCGGCGGGCGCCGGTGTGGCCGTGGCGCCGCGCTCGGTGCTCGATGTGCTGCCCGGCGGCGCACGCGAAGTCGCGATCCATCCGCTCGGGCCGCTCGGCATCGTGCCGACGCTGCTTATCTGGCGGCGGGGCCACGACTCTGCGGCGCTTCACGCGTTGCGCGAAGCGCTACTAGCGGACGGCCTCGGCGGCAGCGCCGCGCGCGGGCAAGGGCCGCGGGCAAACGACGACAACGCCCGCGACGCGGCGGTCGTCTCCGGCTGAGCGTCGCGCGGCCGGTTTCCTCAGCTTGCCAGCTTCTTGAACGTTTCGAGCACGGCCTCCCCCTTGAACGGCTTGACGATCCATCCTTTCACCCCGGCCGCCTTGCCGCGTTCCTTCATGGCGGGGCTGCTTTCGGTCGTCAGCATGATGACGTTGACCGCGTTCATCGGGAGTTCGGCGCGCATTTTTTCGACCATCGTCAGGCCGTCCATGTTCGGCATGTTGACGTCGCTGATGACGAGCCGCACGCCCGGGTTCGACTTCATTTTGGCGAGCCCGTCCTTGCCGTCGACGGCCGTGTCGACATCCAAACCGCTTTTGCGCAGGAAACCGGCTACTTCGTCGCGTACGGTGCTCGAATCGTCCACCACCAGAATCTTTGCCATCTCTCGCCTCTCGAATGAACGTTGATCTAAGAAACTAAAAAAGCTCGAGTTCGCCGGCTTCGATCATCGCGTCGACATCGGCGCGGGAGCCCGGGAAGTCCTCGGGCGACCAACTCAAGCTGAAGATGAAGCGCTGATCGAGCGCGACGGACGCACCCGTCGTTTCATCGGTCAGCCGATACTTGAAGCACAACTGCGGGTTGTCCGTGCCGAACGAGATGTAGCGATGCTTGTGATTGACGAGCAGCGGCACTTGCACCTGCGAGCGGGCGAGCAGTTCCGGCGCGCCGAGGAAGCGGTCCTTGAACGCGCCCCAGATCAAGTTCGTCAGTTCGCCGAGCAACTCGTTCAAAGCGCGGAAATCCACGTCGGCGCCGCGCGCGAGCGCACTGCCGCGCACGACGGCCGCAAGCGGCGCCTCCTCCGTTTGCATCAGCATGTAGCCGCGGCACCAAGCGCTTTCGAGCGCGATGAGGCTGAACAGCTCGCCGAAGATGATGCGGTCGCGCACGATGCAAGGCGTGTCCCAGCTCACGCTCAGGTGCTTGAACATTCCGGCCAAGCGCGACTCCGTGATTTCGGAGATGCCGCGCACGAGCACGTTCGGATAGTCGAGGCTGAACAGATACTCGTCGATGGCGGCCACGAGCGGCGCCGTATCGTCCGCGCGATAGGTGGCGCAAACGACATCCGCCAGCGCGGGCGGCAGGCCTTCTCGCCCGCCTTGCCCCGTGCGCCGCAAGATGATCGGCAACTCGGGCCGCAATGCGTCGATGCGACTCGCCGTGGCCGCGCTTTGGGCGGCTGAGCCGCCGTAGTCTTCGGCCAGCAGCACGGCGCCCAGATCGATGTTCGAGCGCAGCACGCTCGTGAGCCGGCTCTTGCGGGCTTTGAGTCCGATCAGGTTGTGCTCGTCGCAAAAGCGCCGAATTGCCGCGAGTTGCGCGGGCGAGTCCTCGAGCACGAGGACTTTGCTGACGGGTTTGTTCGTGTTCATGCGTCACTACCTTCGCGATGCCGTGCGCCGCTCAGAACAGCTCGAGTTCGCCGGTGTTCTCTTGCACGTCGGCCACCTGCGCGACGAAGTCCAGCGAGCGTTGCGCGCATACGCACAACGTCGCGCGCAGCCGCGCCGTCTCCTCGATCGTGATGTCGTAGGCGGCAACGTGCTGCGGATCGAGCTCGTTCAAATAGCCCATGCAATCGCTCGATAATGCATAAGGCGTGGACATACCGAGGTCGGGAAAATGCTCGACGAGCTGTTGATTGATCGCGCCGCAGCACAAGTTGCCGATTTCCATCGCGCTCTCTCGCAGCGAACGGCCGGCGCCCTGGCCCGCGTAGTAGCCGCGCGTGGCGTCGTCGTCGGCGAACTGCAACAGCAGCACGATGCGAAAGTCGATCGACGCGATCGTCAGCACGATCACCTCCGCGCTGGGCCCCCTGTCGTCTTGACGGACCACCCGCGCGATCTCGCAGGCATGGCTCGCATCGACGGCCAAACGCGTGCGCGCCGCTTGAAAGAAAATCCGCTCAAGACTGTCCAGCGCCGCGTGAGTAATCACGTCGCCCGCCTCTCGAGCTTCGATTCGAATTGCGCGGCGAGCGCCTCGACGCTCGCGAGCGCCGCCGTGATCATCTTGCCGCCCGCTTGGATGTCTTGGAACGTCGCCGTCGTCACGAGGTCGTTGCGATCGAGGCTATCGCGATAGCTCTTGGACAACTCCTGCGAACGCGTCGCGAGCGCGCGAACCTCGCCCGCCACGATCGAAAAGCCGCGTCCCGCCGCGCCCGCGCGCGCCGCTTCGATCGACGCATTGAGCGACACCATCAGCACGTGATTGACGATGCGCGCAAGCTCGTGGTTCTTATTGTGCATGTCCTGGTTTTGGGACATCAGCGAAATCATCTGCTCGTGCCAGCGCTCGAACGTCGCCGAGAACTGCTTGAGCCGCGCCGCCTCCGCCTCGATCTTGTTGGCATGGGCAAGCAGATCGTCGCGGCGCGCTTGCGCCGATTCAAGCGCCGCCCGCGCTTGGGCAAGCTCATCGGACTCGCGCGCGAGCGATTCGGCCAAGCGGCTGTTTTCCGCGCCAAGCTCGGCGAGCCTCGCCTCGCGCGCGGCCATCTCGGCGGCGGCGCGCGAACGCTCTTGCACATGCGCTTCGTTCAGGCGCGCGATCGCCTCGTCTTGCTTGCGCGACGCGTTCGCGCTTGCGCGCTTGGCGCCGGCCCATGCCGCTATCGCCGCCACCGCGAGCAAGCCGAGCACCGCCCCCGCCCCCGCCCCCATCCATTCCGTTAGAACCACAGCTTTCCCCAACTCGAACCGCTAGTCTTGCTCGCTTCGCCCATGCGCCTCGTCTCGCCCGATTCACGCGAGCGCATCGTCGCGGGCGGCCTTCGTGTCCCGACCCACCGGCGCACCGAGGCTATCGACGGCCCACGACTCGGGCAGATGCACGATCGTTTGAAAGCGGCGGAAATCCGCGCCGCGCCGATCGTCCGTAAAGCGCAATTCGATACGGCCATGCTCGCGCTCGAGCATCTCCTTGACGGCATCCATCCCCACGCCGCGCCCCGACACCTCGGTGACGGTCTTGGCCGTCGAGAAACCGGCACGGAAGATGAAGCGGGCAACGGCTTCGTCGTCGATCGACTCGTCCGCGGCAATCCAACCGCGCTCCGCGGCGATCGCACGAATCCGGGCCAGCGCGAGACCGCGGCCGTCGTCGCTGAGCGTCAGTTGCAGCGCGCCCGCATCGACGCCCACTTCGATCTCGATCGTCCCGGCCTCGCGCTTGCCCGCGGCCACGCGCTCCTCGGCGGGCTCGATACCATGATCGACGCTATTGCGCAGCAGGTGCACGAAAACGTCGCGCAGCGCCGCGCTCGCGTGGCGGCGCAGGCGATAGCCGTTGTCGTCGATGACAACCGTCGGTGCACTCTTGCCGAGTTCCTTGGCCAGCGAAGGCAACGACTCCATCGGTCCCGACAGTGCTTCGCCGAAGCTCTCGGTATCGAGCAGACGCAGCGTGCGGCGCACGGCGTCGCGCATCGCGACGAGGCCTGCCAAATCGTTGTCGTTCACCGACTCCACCAGATTCAGACTGTCGTCGATATGGGACCGATCGACGACCATGTATCGACCGCCTTGTGCGCGATGCGCCGCACCGCCCGGGCCCTTGCGGCCCAGATTGACTTCATTGATCGTCGCGTAATGTTCGACGGCCTGTTTCACGCGCGCCAACTCGGCGATCGACGCTTCGCGGTCCCAAGCCTCGCCTGCGCCGAGGCGGCGCATTTCGTCGTAGCGCTGCTCCGCCTCGTGGACGATGCTCGTCAGATGCCGCAGACCGTAGGTGCGTGCGTTGCCCTTGATCGTGTGCATGTTGCGGAACAGCTCGGCGACGGCCGATTCGTCGGCATGTTCATGCTGGCCGATGATGCGTTCGTTCTCGTGAATGAAGCCCTTCGCGCTCTCGACGAACTGATGGAATTTCTCCTGGCTGACGGCCAGAATCTCGCCGATCATTTCGAGCTGGCGCTTTTGCTCGGTCGATTCCGCCGTCAGGCGGCGCAGCTCGGTCACGTCGCGCACGCACAGCATCAGGCGCATGACCGTATCGGTTTCGTCGGTAATGGCCGACCAACTCAAATCGAGCGTCTTGACGCGGCCGTCGGCCATCGTTTTTGCTACTTCGTTGACGAGCAGGTGTTCGTTGAACGAAAAATTGATGGCATCCTCGCCGATGCATGCGTGAATCGCGGCTTGCACTTGCGAGCGGGTATCGGCGTCGAGGCTCGTATCGTCGAATACGAGCGACATCACGTCGCGCCCGGCAATGTCTTCCGTCTCGAAGATGGCTTCGAGATAGGCCGAATATTCGCCATGTACGAGGCCGTTATCGACCACCGTCAAGATGCCTTGCTGCATGTTCTGCAGCATCGCTTGAATGTCGGCCGTCTTTTGTTTGAGTTGCATCGAGCTTTGCTCGATCTTCTCGATCATGTCGTTGAACGCGACGATCGAGCGGCCGATCTCATCCATCCGTGCAACGGGCACGCGTCGCGCGAAATCCTGGCTCGACGCAATTTCGCTCATTTCAGCTTGCATGCGCGTGAGCGGGCGCGTGATCTGGCGGTACAGCAAGACGCCGACGATGGTCAGCAGCGCGATCGCCGCGGCCGTGGCACCGCCGATCGCGGTCGTCGTCGTGGCGAGCATGCCGTTCAGCGCGCCGATCGCGGCGTCCTTCTGGCGATTCTTCTCGATGCGCATCGTCTCGACGATGCCTTCGAGTTCGTTGCGGTATTCGCCGACGTCGGCGAATAGGAAGGCTTGCGCGAGTGCGTCCTTGCCCGAGGCCTTCATCTGCACGGTCTGATCGATGGCCGCAAAGTAATTCGCGATGCTTTCCCGCGCTTGCGTGACAAGGCCCTTCTGCGCATGGCTTGCCGCGGCTTGCGCTTGCACTTCTATGGCTTGGCGCAGCGCGGCTTCCTTCGCTTTCAACTGCTCTTGAGCCTGCGAGACCATGTTCGCGTCAGGGGCGTAGACGAGCGTCATCGTCGCGAGCTGAACGTCTTTGACTTCGGAGACGAGATCCGCGGATGCGAGCGCGCTCGGCACGACGCCCTGAGTGACCGCGCGCACTTCGCCGGCGCTGCGTCGTGCTTGATAGGTCGCATAGCCGCCGATCGCCGCGAGCGCGACGAACATGAGCAGCACCAATAAGGTGATGCGATGACGTATCGTCATTTGGAACCCCGATGCGTGGTTTGTCGCACGGCCCTCGCCGCGCGCAACGTTCGTATGTAGTGAATCTTTAATTTCGTTTGGCGTGATTATCGGGGGTTGCCTATGACGAATTGATGACTGACACATGGGCCTCGAGAAGCGTGGCCGTCAGACTTCCTCGAAATTGGATGTACGCTTTTGCAGGCGTCAGTTCCTGCCATGTATTGGGCGCGATCCCCAGAAGCATCCGCCTTCCCCGCCGGCTATCGACGCACAGCTCTGCCATATCTCGAATTTAGTGCTCCATTTCTTATGCGCAATAGCTGCTATGCAGCGAGAGACAAAGCGAATTCATGAATATATCGGAGCCCTTTGATCGTCACTTAACAAGCGAGCGCACCACTTCCGCATAAATCGATTCGTCTTTTTTATCAATGGCTTAATAGATTCTTTGACGGTCAGCCGAAACTTCTTCTGCTTTTCGCGGATGAGCGGGAGCGCTTGGCGAGAGGGCGCAGACGCACGAGATGATCAATTTTTTGTTGCGCTTCACCTCAACAATACCTTACATTTTTATTACAGCAACACCACGTGTCGCTGTCATGTGCGCCATGCAACGATCTCTTTCACCTCATAGGAGGTTGCAATGCTTCGACTGTTTCGTATGTTTTTCGGGCTCACCGCAGGCATCTCGCTAAATGCGGTTACCTCAACCCATGGCAGACCGGGGTTCCAGACCCCGGACGGCCGAGTGGTTTCCAGGACCGGCCTAAAGTAATTACGCCGGCCTCGGTGGGACCTATGGTCCCACTGGATCGTTTCGATTCATCCGATTCACAACGAAATAATCGAATGACTGTCTCAAGCCACTGCAGGATAGCCTTATTCAATCATATGATCGTCGTGCTTGATCTAAAAAGATCATGCTATCTTCTATATGATGACGCATGTGCAAAATCATTTGCCTCATATTATCTTGATCTTCGACACCACAATATACCGGCATCGCTACAACCATTGATCACCGATAAAATAATTCATCCGAGATCATCCCAACCACCATCAGGAAAACATGAGCAAATCTCTGACTATCGAACCATGACGTTCGAAACGTTCGACACGGGCGCCTGGGGAAGCCGAACACTCGGGAGGCGCAGCGTTTCGAGGTTCGAAACCATACCCTTTCTTCAAATTATCAAAAGCGTAGCGATGTTGAAGGCATTTGGCTTTAGCGCGCTCCTCTCACTTGAAAGATTGCGACCGCTTCCTCGCAACAGCCTTGCAGCGAGAGAAATAGATCTACGCAAAGTTCTTGAGCGCTACCTAAGCGCCTCAATGTGGTCACCGTTTCCTGTCACTTGTCTACCGTTATCGTTTTCACTCACCACGCATTTGAGGCACGCCAATATTCCGGCCCAATTGGTCATTGGGGTGCGCCCCACTCCTTTTGTGGCGCATGCTTGGGTCGAAATTGACAAACGTGTATACGGAGATGAACAGAATCTTAAAAAAAGCTATGGCGAAATCTTTCGAACACCGCGATACGGACAAACCGGGCAATCCCGCGTGGACACTTAGTCGTCATGCTTGGCTAGACCAGATCGCATCGCGGTATAGCGACGTCCTGCTTGATCAGGGCCGCGACAATCGAGCCGTATCCGCGAAGTTGCTGACAATCAGCGACTTCGGAAAAATCCGGACGAAAACATCATACCTCCGGATAAGAAGCAAGCTACAACAAGCAAAAAACTTCTCAGAGGCGGTAGACGTTATCCTTGATGTCGCGTGGGGAGCATATATTCTCGTACTTGATGAGATGATTTCTTCACGCCGCCTTTTCATGGCCGACCCCTTATATTCTGTAAGGCTCTATTACACTGCCGACACAAATGGAGACATTCAGATCGATACGAGCGTGGAGAATCTGCTCAAACATACCTCAATACGTTGGAACCTGAATTATCTAAGCGAATTCGCAACGACCCAGTTCGGCCCCATCGGAGAAACCGCATTTTCTGACATCAAGGTGGTCCCACCTGGCTGTGCACTCGTCATCGACCTTAGCGGAAAGTGCGTGATCGAGCGCGTTTGGCGGTCCTCGCGGGTATGCGTTCCAGACATAGACTTAGTCTGTGCGGAAGCAATAGGCGACGTGTATTCGAGCATCGCGGAAGGCTATCCCAACGTCTGCGCGGCGATATCCGGCGGAGTCGACTCATCGTCCGGTGCTATTTTCCTGCGAAAGGCCCTCGGTCCGGATACCCGCTTCGGGCCATCCATCTGTTCTCAACGTCGTCACCCGAGTTCAACGAACGGAGCATGGCGACGCAAGTCGCCGATTCCATCGGCGCGGAACTGGTTTGTATAGATGTCGATTCGTGCCTGCCATTTTCAAACCTCGTCTCGGCAAACCCGCCGTCCAGCTTGAGCCAAGATATGTTGTTTCTCGGTATCGACAAGGCTATTTCGCAAGCGGTTGGACCATCGTCAGTGTTGCTCGAAGGCCAAGGCGGCGATTTGCTATTCAACGCAGTGCCTGACGTCCGGGCTGTCCTCGATGCACTGCGAGACCGGGGTTGGTCGTTTGCGCTGCAAACGGCCGGGAAGCTGGCCTTGTTACACAACGAATCGATTCCCAGAATCTTGTTGATGGCCGCGAAACTCGAAGCCAGGCGACGTGTTTTCCGCAGCGATGCAAGGACATCCAGTGAGACGATGTCTAGGCTGCTCCACCCGCTTGACCGCTGCGTAACAAGTGTTCGTTCACATAGCTGGTCGCCACATGAGCCCGGTGATTGCCACTTTTCGCAACAGGAGCTTGACCAGTTTCTATCCGTGATGACGCCTGTTACGGATCTTTTCATCACGCGCAGAATCAATCCATTCCTTGCTCAGCCCATCGTTGAAGCGGCTGCGAATATCAGGAGCTACGCCAGCTTCGATGAGCGAAACGATCGGATCGTATTGCGAAAAATCGCAGAGAAAATCACACCGATTGACGTGCTGAGGCGCAGGACGAAGGGAACATTCGATGTTGGCTTCATCAACGGAATCCGCTCCAACCGTGACGCATTCCATGAACTCGTCCATAACGGTGTTCTGATGCAAGCGGGCAGGATTGACGAACTCGAAGTGCGACGGGCGCTTAAGGCCGTTCAGGTCGGGCAGGGCACGGCTGCAATCAGCCTCGCCCTGCTGGGATGCGTGGAGATTTATTGCGCGTCCTGGCAAAAATTCATAGCGTCCCGGCCGGGGTCGCCTTGTTGATCGACCGCCTGGAGTCTACTCGGCATGAATCTATCGGTACTTCGATCCTTAGCAGACAGCATCCGCGTGATGCTAGAGAAAGAAACGCATGCGAGGAAATATGTCGTTTGGGGCGTGACGATCGAACTGTTTACGTCGATTGCCATGCTACTGGGGCCCTTCACGTTGAAGCTGGCAGTGGACTCGATGTCGCGCCCGGATTTCAATCTGTTCGCAACGTCGGCATACGTCGTGCTCTTCGCCCTCCTCTGGTCGGGGTCCGCCGTGTCGTCGGCCGCTGTCTTGGCCTATACCAACAGGATCGTCAACCAGATGTCCAATGTCTTGATGATACGAGCGCTCGGCGTACAGCTTCCGTCGCTGGCCAACCGCTCGTCGGCGGATAGCGGTTACATACAAGGCTTGCTCGAACGCTTACCGTTCAGCCTCCAGGTCATCGTCGAAGGCGTGCTATGGAAGATTGCACCCGTGATGATTCAACTGGCCGCGGCGCTCGTGCTGATCTCCGTCCTAGTGCCGGTTCAATACACGGCAGTGCTCTTTTCTGTCCTAGCTGCGTATTTCGTCTTTTCGCACCTATCAGCCGAGCAGTATGAAAAAAGCGCGGAATCGACCAATCAGGCCGCGGGGGCGTTGTCGGCGTCCCTCGGCGACGTACTCAGAAACGCGCCTCGCGTTGTCTACAACGGCGCAGTCAGTCGCGAGATCGGTTACGTGGGGGCCGCGGCGCATTCGCGGCTGGAGGTCGACTGGCGCCGCTCCTGGCTGCTCACGTCGGCCGCCATCCGCCAATACGGCATTATCGCTGTCGGCATGGCCCTGATGTTCGTGATGTGCGTTCACGATATCCGCCATGGCCGGATCACACTCGGCGATTTCATGTTGCTGCAAACCTATGCGCTTCAGTTCGCCCTGCCCCTAGGATCGTATGGCTTCGTGCTGCATCAGGCCGGTGCTGCATTTGCCAATCTGCGGGAAACACTCGAAATCGCACCGCTAGCGCAAGAGGTCAGCGACACCGAGCCTCCGGCACTGGATGCCCGCGCCGCGCAAATCTCGGTCCGACAAATCGCCCTGAGTAGGACGAACCAGTTCGCGCTCAAGTCGATGTCTTTCGACCTCCCTGCCGGCAGTTTCACCGCGATCGTTGGTCATAACGGATCAGGCAAGTCCACGCTGGCCAGAGTGATTGCAGGCTTGCTACCTCCGGACGAAGGCAAGATCGATTACGATGGAGTCAACCTATACGACATCGACGTACTCGAACGCAGCCGACACGCTTTGTATGTGCCGCAGGAAGTAACCCTTTTCAATCGCTCACTGAGGGAAAATGTCCGCTACTTCCCATCGCAGTTGAGCGATGCCGAGGCGGTTCATTTACTCGAGCGCCTCGCCTTCCGCAAGGAGGAACAAAGTATCGACCTGGAGGCCGCGGTCGGTGAAGGCGGGGCCTATCTATCGGGTGGGCAGGTGCAAAAAGTCGAGCTTGCGCGATTAATGGGCGTGGCCGTCCCTGCGATCATCCTTGACGAAACGACGTCCGGACTCGATCCGAGGAGCGATGTTCTTGGCATTGCAATGCTGCGCGAGCGTCTCGGGCCGCGTACGACCCTCGTCATGATCACCCACCGCATAGCCAACGTCATCGCGGCCGACCAGGTGGTGTTCCTGTCCGGTGGAAGCTTGGCTGGAATCGGTACTCATCGGCAATTGATGACCGAATGCGCTGAATACCGTTCGTTCTGGACCAGCCTGCCGCAAGACAAGGGTGAACAAATGCGTTGTCCGTCGTAAAAAAGGCTGTCTGCAAGTCACCTTGCGGACAGCCTTCGATTCAGCAGGCGAGACTAGCCGTCATTGGACAATGCCGACGACGCCGGACTTTCGCCCTGAATGACCTGTTGCGCGTTCGTTACAACTGCCCCTGCACCCACTCCTTCACGCCGGCCAGCGCGGCCGGCAGCTTCGCGGGTTCGGTGCCGCCGGCTTGCGCCATGTCGGGCCGGCCGCCGCCCTTGCCACCCACCTGCTGCGCGACAAAATTGACGAGCTCGCCCGCCTTGACCTTCTTGCTGGCCTCCGCCGTGACACCGGCGATGAGGCTCACCTTGCCGCCATCGACGGCGGCAAGGACGATCGCCGCATGCTTGAGTTTGTCCTTGAGCTTATCGACGGTCTCGCGCAGCGTCTTAGAATCCGCCCCTTCGAGCGTCGCGGCCAGCACCTGAACGCCCGCCACCTCGACGGCTTGCGCCGCGAGTTCGTCGCCCTGGCTCGATGCGAGCTTCGACTTGAGGGCGGCCAATTCCTTCTCGAGCGATTTGACTTGATCCTGCACCTGCGCGACACGCTGCGTCAGTTCCGAGGGCTGCGCCTTCAAGGCCGCGGCCACCGCGTTGACGCGGCTCTCCAGCCCCTGCACGTAACGCACGGCGTTATCGCCCGTAATCGCCTCGACACGGCGAATACCGGCGGCCACGCCCGTCTCGGCGACGATTTTGAACAACCCGATATCGCCCGTGCGATGCACGTGCGTGCCGCCGCAAAGCTCACGCGAGAAACCGAGGTCGAGCACGCGCACTTCGTCGCCGTACTTCTCGCCGAACAGCGCCATCGCCCCGCCCTTGACGGCCTCGTCGTACGGCATCACGCGCACGATGCCCGGCGCGTTCGCGAGCACTTCGGCGTTGACGATGTCCTCCACGCGCCGCACTTCGTCATCGGTCATCGGCGCGTTATGCGCGAAGTCGAAACGCGTCTTTTCGTCGTCGACGAGCGAACCCTTTTGCTGCACATGACTGCCGAGCACTTCGCGCAGCGCCTTGTGCATCAAGTGCGTCGCCGAGTGATTGCGCGCCGTGCGGGCGCGGCGAACCGCGTCGATCTCGGCCTTGACGACGTCGCCCACCTTCAGCGTGCCCTGCTCGAGCGTGCCGTGATGGCCGATCACGTCGGCCTGCACCTTCAGCGTGTCGGCCACGGCGAAACGCACGCTCGCGTTTGCGAGCAGACCGGTATCGCCGACCTGACCGCCGGACTCGGCATAAAACGGCGTGTGATCCAGCACGACGACGGCGTCTTGCCCC
This sequence comes from Trinickia diaoshuihuensis, assembly GCF_003390925.1. GTDB lineage: Bacteria > Pseudomonadota > Gammaproteobacteria > Burkholderiales > Burkholderiaceae > Trinickia > Trinickia diaoshuihuensis. Next base: position 115,702 of record NZ_QUBS01000089.1, on the reverse strand, counting down.
TGCTTGACTTCGCCGACCGCCGAGCCCTCGACGTAGAGCGCGACGACCTTCGCATCGTCGAAGATCGACTCTTCATAGCCGTGGAACGTCGTCTTCGCGCCCGAGTATTCGAGCCCTTGCGCCGCCTTGAACTTGCCCGCCGCGCGCGCTTGCTCGCGCTGACGCGACATCGCTTCGTCGAACGCGGGCTCGTCCACCGTCATACCGCGCTCGCGGCAAACGTCGGCCGTCAGATCGAGCGGAAAACCGTAGGTATCGTGCAGCTTGAACGCCAATTCGCCCGACAGGATCTTCGCGCCCTTGGCATCGAGTTCGGCCAGCGCGCCGTCGAGAATCGACATGCCGTGTTCGATCGTCTCGAAGAAGCGCTCTTCTTCCTGACGCAGCACGTCCGTCACCCGCGCTTGCGCATCGGCCAGCTCCGGATACGCCGAGCCCATTTGGGCGACGAGGTCGGCCACGAGCTTATGGAAGAAGGCGTGCTTGCAGCCGAGCTTGTAGCCGTGACGAATCGCGCGGCGCACGATCCGGCGCAGCACGTAGCCGCGCCCTTCGTTGCCGGGGATCACGCCGTCGACGATCAAGAACGAGCAGGCGCGAATGTGGTCGGCGATGACCTTCAGCGAGTTGTTCGCGAGGTCGCCCACGCCCGTTTCGCGCGCCGCCGCGGCGATCAGCGCTTGGAACAGATCGATCTCGTAGTTGCTATGCACGTGCTGCAGCACGGCCGCGATACGCTCGAGTCCCATCCCCGTGTCGACACAGGGCTTGGGCAGCGGCGTCATATTGCCTTGGGCATCGCGATTGAACTGCATGAACACGAGATTCCAGATCTCGATGTAGCGATCGCCGTCTTCCTCGGGCGATCCCGGGGGCCCGCCCCACACGTCGGGACCGTGGTCGTAAAAGATTTCCGAGCACGGACCGCACGGGCCCGTATCGGCCATTTGCCAGAAGTTGTCCGACGCATAGCGCGCGCCCTTGTTGTCGCCGATGCGGATGATGCGCTCGGCCGGCACGCCCACTTCCTTGGCCCAGATGTCGTAGGCCTCGTCGTCTTCCTGATAGACGGTGACCCAGAGCTTTTCCTTCGGCAAGCGATAAACCGTGGTCAACAGCTCCCAGGCGTAATGAATCGCGTCGCGCTTGAAGTAGTCGCCGAACGAGAAGTTGCCGAGCATCTCGAAGAACGTATGGTGCCGTGCCGTGTAGCCGACGTTTTCGAGGTCGTTGTGTTTGCCGCCCGCGCGCACGCTGCGCTGCGCCGTCGTGGCGCGCGAGTAAGGACGCGATTCGGCGCCGAGGAACACGTCTTTGAACTGCACCATTCCCGAATTGGTGAAGAGCAGCGTCGGGTCGTTACCGGGCACGAGGCTCGACGAGCGGACGATCGTATGGCCCTTCGATTCGAAGAACTTGAGGAATTTCTCGCGGATTTCGGCGGCTTTCATAGAAAACTGAGGGGGACGGTCTCGACTGGAAACCGGCCGCGCCTGACCTGCCCGGCCGTTTTCCCCTAAACGGCTCATTATACGGAATTGTCGCGGTCGCGCCCCTAACAGCCTGGTTTCGCCCGGCGCGTGCCGCCTGCGCGCGGCAAGGCGGCGCCCGTCCGGCGCGCTTGGGGCGCGCGCGCAAAACCGCTTAACATGCTGGCGACGCCCGCCGCCCGGCGGCGTCGATCCGCTTCGCAAGGAGAGACCGTAACAATGGGAGCGCTCAGCCATATCCGCGTACTCGACTTGACCCGCGTGCTCGCGGGCCCGTGGTGCGCGCAAACGCTAGCCGACCTCGGCGCCGACGTCATCAAGCTCGAGCGGCCCGGCGCGGGCGACGACACGCGCCATTGGGGGCCGCCGTACCTGAAGACGCCCGAGGGCGCCGACACGCGCGAAGCGGCCTATTACCTGTGCGCGAACCGCAACAAACGCTCGATTACGGTCGATATCGCCACGCCCGAGGGTCAAAAGATCGTGCGCGAACTCGCCGCCACGAGCGACGTCGTGCTCGAAAACTACAAGGTCGGGCAATTGAAGAAGTACGGCCTCGATTACGAATCGCTCAAGGCGGTCAAGCCCGATCTCGTCTACTGCTCCGTGACGGGCTTCGGACAGACGGGGCCGCTCGCCGAGCGCGCCGGATACGATTTCATCGTACAAGGCATGGGCGGCTTCATGAGCGTCACGGGCGAGCGCGACGCGCTGCCGGGCGGCGGCCCGCAAAAAGCCGGCGTCGCCATCGCCGATCTGATGACGGGCATGTACGCGACCGTGGCCGTGCTCGCGGCGCTCGCGCATCGCGACCGCACCGGCGAGGGTCAAGCGATCGACATGGCGCTGCTCGATGTCCAAGTCGCCATGCTCGCCAACGTCACCTCGAACTACCTGATCGGCGGCAAGCCGCCGCAGCGCTGGGGCAACGCGCATCAAAACATCGTGCCGTACCAGGCGTTCCAGACAAGCGACAGTTGGATCATCGTCGCCGTCGGCAACGACGGGCAATTCCGTAAGTTCTTGGAAGTGGGCGGCCGGCCGGAACTCGCCGACGACGCGCGTTTCGCGACGAACCCCGAGCGCGTGCGTCACCGCGAGGTGCTCGTGCCGATCATCGCCGAGATGGTCAAGACGCGCACCAAACGCGACTGGATCGAGGCGCTCGAAGCGGCGGGCGTACCGTGCGGGCCGATCAACGATCTAGCCGAAGTGTTCGACGACGAGCAGGTGCGCGCCCGGGGCATGCGCGTGGAGGTGCCGCATCCGAGCGGCGCGACCGCCCCGCTCGTACGCAATCCGATCCGCATGAGCGCCACGCCCCCCGAAGTGCGCAGCGCGCCCCCGACGCTTGGCGAGCACACCGATGCGGTGTTGCGCGAAGTACTCGGCTACGACGAGGCGGCGATCGCGGCGCTGCGCGGCAAATCGGTGATTTGAGCCCGGCGCTCAGCCCGCCAATGAGGCGAGCAGACGCTGCCCCTCTTCCCAATCGCCGAGACCGCTGTCCGCGTTGATATGGCCGCGCGGACCGATCTCGACGAGGCGGCTGCCCCACGCGCGCGCGCACCGCTCGGCGAACCCGAGCGAACCGTACGGATCGTCGCTGCTCGCGACAACGATCGAGGGGAACGGCAAGGGCGCGAGCGCCGGCTCTCCATAGCAGAGCGCATCGCGCGGAAATGCCGGCCCGGCCGGATCGGGCGGCGCCACGAGCAACGCGCCGGCGATCTTGCTCAGTTCGGACGCACGAGCGCAATTGAGCGCCCAATGAGCGGCGGTCAAGCACCCGAGACTATGCGCCGCAAGCCGCAGCGAACCTTCGGGCTCGGCCGCGACCGCGGCATCGAGCGTCTCGCACCACGCCTCGCACACGGGATGATCCCAGTCGGGCATCGCGACGCGCTTAAAAGACATGTCCATCGCTTCCCAGCGCGTTTGCCAATGGCCGGGCCCCGAGTTCGCGTATCCGGGCAATATCAAGGTCGTGTTTCGAGTCATAAAGCGTGGTGTCTCGGCATTCTCGCCCGCGCACTTGGGCCAAGCGTATGAAGGTTGGCGCGTAGTATAAGCGCTGCCCCTAGGCCCCCATTCGCTGAGACCTCAGCAGAAGCCGGAGGCGGGGCCTAAAGGAGAGTCTTCATGGAACAAGCGAAATGGACCGCCGTCGATACCTATCTTTGCGATGCGTTGATCCCTGCCGATCCCGCGCTTGAAGCCGCGCTCGCGGCCAGCGAGCAAGCCGGGCTGCGAGCCATCAACGTATCGCCGAACCAAGGCAAGCTTTTGCATCTGATCGCGCGCATCCACGGCGCGCGGCGCATTCTCGAAATCGGTACGTTAGGCGGCTACAGCGCGATCTGGCTCGCCCGTGCGTTGCCCGCGGACGGTTCGCTGCTCACACTCGAGATCGATCCGGACAGCGCCGCGCTCGCGCGCAAGAACATCGAGCGCGCGGGCCTGAGCGAGCGCGTGACCGTGCGGGTGGGCGACGCCGTCGATTCGCTGCGCGCGCTGGCAGCCGAGCGTGTCGAGCCGTTCGATCTGGTTTTCATCGATGCGAACAAGGACCGCAATCCCGATTACCTCGCGGGCGCGCTCGCGCTCTCGCGCCCCGGCACCGTGATCATTTGCGACAACGTCGTACGCGAGGGCCGTGTCGTGCAAGCGGACAGCCTCGATGCCGACGTGCAGGGCGTACGCCGCTACTTCGAGATGGCGGCGGCCGATCCGCGCTTGACCAGCACGGCGATTCAAACGGTCGGCAGCAAGGGGTGGGACGGTTTCGCGATCTCGATCGTCGCGGGTTGACGCCGAACGCGGGCTGCGAGTCGCCCGCGTTCGGCGTCAAACGTCCGATCAATGACCCGCGCCGATGACGCCGCCGACCGCCGCACCGGCGATCGTGCCGATCGGACCGCCCGTCAGGACGTAGCCGATGGCGCCGCCGGCCGTCGCACCGATAGCGGCATGCTTTTGCGAGCGCGTCATCGAGGAACAGGCGGTGAGGCTCGTCAGAACGAGTACGGCGACGGAAAGCTTGGCGAGCGACGAGATTTTCATGGCGATGCGTGCGGACAAAAGAAACCGGGCGGCCGAAGCGACGGTGGGGACTTCGGCACGCTATACGGGTCGCATCGTAAAAGAGCCGCGCCTGCGCGGGCAAAGCGTTTTACCTCCTGTTACAGCGCGCAACAAATGCCTTGCGCGTCCCTTCCCGAGGGGTCTCGGGCCAGGGGGGCCGTCCTTTAGGTAGAATGATCGGATTACCGCGGGCGCGCCCCGTGTACTTTCCGCCGATTTCCGACTTTCGCATGAACAACGATCGCAACGACGCTGCGGCGGCTTCGCCGTCCAATTTCATCCGCAACATCATCGATGAGGACAACCGTACGGGCAAATGGAGCGGCCGTGTCGAAACGCGCTTCCCTCCCGAGCCGAACGGGTATCTGCATATCGGCCATGCCAAGAGTATTTGCCTGAACTTCGGCGTCGCGGGCGACTACGGCGGCGTATGCCACTTGCGCTTCGACGACACGAACCCGGAAAAGGAAAGCATGGAGTACGCCGATTCGATCGTCGACGCCGTGCGCTGGCTCGGTTTCGATTGGGAGAAGGACGGCAAGTCGCACCAGTACTTCGCAAGCGACTACTACGGCAAGCTCTACGAGTACGCGGAGCTTCTGATTCAGCGCGGCAAGGCTTACGTCGATAGCCAAAGCGCGGACGATATGCGCACGAACCGCGGATCGCTGACGGAGCCGGGCAAGAACTCGCCGTTCCGCGATCGCACGCCGGAAGAGAACCTCGAACTGTTCCGCCGCATGAAGGCGGGCGAGTTCAAGGAAGGCGAGCACGTCCTGCGCGCGAAGATCGATATGGCTTCGCCCAACATGACGATGCGCGACCCGGTCCTCTACCGCATCCGTTTCGCGCACCACTACCGTACGGGCGACGCCTGGTGCGTCTATCCGATGTACGACTACGCGCACTGTATCTCGGACGCGATCGAGAACATCACGCATTCGCTGTGCACGCTCGAATTCGAGGATCATCGTCCGCTCTACGACTGGGTGCTGAACGAATTGGCCGAAGCCGGCGTCTTCACGCGCCCGCTGCCGCAGCAAATCGAATTTTCGCGGCTCAATTTGACCTACGCGATCACGAGCAAGCGCAAGCTGCTGCAACTCGTGACCGAAGGCCATGTGCAAGGCTGGGACGATCCGCGCATGCCGACGATCGTCGGCGTACGCCGCCGCGGCTTCACGCCCGAGGGGATTCGGCTGTTTTGCGAGCGTATCGGCGTGACGAAGGTCGACTCGTGGATCGACATGAGCGTGTTCGAAGGCGCGCTGCGCGACGATCTCGACGATAAGGCGCCGCGCACGGTGGCCGTGCTCGATCCGCTCAAGCTCGTCATCGACAACTTCCCGGCCGAGCTGGCCGAGCCGTGCACGGCCCCCGTGCACCCGCACCACCCCGAGCGCGGTCAACGCAGTTTTCCGATCACGCGCGAATTGTGGATCGAGCGCGAAGACTTCATGGAAGTGCCGCCCAAGGGATATTTCCGCCTGTTCCCCGGCAACAAGGTGCGCCTGCGCTACGGGTACGTGATCGAATGCACGGGTGCCGAGAAGGATGAAAACGGCAACATCCTGGCCGTCCACTGCAACTACTTCCCCGACAGCAAATCGGGCACCGACGGCGCGAACAACTACAAGGTGAAGGGCAACATCCACTGGGTGAGCGCCCAGCATGCGGTGCCGGCCGAAGTCCGCTTGTACGATCGGCTGTTCAAGGAAGCGCAGCCCGATGCGGGCGGCCGCAATTTCCTCGAAGCCCTCAATCCCGATTCGAAGCGCGTCGTGCAGGCGTACCTGGAACCGGGCGCCGAGGCCTTGCAGCCTGAAGAGCGCTGCCAGTTCGAGCGCCACGGATACTTCGTCGCCGATCGCTACGATTCGAAGCCGGGCCAGCCTGTCTTCAACCGTATCGTCGGGCTGCGCGATAGCTGGGGTAAGTAAACGGCAAACGGCGCGGCTCCCGCCGCGCCGCGTCCAGCCGCGTCAAATCTTTCGGTCCAGTTCGGCCAAAGGCAGCGTCGTATCGAAGAGCCGAGCCAGGCTGCGGCTCGCGTAGCGCCCGACGTCCGCGGGCGCAACCCACAGAAACCCATCCATTTCGGGGATGGGCGTACCGTCCCGGCGGCTCGGAAACATCGAGGTGCACTTGCAGCACTCAATATCGACTTCGCCGTCCTCCACGCGCGCCGCAAACAGGTGCAAATCCTTGTCGTGGCGATACGCGAATCGGCCCAGATCGGTCAGCCGCTCGGGCGCGAGCACGATGCCCGTCTCTTCGCGCAATTCGCGTAACGCGGCGTCGATCGGCGCCTCGCCGGGGTCTCCCTGCCCCTTGGGAATGTCCCAATGCGAGGTATCGGTTGCATGTGCCAGGAAAACGTAGCCGCGGCGATCGAGCAGCACGACGCCGCAAGAAACGGTTCGTACATTCATCGGCTGGCCTTCAAGCAAATGACGCGCGCCGGGTGCCGGCGCTCGGACGGATCGGATCTCACATCGCTCCCACGCGGTTCCATGCGCTCGTCATGATATACGCGAGCGAGCCTTGCGTGCGAACGTGAGATCATCGTCCGGCGCCGCTCCGGGTCACGGTACGTATAGCTCGGCCGTATCCCAGTATCGTTGCGCCGATACGTTGTCCCAGCCGCCGATGACGAGCACCGTTCCGTCCGCGAGCGTCGTCGCCCCGCCGCCGATACGAATCGAGTTCATCGGGCGGATGGGCGCCCCGCTCGAAGCGGCCGGGTCGGCTGGATCGAACGTGTAGATCTCCGCGGTATCGGTCCCCACCAAGCCGGAATCCACGCCGCCGCCGGCAATCAGCACGCTGTTGCCGTTCAACGGCGTCAACATCATATTCGTGCGCGGCGTCGCGAGCCCGGGCACGCTCGTCCATGTCTGCGCGGTGGCGTCATAGAGGTCGACCGTGTCGACCGGCCTACGGCTCGTCCCCATGCCGCCGAACACGAGGGCAGTGGTGGGCGACGCGAGCCACGACGCGTATTGCGACCGCGCACCGTTCGACATGTTTTCGACACTCCATCCGTCCCACGGCTCGGCGAGCGTCTGAGCGACAGACGTCGCGCCCGTGCCGCGGTCCGTCTTGGCAGTGCCGGCCGGCAGCACGATGCGCGCGCCGTCTTGCATCGGCAGCGCTTGCGCGAACATGACGCCCTGACCAAGCGCGGGTCCCTGACTCCAGCTTCCATTGGCGCCGCTGAGCGGAGCGTAGATATCGGTCGCATTGGTGATCATGAGCGGACCGGACGGCGAGACGTCCCCCCCCGTCACGACGACGTTGCCGTCGCTTCTCACCGCGATCGCTCCGTCCACGTGCGCGCTGTTCATCGGCGGAGCAGGCTGCCATGCCGCGCTCGGATCGGCGGCGTTCGGATCGAAGAGTTCGGCCGACGTCAATGGACCCTCCACCCCGCGTCCGCCCGCGACGAGCACTTTTCCATTCGGCAGCAACGTGGCGAGCGGATAGAAGCGCCCCACGCTCATCCGGCCTGCCGGCGCGAAACGGCCCGTATTCGGATCGTAGAGATCGGCGCTGTCGAGCGCCGCCTGGCCCGACGCCCTTCCCCCGGTGACGAGCACGCGGCCGTCCGGAAGCACGACTTGCGCGAAGGCATAGCGCGGCGTCGACATCGTACCCGGCACGGCCGTCCAAGTGCCGGGCTCGACCACGCGCAACGTCACCTGCGTGCTAGCCTTGCCGCCGGGTCCGACCGCCTCGATCGTATAGGTGCGGTCGGTGGCGGTGGTCTCGAGCGGGGTGCCGGAAATGTCACCCGTGGCGGGATCCACGGCGAGGCCGGCCGGTAGCGGCTGGGTCGACGCATAGGTCTGCACCGCCCCGCCGTCGTGATATGCGGTGTTGACGAAGATGGGACGCCCCTTCGCATAGACGGCCCAACTGTGCTGATAGCGCAATCCGGTCGGCGCCGCGGGCGTGGGCGGCTCAGGCAGCGGCGGCACGATTTCACCTTGGACGGCGATCGTCAGATGCTCGACGGCCACCTGCCCATCGCTTTGCGAACCATTCGGCAGTCCGAAGCCCGTCACGGTGTAATCGCGTGCATCGCTAGCCTCGAGCGGCGTACCGCTGATCGTGCCTTGATCCTCGGAAAAGCTCAGGCCCGCCGGCAACGCCGGGGCAATCGAATAGCGAACGACGACGCCCGTCGGATGCGGCCGATTCTCGGCGATCGACTGCCGCACCTCGTAGACGGACGAAGCTTGCGTGTAATTCAACGCGATCGGCGGCACCGGCTTGTCCGCCACGGTGATGCGCAAGACGGCCTGTACCGAGCCATCCGGGCCCACGCCGGTCACGACGTAATCCGTCGCGGCGCTGCTTGCTTGCGGCGTGCCGCTCACGACGCCTGTCCCGGCATCGAGCGACAATCCCGCGGGCAACGCCGGTGAGACCGAGTAGCGCTCGATCGCGCCCCCCGAGTGATGCGGCTCGTTGAAGGGAATCGGCTCACCGGTTACGTAAGTAGGCGTGCTGTCGCCGTACTGGAGATCGAACGGCGGCATCGCCCCTTCCCACGCCGCACCCGCCGCGCCGGCGCCTGCTCCGCCTCCGCCATGGCAAGCGGTCAAAAACGTACCGCTTAGCATTACTAAAAGAATAATCAACCGTCGAAACATGACCTCGCCCTCAGTTGCCGCGCTGGACGCGCAAACGCCATCGCCGCCACGGCCATCGCTAACGACTCGTATGGTCGATCAAGGGCCAGTCCTGTCGCGAGCCGAAAATTCTGCAATTTTGAGATGCAGGGGCACGTCCGTTGCGGCCGCCCCTATCATTGGGTCTGCCCATCCTTGCCGGCGCGAGCGGCATCGAAGCGCAACGCGACCCAATCGGCGGCCTCGTTCGGCACGGTCGTCACGATGGGTGCGGAAAAATGCTTTGAATAGAATGATGGGGTGGAAACGTGCTTCGATGGGCTGACCGCATATTGGGCGACGAACTGGCCCGGCTGGCCCGTGGGTCCCGCGCCGAAGCCGGTCAAATCGTCTTCATTCAAGACAAGGACGAAGCCGTCCTGTAGGTTCTCCGGCACGACATCGTGCTTGAGAGACGGAAAATCGACCTTCGGAAAACCCGTGCCTTGGTAGTACCCGGACACGAACGCGCTCAACGTCACCCGTTGCCCGGCTGCGATACCCTGATACGCCGGTATGCGGATCTGCAAGCCACCGGAAATCGTCGAATCGTCGATAACGTTGACGCCGCCCTGGACGAGCGCGGGCGGCGTCAAGGTCCCGCCCGGCACCGGTGCCGGCACGCGCGCCGTGCCTTCGACGTTGAAATACACCAAGCGCGAGTCTTCGCCGTTGCCGTACGAATCGCCGCGGATGCACCCTGCGGCGTTGGATGTATCACCCGACACGAAACGCCAACTCGGGATGTCGATCGGTTCGTCCTGCGACGACGAGCTTTGCCGATAGACGATCCTGGCGATGTCTTCATTGAGCCATATCGCCACTCTGCTGGCCGGCCGCGAGCTGACCGGTAAAGTGACCGGCACGGTGTCCGGATACTTGTCGAGGTTGAGCACATTGCCGTCTAGCGGCAGCCCCAAGGTACCGTCGGTGCCCAAGCCCAAATCGACGGCCGTAAACACCACCTGATTCTGAAACTCCGTCGAATTGAGCGCCGGCGCGAACGTCATGATCGTCGGTTTCGCGTTGCCGAAGAGAATCGTCGCCTGACCGCGATCGTTGGTGAATGCGGGATAGCCCATTTCATAGGCCGGCGTCGACACCCAGTCGAGCGGCTTCAGCCCGCCCGTCGGTGTGAGTTCGCGCGCGAGCGTCGCCGCGTTCGGCTCCATCCGCCAGGCGAACCGCAGGCCTCTGACCGGCCGGCTTTGCTCGTCCAAAACGGTCGTGGTCGAGATAATCAGTTGATCGTTGGTCAACGCGCCCGTCTGCAGCAGAGGGTGGGCGAATTTCTGCACGAAACTCGAAAAGACGCGCGGCCTCACGCAGGCGTAGAGCGCCGAAGCGTGGTACCGGACCGGGCTCGGATCGTCCGCGCCCAGCCGTTCCCACCACGCCGAGACCGTCAGCAAATCGGGTAACGCCGGAGACGCCCCGACCCGAATGCGTTTGACCGCTACGCCGTCGTTATCCGTGTAAGTCGTTGCGTTCGACTCGAGCCGAACCGACGGATACTCGTCGGGCACCGCCCATCGAATCGGTTGATTGCGCAACGGCACACCGTCGGGCGACACCAGGCGAACCTTCACGGGGTTATAGCCAATGTCCAACAGCAACGGCGTGAAAGGCAAGCGCTCGACGAACGTCAGCCCTTGCAGTGACGGTGGGCCGCCCCGCGATAGCGGAAACCACGGCGAACCGGTCAGCATCGTGTCGCCCCGAAACGGCGTGACGGCCACCGAATAGTCGAACCCATCCGCGAGCATATAAGGGAAGCCGGCCAAGCGGCTCATGCCGTCCTCGACGAAGAACGAGTCCATCGTTCTGTCGCCCACGCGCACGCCTTGCACCGAAAGGACGAAGCCGGTTGCGCGATCGTCGTCGGGCGTCGTCCATTGCACCGTGATAAATCCGCGCGCATCGTAATGGGCCTGCACCACCCGGCTCGTGATCGGATCACTCATTGCGCCTCCCTCGCGCTTTGCGGCAACCGCACCGGGGGATGATCGCCGGCCCGCCAATTCTCGAAATCGACGCCCTCCAGCCCACTGGGCAGATACGCAGGCCGCCGGGTTGCGGCCTCGCGCCGCTGTTGTTCGAGTAATGCTTGCTCGTTGTTATCGCCGACGACGATGCCGTTGGCATAGAACAGTGCGTCTTCGGGACGCGTGAGTTGCCCCCCATCCAGGCGTTCGAGCGTCAAGTTGTAGACCGGGTACGTGTTGCCCGATACATGCTCGACCGTGAACGGCTGCGGACTCGGCGGCCCCGCCTGCGTTTTCCTCAACACACGCAACCGGCCTCCGGCGTTCGTCTGCGGCAGGTCCCGCGCCTCGACGATTCGCAGCGGCGGCCCGGACGTCGATCCACCCGTATCGAGCGCTATGGGATGCGCCTCGGTGGCATAAAGCGGCGCCTGATTGCCTTGCGACGTCGAAATCTTCACGAATCGCGCATCGATACCCGAGGTGACGCCCTGAACCTTCAGCGGTCCCAGCGGGCCTGCCACGGTCTCGCCGATCCTCACCCGCTCGATCGGCTCGAGCGTACCGTCCGCCATCGAAATCTGCGTGCCGCCGCGCAAGCAGCCCAGTTGGAAGACCAGTTGAGGCACCTTGACCTGTTGCAAGTTGCTGACCGGCAGTTGACTCAAGAACGCCGCATATACCTTATAGGTCGGTGTGCCCGCGCGATCGAGCGTCGTCGCGTGAATTTTCAATAGAAAGTCCCACAGCGAATTATTGGCGACTTGCTGCCAGCAGATGTTGCCGAAGTCGGCCGGATCGCCGGTGGCACCGGGGCGGCTCGGCGGCGGCCAACTAAACGTGAGCGTCTTCCGATCCGCGCTGACGGACAAATGCGCGAGCAGCGTCTTGCCCTCGATCGGGATGACCGGACAAGCTCCGCCCGTCGCGGGCGGGATAACCGTCAGTTCGCCGTATAGATTCGGCTGCGGGGCATCGCTCGTATCGAACGGCGCCAGACGATCGTTGTAGACGACATCGCCGACGACATACACCTGAACGTGCGCGTCGTTGTTATGAACGCCGGGCATCATCGGCCCGTAGTCGCATGCATTCGGATACTCGACCGTTTTGTTGGCGCGATTGATGCATATGATGATCGGCCGATTGGGGTCGTTGCCGTACTGCACGCTGGGATGTTCGAGCGCGAGCGACTTCGGCACTTCATGCACCGGGCCGCTCAGCAAAACGAGGCAAGGTGAATGGGTCTGTCCGGCCGTGCGATACGAGAACGTGCCGAAGACGTTGATCGGGCCGCCCGTGGGATTGTTTCCGGGCCTCTTTTCGGTCTGAAAGATTTGCAGATGCGGATCGAGGCATTTGCCGCCGGTACAGCCGGCCGTCGCTTTCGTGAATCCCTCGTCGGTGGCGCTCGACAGCACGTTCTCCCACTTCTCGTCGTAGACGTCGACGATGTCGAGCACGTAGGTAGCCGGGTCGACGACGGTATCGAGCGCCCTCGCGCTGACGGTCTTGAAATCGGGGGACGCGTCGATATCGAGGATGTCGCGAAAATCGCTCATCCGCATGCCGTCGGCTGCCTGAACGGGCAACCGGCAGTCGCTGACGCGCACCGGCGAGGCGTGCGCCGCGTCGCGTCCTTGCCTTTCGATGACCTTGTCGAATTCGGCGAACAGGTGAGGCCGTTTCTCGCGCGTGATGCCATGCAGGCGCAGCAACGCATAATAGGCCTGCCGCTGCGTGGGATCGGCCAAGTCGATAGCCGCGCGTCCCGTGGGTCCAACGCTTGCCCGCAATTGTTCGAAAGCGATGCGCTCTTGTGCCGTCATCGGCGCGGTGACGGATTCGGACGGCCGCGCCGCGGAAGCCGCCCCGCCCCCGTTTTGCGCGTGCGCCCATTGATACGCGAATAGAACGAATACCATCCAAATCAAGACCGCCGGTCTGCGAAACATCGCGCCTCCACAGGAGGGTCAATCGAAACTCGGCGAAGCGGCGACTACGTCCGCAGCGCCGACGCCGTGCGTCAAATCGAGGTCACGAGCGGCCAGCCCGACTGAATGTATTGGGAGTACTGGCGCAGAGAAGCGAGCTCGGCTTCGTCGATGCCCTGCGCGCCCGCGCGCTCTTTCAAGCCCCGGTAGAGCACCGGATCGACGACGTAGTAGTCCATGAACAACGTACCGGCCCGCCCGCGCGCGTTATTCGAGAACCCCCATAGCGCCGACGCGTCCACTTCGATCGCCACGATGCCGGGCTCCGTCGTGAATGTCGCGGTGGTCAGCGTCTGTTTATCGATATCGATCGAATTCACCGACTCGTAGCCGTTCGCGTACAACGAAAGATAGCCGCGCCAACCGGCAGGGATCTTGGAATTCGACAAATCGATTACGACGGTAAGCGAATTTCCCCAAATAGCGGAAAGATTAACGGTCGTCAGACGCGGCAGCGTCGGCGCAGGCGCCTTTCTGTCCGTGATATTTGGATCAGGCATATTGGAAATGCGATTCTTATTCTTTATCGCAAACTGATTGGCCACGCTAAGGATTTCATTCGCGAATGACGATTGCGATTCGACGAGGTAACTGAGCTGCGCCTGGTCGCCGGGAGGCGTACCGTCGATCGTGTTTTCCTTAAAGGCGATCTTCGGCAACTCATACCCTACGGTCACGAGGTCGTACATCGTCAATTCGTACGGGCTCACCGGCCTGCCATTGACCAGCACGACGACGGCGGCGGCCGGCGCAACGCCATTCGGAATCGAGCCCAGCTCGACGTGAGTGGTGGCCGCGCCGGCCAAGTCCAACGTGGAGCCGAACGTCGTTCGCAACGGGGGAAGGTCGCCGATATAGACGTACGGATCGACCGTCACCAGTTTGAACCTGCGCTCCAGGCCAGAATCCGGGACTGTCAACGACAATGGAAATACGCCGATGCTTTTACTGGCAATCCTACCGTCCACCGTACCGATTTGCCGCGTCTCGTCCGGGGCCAGAGGGCTCGTCACATACTCGGCGAACGTCATCGGTTCGCCATGCTGGCTCGATTGCGTGATGTCGGTGCCATCGGCCGCGAAAAACGATACGTTCCCTCGATTGGACCTGACCCGTACCGTCACGCCACCAACGAGGGCCGGCACGCCGCTCCAGCTCGAATACGTGAGCTCGACGCTGCCGTTCCCGTCGATGCGGCCGCCGCGGATTGCGAAATCGTCGTCCGATACGACCGTCGGCAAACCGGCGGCTCGAACCCCGAACACATAGTTCACCGCGGCGGCTTCGACGACGACGTTGCGTTCGTCGATGACGTTCAACCGGACCGCCACGTCCGGGCGAGGATCGACGGGACCATCTTGATATATCAGCGAGAACCGCCCGCGCCCATCATGATCCAGCGCCACGGTGGCGGAATCGCCGTTGTCGATGCGCAGTTTTGGATCACGGTTTTGCGGCACGATAAACACCGTGGAATCCTTGAACTGCGGGATCAATACTTGACAAATATATTCTCGCCTGACTTGTAGAAAACTCCCTTCCGGTGGATCGAATTGAGGGGCCTGATCGTCCGATTCCGAAATATTGGAACTCATTCAAATCCCCTTTGAAAGTAAGATAAAACCAAATTTAAAATCAGCGATGCGCCATTGAATCGACCCAAAAAATACTAATCGGACTATTTCTACGATTCAAGCCATTACGGACCACCGCAATGCAATCGCCCGCGGGCCCGGAGTTCAAGTCCCGCGTATTGGGATAATGTCCATGCCCGGATTTGTGCCGGCACCGGGCGCCTCTAGGTTGCGCAGTGCATCCTCCAGCGCAGCGCGCAACGCATGCAAAGACGCGTTCGCCGGCTCGCCTTGCTCGATCGCACGCTCGACGCCAGTGGCCGCGCCCGCCACGTGCGCGAGCCCGAACCAGGCCGCGGTGCCCGAGATAGCGTGTGCCAGTTCGCGTATCTCGTCGCGATCGGCTTCCGCGGGCAAGTCGCCCAACGCTGCAAGGTCGGCCCTTAACGTACCGCGCAGCGCGGGCCACAGTTCATTCCACTGCTCGGATGAAGCCGCCGCTGGAGTGGATGGAGCGAGGCCGTACCGGGCCAACACTCCGCGCAATTGAGCCAAGGACAGCGGTTTGACGCACAGTTCGTCGGCGCCGGCTTGCATGCAAGCGAGATGCTGCTGCGCGGTCGCATCGGCAGTCAATACGACAATCGCGGTCCGATGCGCGCGTCCGTTTTCGCGTCGGCGAATGCGCGCGATCAGCTCGGCACCGTCCAGAACGGGCATCGCGCAATCGGTGACGATCAGCGCGTAGTCGTTGCGCTCACAGGCGGCGAGCGCCTCAGCCCCATTAGCGGCGAGGTCGCAATCGAACACGCGCAGCCTCGCGAATTGGCGTTTCAGTACTTCCCGATTGATCGGCCTGTCCTCGACGATCAGAATACGTGGGCCGCTATGCGTATCGGTGGAGCCCCGATCGGACCGCGCTTCCGGCATTGCCGGTGGCGACGCGAGCGCGCCCGACGCTTCGCGATGAACGGGCAGGCCCAGCGCCACGGTGACGGTCGTGCCGCGTCCCAGTTCGCTCTCGAGCGTAATCGTGCCTCCCATCCGCTCCACCAAGCGCTTGCTGATCGCGAGGCCGAGGCCTGTTCCGCCATAGGCGCCCCCGCGCGCTGTTCGCGCTTGAGCAAACGGAGCGAATAGTCGAGCCTGATCGTCGGCGCCGATGCCGATGCCCGTATCGATCACGCGGAACGACAGCGTCTGCCTGTCATCCGACTCGCCGAGGACATCGACGAATAACGACACCCCGCCGCGCTCGGTAAACTTCGCTGCGTTGCCGAGCAGATTGAGCAGCACCTGTCCGAGCCGCCGCGCGTCCCCTAGGTGCTCGGATGCAACGGCGGACGACACCACGAATCGAATCGTCAAGCCCTTGCGCTCGATCTGCGGCGCGACGAGGCCGACCGCGTTCCGCACGAGCGCGTCGATACTCATTGGCGCCGTTTCAAGCGAAAGGTCGCCGTTCTCGCTTTTTGCGAAATCGAGGATGTCGTTGAGAATCGACAGCAACGACGCTCCGGCATCGCCGGCCATGGCGACGAGTTCGCGGTCGTCGGACTGCAAGCCGTCATGATCGAGCAGTTGCAAGATGCTGACGATCCCGCTCATCGGCAGGCGAATTTCGTGGCTAACCGTTGCGATCAACAACTCCCGTGAGCGCGCTTGCTCTTCCGCTTCGCGCTTGGCCGCTATCAAGGCCTCGTGCGCCTGCCTGGCTTGCGTGATGTCGTGCAAGTAGCCGCTCCATTCCGTTGCGCCGTCATCGCGCCATCGCGGCACCGCTTCGACACGAAACCACGCTTGCGCGGCATCATGCGTTCGCAGCGTGAATTCGGCCTGCACGGGCGAGTTCGATCGCGCCGAACTCAGAAACGAGCGCATCAGCCGACGCAGGGATACCGGCTCGAGCGACCGCACGAAAATATCGAACAGGTCCGCCGTCGCCACGTCGCCGCGCACGCCGACGAGTTCGTCCGCGCGCCGATTGGCGAATACGAGTTCGAAGCCCGGTTGCCGCTTGCGTACGAAACTCAACTGAAAGACGACCGAGGGCAAGGCCTCGGTAAGCGCGACCAGACGCCGTCTCAGCTCACGTTCGCGCCGCTCCGTTCGCCGCAGCTCGGAGATATCGACGAACGCGCAGAGCACGCCGTGGCGATCGTCGCCAATCATGCAAGGCCGCGCCCAATAGACGGCGTCATGAATCTGCGCATCGGGGCCTCGATAACGGAGTTCGCCGCGTGCCGGCTGTCCGGTGACGATGACGGCGCGCGTGCTCGCCGCCAGTGACTCGGCATCGCTTGGCGTCGCGCCATCCAACGGCGGCCGCTTCATGCCGATCAGTTCCTGAGCGCGCATGCCGACAGCTTGCTCGTAGGCCGGATTGACTGCGACGATGCGTTCCTGGGCATCATGCACGGACACCGGTATCGGCACCGTATCCATGAGAAGCGTCTTGAAGCGTGTCTCGGCAACTAGCTCTCTTTGCGTTCTGCGCCGCTCGCGCACCTCCTCGCGCAAACGAGCGAGATTGAATCCGAGCACGGCCAAAAAGAGGAGGGTCACCGTGCCGGCGGGCGCGAGGATCAGCCATAGCGTGCGCGGCGCCACACCGAAGGTGAAGCGCGTGGAAAGCCAGGTGTTTTGGATGTACTCGCGCTCGGTCTCCGGCACGGCCTTGAGCACGCGGTCGATCAGCGGCAATAGCGGAGCGAATCTTGGGGACACGCCGAACGACAGCTCCTGGATCCGGTCGGCCGGTGCCGCGACGCGCAAAAGCCCCGCGTAGCGCTCCCGAACGATTCGGTCGACGACGCCCAGATTGCCGATATAGGCGAATGCGCGCCCTTGGGCGACTGCTTTTAGACCGTCCTCGGCGGAACTCACCGTTACCACGCGCAACGCCGGCAGCGCCCCGAACCGTATGCGAGCCATTTCGACGTCGCCGACAAGAGCGACCTCCGCCCCCTCGAGATCGTCCAGGCCGGCAATGAACGGCGCGGTCTCGCGCGTGACGATCACGAGCGGATATCGTACATAGGACATGGACAAGCCGAAGCCGGGAGCCAGTCCGTCGAAAGCGGAGGCCGCGATCACGATGTCAATCCTACCCGCGTTGGCCAGCCGTACCGTTTCGGCCCACGAGTGCGTCGGTACGAGATCGACACGCAGGTGCAGCGTGTCGCGGAGAAAATCGAGGTAGTCGGCCGAGATACCGTCGATATGGCCTTGCGCATCGACGAACGCCATCGGCGACCACAGTGGGTCGACGCCGACCCGCAATACAGGTAGCGACTGCAGGTAGGCTCTTTCCGTTTGGGAGAGCGCAATGCGCGAGCGCCACGACACGCTAGCTGGTCTGACGCCGGCAGGTGGCCGCGTGCAGGCGCCGAGCGCGAGCAAAACCGCCACAACCAGCGCGAACCCACGCCCGATGCAAGCCGCGCTCGGACGTGCGCTGGCTTTCACGGCGAACAACGATCGATGACTTGCCAGTACTCGATCAATTCCTGGCTACTCGAGAGCCCGAGCTTGTGTTGCGCCCGCATCTTATGCGCGCTGACCGTTTTGACGCTTCGATTGAGCCGCCGAGCGATCTGCCCGGCCGTCAACTTTTCATGAGCGAACAGCCGGACGACATCGAGTTCGGCCGCGGTTAAGGTTGCCTCCTTCCCGATACGCGTGCCGACGAGGCTCATGTTCGCCAGCAGCGCTTCCACGCCGGGGCTCACATAAGGCCGCCCTTGCGCCACTGCGACGAGAGCACTGTGCAATTCGTTGATTCCGCCCGCCTTCTCGACGATCGCACCGATGTTCTTGGTGAGCAGCTTGTTCAAAATGGCGGCATTGCGCATCGCCGTGACAACGACGATAGGTATCCCGGGGCGCATGCGCTTGAGCCGGTCGATCAGCGGAATGCCGTCGCGCGTGAACGTGCCCGGCATCGACAAATCGGTAACGATGACGTCGAATTCCCGCTCTTTGATGAGCGAAATAAGTTCGTCGGAATTCGCCGCTTCCGCGACGACTTGGGCAATATGGCCCGCCTCGATGGCTAAACGTATCCCGTGACGGACAATCCCGTGGTCTTCCGCCAATATGATCTGCAGTGGTGTGTTCACGACGCTTCCATCATCTATCGTCCACCGTGACCTGCAATATCCCGCGCACTCGCCGATTCACGCAGACCGCTTAGAGACATACTTGCGGCAGCGCATTTCCTGCAAGCATCGAAAAATTGTAGTCACGCCAGACCAAGATGGAATTGTAGGGACGCGGTCCAGTCTCGCTCGTCAGAAAATTCTCGAATATTGAAACACACGCGGAATCGAGCCGATCCGGGTGTCGCAATTTCGAGCGCCATCGTTCAATTGGGTGCACCCGCGCTGGCGGCAGCGCTCAACGATGCAAACAGCGCGTCGAAATCGAGCGCCCAATGTCCATTCTCGGTGAGTAGCCGGCATTGCCCCGGCGACAACGCTGCGTCGATTTGAATCGGCCAAGGACAATGGAGCCCCGCCGTACGGCGAGTCGAGTCGTCCTCTTCACACAGGCACAAGCGGGCCGCGGACATGGGCCCCGCCATCTTATTCAATTGCTCGCAGACGACGCGCAGCCGTTGCGCCGCCGGAATCTCGGCGCCGATGTTCGCTAGTACACTCGCCAGTACCTGATCGAGCGTCGCCTCGAGTTCGGAGGTCAACGCGCGCCTTGCAGCCTCGTAGGCTTCTTCGAGCGCGGCCGCGCGCATCGCGAACGCACGGTCCGCCTCTTGGTCGCGCGCACGTCGCTTCTCGGCCGAGCGAGCGCGGCGAATTTTCTCCTTTGCCAGGGCTTGCTTGACGATCGAGGACGCCGTGCGGCGGGCGCGACCTATGATCGATTCGACATCACGCAGCCTCACGGCGTCCTGCGCTCGGACGACGAGACATTCGGAGACGTTCGTTTGTCCACCTCCGAGGCCTACCCGGCGCGCAGTAAAGCTCATCGCTTAACGCTCGGTATCGATTCAGCGGCGGAGTGGCGCACGATCGCCGCGCAAATCGATAGACATCTGCCTACATCTACCCGCTCGATGACGAAGCTTGACGCGTGCGGCGCAATACTCGCCTCACGCCGTACTTGCCGGGCGTCCGGCACAGCCAGCATGGCGATACGCGAGTCCACCTCGGGCCAGTCTTGCCGCGCCATGATGCGTAATACCCGAACGCCATGCATCCCCGCCTCCGATAAGTCTTCTCGCATAACGCCCCCTGCCGAACCGATGCAATTGATCTCGCGGTATCTCAGCGCGAGCGCGAACCAATGATCCATCGGCTTGCGGTACCTGAGCGCGCCGGACAACGGGACGCGAAGCAACGCGATGTACCCCAGCGCCGCCGTTACGCCACGCAGCACGGCGGGCGATGCCTGTACGATGCTCAGCCACCTCTCATCGGCGGGTGCGCGCCATTCTTCCACCAAACCGAAGGAGGCCGCCCAGCCGCGGTAGGCGAGCCTCGCTTCGAAGCAATCGAGATCGCGCGGCGGCGCCCCATAGGTGCGGCGCCAAGCCGGCGCCGCCCAATGCCACGGCTCGGTCCAGAACCGTGGGGCGACGTCAGGGTTCGCCATCGTCCACGCCTCCATTTGAAGTGCGCGCACGCAAGCGCCGCAACGTCCGATCGGCGAAGTAGCCGATCGCGATCGAACCGGCGGCAAGCAGTATCAGTTGCCCGACGGCGCGCAGCTCCACCCGGGACGCCGTTGCGGGAGCCGGCGAATTCGGGACGGCCGCATGTTGTTCGGGCAACAGCATCACGGCGACATGCCGATCGTCTTCGGCGGCCAGCCCTGGCACCGCATGTTTGACGAGCGTCGCGATACCGGGTACGAGCGGCGACAAGTCGACGTCGCCCCGGTGCTTGACGAGCACCGAAGCCGATGCCGAGGCCAGCGGCACTCCGGGCGCTGGGCGCTCGGGCGGGACGACACTGACGCGAGCGGCGACCACGCCGTCGATCTCCATGAGCGTCGATTCGAGCTCGCGTTCGATGGCGCGCATATGGCGAGCGCGTTCCTCTTGCGGCGTCGGTGCGATCCCACGCTTGCCGAGCGCCTCATCGACGGTTGGCCGAACGGACCGCAATAAACCCGCTTCGCGCAATGCACGTATCGCGAGAGGGAGATCCGAATCGGCGACGACCAGCATCACGCCCGACTTTACCGGCTTGCGATCGACGACGATCCCGTGACTGGCCAGCGCCGCCGCGATTTCGCTCGCCCGACGAACATCCGGCGCCAGTTGCAATTCAACCCTCCGTTCGCAGCCGGAAAGCATGGCGACCACGACGATCGACAGCGCGATCGCAGCGACACGACGACCTCTTGCCCTCGGTATTGACGGGCGCTTCATGCCGTCATATTCACGACGCCGACACCAATTGCCGAAGCGCGCCAGCCGTGACGCCGACCAGCTTCGCGCCCCACATGACGCTGATGTTGTAGGACGCCAGCGCGCGAGCCTGCCGATGCATCGATACGGCTAAAACTGACGGATCGACATCGGAACCCCATCCCCGAGCCAGTTGCTCGGACAGCGTTTGTGCCTCCAAGCGATGGCGGCCAACTTGATCGAGGTGCCGCGCAAGGCCGCCGAGCCCCGCGCCGGCCGCATCGAGCGGTCGTCCCGCCGAGACCGCGGACGAAGCCGCCGGAATGAGTTTCGTCAAATGGACAGCAGCCATGGCAGCGCCGAATGAGCCGCGATCGAGGACAGGCGGCGAAGCCGGCGCGCTTGCCTTCCAGGACGCGCCACCGGCCGCCAACGGTTCCAACGCCACGCCGCTCATGGGCGCAACTGCTGCGCGATACCGCGCAACGCGTTGATCAGTTCCGTCTTTGCGCGGCCATCGATGTGGGCCAACGCCGACTCGGCATCCACACGCCGCTTTTCGAGCGCGAACGCAATACCCGTTTGCGCAGTCCATTGCGCCGTTCGCTGCTGGCTCGCCGCTCGCGCGGCGAATCCCCCCAAGACCTCGTTCATCGATTTGCCTCTGGTGACGAGCGCGGCGCGTCGGCGCCGCACTCGCTCCTCTATTTAGAAACGTTAAAAATGAATGCCTTGTGCCGCCTTGATGCTGGCGTTTTGCACTTTCGCTCCGGAATCGAGATGGCCGCTTGCGATACTGTTGGCCGTGTCGGCCATCATCTTTTGGATGTTGGCCTCGGTCTGCATTTCCATCGCTTTCAACTGCGCCGCTTCCTGCCGTTTCAGGACACGCTCCATCTGATTCAAACCGACGCCGCTCGGCGAGCCCGCCGCACCCGAGGCCGCCTCGCCGGACGACCCGGAAACCGCCGAGACGACCGAGGTGGCGAGCGTTGCGAGCGCACCCACCGCGTGCATGGCGGGGACTATGGCTGCTATGGTCATGATTGCGACTCCTTTGCTGACGTTCGAACTGCCGCTCTTCCGCGCAGCGACGCGCCGCCGCCCGGAATTGCGAACTTAGTAACGGCGGCGGCTATGCGGTTCCATGCGGAGCACCTTCGCGGGCAGCCAAACCCGGCACGCGGGTGCTCGCCCCATACCGAGGGTTATGTAGTCCTATTTTTGGTTCGCCCTGAGCGAACGCGTGCCGTTGCGGGAATCATTCGGGAATCGTTACGCCCTGAGTCACTCGATCCCAAGATGAACTCGACGCACTTGCATCCGCCTCCCTCGCCCGCCGTGGCGGATCAGTCCGTTGAATTCGACAACTGGTATCGCGCGCATGGCCGTGCGATTTACCGGTTCATCGCGCGCCGCGTGCGCAGCGCGGAAGATGCGGCCGACATCCTGCAATCGACCTATCTCGGCGCTTGGGAAAATCGCGGTTCGTACCGCGGCACGGCCCAGCCCAAGACTTGGTTGACCGCAATCGCGTTGAACGTCGTGCGCAACCATGTGAGCCGCGCCTCCGATTACCGCTTCGTCATCGAGTCCCTCGACGATCACGAAAGCGAACTCGTCGACACACGGGCACCCGAGCGGTGCGTCTCGGTCAGGCAAACATTCTCGCGCTTCCTCGAATTCGCGCAGTCCCTTTCACCTGAACAGCAACGCATGCTCGAGCTCCTGTTCGTCGATAACGTGAGCTACGTGGAAGTAGCGGCCGCGCTCGGCATTCCCGTGGGCACGGTGCGTTCGCGCTTATCGCGCCTGCGCTCGAAGCTGGAGCGGCATTTCGATCACGCGGGAGCGCTTTGATGCACCGGACGCCTCGAACGCGTCGACTTGATCGCGCATTGCCGCCGCTGCTGGTTTGGCCACGCGGCCAGGCGATCCTTTGGCTAACCGTTCATCCAATCGCCCATCAACGATGACGCTCGAACCCAATGAAATCCAACTGCGCGACGCACTCCGTCACGCCGACCGCGTACGTCGCACGATGTCGCCCGATCGACCCGCTGAATGGCAAGCGTACGTCCAATCGTTGCGGGGCGTCTCCCTGGCGAATTGGAGCGCCACGACAGACCTTCAGATGAAGTTCGCCCTATTGCGCACGGTCATCAACGAAATTCGGTGACCCGCATGATCGAGCGCGCTTGCCTGCGCCTGTCGTTGCTGGCGGCGCTTTGGCTGCTTTGTCTCCCGGGCGGCGCATTCGCCGCGGCCGAGGTCGATCCCGGTCTCGGCGCGCCGTACGCCGTCGAGACGTCGAAGCAACCCCTGCTGACCGTGCTGGAGCGCTTCGCCGCCGATCACGGCCTTACGATCCGCGTTGCAGCCCACGCCGGCCGTCCTTGGCAAACGACAACGCTCGACGGGTGGGTGCGCGCTCCCTCGGGACTTGCGTTTCTCGAGCAGCTTTCTCGCGCTCACCACTTTTCTTGGTTCGTCGCCGAGCGCACGCTCTATCTGAGCGCGGCACGCGATGCCGCCGTGGAGCGCATTGCGCTCGCGGGCATGCCGGCCGACCGCGCGCGCGCTGCCCTCGAAGCGGTTGGCGTCTACGACGCGCGTTTTGGCTGGGGTGAACTTGCCGGCCAAGACGCGGTGCTGGTCGGCGGCCCGCAAGCCTATCGCACCCTCGTTCGACGCTTCTTGGCGAAGGGCTCGGCACCGGGCGAGACGGCATCGGAACTCGAGCCGATGATTTTTCCGCTTCGCTTCGTGCGGGCGGCCGACGAAGCGCCCGCCGATTCCGGCGTCGCTACCCGCCCCGGCGTTGCCGCCATACTACGGCAACTGCTTGCGCGCGAGACGGCCGTCAACCCGCCCCTATTCGCCATCCCCGCACAAGCCGATTTTCCCCCGCTGCCTACCGCGCCGCCGCCCGCTTCGCAATGGACAGCATTTCCCAGCGCCACGGCCGCCTCGCCGTTACCGTTGCCGCTGCCCCGCGCGCGGGCATCCGGCGAATCGGCGTCGCAAGCGACAGAACCGAGCATCGTCGCCGACGAAGCGACGAATTCCGTGATCGTATGGGGCGATCGCCGCTGGCGTAGCAAGATCGCGCAAGTCGTCGCTGCCCTCGATCGTCCATCGCCGCTGGTTTCGATGGACGTACTCGTGATCGAGACGGACCTCGCCACCGTGGCCGCGCTCGACGCGGCGAGCGACGGCGGGCAGGCACGCGCGACGGCGACTGCGCACGGCTCAGCCTTCGACGCGCAAATCGCGGCGGCAATCGCCGAGCGACGCGTGCGCGTGCTCAACCGGCAAACGCTCGTCGGCCGTTTCAACTCCCATACCACGCTGGCAATCGGCGGCGAGGCGCCGGCGGCAAGCACCGCGCCCGACGCCACTTCGGGAGAGCCGCATAATGGCCGCGGCGGCAATCGCGGCGATCGTCTGGACCTCGCTGCCCGGCTCATGCCCGCTCAAGGAAACGCCGCGCCGAACGTGGCGGTCGACGTCGACCTCCTCATGGCGCAGCCGACGGGGCTTCCCGGACAAACCTGGGCGAATACCAGCAGCGTCAAGTTGGATACGGCGGTCACGCTCGAAAGCGGCGCGCCGCCGCGTTTGATCGCGAGCTATCCCGTCGCTTCGGCACGCGCGGAACAGCGTGCCATCTTCATCAGCGCGAAGGCGTTGTGAGTCGGAGCACGCCGCACCGCCATGCTCGAACTTCGCATTCTCACCGGCCTACATCGCGGCGCGGCCGTTCCGCTCGAAGGAGAGACGATTCGTATCGGCAGCGCGGCGCAGAACGATATCGTCTTGCTCGATCCCGGCATGCCGGCGTCGGCCTGTGCGATCTACCGCGCACCGACCTCCGAGTGGCTCTGTCGCGTATTCGACTCAGAGTCGCAGAGCACCGCGCTCGGAGGACAAAACATAGCGGGCGGAACGGCACTCGTCGCAGGGGCGCGTTGGTTCGCAGGTCCAGTTCTCATCGGATGCGAAGACGAAGCTGCCCCATGGGGCGCCGAGCCCACACGGAGCGGCGCCCAATCCCGGAAACGACCCGTACGCCTCGGAACAAAACTGACCGCGGCGGCCGGAATAGTCCTCCTGTCGACAGCCACCGCGGCGTTGCTGCGATGGCCGAGCGAGCCCACGGGCGCAACCGCGGCATCCGCCGCGTCCTTGCCCGATGCGGCAAGCGGGCCGGTGCGCATCGTCAGCGGCACGCTCTACCCAAGCGAGGCCGTTCGCAAGCCGCCTTTCGCGATCCGCAGCGCGAGCACGGGTCCTTATGGCTTCCTCGTGACCGAAGACGAGCACGTCCTGATCGTCGGAAGCCGTTGGCGCGGCTTCACGCTCGTCAAGATCGATGCCGAACGCGCCCTGTTCACCGGTCCCTATCGCGCGGAGTTGAAATGGTGACCGAAGGGGCAACCGCGCACAACGGCGGCTCGGCGTCCGAAACGCCGGTGCGCCTCGCCGCGTGGGCACGCGATGCGCAGCATCGGCTCGCCAAGACGCCGCCAGAGGCGGTTAGCTGCTATGGGAAGGTCGCACACGTGGGTTCGATGCTCGTCGTCGCGCGGCTGCCGCGATGCGCCATCGGCGATCTGTGCGAGCTGCTCGGGGCCGGTGCGGCCAGTGTGCCGGTCCTAGCCGAAGTCGTCGGTTTCGACGACAAACACACCCTACTTGCTCCGCTCTCGCCCACCGAGGGCATCGCGTTCGGTTCGCTCGTCCGCTTGCTGGGCGCGCCTCATCGCGTGCGAGTCGGTCCGCACCTACTCGGTGCAGTGCTCGACGGCTTCGGCCGCGTGCTTCGGCCGGGGCCCGAAGCGTCGAAATCGGGACATGACTGTTCCACCGTACCCGTCATGGCAAGAGCGCCCTGCGCCACGCGGCGCCCGCTCGTCGACCGGCATATCGTCACGGGCGTTCGCGCGATCGATGCCGTGCTGACGTTGGCGCGGGGTCAGCGCGTGGGCTTGTTCGCCGGGCCCGGTAGCGGTAAGACAACGCTGCTCGGCGCATTGGCGCGTGGTATCGACGCCGACGTCGTCGTCCTCGGCCTCGTCGGGGAACGCGGGCGCGAGTTGAACGAGTTCATCAGCCGGGAGCTCGGTCCCCAACGGATGCAGCGGACGGTCGTCGTTTGCGCGACATCCGACTCACCGCCGATGGAGCGCGCGCGAGCCGCGTTCACGGCAACGGCGATCGCGGAAGGTTTTTGCCGCCGCGGCAAGCACGTTCTATTGCTCGTCGATTCCCTCACGCGCTTAGCGCGGGCTCAACGCGAGATCGGGCTTGCGTCGAACGAGCCGCCGGGTCGCCTCGGCTATCCCTCGTCGGTCTTCGCCTTGTTGCCTCGCTTGATCGAACGCGCCGGCAACCGAGCCGACGGCGCGATCACCGGCATCTATACGGTCTTGACCGAAGCCGAGCACGGCGACCCGATCGCCGATGAGAGTCGCTCGCTCCTTGATGCTCACATCGTCCTGTCGCGCAAGCTTGCCGAGCGCGGCAGTTTTCCGGCGATCGACGTCGTCGAGAGCCTTAGTCGGTTGATGCCCCTCGTCGTGCACGGCTCGCACAGGCGCGATGCCGAACGCGCCCGCGCGCTGCTCTCGCGTTATCGAGAACTCGAATGGCTGATCGCGCTCGGCGAGTACGAGCCGGGCCACGACCCGTCAGCGGACGAAGCCGTCGCTCGCTATCCGAAACTTGCCGAACTCATCGAACAAGACCTTCGCACCCCCGCTCCTTGGGAGACAACGCTTGAACACCTCCATGCCAGCGTTCGCGAGCGCTGAACATCGCCGCGCGCACGCTCGTCAGCCTGCGCGGCAGGTTGCGGAAGACCCCGCGCCATCGGGCTTGCCAGATGCTTGCCTCGCGCTCGCAACCGTTTCGGATCTCCGTCGCAAACGTGCCGCGCGGCAACTCGCCGAGGCCGAACGCGGCCTTCGCCGGCTAACGGATGAGCACGCAGGCCGCAAAGCCGAATGGATACGGTCGAAACAATCGGCAAATGAATTCGAACGCGATTGGTACCGGGCACACTTGGGCCGCGAGATCATCTGTCGCGATCTTCGCGCCGCTCGCAGCGCTCAGTCGAAGCGCGACGCGCTGTCGGAGCAGCAAGCCGACGCACTTGCCTTGACCGAACGGAACATCGAGCAAGCGCGCGTCATCCTGGTCGAAATTCGCCGGCGATACGCGGCGACCGAGCGCAAAGTCGAAAAGCTGCGCGTCATGAGGCAACGCCTCGCACCGGTCGAGCGTGTATGACGCCGCTGGCCCTCACCTCGAGCAGTCGACCGCAAGCCGATTCACCCTGTTTAGGCGTGGCCGCGCCCGCGCCGAAGCCCATGCTCCTCGGCGAAGCGTCGAATGCTGGATGGACCCATCGGGCGGCCGCCGCGTGCAGACAGGCCATCCCGATACGCATACGGGTCGCGCGAGGCGGCATCGCGGCTGGCTCGACCTATCGCACGACGCTTTCGATGCCGGAATTCGGCCCGGTCGGTTTGACCGTCACGCATGGCGATTCATACCTTACCGTTCGGTTCGACTGCCTGTCGAAAGCGAGTCATGCCTGGTTGACGATAAAAAAACGCGCGCTGGAACGCAGCCTCACACATGCGTTCGGCCGCGCAACGCATGTCGATGTGGCCCATGACGAAAGCCGATGACCCGGGCACCTCGCGTCTAACGCAGCCGTGTCGCCGGCCCCTTCGCCTGCGCGCTGTCGATGCACTCGCCAAGGCGAGGCACCGTCTTGCGTCCGCATACAGCGCGTCATGCCGACTCGACGACGGCGAGCAAGCGCAATTGCTCCTTCACACCTGCTTCCGCCCCGATGGAGAAGGGTTGCCGCTCGCGACGCGCTTTGGCTACGCCATCGCGTACGACTACGGACCGTTGCTCCTCGCCTGTACGGGGATCGATACGGCGCAGGCCGCGACGTTGCCGGGCCAAGCCGCGCTCGCGTGCTACGCGTTCGCGGCATTGCCGCCCGAGCTACAAGCCGCGCTCGGCGATCCAACCGCGATCGACGCCGCGCCCGCCGGTTCGGCCTTCGAGCCACACCTAAGCATCGGCCTATCGATCCGTTTGCAATCCGTTCGACTCTCGATGCGGCTCACGATGACGGCCGACGGTCTGCATGCATTACTCGATAGCGAGCCATGGGTACCCGTCGTCCCCGTCGCCCACGTGCCCGCGTGGATCAAACGCCATGACACGCAAATCGGCTTGACCGCGGGCGATGCGGTATTGCCGCTTCCCGTATTCGAACGCCTCGCGTGCGGCGACATCGTGCGCCTCTCCCGAAGCGTATTCGACGTGACGGGACGCGCGTCGATCCGCATCGCCTCACACCGCCTGAGGTTGCGCTGGCTCGATTCTCATCATTGCTTCGAAGTCGAAGATATGACCCACACTCCCACTCCACCCCACGATGAGGCGTATGACGCCGTACCCCGCGCGGACGATGCGCTACCGTCGATCGATCCGGCCGCCCTTCCGATCCGGCTTTCGTTCTTGCTCGGCACGCTTCGGCTCACGGTCGGCGAACTCGCGCGCGTACGACCAGGCTCGCTCCTTCAATTGAGAGAAAGGGTACCGCCTCGAGTGATCGTCGAAGCGAACGGCCAAGCAATCGGCGAGGGCGAGTTGGTCGACTTCGACGGCCGGCTCGCCGTCGAAATCACCCGTTGGCCAGATTCGCGCCCGACCGCGACAACGCCATGATCCTCGAGCACAACCCTTTCGCCCTGCTCGCGCTACTTGGACTACTCTCGCTGTTGCCGCTGGTCGCGATCGCGACCACGTCCTACCTGAAGCTGTCGATCGTCCTCGTATTGGTCCGCAATGCGCTCGGCGTGCAGCAAGCGCCGACGACGCTCGCCCTGAACGCCATCGCCCTCGTCGGAACGCTGTTCGTGATGTCGCCCACGCTCTCGGCCTGCATGGCGCAAGCGCGCGGGTTCGATCGTCCCCTCGCATCGGGTGCGTCGCAAATCGACACGGCGCTCGAAGTCGTCGAACCGTTGCGGCAGTTCGTATTGCGCAACGGCCGTCAAGAGGAGCGCGAACGCTTTCTAGACATGGCGCGCAAGACCTGGCCCGAGCCCGCGCACCGCAGCGCCAGCGCGGACGATTGGAGCATCGCCGTGCCGGCATTCGTCGTATCCGAACTCCAATCGGCGTTCGAAATCGGGTTGCTGCTGTTTATCCCGTTCGTCGTCGTCGATATTCTCGTGTCGAACGTCCTCCTTGCGATGGGCATGCAAATGGTGCCGCCGATGATCGTCGCGCTCCCGATCAAGCTGCTGCTGTTCGTGCTCGCGGACGGATGGGGCAAGCTGCTTCACGCGCTCGTGCTCTCGTATCGCGGATAACGCCATGTCCGACTCGCTGATGTTGCTCCAGCATGCGCTGCTATTCGCATTCAAGGTCTCGGTCGTGCTCTCGTTGGCAGCCGGTTGCGCGGGCATCGTGATCTCGCTTCTCTTGTCGGTCTTTCAAATTCAAGATCAAACCTTGCCTTTCGCGGTGAAACTCGTCGTGGTCGGCGTCATGATCGCCATCACGGGCCGCGCGGTCGGCGCCGAGCTTCTGAGTTTGATCGGTCAGGCGTTCGATCTGGCCAGCGTCGGGCAAACGTGATCGGCTCGCCCTTTACCGGCGCCATGGAATCCGCGTTGCCGTTCGTGGCTGCCCTAGCGTTATGTTCTATGCGATGGCTACCGGCCATCTTCCTGGTTCCAATCTTCCGCGCACAGGCCATGAACGGTCTTGCGCGTTCCACTATCGCCCTGGCGCTGGCGTTGCCGGCCGCATCGGGCGTCGCCGGCGCGCTGTCGGACGCTCCGCTGCCCCTCGCGCATTGGCTCGCGCTGACGGCGAAGGAAGCCGCCCTCGGCATCATCGTCGCCAGCCTCGTCGCCGTTCCGTTCTGGGCAGTCGAGGCCGCGGGGACTTACCTCGACTATCAGCGCGGGGCGAACCCGCAGGCGCTCGATCCGGCGATGTCGGTGGACGCATCGGTCCTGGGGGGAATCCTTCAGCAAGCCCTCATCGTCTATCTCATTGCTAGCGGAGGGCTACATGCCGTAATCGAAATCGTCTCGACAAGCTACATCGTGTGGCCGGCCCTCGCCGGATTTCCTCCCTTGGGCCCAGCGATATGGGCACCGTTCGGTACACTCCTCGCCGCGACGATGCAGTTCGCGCTCACGCTCGCCGCTCCGTATCTGCTTGCACTCGCCGCCATCGAGGCTTGCTTCGCCATTGTCTCGCGCGTCAATGCGAAATTCCCCGCCTATGTGGCCGCATTGCCGTTCAAAAGCGTTGTCGTGATATTGCTGATCGCGATGACATTGCCGCGCCTGCTGGCGGCTGGGCATGACCTAGTCGGCGAACATGGTTCGGAAGTGAACCGAGTTCTGCGCGAAACCGCGGCCGCCGCCGATCGGAACAACGCGCGATGAGTGACAAGCCGCTACCTCCCACCGATAAGCGCGTGCGCGATGCGGCCGCCGAAGGCAACGTCGCACGTAGCGACGTCTGGGCCGGATTCGTCGGTTGCCTGCTCGCAACGGAGGCTGCGTTCGCGATGATCGACGCCGGCATCGACCGCTGGCTGGCCTTGCAAGCGGCCGTATTCTCCGCGCTGGCCGAGGCCGAGGCCGATCCCTTGCAGGTTGGTCTGCGCTTGCTTCCGGATTGCCTCGGCGCGATCGTCGTTACGATTGGGTTATTCGCTGCGATCGCACTGGCCGCCGCGGTTCTTGCCGCTTGGGCCAGCAGTGGCCTATCGTTCGCTCCGAAGGCGATCCGGCCGTCGTTCAAGCGCCTAAACGCCGCGCGGCACTTCAAAGGATTGTTCGGCGCCAAAAACCTGACCGCGCTCGTCATCGCACTGGCCTGCGCCTGCCTCGTCGGCGGGCTCGCCTACGGCCTCTTGCGTGCGCGGCTGCCGCTCGTCGGCGCGATGATCGACTGGCAATCGATCGAATTCGACTTGCGGGCCGGCACGGCCGCACTGCACATCTTCGTCAGAGCACTGCTGGCGGCGTTCTTCGTCCCCGCCGCCCTATCGCTCCTCGTCGCGAAACGTCAGCATCATCGCGCATTGCGCATGACGCATCGCGAAGTCAAGGACGAATTGAAGCAAACGTCCGGCGATCCGAGCATGCGTGCCCGGCAACGTGCCTCGTTCACCGAAGCCGTATTCGCCGCGGCGCCGAACGCCTCGCGCCGAAACGGCCGGCGCGCGCTCGTCACCAATCCGGAACATGTTGCCGTCCTACTGGACTATCGCGGCGACGACGCCGATGTACCGACGATCACGGCGAAAGCGACGGACGATGACGCCATACGGTTGACGAACGAAGCCTTGCTCGAGCGCGTGACGGTGTTTCGCTTTCGGAAGCTCGCGCGGCGTCTATATCGTTGCGCAGACCTACAGGCCACGATTCCCGACGATTGCTATCGAGCGGTTGCGATCGTCTTTCGGATCGTCGACGAGCTGGAAGCGCTGAGCGACCGGCCGAACACGCCGATCGAAATCGACGACGTCGCTTTCGATTCCGAATAACGTCGAGCGCCTATGCGCCGTCGTATCGCGGGTCGACAGCGGCAGCGGCAGCGGTAGCGACAGCGGGCAGAGAAAGGCTACCGAGCACATGGACACGTTGAGTCGAAATCAGCTCCGCATACGATAGGACATGCGTTTCCGGTAAATCGTCTGCCAGCAATTGACGCAATGGGCGCCGCAAAGATTGAGTCGTCAGCAAGACCGGCGCGGCGGCGCACTCTCCTCGTCCAACAGCCAATGCGCGCGTTTGGCGAACGATGTCTTGCGTCAAACCCGGCTCGACGGTCAACGCAACGCCAACCGGCCCCTCCTGCAACGCTTCGCGCAACCGCGCTTCGAGCGCTCTCTCGAGCAAACACGCGAATAGCACGCCGCCCTCGGCGAACTCGTCGCAGATCTGCGCGCCGAGCGCAATGCGGACATGTTCAGCCAACGCACACGCTTCTTGCTCGCGTGGCGCCCACACGACGAGCGTTTCGGCGATTTCGCGCACGTTCCTCAACGACACGCGTTCGGCGATCAGCAGTTTCATCACCTGCGCGAACCGCGGCAGCGTCAATGCCTGCGCCAACTCCTTAGCCGTAGCCGGCATCTCGCGCTGCAGCCAGTTGAATACGAGCTGGGCTTCATGAATGCCGACGAAGCGGCCCGCATGGCGTTGCAACAGCCTGCGCATCAACAGCGAGACATAACCGATGGCGTCGAGCCCCCGAGACGGCTCGTCGTTGCCCGCCGGTAATCGATGCGGCTCGATCCAGACCGCCGCCTCGAGCAGCGGAAACGACTGCGCAATCGCGTGCGTCTGCGAGATCCCACCTTGCTCGTCAGGCGTCGTGACACAAACGCGGTCCCAATGCAGTTGCCCCGACGCCACGACCACTTCGTGAATCGCAATCTCGTACATGTTCTCGGTCAATCGCGCGACCCGATCGATCTCGATAACAGGCACCGTCATGCCGTAACGCAACACAAGCTCGTTTCGAACGCGCCGGATCGCACGGGTCAATGCATCGAGGCGCCGCACCGCGCCCTCATCGGCAAGCTGCGACGACAGCGAAACGACGATGGGCCGCAGCGGCACGATCTGCCGCACGTCGACGTCATCGGGGACGACGGCGGGATCGGGCGGCTTCACGGGCGCGCGGGAGTGCGCATGCGCTCGCGCTTCACGCCGCAAATGCATCACACCGGTTGCACCCATCACGAGCGCCAACAGCAAGAAGACGAACCAAGGCATGCCGGGCACGACCGCGAAGACCGTCATGACGAACGACGCAAGCATCCAAGCCCATGGCGCGCCGATGAGCTGCCGCGCGATCTGGCCGCCCACCGTCGACGCGGGCGATGCCGCGTCGTCGCCGCCGCGCGTGATCAACACGGCCGCGGCGATCGCGATCAGCAACGCCGGAATTTGCGCGATGAGCGCATTGCCGATGGTCAAAATCGAATACCGCTCGAGCGCCTCGTCGAACGATAAGCCGCCGCGCGTCACTCCGATGGCGATCCCGGCCGTCAGGTTGACGACGACGATCGCGAGTCCCGCGATCGCATCGCCCTTGACGAATCGCATCGCACCGTCCATCGCACCGTGCATCCGGCTTTCGCGCGCCAGCTCTTCGCGAAGATATTGCGCCGTCTCGGGGCGCGTGAAGCCCGCGCGCAAATCGGCGTCGATGGCCATTTGGCGCCCCGGAATCGAATCGAGGGTGAAGCGCGCGCCAACCTCGGCGACGCGCTCCGCCCCTTTCGTGACCACCAGAAACTGGACGATCGCGATGATCGAAAACACGATCAGGCCGACGACGAGGTCGTCGCCCGCGACAAATCGACCGAATGTATCGACGATATCGCCCGCGTCCGCGTGCAGCAATATCGACCGGCTCGTGCTGACCTCGATGCCGAGCCGAAACAGCGTCGTCAGCAGCAGTACGACGGGGAAACTCGAGAACGAAACGGCACTCGGCATATACAGCGCCAGCGCGATCAGCAACACGGCGGCGGCGATATTGACGGCAATCAGCGCATCGATGACGAGGGCCGGCAGCGGCACGACCATCATCGCCATCACGAGCGCGATCAAGATCGCCGCCACCGCGTCGCCGCGCGCACCGAACCGCGCGAGCCAGCGCGCAGGACGACCGTCCAATACGCGCCGCAATCGCTGTATCGGCGCGAAGGCCGCCGCCGAGGAAATGCCCTTCATAAACCGGCCGATCAAGAAAGAATGCGTTGAGTAACCGATGCGGCGCCAACGGTTCCGCATACGCGCGCGGCTGCGGCTAAAAGCCCGATGGACAGCGAAACGCGTGCAAAGCCGGCGCGGCGAACGGATTCACCACGCTCGACGCGGCGAGATCGAGCACGACGCTTCGTCCGTCGAAGACATACGTCAGCACGAACCGGTCGGCAGCCCGCGCGTCCAGGCGGCCGAAATCGAGCAAACGGAACAGCGCCCAAGCACCGTGCGTCTGAACGCTTTGGCGGCCATCCGGGCCCGCCGGTGCGAATTCGATGCGCGCGGCGCGGGCGCCCGCGCGATCGGGCCAATCGAAGCTCGCGGCACGCGGCGGACCGTGCGCGTAGTCCAGCGTTTGTGTGCCGTCGGCAAGGACGAAGCGCGTCAAACCGGGGTCCATATCGCGCGGCGTGAGCGCGAAATGCACCGCCATCGTTTTGCTGCCCCCGGGGAAAAACGCGTCGCGTATTTGCGCGGCCCGCTCGAACTCGCGCAACGCGGCGACCGGCATCCCGGGCGGGGCGATCCGCGGGCGCCAGACCCAAGGCGTCGCACTCGTATCGACGTACGGTTTCAAATACGTTTGAAAGAACGTATCGAGCAACCCGCCAGGGGCGAATAGCCGTGCGAAATCGTCAGGCGTAACCTCATCGCCGCCGCTAGAAAAAAAAGGATACCGACCGTCGATCGCCGCATGGCAAAACGCGCCCGCCTCAGCCCGCCATTGCCGCTCGATGTGGTTGCGCTGCGCCGACTGAGCCGACGTGGTGCCTTCGCGTGCCAGCGAACCGAGCATATCGCCCACCGGTTCGGGCAGCGTCAGGGCGCTTTCGGTCAGTCGATCGAGCGCGTCGTCCGCGGGTGCAGGCAAGCCGCTCCCGCGCGCGGTATCGGCCGCACGCAGATAAACGGCTAGCTCTTTCAACTGCGCCTGGACTTCGCCGAGTGCTCCGCTGCCCCGCTCGCCCGATCCGGCGACGAGCCGATGCAGGGCCGCGAAGTGCTCGTCGACCAACGAGGCCGACGCTGCGCTATCGTCGGTTAATCGAAGAGGCGGTTGCGTCGCCGGTGCCGCCCCCGAGAACCACTGCCGGACCTTGCGTCCGACGATACCCACGCGGTCCGGCGCCCTAGCGGCGGCTGCCCGCGCGGACGCGGCACCGGCAATCGTCGTTTCCTTTGCGACGCGCGCGAGGAACGCCTGCAATGGGGAATCATGGCCCGCCAGCAGTGAAACGAGCGACGCGGCATCGCCGGACCCCGGCAGAGGCCTCAATCGGACGTCGTCGATGACGGTATCCCAAGCTTGCGCGTAAGCGGCAAAGTACAGGCGATCGACGCTTGCCGCCAGTTCGCCCGGCTCCGCCGTGGCCGAGGCCGGGCGGCCGAGTATCCAATCGTCCCGCCGGCCTTGCGCGAGCGCCGCATCGCGCACGCCGAAGTAACGACCGAGTCCGGCTAACGTATAGACGCCCGGCACGCCGTCGCTGAGCCGAGCCCCGCTTTTGCGGTAAAACACGAGTGCCGCCGCCGGACCCGCCATCTCGGCGACCGACAGCGGCTCCGGCACGGCAGCGCGAAGCGCCGGCATCAGCGCGTCGAATATGCGCTGCGCCCGAGGTTGCGTGAGCAGACGCGCGCGTGCCTCGCCGACCAGCTTCGCGTCCAGCGGGACGGCCGGCGCGAGCGCGGCGGCGTCGGCCCAAGCGGCGCAGTGCGCCAGCCAAGCGGCCCGTTCAGCCGGCGATAGCGCTAGCCGCGAAGCGTCTTCCTCGATCCAGGCGAGCACCGTGGCACCGTCGTAATGAGCCTTCGCGCCTAACATCGAATAAGCGCGCAGCGTCTGGAATTGCTTCGCTGGGGTGTCGCTCGCGTCCCCCAACTGCGCCTTCATGCGCTCGATGACGTAAGGCTGCACCGTTTCACGCAGTACGGTCGCATAGGCCGACCGGCAGGCACGCTCCAGATGCACTTCGCGCACGAGGTCGAGGCCGACGAGCCAAGCTTGCCCCGGCTCTTGCCACGCCTTGCCGCAAGGCAGAGCGCGAGCCTCGTCTAGCAGGGCGAGCATCGCACGCGGCGAGCGAAGCTCGACGCCCGCTTGGGCGGCACGCACGAGCGCGGCAGCCGCGGGCGCCGTGGCGGCGACTGCCGTACTCCCGTGCCGATAGGCGGTGACAAGACCGATTGCCGCACACGCGAGCATGAGCGCACACGCGGCCGTCATCACGCGCGCGATGACGATGCGCCGATGCGGCAGCGCGAGACGCGAGCGCGCAAGGCCCCGCTCTTGAAAAACCGCCCTCCGAAAAAAACCTTCGATGAAGTAAGGACGCTCGGACCCGGACGCCCCATGCAAGGCGGGCGCTGCCGGGAGCGTAACGGACGCAGAATCGGAGGCATACGCGTTCACCGCGGCCGGCGTCGTCGCGACCGCGCAGAAATGCACGCCACGCAGCAACGGCGTTTCGGGGCATCCGGGCGAAGCCTCGAACGCATTGCGCAAGAACTCGCTCAGAGGCGCGGCCAATCTATTGAACGCCTCGGGAAAGCCGAACGTCATCGCGGCGCGGTATGCATCGGCGCGGACCGGCATGCGCGCGACGACCTGCGCCCGCGCCGCCCGCATCAGCGCGTCGAATCCGTGCGCGGCGCCGCCTGGCGATGCATCGTCCGATGCATTCGTCGCGAGCGGAAAGACGAGCCCGAGAGAGCTTGCGCGCGCCTCGTCCGTCGAATCACCGCAGAACGCCTCGAAGCCGGTCAAGCGATCGCACTGCGTCACGAGCAGATAAACCGGTAGCCGCCTTTTCCATAGGCGATGGCATTCGTCGATGCGCTGCCGCACGCCGTCGGCATAGCGCGCTCGCGCCGCGTCGTCGCTATCGACGAGTTGCCGAACCGAGACGGTAACGACGACGCCGTTCGCCGGACACGCGCCGCGCACGCGCCGCAACCGTCGAATCAACGCGTGCCAGACGGCTTCGCTCTCGGGCTCTCCAAGCGTCGCTTCGAATAAGACGGCGTCCTTGCCGAACCAGCCACGTAGCAGCGTCTCGCCGCTCGCCGCCGAGGCAGGCGAGGGATGATCTTGCGGACGCTGGCCGAACGCGCGCGCGAGCGTCGATTTTCCCGCGCCGCGCTCGCCTACGACGAGATACCAAGGCAAACGATAAACGCTATGTTTGCCCAAGCGCCATGCCGGACCTCCCGCGCGGACCCAACGCACGGCGGATGCCACGATCGCATCGGCGTCGCGGCGCATGCGATCGGACACGACGGGACGCACGAGACCTTTACGGATCGGCTCGGTTGGCGCCCCCTCGGCTCTATCCGGCCGATTCGCCGTGCCTGATCGCCACCGGGGAAAGAATTTTCCTAACATGCTCATAACGCAGCCCCATCAGCGATTACCGTAATCACGACCCGGCGATTGCGTGCTCGGTCCGCCGGCGAATCGTTCGGGACCACGGGCTCGGAAGCGCCGCGTCCTTGGGCGAGAAACCGTTCCGGCGCCCCGGCTTGTTCGCGCAGCAGATTGACGACCTCTGTCGCGCGCGCTAGCGAGAGTTGCCAATTCGATGGCTTTCCGCGCGAAGGCGCCTCGTCGTCCGTATGGCCCGACACGACGATGCGCGCATCGAACCCGCGCAGCGCGATCCCGATCCGCCGCAGCAACGCGATCCGATCGGGTAGAACCTTCGCGCTGCCCGACGCGAACAGCGCGTCGCTGCCGAGCGTGAGAACCGCCCGATCGGGGGCGGAGTCGAGCGCGAGCCGCCCAGCCGAAACATCGTCGGTCAAACGGCTCGAGAGGCTATCCGCGAGCGCGCTCGACCCGTGCTCGGGGAGCGTTGCGATACCCGTGGCCGGCGCGACCGCGATACGCGCCAATGTGTCGATCACCGGCATCGCTTGCGCGTGCAGACGCGCATCGACCACGACGATC
Organism: Trinickia diaoshuihuensis; assembly: GCF_003390925.1. GTDB lineage: Bacteria > Pseudomonadota > Gammaproteobacteria > Burkholderiales > Burkholderiaceae > Trinickia > Trinickia diaoshuihuensis. The sequence continues at coordinate 77,732 of NZ_QUBS01000089.1, read as the reverse complement.
AGCGAGACGAACGCGGCGAGAGCAAGGGTGACGACGGCCCGGCAGCCCAACCATCGAGCGTGTCCGCGCCAAACATGCTCGTGGCCCGCCATCGGCCCCGGCCAAGCGCGCGGCATCGAGCGTTCCGCCAAGAGCCGGCGCCTCAGATCGGCGCGCACCGACTCCAGACGAGCGGCCCCGGCATCGAGCAAGCGATAACGGCCCTGCATCCCCAGGGCAAGCATCACGTAGATGAGTTCCAATACGTCGAGGTGCGCATTCGCGTCGCGCGAAAGATCTTGCAGCAGCGAGAAAAAGCGCTCGCCACCCGACGTTTCGCCATGAAACAGCATCAACAAGCTACAGCTCGCCCAGGCACCGCCGCCGCCGGACGGCGTCGCGGCGACGATCTCGTCGACGAAGGTGCACAAGCAGTAGTGCGCCGCCGTCCGTTCGCGTTCATCGAGCCGGGCATCGGCGAGTGCCTCGTCGAATGCCTCGACCATTGCGCGCAGCCGGTCGCGCAGCGGCTCTAGCGCATCCTCGTAGGGACGCAGGCGCAGCGTGCAGGCGAGATCGAGCAACGGGCGAGCCGCCGCGAGCGGCAGATTGATTTCCGCGCCCACCCGAATCCGCGCCGCCGCGACGCCATCCCATGCCCGCGTCATTGCCGGATCGCCCATAGCTGCAACTCCAAGCCGGGCAAGCTGCCGGCCACATGCATCGCGAGCGCGCCCGACGATGCCAAGCGCGGCCACAACGGATCGTTCGCGTCGAGCGCGAAATAGCAGCGCTGCGCGTGAAACGGCAACTGGCGCGGCGCGGCGGGCAACAGGCGCAGCGCGATGCCGGGCAACTGCAAGTTCACGAGGTCGTCGATCGTTTCCAGCGGCCCGACCTTCAGGTGCTGCGGTAAGGACGCCGCGAGCATGTCGACGGCCATGTCCGCACGCGCGGTCAACACGAAACCGCTGCTGGCGAACAGCGTCGAGTCCGCCACGCGCGCCACGTGCAAGCCGAACGGCCTCGCGTCGAGGCCGATGGCTACCGCCTGCGGATTCATCGCATGACTGAGCGCTTCGCGCACGGTCTCCATCAAAGGCGCGAACGTCGCGGCGAGCGCGTCATGCCGATAGGGGCCGCGCTCGGCGTGCCGCATCGCGCCGTGAGTGAGGCCAGGCAGTTCGCCGGCCAACTGCAACAACGCGCAATAGAGCGATTCCGGATGAACGCCCGCGCTTTGCGCCCAATGCGCCAGCAGCGGCTCCACACGATTGACGAGTTGCAGCAATAGGAAATCGGTCAACTCGGCGACCGCGCCGATTCCCGGCTGAGCGAGACGTGCCGAAAGCATCTGCGCGCGCTGACGCAGCAACCCGGCTAGTTCGTCGACGAATGCCGACAAGGACGCCGCGACCCGATAGTCGAGGCAAGGTGGTATGTACGCAGGATCGAGCACGAGCCGATGATCGGCACGGCGCTCGACGATCCGCGCGACGCCGATGCGCGTGAACGCATCGCCGATCTCGTCGGCGAACGCGAGACGCATGCGCACGCGCGCGACCTGAACGAGCGCGCTGTCGCCTCCGCGTGCGTGACAATCGTCCACGGCATATTCGGCACGCCGGTATCTCGCGTACGACTCGCCGTGCGCCCCCGGATCGTCCCTCTCCGAATCGTCCTCGACTTCCGGCACGCCCGGCCTCGCTAGCGCCAGCGCCAGCACGACGGTGACCTCGCGCCGGTTTTCGGGCACGTCGATCGGCAACGGCAAATCGCCGTTGCCGGGCAGCGAAAACGGCGTGCCGTCCGGCATCACCCCTTCGCATGCGAGCAACGCAAGCTTACCGAGGGCCAATTGCGCACGGTCGATCTCGAGCATCGAGAAGCCCCAACCGTGCGGCGCTCTCGGAGCACAGCGCGCACCGATCAGCCAGTGCAGGTATCTGTCGTGTTGTTGCAGATGCTGTTGCTGCAGCAGCATCCCTTCCGACCACACGACCCTATCGTTGCAAAGCATTGATTTCCCCGAAAATCGTGCACGTGACACCCGATTCGACAATCGAATCGAACGCGCCCGCCGCTTCGTCGCATGCGCGCATCATTTGCGTGCGGCGCCGATCGCGTCCGTCAGTTTTTTCCAAAGCGGCTTGACGAACCGTCCGACGAGCCCGTCGTCATCGACCGGAGGCGCTTGCGGCACGCGCCTGACCGTGACGCCATCGCCGGCGAAAACGGCCGCGAGTTCCACGTCGCGAGACGCCGATGGATCCACATCGACGATCGCCCGCCAGTGCGCGGTATCGATGCGTCGATACGCCGCCACGATCGCAAGCGCTCGGGTGCGCGCATCGAGCGGTTCGTCGAGCCGAATCCGTTCGCCCGGCCGTAAGACGATCACGCTACGCGCGAGCGCGGACCGGCCAAGCACGGTCTGATCGTGGTCATAGAGTTCGAAGAACGTGGCCTGATCGAACGCATCGCGCTGAGCGAGCGCATACAAGCGCACGAGCACCGGCGCGCTCTGCCCCTGCGCGCCGGGATTGACGGACGAGGACGCGCTCAACGTCCAGCGCGCTCGCACCGCGTCGTCCGATCGTTCGCGCGGCCAGTGAGCGCATGCCGTGAGCCACAGTGCGCCGAGACACGGCAAGACGATGCGAGCATGTCTCATCGCGCACCCGAGCCGTCGTCGGCCTTTTTAGGCGCGCTCGGCGCATGGGGCGAGGCGCCCGGCGCGGAGCCCGCCGCCCCGCCGCTGTTCAAACCGACGACGGGGCCGCTCACTTGCACGCCGGCGGGCGTGATGGTCACGAAGCTGCCGCCGCACTTGAGCGTGAGCATCGCGCCCGCTTCGATGACCACGCTCGCACCGCCCTTGATATGAACGATCTCGCCCTGCGCGGAATAATTGACGCCTGCGGCCTGCACGATGTCGATACCCGCTGAGAGCGACGCGCTTGCACCGACCTTCACGCGCTGCTCTTCGCCGATCGTCAGGTCGTGCGCGCCCACCTTGACGAGCTGCCGCCCCTCGACGATCGCATGCGCGTCCTCCCCCACCCAACTAAGCGAATCGCGTTTCACATAGCTGTCGGCGCGCCCGCCCGTATAAAGCAGCAGTTGCAAATTTTTATCGTCGAAGCGCAGCTCGCTACGCTCTCCGTCGCCGGCGAGCGATGCGCTGCGTATCGTCGAAATGGACTCGTGCGCGGGCAGCGCATAAGGTGGCGGATTGGCGCTGTTATAGAGCGCGCCGACGATCACGGGACAATCCGGATCGCCGTCGATAAATTCGACGATGACCTCCTGCCCCACGCGCGGCATGAAGACCATCCCCCAATTGCGGCCCGCCCACCCTTGCGCCACGCGTACCCAGCAGCGTTGCAGGCGTTGGCCGGCCGACGGCGGGTCGAGCTGTTCCCAGTGAAACTGCACCTTGACGCAGCCGTGCTCGGCGGTGCTCATGCTATCGCCCTCCGGCGCGACCACACTGGCGCTCTGCGGACCCGCATGCGGGCGAGGCGTCGTGCGCTCCGGCCGGAACGGATAGCGACTCGGCAGCGCTTTGAACGTGCAATCGAACACGGGCTCCTGGCGCCTCGCGGCGTCGCACCCGGGCACGTAATCGCCGCCCCGAATGCGGTACTGCGCTTCGGTGACGAGATAGTCTTCGTTTTGATCGGCGCGAGGGTGATCCGCGAGCGTAAAACGATGCCCCGGCGCGATGGCCGGCGTTGTCGCGGCACCGGTCGCGCATGCGCTCGCCGCCTGCAACGCATCGATGCGCGCCTGCGCTAAGCGGCGCCCGTCGTCTTGCGTGAGGTAATGCATCTCGTACTCGGCGGCGACGTAACGGCGCTCCCCGGCATCGCTCGATGCGCGCGTGACGAGCGCTTGTTGCTGCGCGCTCGCTTTGGCGTTGGTGAAGTCGAACGCCGTCAATTCGGCCGTGCCCGTCGCCAAACGGTGCTCGAACCGCCACCGGTAGATCGATTCCGAAACGGGCCATGCATCCATCCGTACTTCGGAGTACGGGATCGCTCCCACGTGAGCCGGCGCGCCCGGCGCATCGGCCAACACGAGGCGGTCGCGGCCGTTTTCATGCTCGAAAAAATAATAGATGCCGTCACGCTCGAGCAGGCGGCTCACGAAGTCGAAGTCGCTCTCGTTGTACTGCGCGCAATGATCGCGTTTCGGGTAGCGCGCGGCGCAGGCATTTCGGTAATCGATGCGATACCCGGCCAGCACGGCCTCGACGATCTCCAGCACCGTGCGCCCGTGAAAGAAGCGGCAATGTCGTCCGAGCGTGAGCAGCCAAAGGCTCGGTCGGACGATCGCCTCATAGCAAAAAAGCGCGCGCCGGCCTTCGTCCACGCCGGGCTCGACGATCGAAAACGCCGCAACGATGCCGTTGAATTCGCGCGTGCGTTCGCTCGATTCCACCGAAATCGACAATCTCGTCCCGAGCAACGCACGTGCTTCAAGATCCGCGCGATCGCTCAGCAGCGTCGCGCGGATCTCGAACGGGCGCGAGAGCGCATCGACGCCGCTCGCCGCCGACAACACGAGCGTATCGTCCGCCAGTGCGGTCTTCACGCGCGCCGCGCGCGGCGCTTGGAGTGGAAGGGTCATCGAGTCACTCGCTCCCGCGCTTCAAGGCATCAACGTGCGCACGGCGCCGCCGAATGCCACCGCGACGCTCCCACCGAATGCGCACAAACAAACGCTGGCGTTAGTCAGCGCCGGCAACGCACCGATTGAGACGGTCGGCGCCCCGGGCAGCCAAGGCGCAACGGTTTCGGGAATGCATGGCGCGGGGGTCGGCACGCCCATGGCCGCCGCCGTCGCCGCTGCGACGGCGGGATTCGCCGGCGAACTGCAAAGCCCGAAGGTCGGAATATTGACGAGCGGCTCGTGATCCATGATCGTCGCGGCGGGGCGCCCCTCGATGAGAACGCGTGCTTGCGGCAATACGACCAGCGCGGTAGGCGCGGCACCGAACGTGCAAGTCAATTCGGCGCCGGCAACGACGGGTTGGGGCATATCGGGTTCCTTACTCGCGTTGCCTCAAGCCTCGATGCGGCAGCCGAATTCACCTCGATCGGCGAATAACGTCATTCGGGCAGGCTTGCGTTGTTCCGCGCGGTCGCACAGCAACGCGTGACCGATTTCAGGTAAAACCGCATCGGCAATCGTCGCGTCGACGAGGCGCGCACCGCTTTCGCGCTCCGCGCATCGATCGACGATGGCAGCCACGACCGCCTCGTCATACGCGAGCGTCACGGCATGCTCCGCCTGCACCTGCTTGCACACTTGCTCGAGCTGCGCCCGCACGATCGAGCGCATCGCGTCGTCGGAAAGCGGCATGTACGCGATCGTCGTCATCCGCGCGATCAGTGCCGCGGGAAAGACCGTGAGCAGCGCTTCGCGCAGCGGGCCCCGCAACGCATCGAGTACGTCGGCCGTGGCCCCGCGCGCGTCGTGCCACGCGCGCAAGATGCACGCGTCGCCGAGATTCGTCGTGAGCAGGATCAGCGTATTGCGGAAATCCACGATGCGGCCCTGGCCGTCCTCCATCCAGCCTTTGTCGAAGACTTGATAGAACAAGGCATGAACGTCGCGGTGGGCTTTTTCGATCTCGTCCAGCAGCACGACGCAGTACGGCTTGCGGCGAACCGCGTCGGTCAGCGCCCCGCCCTCGCCGTAACCGACATAGCCGGGCGGCGCGCCTTTCAGCGTGGACACGGTATGTGCTTCCTGATACTCGCTCATGTTGAACGTGATCAAGTTGCGCTCGCCGCCGTAGATCGCCTCGGCCAAGGCTTGCGCCGTTTCGGTCTTACCCACGCCCGATGGTCCGGCGAGCAAGAAGACGCCGAGCGGCCGCCCGGGCCGCTGCAAACCGGCGCGCGCCGTACGCACGCGCCGGGCGATACGCTCGATCGCGTGCGCCTGGCCGACGATCCTCGCGTTCAATCGCGCCGCTAAGCCGAGCACGGTATCGAGTTCGTCGCGAAGCATGCGTCGCACCGGAACGCCGGTCCAATCTTGCACCACCGAAGCCACGGCTTGCCGGTCCACACTCGCGGCGACGAGCGGCAGTTCTCCCTGCTGCTCTCGCAGCTCGCCCTCCAGGCGAGCGAGCGCGGCTCGGCGGTCGTCGTCGCCGGCCTCCTCGATGAGCGTCGCGCGCAGCGATAAGACGTCGGCAACCTGACGCGCTTGCTCGTGCCAGCACTGCTCCAGCGCGGCAGCTTTCTCGCGCTCGGCCGCCAGCGCTTGCTGCGCTTGCCCCACGCACAGCGGCTCGACGCGGCCCAGCACCCGCTCACGAGCGAGCGCGCGGTACTCGGCCGCCAGCGTTGCAACTCGCTCGCGCGCCTCATCGAGCGGCGGCGGTACCGCATCGCGGCCGGCCGCAACCCGTGCGCAAACGGTATCGAGCAAACTCACCGCCTTGTCGGGCAACTGCCGATCGTTGATATACCGATGGCTGAGCGTCACCGCGGCATGCAAAGCTTCCTCGAGCACCAGCACACCGTGATGCGCCTCCATCGCGGGCGCCACGGCGCGCAGCATCGCAAGTGCGCGCGCCTCGTTCGGCTCCGCGACCGATACGGGCTGAAACCGCCGCGCGAGCGCCGGATCTTTTTCGATGTGACGCTTGTATTCGGCCCACGTCGTGGCCGCAATGGTGCGCAAAGCACCGCGCGCCAGCGCGGGCTTGAGCAGGTTCGCCGCGTCGCCGGTGCCCGCGGTCCCGCCCGCACCGACGAGCGTATGCGCCTCGTCGATAAAAAGAATCACGGGCGGCTGCGCCGCCTGCACTTCGTCGACGACCCGGCGCAAGCGCGCTTCGAATTCGCCCTTTGCGCCGGCCCCGGCTTGAAGCAATCCGATATCCAGCGAGCGCAACGAAACGCCGCGCAGCCTCTGCGGCACCTCACCGGCGACGATACGTTGCGCGAGCCCCTCGACGATCGCCGTTTTTCCCACGCCCGCGTCGCCGGTCAGCAGCGGGTTGTTTTGCCGGCGCCGCAGCAAGATGTCGATGACCTGGCGAATTTCGTCGTTCCGCCCCACCACCGCGTCGAGCTTGCCTTCCCTGGCGAGCGCGGTCAGATCGACTGTATAGCGCTCAAGGGCCTCGGAGTCAGTCTCCGGCGTGGCCGCATCATGCCCGCCGGCCGCCGCCTCGGGAGAGCCGGCCGCGATGTGCTCGAGCGCTCGGACGCACGCGTGCTCGTCCAGCCGCGCCAGCGAGGGCGCGCATGCGGTCAGCGTCCGCTTCAGCGACGGTGCGCCGACGATACCGACGAGCAAATGCCCCGTGCGCACCCGCTGAGCCCCGTACCTCAGCGACGCATGGATCCAGCCGCGCTCCGCGGCCTCCATGACGTCGCTCGATAAGTCGATCGGCTGTCCGGCGCAACGCGGCAAGCGCTCCAACGAGCGCTCCAACTCATCGGCGAGCAAACCGGCGTCGATCTCGAAAAACGAGGCGATCCGGCGTAGATCGGAATCCTCGTGCCGAACGATTTGCAACAGCCAATGCGCCAATTCCACGTACGCATGCCCCCGTGCCTTGCCCAAGGCGGTGCCGCTTTCGATGGCGCGATAGGCGGGCGCGCCCAATTTGCCGAACAGCGCGGCGCGACTCAGTTCAGTCATGAAGCTTGTTCCTTACTCAGTGTCCCAATGAATGCTTTGTCGCCGCCGAAGCGCAGCGCGGGAGCCGCCGCGTTCGCCCTTGCATCGCCGAGCCATGTGTGCCGGCCAAGCCGGGTTGTCGGCCCGAGCCGCGTGGCGCGCGCGGCATCGTGCGCGAGTCTCAGTTCCAGTTCGAATTCGAACGTAGGTCCCGCATACAAACGCACCCACCGCGCCATGCGGCGCGCCTGGACCGTACCGGGCTGCAACCGTTCGCATTGATCTGCGTTCAGCGGCCCGGCGACGACCCGGAATTTCTGCTGCCGATCCCACACCCGGCGCCCCACGAGGTATCCCGCGCCGAGCGTGCCCCGATTGCGCGCGCCAAGTCTTACGCCCGCCGTTTCAGGTAACGGCAGCCATTGCCCGACGAACGGCTCGATCCGCACCGGCACGCCGAACTCGTTCGAGAGGAGCGTCGCAAGACCGCACGCATGGCGGCGCCGGTCGCCGAGCAACGCGGCCTCGCCGAGCCGTGCAGCGTGCTCGACGGCCCCCGGCGCATCCGAGCCCGCCTGCCCGAGTCCGCACACGCTGCTCACATAGCGCGCAAAGCGGTCGTCGCCGGGGCGATCGAGACCGATGACCGGTTGGGCGTCGGCCCAAGCGCGATACATCAAACTCGACATGCGGTGCTGAAACACGTCGAGAAAGCGCTCGAAGGTGCGGTCTTGCCGGTGAAGCGAGCGAGCGAGCGCATATTCGGTCAAATGCAGCGGCATCGGCCCGTCCGGCCCGAGCAGCCCGAAATCCAACGCGAGCCGCGCGCGCGCCGCACCGCCGGGCGGCTCGTACGACATGATCTGCGCCGAGCTGAAGCGCAAATGCGCGTCATGGCCGAGGCGAACCGGCTCGCGAGCGGCCTTCGTCCCTCTCCCGAGGCGCGCTTCGCTCGGATGCGCGCACTCGATAAGGCGCAACGCCTGAAACGATTGGAATTGCTTGGGGTCGCGCAGCAGCCTTTCGAGGAGCGTCAAAGAATCTCGCATTGCCCCACCCTCGCCGGATACCGGGTCACGACGGCTTGCGCGGGCGTGCGAACGACCGTCTGAGCGAATTGATTGATCGGCATGTAATCGGCCAGCGCCGCGGCCAGCACGGCCCCAAGCAACGACGCCCGTGCCCCGGCCGGTGCGCGATCGTCGAACGTCAGCGTGATCTCGAGCCCTCGCCCGTAGGACACCGGACCAGGCAACGGCAGACGGCGCGTGATCGCCCTCGCGCTCGCCTGTTGCAAAAGGGAGATTTGATAGCGCCCTGCCGCATCGTCGGCGGGACACAGGGCGGCCATCCATTGACGCAATGCGCTTGCATCATGACCCGACGATCGCGCCGCGGTCTCGCTCGGCTCGCTCACGCTCGCAAGCAACGGCAGCCGGCTGACCGAGAGCATATCCAGCAACCGCCATGCATCCTCCGGCGCTTCGAGCGCAGGGCAAGGGGGCGTGGGTCCGGCCAGACAGCGGATGCGCTCGACCGCCTGTAAGCCGCTATCTCCCGTGAAGTCCGTCACGCCGACGCCCACCGGCATCGACAACGGCAAATCGCGATTGGTACATAGCACCTTCGCCCCGAGCTGTCTCAGATCGGCCGGATACGGCGCTTCGTCCGGCGTCACGATGGCGACGAATACCTCGGAGCCCGCATAGCGCGAGCGGGCCCCGCGCGCGTGCTCGCTCGCCGAAAGCCGGCGTGGCGCTCGCCGCATTTGGAAATAGGCCCGTCCTCGTGCTTCCTCGCCCGGATCGCGCGCCCGATAAAGCGGCGCGAATCGCCGCGGGGCGGCATCTCCGGCCACATAGCCGTCGATTGACTCGATCGCGTAGACCTCGAAATCGAGCGGCCGTGTGCGATCGACGACGACGTGATGCTCGAACCGCCGGTCGTCCACGGCGATACGGTCGGCGCGCCGCTCGAACAAGTTAATGGCCGGTGTGCAATGTAGCGCAAAGCTCGATGCGTCGATGCTCGTTTGCAATGTCGCGTCATAGGCGTCGAGCAAGAACACGACGTCGAGCGCGACCCGGTCGAGCGAGACCCGGTCGAACGCGCTTTGATCGGATACGCCGCTTGTGCGTAGCGCGAGAGCCGCTTCCTTCAAGAAATCCAATTCGACGAAAGCGTATCGCTGCGGAAACGCGAAGTATTCGCGCAGCAAACGGCATCCGCGGTATGCCGAACTCACCGCGGGCAACAGCGCTTCGGCGTCCTCGAAGCCCTTGGCCCGCGCGCAACGCGGCGACAACGAAACATACCGGCCCTTGCGGCCATCCTCGACCCGCAAGCCCACCGCCAAACAATGGCCGGTCATCCGCGCGTGAAGCAACTCGGCCACCCCCTCGCTGCCGCGCAAGTAGATCGGCACAGGACCGCTCGCCTGCATGACGTCGAGCGCGGCGGGTCCCCATTCGAAGTGCAGCGTGAGGACCGCCTTCGGCGCACCGTCGAGCCGAGGCGCCCAGCCATGCGGCAGGCAATCGAACGCGCGATAGTCCGCATGCGCAAGGCCAAGCGGCAGCAGCGTCAACGCGTGGCCGGTCCGGTACTCGCAACGCGTCGTGCCTTCGCGCTCGAGCCCGCTCGACAAAGCGGTGCCGCGCGGCACGGCAATGCCGCGCGCGAGCGCCGGATGCGTGCGATCGGGCTCGATTTGCACGACGGCCATGGAAGGCGTCGGGGCAAGCAGTCCCGGATAGATCATCTCCGCGAGATGCTGCGTGAATCGCGGAAATTGGGCGTCCAGTTGCATCCTGACCCGGGCCGCGAGGAAGCTGAATCCCTCGAGCAGCCGCTCGACATACGGGTCGGCGCACTCGAATGCATCAAGGCCCAGGCGGGCGGCGACCTTCGGAAACGCTTGCGCGAATTCCCCGCCGACCTCGCGCAAATGACGCAATTCCTCCTCGTAATATGCGAGCAGCGTATCGTTCATGACATGGGTACCGATGAGCCCGCGGGGGCGCCTTCGATGATGCGCGCCTGCCCCGACTCCAAATCGAGCTCCGTCTTGAAGTAGAGCCGCTCCGGATAAGGCTGCGCCCATAGATCGGCTTCGACCAGGAAGCAGACCGACGCCGACGCCCCGGTCTCGCCGCTTTCGAGCGGGCGCACGCGCAAGGTCCCCGCAACGATGCGAGGCTCGAAGCGAGTGATCGTTCGTTCCACTTCTCGCCCAAGGGCGCCGACGTTCAAACTCGAGCGCACCGTGCCCGTCACGTCGCGCAGTCCGTAATTGAGCACCGAGGCCGCCGCCAACGGATGAGCCGCGAGTGTCGCGCACCCGTATAACGCGTGCGCATTGAGCAAACTCGATAAATCGCGCAGCACGCTCGCGCGCAACTGCTTCGACGACATCGCACGCCGCTCGCGCGGCTCGGTGCGCTCGTGCGGCGCATCGTCGGACAATCGATCGAGCAGCGCGGGCTGCAGACGATCTCGGCTCGTCGGTTCGGACATGGGGAAGCGAAACGTTGCAAGCGCGGATGAGGAGAGCAGCGCCGGGCGCCGCTCTCCCGCGTCGGTTTAAGAGACCTTCTTCGTCAAGATGTCGAAGCCGGTCTTACCCTTCGACACGAGCGCGCCCGTCGCCGTGTTTTGCGAGAAATACTCGCGCTCGATTTTCTCGAACGTCAGTTCGAGATGTTCGCTCGTCCCTTCCGCGTGGTACGTATGGATACGGGCGTTGGTCAGCGTGACGACGACGAACGGCTTCGGCGTGTTTTCGCCGTCGGCCTTGTAGTCCTTCAACGTCACCGTCGAAATCGGCTTTCCGCTGTAGAACTGCGCCTCGATCTTCGGCGTCGATCCGCACACCATCTTGGTGACGCTGACCGGCGAAACGTAAGCCGCGCCGCTGCCCGACAAACCCGGTCCGCGCCCTTCCATCGGAATGGCGGCGTCGAACGAAAAACTGAGAACGTCCATTTCATTGCTCGCGCCGTCGACTTGCGATTCACCGTCGATGCCGGTCATCTTCATCGTCTTGACGATATTGTCGTAACTCATTGGGACTCCTTTCGATGCTTCAAAACTTCCCGCGCCGCATGCACTCGCTGCTCATGAAGCGACGGGTCCGGAAAAGATTCACTGTCCGCCGACGACGGGCAGTTTGCTCACGAGGCGCAGCGATACGGTCAAGCCTTCGAGCTGGTAGTGCGGCTTCAAATAAAAGCGCGAGGTGTAGTAGCCCGGACTGCCGGGGACTTCCTCCACGACGACGGATGCGTCGGCGAGCGGCTTCGAGGCCTTGGTCGCCTCGGACGAGTGGCTCGGCATGCCGTCGACGTAGGTCATGACCCACTGATAGAGCCACCGCTGCATCTCGTCCTTGCTCTTGAACGAACCGATCTTGTCGCGAGCGATGCACTTCAAGTAATGCGCGAAGCGACTGCAGGCGAAGAGGTAGGGCAAGCGCGCGGCCAACATCGCATTTGCGGTTGCCTCGGGATCGTCGTACTCCGCGCTTTTGTGCAACGACTGCGCGCCGATGAAGGCGGCCATCCCCGAGTGCTTCATATGCACGAGCGGCAAAAAGCCGGCCTTGGACAGTTCCGCCTCGCGCCGATCGCTGATGCCGATCTCGGTCGGACATTTCGCGTCGAGGCCACCGTCGTCGGTCGGAAAGACATGCACGGGCAAGCCTTGGACGGCGCCGCCCGATTCGATGCCGCGAATGCGCGAGCACCAGCCGTAGTCCTTGAACGAGCGATTGACGTTCGCGGCCATCGCGTAAGCCGCATTCGCCCATGTATAGCGACTGCTGTCGCCTTCGGCCGTGTCTTCCTCGAACGCGAACGCATCGACCGGATTGCTCCCGGCGCCATAGGGCGCGCGCGCCAAGAAGCGCGGCAGCGCGAGGCCGATATAGCGCGAGTCTTCCGATTCGCGCAACGCGCGCCACGCCGCATGCTCCGGTGTTTGGAAAAGCTTGGCGATATCGCGCGGATTGGCGAGTTCCTGCCAAGATTCCATCAGCATCACGGCGGGCGATGCCCCGGCGATGAACGGCGCATGGGCTGCCGCGCAGATCTTGGCCATTTGCGCGAGCAGATCGACGTCGGGGCCGCTATTGTCGAAGTAGTAGTCCGCCACGATCGCGCCGAAGGGGTGGCCGCCGAACTGCCCGTACTCCTCTTCGTATAGCTTCTTGAAGAGCGCGCTCTGGTCCCAGGCCGAGCCTTTGTACTTCTTGAGCGTTTTGTACAGCTCTTCCTTCGAGATGTTCATGACGCGCAATTTCAATTGCTCGTCGGTCTCCGTGTTGCTGACGAGATAATGCAGGCCGCGCCACGCGCTTTCCACCCGCTGAAACGCCGCGCAATGAAGGATCTCGTTGATCTGCGCGGTCAGCTTCCGATCGATGGCGGCGATCAGCGCTTCGACCGTGCCGGTCACGTCGGGCGAAATGCAAGCCGTATCGGCGAGCGCTTGCTCGGCGAGCGTGTGAACGGCGTGCGCGACCGCCGCTTGGGCATCGTCGGTCCTCGGCTTGAACGCCTTATGCAGCAGCGCGCCGAAATCGTCGCTTTCGATGACCGCCGCGGCAGCGTCGCCGCTAGCCGCCGCCGGCTGCATCTGCGTTGCAGGGCTAAGCTCTGACATGGTGACTATTCCTCGATACGTGAATTAGGCGCCGGTCTGCGCATCGGCATCGGCAGGTGTGGCGGTAGCATCCGTCTCGCCGCTAGCGCCGGCGTTCGGGCGCGTGCTAAGCGTGCGCATCAAGGCGGGATCGGCCAAGACGTGCGCGACGAGCGCCTCGGCGTCCACCTTGCCGTCCATATAGGTCAACAGATTTGCCAGATGACCGCGCGCTTCGAGCAAACGCCGAAGCGGTTCGACGCGGCGCGCAAGCGCCGCCGGCGAAAAATCGTCCATCGACTCGAAGGTGAGGTCGATCCCGAGCTGCCCCTCGCCCGTCAGCGTGTTCGGAATCATGGCCGCGACGCGCGGCTTCATCGCCTTCAAGCGCTCGTCGAAGTTCTCGCTATCGATTTCCAGAAACTGACGTTCGGCCACGGGCGGTTGCGTCAGCGTCGATTGACCGGATAGCTCGGCCATCACGCCCATGACGAAGGGCAGATTCACCTTCTTTTGCGCGCCATAAACCTCGACGTCGTATTCGATTTGCACACGCGGCGCGCGGGTACGCCCCAAGAACTTTTGGCTGCTTTCGTTAGACATGCAAACGACCTCTCTTTTGATTCGCTCAAACAAAAATCGGCGGCTCGATCACGCCTGCGGTCACGCCTGCGACTATGCGCAACCCGCCCAGTGTTTCGCCTGCTCGATACCGGCCGGCGTCAAATCGGCCACCAGATCGGTAAAGCGCATCCCGACGAGCATCCGCGCGCGTTGCAATAGGATCGGAACCGGACTCGACGGCTCGGCGGCTGCGTAATAGGCGCACAACCGATCGAGCATGCGGACGACATCGTCGCGATCGGCGATTCGGCCGGGCTCCGCCGACGCCGATGGGGCCACCGGCGAATCGGCCGCCGCGTTCGCGAGCGCAGCCCGCCCGGGGTGACGCTCGAGCTGTGCTTGCACGGCGCGCTGCGCATGCATGAGGACCTGTTCGAGCGCGGCAAGCGTCACCGTCGAGCGGTGTCCGGCGCGCGCGTTCAGTTCGGCATCGATCCGCTTCAAGCACGCGCGCGCATCGCCCAGCGCGTCGTGCGTGGCGATCACGTCCTCGATCGAGACGTCGGCGAACGCGGCATCGACGGCCTTCGGTTCGATCGCCGAGGCGTCCGGTGCACCACTCGCATCAAGTGCCTCGGCCGCATCGCGCGAGCCGGACGAATGCGCCGCCGCTTGCTCGATATCGTTCAAACTCACGGGCCCGTGGTGCGGGGAGACGATCAGCGGTGCCAGTCTCATTGCACGAACGAATGCGCTCTTGTCATCGAGCGACAGCAACGTATTGATCCGCGCGGTCGGATCGAGATCGTCGTCGCGATCGAGTTGCGGATGCAGCGTGTCCCAATACCGGGCGAGAAGCCCTTCGATTAGAGTCAGCCCTTCGGTAATCGCCGCCGCGCCATGGAGCGCGACGAGCGAGCGCGTCAGCCAGACGGCGAGCCGCAAGTCGCGGCTTCGGGACATCAAATCGAGTGCCGCCGCCTTGACGCGTTTCCAATCCGGACCGGTCGCGGCGACGTGCATACTGCCGTACTGCACGTCGGGGCTGCCCTCGAGCGCACGCGCCGCATCGAGGTACGCCGGGCAATATTCGAGGTCGGGACCGCAAGGCGATGCGGGATCGACCGGCTCAAGCAACAGCGGGACATCGATGAGAGTCATTGTCGAATCGTGTGGGCAAACGATCGAGGCACGCCGCGCCACGAAAGGCTCGGTTGACAGTGGCTTATCAGCGGCAGATGCCGCCGTGCTTCGAACAACGACTCCATTGTTGGCCTTAACGCGCCGGCGCTCATCCTGAAAATTCTCAGACTTCGTCCGAGAAGCGGACGTTAAGCGAGTTGCAGGTACCGATCTTCCACCGACGCGCTGCGCATAGCCGACGTCTGCCTCGCAAGTAGTTGCGCTTCGGCGGCCGTATCGCCCGGTCCCACGAGTGCGGAGACGAGTTGGCGCGGATAGTTGAACCCGGCCTCCTTCAAGACTCGATCGGTCAGGTAGACAGCGGCGCCGCGGTTCGTCGACGCGAGCGGCGCGGGCACCTTGCCCAATCCGGTCACCGCGCAAATCATCTGGTAGGCGAGCTTGCGTTCGAGTTCGACCTCCCGCAAGCCCGATTCCGTCAGATAATGCAGTCCGTCGTCGAGTACGTAGATTTTCTTCGTCGATTCGGCCACGCCATGCACGCGGCCGCCCGGCGAAAGCGCTTGAAAATCCAGATCGCCCTCGAGCACGAACTTCCAGGGGTCGGCGCGCGACGCCTCCGTCACGGGCATCTTGTCGAACATGCGTCGAAAGGTGACGCTTCGCTGATAGAGCCGACCGTAGAAATCGATGATCACGACGGCGTCCGAGCCAAGCTCGGTGGTCATCGTCCGGTCCTGCACGTAGAAGCCGAAATTGTCGTCGAACTTTTCCTTGAACGCGCTCCACGAGAGGAATATCTCGTCTTTGACGTCTTCGATCCGATCGAGCACCGCCGTGGCGTCTTTAACCGTCAAGCGCGACGAAACCGGCTCCCCCTCCACGACCGTATCGGCCGTCACGGCGCCGAGCCTAGCGTCCACGAGCGCGTCCAGATAACGGTCTTCTCGCGCGGACAAGCCCGCCGCCCGCTGCGCATTGAATTCGACCGTTTGATCCACGGGCATATCGTCGGTCGCGTTGACGCGGCGATACATGACCTGCTCGGGAATCCGATAGCCCGCCTCGCTCAGGATCTTGTCGGTCAGATAAACGACGGGGCCGCGGTTGCGTAAAGCAGCGGCGTGCTCGGGGTCGCGCCCACCCGTCAGCGCGTGGACCATCTCGTGCAAATAGGCCTGCTCGGGCGTCAACGTTTGCACGCCGGCGGCGGACATATACGGCATCGCCACGATATCGGCATCGTTCGGCAGGTAGATGCGTTTATGGCCGAAGTCCGTATAGGCCTTGCGCGGCGAACCGAGCGGTCCCGCCTCGCCGATCACGAATTCCCATTTCTTCCAGGGAGCCGTCGTCGCGTTGCTCGCGTGCGCGTCCAACACCGCGTGTCGATTGAACACACGGCGGAACGTGCCGCTCGATTCATAGAGCTTGCGGTAAAACGCCCGCGCATCGAAACGCGACGTGTTGGCTGCGGGCGGGCGCAGGACGAACGAATCGGAAAAACACAGATCGAAGTCGCGCAATGCCATGTCGTCGGCCCGTTCGAGCAGTGCGGACACGTCCTTGACCGTCATACGCTCTCGGGCCCATTTGCCCTCGGCCGAGGGTTCTCCGAGCCGCGGATGAATTTCCGGAGCGTAGCCCTTACCCGTGCGCGGGTCGACCTCGATGGCGGGGGCGTCTGTCACCCGTCGGCGCGTTCGCCAATCCACCTCGAAGAACGCTTCGCCGTCACGGGTGACCGGAACGATCCGATCTTCGAGGTCCAGATGCACCACGTCGTAGTTGCGCCAGCGTACGCTGCGGTTTTCTCGCGCCTCGCGCGCCAACGCGCGCAACGGCTCGGGCACATCGGCGTCCGGCTGGGCAATGTGCACCGGATCGACGCTCATCTCGATCATTTCATGATGCCCCGCGACGTTGACCCGCGAGGCGTCGACGCGCCCGAGCGCACGCCGCAGCCGCGGCACGACGGGATGCACCGCCTCCGAACGTGCGCCGCCGGCCCCTGTTCCCACATCGAATACGTCGGCACAGAGAAAGAGCAAACCGAACGCGGCTCGCGCCGCGTCGCGATGGCGTATGCCCTCTTCGATGTTGTAGATGGGGCCCACGACCGGGACCGTATTGATCCACGTCTCGAACCCTCGCATGAGCGCCCGATGCGACTCCGTTTCAACCGCCTCGGTGCGCGCGATTTCGTCCGCGACGCGGCGCACCGTATCGGGCGTGACCGGCATCGATTGCGCGCGCAGACGCTGCTTGGCCTCGGCGACCACCCAGGGGTCCGCCGGTAGCCTTGCGTTGAACGCGAGTTCCTCCCGCTGCAATTCGTCGCGCGGGTTGAGCCGCACGCCATCGGGCAACGTCATGACGCTACCGGTTAGCCCCACCCAGTCCGCTCGATCGAGGAACTCGTCGACCACGTTGCCGAACGCATTCTTCAGCACGTTCGGATTGTCGCCCGCAATGGCGTAGTGCCGCCCCTCGGAGAGCGCCTCCTCGCTCAGGCCCGCCTTGCTCAAAACGGTGACGGCCGTGCGGCGCCGATCGAACGACGGTCGCGCCCCGTAAGCGAGCAGCAATCGCTCATTGGCGTACTCGGTGACCACGGCGGCACGCGCCTCGAAATCGGCGCCGACGAGACGGTTGGGCCTCAGCACACCGGTCTGCTTGACCGTTCGCGCGAAGTCCGATATCGGGCCATCATGATCGGCGGCCACGCGCAGCGTATCGAACAAACCGAGCAGTGCGTGCGCCCGGCGGGCCGGCTCGACGTCCTTCCAACTCCTTCCGGGCGGCGCCCAACCCGACAGATATTGGGCGAGCCATTGCGCAGGCTGGCTATTGCCGTTCGCCATGCAGTCGAGCGCACGATCGTTGATCTGATTTTCGTAGAGCAGCTCCAATTGTTCGTTCGACAGCACTTCGAAGTCGCTCGAGCGCGCCAAATGCGCGGCGAAGAGCAGACGCGGATGAAATGGATAGATATTGCCCTCGCTCCACGCGCCTTCGCATTTCGAGAAGGCGCTGACGAGTTCCGCCTCGTTGCGATGGCGGGGGGCTACAGGCACGCCCTGTCTGTAGCGCTCGATCCGCAACAACGCGCTGGCGAGCGAGTGCGGCACCGATCCGATCGTAAAGCTCGTCGACTCGCCCATTTCCTCGAACTTGCGCGCCAGCAGCTTGCTTCGCTCGGCCCGCGAGAACGCGGTCAGCGCGGGAGCGGCCCATACCGCTTGCTGATCGAGGAGATCGTCGAACGATTTGCCCTTTGCATTGCGCAACGCAAAGCCGTCGAAATATGGCGTGGTTTGACTGTATGACGCGCTGGGCGCGAACAACGCGTCGAGCGCGCGGCGCAGCGGATAATCGACACGCAGCGCGGTCAGGAACCCGGCGCGCAGCCCGGAGAGCGTCGCGCAGTGCTGTTCGCTCGGCACCGCTTCTCCGGGCGGACGATCCACTGGTTGCGGCCGTCGCAATCTGTCGTATAGGAGAGCCGCCTCATCGAGTAGCGCCTCATCGGCCAACAGTGACGGATCGAGCGTAGTCGTGAACGCATCGGGGATGGCGCGGCGCCGATGCTTTGCCACTGCCCGCAACAAGTCGCTGGGCCTGTCCGCGTAGGGCCGCGCCTTGCTTTCGTCGACCCACGCCGACAATGCGATGTTGAGCCGCTCGAGCACTGCGGCATCGCTTTTCGACATGCACGAATCGGCAACGGCCGGGGCCACCTGAGCCGAGGATACGCCCGCGCCGGCCGGAACCGTGAGGTCGTCGGTCAGAGCGCGCCGTCGCCGCTGCTCGACCGGACGCATAGCGTCATACCGCGCGCGCTCTTGCGCGCTTGTCGGATCACGGTCCGACCATTCGATGTCGGCGCCCATTGCCGGCGTAGAGCCAGCCTCAACCGTGCCGATGCCGGAAAGCACCGGATCCGCGTGCGCGATATCGAACGGATCGCTGCGACCGATGCCGTGCGCCGGCCCTATGATTGCGATCCCCATGCCTGTTCTCCATTTTGAAAGTTCGTGACAGGTGCGACGATCTTTCAAAAGCAGGGGGACATCGTCTTGCAAGCGAGATTCCCGGACTGGGTTACCGGGCGCGTGCCAATCACCTTGCCGCGCGCGACTCCCAGCGTTCGCGGACAAATGCCAGCCTGAGCGCCACGAGCGTCGAGCGAGCGGCAGGCAAGGCCAAACCGATCAACGACGCGTCGCCCAGACGCAATGCACGTTCCGCGCGGCTGAGCGGCTCGAGCGTACCCTCGTCGCTGACAAAAAACGCGGCCGTGCCCGTCAGCCGGTGCAATGCCTGGGCGGCCGGCGTCCACTGCCCGGAGCCGAGCGCGGTGTCCAATGCCAGGCACTGGCAGTCGAATTCGTCCAGCGCGACCGCAAGCAGCGTGCGCAACCCCGCGTCGCCATACAACATCGACAACTCCGATAAGTCGAACGAGCAGGCTTCGTACGACTCGCGCGTCTCGCTCGCGCGCCGGTTAGACATCGGCATCGACGTTCTCCACCCATTTCTCCAGCAACGCCGCAAGCTTGTTGCGCGTGATCGGCTTGGCCAAGTAATCGTCCATCCCAGCGTCCCGGCATGCGCTTACGTCGTCGGACGTCGCATTCGCACTAATGGCGACGATCGTCGTGCGCGGGAGACGATCGCCTTGCGCGCCGCGAATCTTGCGCGCGACCGTATAGCCGTCCATACCCGGCATATGACAATCGAGCAGCACGATCGCGGGGCGAATACGATGCCAGCACTCGAGACCTTGCATGCCGTCGGCGGCCTCGACGGCGTTCACGCCGAGCGCGCGCAGTTGCCGCACCACGATGTCCCGATTGACGTCGTTGTCTTCGATGACGAGTACGCCGCCAATCGCGGGCAAGCCGGCACCATCGGGGACCGGGGCCGCGCTGCTCGCGCCTACCCCGATGAAGCGTGGCAAAGCCCGATCCTCGATGCGCGCGGAAGGCGCCCCCTCGGGTGCCTTCGACCGATGGATCCCTGCCGATACAGCCGCCATGAAATCATCGACGAAGCGCACGGCACGCTGCCGGCCATCTGGCGACGTCACGAGGACCGCGCCCGCCGGGTCGACCGACACCTCGATATCGCACGCGCGCCCGAGCGCCACGCATCGCACACCCATTTTGGCCAGGCAAGCGCGAATCGCCTGATGCATGGCCGGCACCGGCATACTCAAACTCGCACGCGCCGGGGTGAGACAGGGCCACGTGCGCAGCTCGCCGCCCCATCGAATCGGCAATCGGACGCGCACGTGCGTGCCCGTGCCGACCCGGCTCTCGATATCGATCGTGCCTTCCATGAGATCGACGAGCCGCTTCACGATCGACAAGCCGAGGCCCGTACCGCCGTAGCGCCGCGTCGTGGTGCTGTCTTGCTGGGTGAACGGCGCGAATAAACGCGCGCGATAGGCTTCCGAGATGCCGGCCCCGGTATCGCGGACCGACACGATGAGCCACGGGCGGGCGCGCACGGTCTTGCGCCGCACCTCTAGGACGACATGGCCTCGGCTCGTGAATCGAATCGCGTTACTGAGCAAATTCGTGAGGATCTGATTGAGGCGAACCTCATCGCCGACAAGATGCCGATCGAAGTGCGGCATGACCGCCAAATGCAAGCTAAGCCCCTTGCGCACGGCCAGCGGCGCATGCAACTCGGCCGCCGCGGCCACGAGCGCACAGACGTCGAACGGCGCGCTCTCGAGCGTCAACGCGCCTTGCTCTATTTTGAGATAGTCGAGCGTATCGTCCACGACGCGCAGCATCAATCGCGCTTGATGCTGCGCGATATCGAGATAACGCCTCGGCTCGTCGGGCAACGGCATCGTATCGAGCACGTCGAGCACGCCGACGACGCCGTTCATCGGCGTGCGGATCTCATGACTCATCATGGCAACGAATGCCGACTTCGCGCGGTCGGCGGCCAGCGCCTGCTCGCGCGCGGCGATCGCCTCCGTGCGCGCGGCGACCGCCGCGGCGCGCGCCGCTTGCGTGCGCCGGTAAGCCCAAGCAAGCGAGCCGATGACGGCCAGGGCGATTGCCGCGGCGCCCGATGCGAGCGCAATGACCACACGCTTCTCGTAACCTAGAACGATCGTCAACGGCCGCGCGCGACTGGCCAACCGGGCGAGCTCGTGAGGGCTATAGGAGGCGAGATAGCGATCGAGCATCGTCGCCAGCGGACGATTGGCGGGCATGACGGCGAAACCGATGCGCTCGACGCCCGCGGTGGCCGGGTCGATCGTTAGCTTATGCGACGCATAGCGATCGCCGAGTTCCTCGGCCGCGATCGCATTCACGAGCGCCGCATCGGCGTTGCCGGCCAGCACGGCGCGCAGCGCATCGGCCGCGGTGGTTCTCGGCACGAGCTCGGCGCCGGCGAGCACGGGTTCCGGCACGACCCGGCGCATCCGCCAAGGCGTTGTCGCAATACGGTTCGCGCGCCGGTCGTCGGGCTCCGCGCGCACGAACGACCATGGGAAACTATCGTAGGGACGCGTCGTCGCGAGCGTGCTCGCCCGCCCATCCGGGCCGAGCGGAAACGACGATACGACGTCGACGACACCGGTACGCAGTGCCTGCGCCGGCTCATGCGCGGGGTCGAGCAGCACCGTCTCGAATCGAAGTCCGGCCGCCTGTGCGAACTGCTTGAGCAGCGTCGCGCCGAATCCTTGCCACCGGCCTTCATCGTCGATGAAATCATAAGGACGGCCGAGCCGTTGCACGCCTACGCGCACCACGGGATGCCGTCTCGCCCACTCCCGCTCGACATCGGTCATGCGCAGCGGCGCGGCCCTGGGGCTACGCGGCGTCGTACCCGATAACGGCTGGATTTCCATCTCGTTGAAAGTCGACGGCGCGATGGCGGCGAGAGCCTGGGCGAGCATCGGCGCATCGTCTGTACGCGACGCGAGACATATCGCGAGCGAATCGGGCAACGCCACCGGCTCGAGCGTACCGATCGCATGCGCGGCCAGGGCTTCGACGTTCAGCGCATGCAAACCGACGAAAGCATCGGCGCGCCCGCTCGCAACCGCCTCGAGCGCGAGCGCACGATTCGGCAATTGCTCGGCGTCCATGCCGCCGAGTTTCGCGTTCAATGTAGCGGCGCCCAAGTCGCCGCCGGCAACGACGACGCGCTTGCCGTTCAGATCCGATAGCGCGTGCAAGGGATCGCGCCCGCGTACGAGCACCACGCCGAGAGGCAACCGCGCATAAGGACCGGTCAGCGTGCCGGCGCCGGTCGGCACCGGATCGGCGCACGCCACGGGCACGGCATCGATTTCGCCTGTCCGCAGCGCGGCCCATGCCCCGCCGGCCGACGATACGGACCGGTAATCGAGCCGCACCGCTCGAGCACGAGCAATTGCGCGCAAGACATCGGCGTTGATCCCCCGCCTAACACCCGCTTGATCGACATAGTCGAGCGCGCTCATATCGCCACCGTAAGCGCCGACTCGCCAAACTCGAGAATCGGCTGGCTTGGCGTCGAGCGCTCCCGAGAGACAAACCGCTGCCATCAAGCCGACGGCTTGCCGAGCAAACCGCGACGATCGGATATCGATTCGCGCGACACCTCGCCGGAAACGCAAGCCAATGCCCATCGCGGCCCCCTGCTTTCAATACCGGAACTTCTCTTTCAGAAACAGCGCGAGGCCCAGGTCGTCGGCAACGCGCAATTTGCGCATCGCACTGCGTTTGTGCGTACTAACCGTCTTCTTGCTGCGCCGCAGCCGCGCGGCCGTTTGCGTCACCGATAGTCCTTCGGCAATGTGCCGGAGAATCTCGATTTCGGCGGCGGACAGCATGTCCTCACGCGCATGCGGGACGAGCGCCTCGACCCGCCCCTCGCGCGTGACGAAGAATTTGCGCGGCGAGGCGACTGCGTGGCGTATCACCTCCGCAATGAGCGGCAACGGGGTTGATTTTTCGAGAAACGCATTGGCGCCCGAGCGATGACATACGCATTCGGCATCGCTCGCGCGCGCGGCGGAGAGCACGACGATAGCGATCGGAGGCGCCTCCATGCGCAGCCGCTTGACGAACGTCGCGCCGTCAAGACGATCGCCGGGAAGGTAAAAGTCGACGAGGGCGACATCGCACGCGCCGCGTTCGAGGACCGTAAATAAGTCGTCGATCGTCGAGACGTTCGCCACGAGTTCGAAGTCCGCATGATCGCGCAGATAGGTGGCGACACCGAGCGCGACGATGGGATGGTCATCGAGCACTGCAATACGAATTCGATGCCTGGGACGGGACAACAATAAGACTTGCCGGGGAGTCATGCGTTTTCATCCTCGCTATTGCCATTGCGACGTGAAGGACCGCCGCTCTAATGTATTAAGTCATTGGGCGGTGCGAATTTAATTCACAAGATCGAACGATTAACCGAGTCGCCATTCGCTTGACGACACATAGGATATGTCTCGGCGTTTTTCTTCAGGAATGTTTCCAATCAATTAGGATTGACGCGAAATTCTCGTTACCGCACCGCACGGCCTCTCCATCCTGCGGCTCCCATGCATACGGATGCGCGGTTCGCTCGATTCTAGCCCAAGCGGGGCACACCAACAACGCTCAGCGACATGCATTTTGTCGGAAATACGCGGAACCTCTTAAATTACCTTCCTTTGGTCCTAAAATTTCATCGACATAATCTCAATCACCTGAAACTGTGCTTATCAGACAACGATCGAAAACAAATAACCATAGGAAAAATCGCATTTCCGAATTCAGCATCCCGCGCTAAACAGCATGAACCGATGAATCAAACGCGAGGAGATGCGGTATGAGTGAAAGAATAGGTAGTGCGACCCAGCGCGGCACGAGCGTTGCGGGCATGTGATGGAACGCCGGAGGCCGATACGGCCTGGCGCAAAAGGATGGAGGCACAGCGTATGAGCGAATCGACACCATCCGGGAAGGACCAGCCTTCGCAACCGGATATCGCGCGCGGCACGCCCCCGGCTCGCACGCCGGAGACCTTACCCGAGACGGACCTCGAACCGGATCAAGCGCCCGTGCGCGATACGCCGGACGTTCGGTCGAGCGGAACGCCGCCGGTTCGATGAACGCGGCGCCGGCGCGCAGTGCCCTGTTTCGTTTGTCAGGGCATCAATCTCGCGGTCGCGAATACCAAGCCCGTCAACGCGATGGCCGTTCCGATAAACCATTTCAACAACGTCGACTCGAGTGTCGTCACGTCGTTTTTCGTTGCAAGATGGAGCAGCCCGGATTCGACGTGGGCCATGCGTTCCCGGATATCAGTCGTCATTTGTTCAAGCTCGGTGAGGCGTGCGTGAAATGACGAATGATCGCCGGTAAGGGCCTGCAAGGGCACCGGGGCGTTGAGAAATCGGACAGATGGCTGGGGACGACGCTGATCGCGCGCAGTGGACATCATCGGGCGGCTCACTCGGATTGGGTTCGGGGCGCGGCACAAGAGCACGCGCGCGGCCGTACCACCGACGCAACGCCCCAACCGCCGCATGTTCCGGGCGCCGACGATCGCGCCCATGCAAGCATCATCGATGATCGGACGGGGGCGGCCAAGCCGGCCGAATGGCCAATTCAGCGCCCGACGACCGAGTGGCACGCGCTATGCGCAGCGGCAATACGGCAGCATCCTCCCCAAACGAGCGCAAGGACGTGCAATGAAACCCATCTTGAAAATATCACTCGTCGTATTGGTGGCTGTCCTCGCGGGAAATCGCATCACCGACTTCTTGTGCGGGGACAAACCTAAACAGCAACGGCTGCCGTTATAAGGGCAACGAGCCGGCGTGATGCTCGCCGGCTCGCTCTCTCATCGATCGCTATCTCAATGCGAGAGCTGCCAAGCAAGCACCGGGTGAGTCGCGCCCGCCGGCATCGCCCAGATACCGCCCGGGCCGAAGTTCCAGCCGACGAACGATGAGGGGGTGCTCATTTGGGTAGTGGTGAGGCCGATCGCATACGATGGGCTGTCGTCGTTGTAAAGGGGATAGAGGCTTGTCGAAGCACCCGTGGTATCCATGTTCCAATACACGTCTGCTGCAATGGTGCCGCTATTCGTCCCTGCGATACCGCCACCGACGACGTCTCCTACCATCGGCATAGCGGTGGTTGCCACTGGGCCGCTGGCGAAGGACTGGCTGACCGTCCCGTGGTTCGCACCCACGAGCCCTCCCGCCCCGGATAGGCTTATGAACGCCGCGTTGACCGTGGCACCTGTTGCGTACGAGCGCGTAATCGTCGCATCGTTGATGCCGACGAGGCCCCCGATGACGGTTTCGTAGCTCCATCCATTTCCGGTCACCGACCCTGCGGCGTACGACTGGTCGATAACGCCGTTGTTTTCGCCAACGAGCCCTCCTCCTCCGGCCCCGCCAAACGTAACCGCCGCATTGCTCGACGAGCGTGAGATCGTTCCACGGTTCTCCCCTACGAGCCCACCGACGACCGTGGAATCATTGAAAAGATTGTCCCAGGTAGGGCCAGCCTGACTGATTGAGCCCGACGTGGTGACGCCCACGATCGTTCCATCGTTCTCACCGGCCAAAATTCCCTCTTCACCGGTCAGAGAGGGCGCGGAGTCGGGCTTGGTGTTTGCGACGCTACCGTCCACGTTCAAGTGACGCACGACGGCGCTCTTGCCCAAGGTTCCGAACAAACCTAACGTTGGCGCGTTTTGCCCCAGCACCGTTATTGAACTGATCGTATGGCCTTGTCCGTCGAATTGACCGGTGAACGCCGTGTTGCCGCCGCCGATGGGCACGTACGAACCGTCGCTCGTCGCGCTGGCGTCGATGTCCTTGCCCAGCGCGTAGTTGCCTGCCAGATTGGCCGACACTTTCTTCAAGTCCGCCAATGAATTGACGAGTCGATATTCCGTGATTTGCGTCACCAGCCCACTGTATTCCGGCGCTGTCCACGATGCATTGGACAGCAACGTGCCCGGGGTGTAGCTGCCGTTCATGTCGTAATAGGTACCGACGATGCCGGCGCTCTTCGACCAATCCACCGTGCCGCTATTTAGAACGCTGCCCCCGTTGTCGATCGCCGTTGCATCGGCCCGCAGCGTCAGATTGCCGCTACCTTGGTTCTTGATCGTTACGCCCTTGCCGACGTTCACCGAACGATATGCGTTCAAGTCGAGTGAAGCGGCGCCGTTCCAGCCGATGTTCGAGGCGACTGCGATATCGCCCGTATGACCGGCACCGCCCGTCGTAGTCAAATTGATCGACGTTCCGGCATTCAAGCTGCGTGAGAATGAAAGTGCGGCGGTGTCGCCGATCGTTAGGCTCGGCGTCGTGATATTCCAGATGCCCGCCGATACCGTCGGCACGCAGCCGCAGAAATATAGATTGCGCGCAACGGTATCGACTGTGCCGCCGCTGCCGTCGGCATTCGTCGCCTTCAACGTGCCCTTGAGCGTGACCGAACCACCGTCGGCGACGAGCCAAACGCGTCCGTCTCGCGTGGCCGTGCCCGTCGCACGAATCGCTTGATGCTCGCCCGCGAACGCATAGACGTTCCCGTCGGCCGCTTGCAAACCGATTTGCGCCGCGTTGATCACGCCTTCGTTGACCACCTTTCCCGCGCTGCCCAACTGCACGAACACTTGCTGTCCGTTCGACGAGTCTTGCAGCAGCACCCGCTGCCCCGCCGCGAACTCCGCCGTGCCGTGCGGCGCGCTGACGGTCCCTACGTTGTCGACCTCCTTCGCCGCAACGAGGAACACGTCGCCGTTGGTCGAGCCAATCTGACCCAGGTTCACCACCCACGCTTTAGACGAACCGCTCAGCGTCAACGGGCCGCCGTTCATGAACGACGCATTGTCGGCATCGAGCGTACTGGCGACGAAGCGGCCGCCAGTCGACACCACCCCGCTCTTGCCCACCACGATGCCTTGCGGATTGATTAGATAGACGCTGCCGGTCGAACTCAGCGTGCCTAGGATCGTCGACATCTCCCCGCCCGTCACTCGGTTCAACGTGGCGCCCGTGCCGTTGTTGACGTCGACGCGATTGCCGCTGCCGATCGAGAAACTCTTCCAGTCGATGACACCGCGCCCTGACGTTTGGTTGATCGTCAGCGAGTTGCCGGCACTATTGATGGAACCACTGCCCGCCACGAACTGGCCGCCGCTAGGCAGAACGCCGGCATGCGCCAGTGGCGCGGCCCCATATAGTGCCGCCAGCGCGACCGTCAGTAATTTTGGCCGAATCGGCAACGCCATCCTTGCTTTACATCCCATTGCATCCCCCATTTCGTGAGAAAGAATGCTTGCCCGGTCTTTCATCAGACAAATAGGCAGCGGGCAAAATTATGGAAATACGATGCAAGAACGTGTCGCCAAGTCGTCATACGTCGACGCCGGGCTGCTAGGCAGAGAGTCAGATAGTGGGACGCGGCTCTGACGCTCGAGCTTTCTCGATTAGGCAGATCACGCCGTCGGCATGATTTCGCTTCCACGTCTGGCTTGGAATCTTGGTAGACGAGGGAAACGTTAGGGGCGGAATTGGCCCCCCCACGAGGAATCGAACCTCGATTTCAGGTTTAGAAGACCCGTGTTCTATCCGTTGAACTATGGGGAGGCGAAGGCGTGATTGTACGACGCCGAATAGCGCCGAGGAGCGATGCGCCGGTCACGCGAGGCCGGGGGCCGGAATTATACTCGATCCCCCGCACCCAAGCGAAGCGCGATCAAACCGGCTGCCCGTGCGTGACGAACCAGGCGAAGCAAGCGAGGCCGGCGACGATGCAATAGATGCCGAACGAGGCCAGGCGGCCGCGTCCTTCGAAGTAGCGCATCAAGAAGCGCACGCTCAGGTAAGCGGCGATCGCAGTCAACACGCCGCCCAGCAGCGCATCGCCAACCAGCCCCGGTGCGCGGAAGAGTTTCGGAATTTCCAACAGCCCGGCCGCGAAAATGATCGGCGTACCCAGCAAGAAGGCGAACTCGGCCGCGCTCTCAGCCGTCAGGCCGGCGGCATTGCCCGCGATCATCGTCAAACCGCTGCGCGAGAAACCCGGAATCAGCGCACCGATCTGCGCGAGCCCCACGAGGAACGCTTGCTTAAACGTCAGCTTCTCGGGCGGCCGGTGCGCGCGCGAGCGTTGCAGCCGGTCGCCGAACCAAAGCAGCAAGCCGTTCACGACGAGCGCCAATGCCACGATCCGCAAATCATGAAAAACGCGCTCGAGCCGCTTTTCGAGCACCAGGCCGACGAGCCCGGCCGGAATCGTCCCGATGATGAGCGCCCACATCATGTGGCCTTCCTCGCTGCGCCGGCCGGCCAGCGAGCCGAACCAGCCCGAGATCAGCGCGATCCAGCGCTTGCGGAAGTACCACAGCAGAGCAAGGGCCGTGCCCAAATGCAACGCAACCAGGAACGGGATCAACTGCGGCGCATGCTTGTCGATATGGATGCCCAGCAGCGCGGGCGCGAGCAACGTATGCCCCAAGCTGCTGACCGGGAACAGTTCGGTGACGCCCTGCAGGACGCTTAGAAAAAACAAAAACCAAAGGCTCACGCGTCGATCCTTTTCTTTCTTCAGGTTGCGGAAAATGAGGAGAAATCCGGGCGCGGGCCAGCCGGCCGGCACCCGATCGCGACCGATTATGCCCAGCCTCGGATGTTGAGCCAAGCTAAGAAAACATTTTTTTCAGCCCAAATATCGAGCAAAAACGTCATAGGTCAGTCATAATCGACACGGATAATCGTTGCCGTGTAAACGTTTTCAGGCCCAGCACTACCGGACTGCACAGACAGCAATGAAACATACGATCAAGGATGTAGCCGCGTACGCCGGCTTTTCCATCGCGACGGTGTCTCGCGCGATCAATGCGCCGCATACGGTCAATCGCGTCACGCTCGCGAAGATCCGTGAGGCGATCGAAGCGCTGCAGTTCAGCCCGAGCCCGCTCGGGCGGCAACTGCGCGGCGAGCGCACGCGTCTCATCGGCGTCGTGCTGCCCACGCTCGCGAACCCGGTATTCGCGGAGTGCCTGCAAGGAATCGACGAGTTGGCCGCGGCGCAGGGTTATCGGCTCATGCTGATGACGACGCAATACGACGCCGCGCGCGAGCGTCACGCGATCGAAACGCTGCTCGCCCAGCGCGTCGAGGGCCTGATCCTTACCGTCGCCGACGCCGACACGCATCCGTTGCTCGACGAGCTAGACCGCGACGGCAAACAGTACGTCCTGATGCACAACGACACGGTGCGGCGCCCGTCGGTTTCGGTCGATAACCGCCGAGCCGCCTATGACGGCGTGCGCATGCTGATCGAGCACGGTCACGAGCGCATCCTCATGCTGGCCGGCACGCTCGCCGAGTCCGACCGCGCGCGGTTGCGTTACCGCGGCTACGCGGAAGCCATGACGCAGGCTGGGCTTACGCCCGCCCCCGCGCTCGAAGTCGACTTCAACGCCGACGAACTCGCACCGGCCGTCCTCGCTCACTTGACGGCCGGCGCATCGCGCCCCACCGCCCTCTTTTGCAGCAACGACCTGCTCGCCATGGTCGTCATGCGCGGCCTGCGCCGCGCCCGCTACGACGTGCCGGGCGACATGTCGATTCTCGGCTTCGACGGGCTCGCGATGGGCGAATTGCTCTCGCCGCCCCTCGCAAGCATCGGCACGCCGAACCGCGAGATCGGCTGCGCCGCCTGGCGGCGCCTGATGGCCCGCATCGAAGGCGCCGACGACGGCGAATCGCTCTCCCTCACTTTGCCCCATATGTTGCGCAAAGGCGCGACGATCGCCGCGCTCTCTGGCGCGTCGGACGCCGCCCATTCCGCGCATCCCGCCGCGTAAGCACCGGGGCATCCGCTGGTTTCCGCACTGGCCTCGCAAGGCCGGTGCAGCATTTCCACGACGTTCCATTCCGCCCTTTATCGTCCCGCAAGGAGACTTCAAGTGTCACGTCGCACACCCAGCCTTCGCGCACGCGTCGCCCGACTGGCCGCCATCGCCGGCGCGCTCGTCGCCCTGACCGGCACCTTCGCCACGACGGCACACGCCGAGCAAACGGCGATCTGCTACAACTGCCCGCCCGAATGGGCCGATTGGGCCAGCGAGCTGAAAGCCATTCAAGACAAGACCGGCATCCGCGTGCCGTCCGATAACAAGAACTCGGGTCAAGCGATCGCTCAATTGATCGCGGAGCAAAAGAGCCCCGTTGCCGACGTCGTCTATCTCGGCGTGTCCTCTGCCTTCCAAGCGAAAGACAAGGGTGTGATTCAGCCGTACAAGCCCGCCCACTGGGACGACATCCCCGCCGATCTAAAAGACCCGCAAGGCTACTGGTTCGCCATCCATTCGGGCACGCTCGGCTTCTTCGTCAACAAAGACGCGCTCGAAGGTAAACCCGTCCCGCGCACGTGGGCCGATCTGCTCAAGCCCGAGTACAAAGGCATGGTCGGGTACCTCGATCCGTCGAGCGCGTTCGTCGGTTACGCCGGCGCCGTTGCCGTGAATCTCGCGCTCGGCGGCTCGCTCGAGAATTTCAAGCCAGGCCTCGACTGGTTCGCCAAACTGAAGGCCAATCAGCCGATCGTACCGAAGCAAACCGCGTATGCGCGCGTGCTCTCGGGCGAAATTCCGATCTTGCTCGACTACGACTTCGACGCCTATCGCGCCAAGTACAAGGATCACGCGAACGTCGAGTTCGTGATTCCCGCCGAAGGCACGATTTCCGTACCGTACGTGATGAGCCTAGTCAAGGGCGCGCCGCATGACGCCAACGGCAAAAAGGTGCTCGACTTCGTGCTTTCCGACGACGGTCAAAAGGTCTGGGCCAATGCCTACTTGCGCCCCGTTCGCGCAAGCGCCATGAGCAAGGAAGCGGCCGCCAAGTTCTTGCCCGCGAGCGATTATGCGCGCGCCAAACCCGTCGATTTCGCCACGATGGCGGAAAAGCAGCAGGCCTTTGGCGAGCAATATCTGAAGGCCGTGCACTAAGCTTTCAGCGCGCTCCAGCATCACCGGATGACGCATGGGCGCGCGTCGGGCTTCGAGCCTCACGCGCCCCGCGCGCGCCAATCCGCCCCATCGCAACCGCCTTTTAATGCGCGGTCATCACCATGCATGACATCACGTTTCCGTTACGTTGGCGCATCGCTCTGATCGCGCCGGCACTCGCCGTCTTCATCGCATTTTGGCTGCTGCCGATCGCCGTGCTCGTTCAAGTCAGCGGCAACGGCCACCCCATCGCCACCTACCACGCGCTGCTGACCAATGGTCGCTATATCGATAGCCTCGTCGCGACCGTCGCTCTATCGGCCGCCGTCACGCTCGCCACGCTCGTGCTGTCGGTCGTCTCGGGCCTGCTGCTCGCGCGCCGCGAATTTCCAGGCAAGCGCACCCTCGTCGCGCTGCTCACGTTTCCGCTCGCCTTTCCGGGCGTCGTGGTCGGCTTCATGGTGATCATGCTTGCCGGGCGGCAGGGGCTCATCGGCTCGCTCTCGCTGAAGCTCACGGGCGATCGCTGGGTCTTCGCCTATTCGATGACGGGCCTGTTTCTCGGTTATCTCTACTTTTCGATTCCGCGCGTGATCGTCACGGTCATGGCGTCCGCGACGAAGCTCGATCCGTCGCTCGAAGAGGCGGCCCGCTCGCTCGGCGCCTCACCGTGGCAAATCATGCGCGACGTCGTCTTGCCCGGGCTCGCGCCGGGACTCGTCGCGGCCGGCGCGATTTGCTTCGCCACGGCCATGGGCGCGTTCGGCACCGCCTTTACGCTCGCCACCGATATCGACGTTTTGCCCATGACCATATATACGGAATTCACGTTGAACGCGAACATGATCACGGCGGCCGGGCTCTCGGTGATTCTCGGCATCGTCACCTGGCTCGTCCTTGCCGTTGCGCGCAGCGCGACGGGCTCGGCCGTCGCCGCCACCGCGTGAGGCCCGCCATGAATCGGCTCGCCGATACCGTGCCCGCCGCTCGCCGCGTATCGAGGCACACCGGCCCGTTCGCGCCGCGCACCCTGCTCGCGCTCGGACAATGGCTCGTCACCTTCGGTCTTTGCGCGTTTCTCGTCGTGCCCGTCGTCATGTCGGTGCTCGCGGGCCTCACCGTCAACTACTTTCGAGGCATTTCGAGCGGGCTCACACTGCGTTGGCTCGCGCAAGTCTGGGAGCAATACCACGGCTCGGTGTTCCTGTCGCTCGAGGTTGCCGCGGCCACGCTCGCGATCACGCTCGTCACCGGCGTGCCGGCCGCCTATGCGCTCGCGCGCAGCAAAACGCGCTGGGCGCGCCTCGTCGAAGAACTGCTCGTGCTGCCGATCGCACTGCCGGGGCTGGCCTCGGCGCTCGCGCTCATCGTGGTGTACGGCGGCTTCACGGCGTTTCGCATGAGCATCGCCTTCATCGTCGTCGGCCACGTCGTGTTCACGCTGCCGTTCATGGTCCGTTCGGTGGCGGCCGTCGCGGCGAGTGCCGATTTGCGCACGCTCGAGGAAGGCGCCGCGAGTCTGGGCGCCACGTTCGCACAGCGCTTTTTCACGGTGGTGTTGCCCAATTTAAAGCCCGGCATCGTCGCGGGCGCGCTCGCCGTCGTCACGCTGTCGATCGGCGAATTCAATCTGACCTGGATGCTGCACACGCCCGAAACGAAGACGCTGCCCGTGGGTCTCGCCGATACCTATGCGTCGCTGCGCATCGAGGTAGGCAGCGCCTACACGATCTTGTTTTTCGCCATGACGATGCCGTTGCTCATCGCGATGCAGCGCCTCGGCGGCGGCCAGGTTGAACTCACGCGCCGCGCCGATGCGGCGCGGCAACCGCACGCCAAAGCCGACTAACTCTCGCCCCACTTCGAAGATGAATTTCACCCCCGTTCCCATCGCGCTCACGCAATGTGCGAAAACTTTTCACGGCACGCGCGTGCTCGAACCGTTGGATCTGTCGATCGGCGCCGGCGAAACGCTCGTTCTGCTCGGCCCATCGGGCTGCGGCAAGACGACGACGCTGCGGATCGTCGCGGGCCTCGAGGCGCCCGACGCCGGCGGCACTGTCCGCTTCGGCGAGGACGACGTTACGCACCTGCCGATCGAGCGGCGGCAAGTCGGCATGGTGTTTCAAAGCTATGCGCTCTTTCCGAACCTAACCGTGCGCGGCAATATCGGCTACGGCCTGAAGATCGCGAAGGCCGATCCCGCGGTCGCGCGCCGGCGCGTCGACGAGTTGCTCGCACTGATGCGGCTCGAGGCCCATGCGGACAAAGCGATTCATCAACTCTCGGGCGGCCAGCGGCAACGCGTGGCGCTCGCCCGGGCACTGGCTCGCGAACCGCGCGTGCTGCTGCTGGACGAGCCGCTGACGGCGCTGGACGCGCGTTTGCGCGATACGCTCCGCCGTGAAATGAACGCGCTGCTGCGCGGGCTCGGCGTTACGACGGTCTACGTCACGCACGATCAAGCCGAGGCGATGGAATTGGGCGACCGCATCGTCGTCATGAGCGCGGGCCGTATCGAACAAATCGGCACGCCGCGGGAGATCTATTATCGTCCGGCCAATCGCACCGTCGCGCAGTTCGTGGGAACAATCAATCGGCTCGTCGGATACGGGCCGGGCGGCGCGGGCAGCTCGCAAGCGGAGGTTTTTTTTCGGCCTGAGGATGGTAGGCTCGTGGAGCCGCAAGGCGCGTCGCTGCGCGGTATCGTCGAAACAGTCTCTTTTCTCGGCGAACGCACGCGGGTCACAGTGGCGGGCGCAGCGCCCGAGGCGCTCGTCATCGACGTTGCCGGGCGCAGCGAGTGGGCGCCCGGTGCCGCGGTCGGCATTGAAATTGCACCGGAAGGATTGATCGCGTTACCTTGAAGATGCACGCGATCGACAAAAAATAAACATAGTCTCAGGACTCACACATGCTACTCGCTCAAATCAGCGACCTTCACATCAAGCGCCCCGGCGCACTGGCCTATCGGCGCGTCGACACGGCGGCTTACCTCGAGCGCTGCGTCGCGCGCCTGAACGCGCTCGAACCGAAACCGGACGCCGTCGTGGTCACGGGCGACCTCGTCGATTTGGGCACCCTCGTAGAGTACGAGACACTCAAAAAACTGCTCGCGCCGCTCACGATGCCCGTCTACCTGCTCGTGGGCAATCACGACGACCGGCAAGCGTTGCGCGACGTATTCTCCGATCACGCTCATCTGCACACCGGCGGTGAATTCATTCATTACACCGTCGATGTCGGCCCGCTGCGGCTCGTCGCGCTCGATTCGCAAATGCCCCAGCAAGGGGCCGGCTATTTGTGCGAGGCGCGCCTTGCATGGCTCGACACGCAACTCGCGGCATCGCAAGGCAAGAACGTCGTACTCGCCCTCCATCATCCGCCGTTCATCTCGGGCATCGGACACATGGATCGCCAACGGCTCGACCCGGGTTCGGCCGAACGGCTCGCGGCCATCGTGAGCCGTCATCCGAACGTCGAGCGCGTGATTTGCGGCCATGTGCATCGGCCGATTTTCACGCGCTTTGCCGGGACGATCGCGGTCGCGGTGCCCGCGCCGGCGCATCAGGTCGCGCTCGACTTGCGAGAAGACGCGCCGTCGGCGTTCCGGCTCGAACCGCCCGCCTTCGCGCTGCATCAGTACACCCCCGCCGCGGGCCTCGTCACGCATCATGCTTATGTCGACGAAGGCGAGGGCCCGTTTCCGTTCTACGAAACCGATGGCAAGCTGATCGACTGATCGACGCGCCCTCACACGCGATGAACGACGCGAGCCGCAGCGAGAACGCCAGCCCCCAGGGCCCCTATTCGCGCGCGCTCTTGCTGTTGCTCGCGACGATCGCCGGGGTGTCGGTAGCCAACATCTACTACAACCAGCCGCTACTCGATCGCTTACGTGAGACGTTCCCGCTGGCGGCCTCTTGGGTCGGGACGGTGCCCGCCGCCACGCAGCTCGGCTACGCCGCGGGTATGTTCTTGCTCGCCCCGCTCGGCGACCGGTTCAACCGCAAAACACTGATCTTGTTGCAAACGGGCGGGCTCGCGCTCGCGCTGACGGCCGCCGCCGGCGCGCCGTCGCTCGTCGTGCTGGCAGCGGCGAGTTTGGCGATCGGCGTGCTTTCGACGATCGCGCAGCAGGCCGTGCCGTTCGCCGCGGAACTCGCGCCGCCCGCGCAGCGCGGCCACGCGGTAGGCACGGTCATGAGCGGTTTGCTGCTCGGTATCTTGCTCGCTCGCACCGCCGCCGGTTTCATCGCGCAATACTTCGGTTGGCGCACGGTGTTCGGCGCGTCCGTCGGCGCACTGGCGATACTCGCGTTCGTCGTGATCGCACGCCTGCCCAATAGCCGGCCCACCTCTACGCTGCCTTACGGCAAGTTGCTCGGGTCGATGTGGCATCTCGCGATAGAGTTGCGCGGTCTGCGCGACGCTTCGATCACCGGCGCGGCGCTCTTCGCCGCCTTCAGCGCGTTCTGGTCCGTTCTCACGCTCTTGCTCGCGGGCGCACCGTTTCATCTCGGCCCGCAGGCCGCGGCACTGTTCGGCGTCGTCGGCGCGGCCGGCGCGCTTGCCGCGCCGATCGCGGGGCGCTCCTCCGATAAGCGCGGCCCGCATGCGGTCATCACGCTTTCGATCGGGCTCGTTGCCCTCGCCTTCGTCATCTTCGCCCTTTCCTCGGCGAGCATTGCCGGTCTCGTGCTCGGCGTCGTCGTGCTCGATGTCGGCGTGCAAGCGGCGCAGATATCGAATCAATCGCGCATCTATGCGCTCAAGCCCGAGGCGCGCAGCCGCGTCAACACGGTATTCATGGTCTGTTACTTCATCGGCGGGGCGACGGGGTCCGCCGTTGGCGCCTATGCGTGGCGTGCGTTCGGATGGCTCGGTGTCTGCGCGGCCGGCGTGCTGTTCGCCTGTCTGGCCGCCGCTCGGCATTTGAGCGCGCCCGCCGCGAAGGCGGGCGCATCGCATTAGCGCGGGTCGCTCATACCGCCACGGCCGCCGTCAGTGTCCCGTCAGCGCATTGGGCAGCTCGAGCGCCGGCTGCGAGGTGTTGCCGCCTTGCGCAACGAGCAAGTGAATCTGGCCGGGCTGGAGCGTGCTGACCACGCCGCCCGCCGGGACGGTCGAGATCAGCCAGTCGGCGTTGTTGCCGAGACTGAACTGGGCCGACTCGTAGATCGGCGTGCTCGAACCCGCCGCCGTCACGATCGCCATATATGTACCGCCCGACAAATAGAGCGAGTCTTGCCCCGACGCAGGCACGGCGTTGCCGTAAGAGATACCGGCCATCGTCGGGCTCATGCCCGATACGCTCGTCGTGCCCGGAGGCACGATATAGACGTCGACATCGGGTGCGTTCGGCGAGGCGTTGAACGAACGCAAGCGCGCGCTATTCGACAGCAAGCCCTTATCGAACGGATCGTCGATCAAACCGATGCCGTAGCCGTTGCTCGCCGAGATGCTCGGCAGCGCGATGACGGTATATTCGTGGCCGTTCGCTACGTTCGGGAACGTCCCGCTAGCCAGTGCCCCACTCGCGCTCGTTCCCGTTAGCCCGTACCCTACCTGCGTGCTGCCCGTACCGATATTGGCGAAGTTGGTGACGCCCTTATACGGCACGTTCGTTTGTCCCGACAATGTGGAGCCGTTGACGAACAAATCGAGATTCGGCGCCGTGGAACCGTCGGGGGCAAGCGGCACGGCGTTGACGAAATGAATTTCGGGATTTTGCAATCCCACTTCCTTGCCGACATCGCTCGAGCCGCCGCCGCATGCCGCCAGCAACGCGGCCACGCCCGCAAACGCAACAAGGTTACGAACCGTCTTCATGAACCACCTCCGAAATTGACACGCTTCCAATCGTCAGTCCAATACGAGCGAATCGCACGTCCAGCGTCGCGCGTTCGTGGCCTTTCGGGGAGCAAACGCTATGCCGTTCATCGGAACGGCATAGCCGGTGTGCCCGCTCACGGCCGCGCCTTGGGCCGCCGGCCGCGATTAGAGCCATGCCTCCAGCGTCGAAATGGCCGCGACACGCTATCGTTCGCACGCAGCCACTTTTACCAACGCGCCCCATGCCCTACCCACAATTGCTATCCGAGTTGGATCTCGGCTTCACGAAGCTCAAGAACCGCGTCGTCATGGGCTCGATGCATACGGGACTGGAGGATCGCTTCTGGCATTACCCAGCGCTCGCCGAGTACTACCGCGAGCGCGCGAAGGGCGGCGTCGGGCTCATCATCACGGGCGGCATTTCACCGAATCGCGAAGGCTGGCTGCTGCCGTTCGGCGGCACGCTCAATTCGGTCTTCGATCTGCGCAATCACCGCAAACTCACGCGAGCCGTGCATGAGGAAGGCGGCAAGATCGCGATGCAGATCCTGCATGCGGGCCGCTACGGCTATCACCCGTTCGTGGTGTCGGCCTCGGCCATCCGATCGCCGATCTCGAAGTTCACTCCGCGTGCGCTCACACGCGCGGGAATCGAGCGCACCGTACGCGCCTACGCGCGAACCGCGAGGCTAGCGCAGCGCGCGGGCTATGACGGCATCGAAATCATGGGCAGCGAAGGTTATCTGCTCAATCAGTTCCTTTGCCGCCGCACGAACCACCGCACGGACGAGTACGGCGGCAGCATCGAAAACCGGATGCGTCTCGCGATCGACGTCGTGCGGCGCGTACGCGAGGCATGCGGCGAGCGCTTTATCGTTATCTACCGGCTCTCGCTGATCGATCTCGTCGAAGGCGGCAATACTTGGGACGAAACGGTACAAGTTGCTCGCGCATTGGAAGCGGCCGGCGTCACGCTCATCAATACCGGCATAGGCTGGCATGAGGCCCGCGTGCCGACGATCGTGACGTCGGTGCCGCGTGCGGCCTTTGCCCCGCTCACGGCGCGCTTACGCGAAGCCGTGCACGTGCCCGTCATCGCATCGAATCGGATTAATACGCCCGAGCTCGCGGAATCGCTAATCGCACAAGGCGGCGCCGACCTCGTCTCGATGGCGCGCCCGCTGCTGGCCGATCCGCAGTTCGTCGTCAAGGCGAGTGAGGACCGCGCGGACGAGATCAATACCTGTATCGCCTGCAATCAGGCCTGCCTCGATCACACGTTCCGCAACGAGCGCGCGAGCTGTCTCGTCAATCCGCGCGCGGCGCGCGAAACGGAGCTCGTCTATCGCACCACCCAGCGCCCACTGTCGCTTGCCGTGGTCGGTGCGGGGCCGGCCGGGTTGTCGGCGGCTTGCGTCGCGGCATCGCGCGGGCATCGCGTCACCCTATTCGACGCAGCGGAAACGATCGGCGGGCAATTCAATCTCGCGCGCCGTATTCCGGGCAAAGAGGAATTCGCGGAAACGCTGCGCTACTTCGAGAGCCAACTGCGCAAGCACGGCGTCGATGTCCGGCTCGGCACGCGCGTGGATGCGGCGCTGCTCGCGAGCGCCCGCTATGACGAGGTCATCTTCGCGACGGGCATCATGCCACGGCGCCCCGCGATCCCGGGTATCGACTCGGCCCACGTGCTGTCATACGTCGACGTGCTGCGCGGCGCACCGGTCGGCCGCACGGTCGCCGTCATCGGCGCGGGAGGCATCGGCTTCGACGTCAGCGAGTTTCTTTTGCATCGCAGCGGCGATCCGCTGCCGCAACCGCGCGATGCCTGGCTCGCCGAGTGGAACGTGGACCTAGCGGTGGCCGAACCCGGCGGCCTCGCTCGCACGCGGCACGAAGCCGCCCCCGAACGCCGGATCTGGCTGCTGCAGCGAAAGAAAGGCAAGCTCGGCGCGGGCCTGGGCAAGACATCGGGATGGGTGCACCGCGCGACGCTCGTGCGCCAGGGCGTGAAGATGCTCGACGGCGTCACCTATCTCGAGATCGCGCCGCGCGGATTGAAAATCGCGCGCGACGGGATCGAGCAATGGCTGGACGTGGAAACGATCGTCGTCTGCGCGGGACAGGAATCGCTGCGCGATCTCGTGCCTGCCTCGGCGGCCGCCGGCGGTCCGCGCTTTCATGTGATCGGGGGCGCCGCGCTGGCGAGTGAGCTCGATGCGGAGCGCGCCATTCGGGAAGGCGCGGAATTGGCGGCGGCGCTGTAGGCGCGAAAGGGCGAGCGCAGGCCCTAGACTGGAGAGCTTCGTAATGACGCGATGCTAGACAATCAGGCTCTTCTGCGACCTGAGCGACAGTCCTCGCTTGGGGAGTTGGAACCTTTGCTTGAGCAGGCAGACGTCATCGGCTCAGACTCGACGCAATGAAAGCTTCTCGTCACGCAATACCTACACGCCGATCCGTTCCGTTCGCTTCTTCCGAATCGCGGATCGGTTATCTATGAGAGTAGAGAGAAAAAAGAAAAGGATTGCGTGTGTCACAACAACCAGAGCAGCCATCGAAAGTCGCGCGTCTTTGAGCTATTAAATGGAGGCAACAACCCTTGCGCAGAAAACTGGCAAAGTGGACTAACAGTCGCGAATGGATGGGTATCATGAAACGTATAAATCTGCTAGTCATTGCAATTTTCCTATCGCTTTTTTCCGGGCGAATTTTTGCCGAAGATGACGTCTTGTTGTCGGCAAAGCAAGTGCGCCCCGGTTGCTCCGTGATACTGCACAAGGCATATCCATCGGACATCGATCCAAATGTGAATGCCACTGTCTTTGACGAGCAACTCTTATGGAAATGTGCGGGCGCCGAAACGGTCCCCATAGGAACGATTGAGGCGGAGGGTAGCGGCCCAAAGATTGTCACCGTCTTTTACCGATCGAACGAGATCGTCGTCTTGGCACGTTGGACGTCAAGTTCGGCCGGAGCGGACTTCCAAGGGGACTTTTACCAAGTTAGCGCATTTCATCTTGAGCAGCAGAATAACCGAACGACTTTCCGAGCGGTGCCGGCTATTACCAAGGCGTTCGGCGACGGATACGATGGCGTGCTCAACGGAAAGCGCGTGACCTTTCCCTATAAGAATGCTGCGTCAATCCGCGCCCGGCTGATGGCACTAGGCCTGTGACGTGGGCGATCGCTTTGAGCCCATTACGCTCTGGTCCCACGCCAAGCACCCGGCCGCTGCACCGCTTTCGGGGCTCACGCAAGAGTCAAACTAAACGCGTTCTTACAAGCGTTGGGTGTTGTGTTTCTGTTTTGTTCGCTTCGCTCGCCTATGCCAGCGGAACGGAGACTGCCGCATGCCCGATTGCCTCACCCTCCACAGGCGTATTCTCTGCCGGGAAAATCTATCAAGATGCGATCATTTCAATCGAAAGAGATGACGCTGACCAGACGATAAGTTTGTCTATCTATAGACCGAGTTCCAACGGCTGCGTGAAAAACACGTTCGCAAAATACTCGATAGAGGGCGGCGCGCCGAATGTCGACTCTTTGTTCTTCATGGACCTGAAAGGCAAGCCGAATATTTTTACCATTGTTCATTGGGATGTTAATTCTCGCGGGATTGGCACATATGGAAAGTACTATCAAGTGTACGCATACACAAAGGATGATCAAGGTCGACTGATTGAAAACAAAAGCGTGGTCGACAACAGCGCGATGACCGGAATGGACGAATACCAGGAAGGACAAGAGAGTACCTTTCTGTACAAGACCGCCGGCGCCGTACGATCCTTTTTCAAGTGCAGTCCGAGGTGCCCGTAGTCATCGCCTCACGACACTGAGCCTCGCCGCGCCTAGCACCCAACCGATCCGCCCTACCCTAAGGCGCCCGCCGCCTATCGAACCAAAACGAGAGCGCAACGCTCGCGAGAATGACGATCGTCGAGACGAGCGTCGCGCCCGTCACGGGCTCGCCGAGCGTGAGCGCCCCGAGCCCCACGGCCACGATCGGATTGACGTACATGCAACTGCTCGCGACGATCGGGCTCGTATGACGGATCAAGAAACCGTAAGCGACATACGCGGCCATCGTCGCAACCAACATCAAGTACAAGAAGGCGAAGAGCGGGCCGAACCCGAGCGATGCAACGCGCTCGCCGCCGGCCACGGCGATCAACGTCGAGATCGCCCCGCCCAAGCCGATCTGCAGCGCGGTGGACACGAACAAATCGCTGGGCAAGGCCAGACGGCTCGCCAGATGCGCCCCCGCAGCCCAAAAAAGCGCGGCGCACAGGATGACGATGGTGCCGCTCGTAGACGAACTCGACGTATCGCCACGGTTCAGTATGAAGATACCCAAGAGCCCGAGCCCGACCGCCACCCACTCCCCCTTCGCGATCGGCCGGCCGGCGACGGCCGAAATAATCGTGGCGAACAGCGGCACGGTGGCGACCATCACCGCCGCCGTACCCGTGCCGACGCTACGCATGCCGAACGCAAGCAAGCCGCTCGAAAAGCCGACGAGCATCGTGCCGACGATGCCTGCATTGCGCGCCTCGACCAAAGTGGGCCAAACGAACGGGCGGCGCGCGGCAAAGGCGAAGAGCCCGATGCCCGCCATCACGTTGCGCAGCCCCGAAAGCAGGAGCGGCGGAAACGATTCGAGCGCGACGTGTACGGCCAGATAAGCCGAGCCCCACGCCAGATAGACGACAGCGAGCGCGAGCGCGATCCTTCCGCCCTGCGTACGCGGCAGCCGTGCGCGGGAGAGGATCTCGAACGGCAAGGCGCGGGCGAAACGGGCGATGCGGGGCGGCATTTCGGTCGGGGGCTTCGGCAAGGAACGCGCGCACACGGGCATTTCGCGCAAACGTCGCCATTATGCAACGGCGGCGCTCCGCGATCGGGCCAGTTCGCATGCCCGGCCTGGGCGCCGCGTTGGACGCGCAAGAAACGTGCATGCGAAGCCGCCCCGAGCGCGAGCGGGCGGATCGAGGCTGCCGGTTGCCAAAGGCCAGCCGACCGGTGTATCTTCTGCGGTGCTAACGCGGGGGTCCTGCGTCGTGCCGTCGCACTCGGTACGCGCGGGTGAGAAATACCCTTTGAACCTGATCTGGATAATGCCAGCGCAGGGAAGCGTGGGAGCTTTGCCGCTTCTCGCGCCTTTCTCTCATCCGCCCGACCTTCCTGTCGTCTCCTGCATTAGCGCCCTAAGTCAGGAGATTCGCATGAGTGCCAACCCGAAGTTCATTTCGTCCGAAGCGCGCGTCGATGCCGCCGCCGTCGCCCCGCTGCCCAACTCGAAGAAGATTTATGTAACCGGCTCGCGCCCCGATATTCGCGTCCCGATGCGCGAAATCACGCAGGCCGATACGCCGACAGGTTTCGGCGGCGAGAAGAACCCGCCGATCTACGTCTACGACACGTCGGGGCCGTACACCGACCCGCAAGCGAACATCGACATCCGCTCGGGACTGCCCGCGCTGCGTCAGCGCTGGATCGAGGAACGCGCCGACACCGAGCCGCTGCCTGGCCTCTCGAGCCAATACGGCCGCGAGCGCGCGGCCGATCCCGCGACTTCGTCGCTGCGCTTCCCGGGCCTGCACCGCACGCCGCGCCGCGCGAAAGCGGGCGCCAACGTGACGCAGATGCACTACGCGCGCCGCGGCATCATCACGCCGGAAATGGAGTTCATCGCGATTCGCGAGAACCAGCGCCGCGCCGAGTA
Source organism: Trinickia diaoshuihuensis (assembly GCF_003390925.1). Taxonomy (GTDB): domain Bacteria; phylum Pseudomonadota; class Gammaproteobacteria; order Burkholderiales; family Burkholderiaceae; genus Trinickia; species Trinickia diaoshuihuensis. Next base: position 35,203 of record NZ_QUBS01000089.1, on the reverse strand, counting down.
CATCGAAAGCCTGCGCGCGAGCGGCCCGAACGGCGCCAAGCTCGCGCAGATGATGGGCCGCCAGCATCCGGGCCAAGCATTCGGCGCCAGCGCGTTCGGCCCCAATGCCGCCCAAGAGATCACGCCCGAATTCGTGCGCGAGGAAGTGGCGCGCGGCCGGGCGATCATTCCGGCGAACATCAACCACCCGGAGAGCGAGCCGATGATCATCGGCCGCAACTTCCTCGTGAAGATCAACGCGAACATCGGCAACTCGGCCGTGACGTCGTCGATCGGCGAGGAAGTCGACAAAATGACGTGGGCGATCCGCTGGGGCGGCGACACGGTCATGGATTTGTCGACGGGCAAGCACATCCACGAAACGCGCGAATGGATCATCCGCAATAGCCCGGTGCCGATCGGCACGGTGCCGATCTATCAAGCGCTCGAAAAGGTCAACGGCAAGGCCGAGGACCTCACGTGGGAGATTTTCCGCGACACGCTCATCGAGCAAGCCGAGCAAGGCGTCGATTACTTCACGATCCACGCGGGCGTGTTGCTGCGCTATGTGCCGCTAACGGCCAACCGCATGACGGGCATCGTCTCGCGCGGCGGCTCGATCATGGCGAAGTGGTGCCTCGCGCATCACAAGGAAAGCTTCCTGTACGAGCACTTCGAGGAAATCTGCGAAATCATGAAGGCCTACGACGTGAGCTTCTCGCTCGGCGATGGCCTGCGCCCCGGCTCGATCTACGATGCCAACGACGAAGCGCAGCTCGGCGAACTGAAAACGCTCGGCGAACTCACGCAGATCGCCTGGAAACACGACGTGCAGGTCATGATCGAGGGCCCCGGCCACGTGCCGATGCAACTCATCAAGGAAAACATGGACCTGCAGTTGCAATGGTGCGACGAGGCGCCGTTCTACACGCTCGGGCCGCTGACGACCGATATCGCTCCCGGGTACGACCATATCACCTCGGGCATCGGCGCGGCGATGATCGGCTGGTTCGGCACGGCGATGCTGTGCTACGTCACGCCGAAGGAGCACCTCGGACTGCCGAACAAGGACGACGTCAAGGAAGGGATCATCACCTACAAGCTCGCGGCGCACGCGGCCGATCTGGCCAAGGGGCACCCGGGCGCGCAGGTGCGCGACAACGCGCTGTCCAAGGCGCGCTTCGAATTCCGCTGGGAAGACCAGTTCAACCTCGGCCTCGATCCTGACAAAGCGCGCGAATTCCACGACGAAACGCTGCCGAAGGATTCGGCCAAGGTCGCGCACTTCTGTTCGATGTGCGGGCCGCACTTCTGCTCGATGAAGATCACGCAGGACGTGCGTGACTTCGCGGCGGCGCAAGGCGTCTCCGACGAAGCGGCGCTCAAGAAGGGGATGGAGGAGAAGGCCGTCGAATTCGTCAAGGGCGGCGCGCAGATCTACACGCGGCAATGAGTCCGAGCCGCTGAGCGGCGGTGAGCGGCGCCGGGCGGCGCGCGCTCACGCCACCTGGCTCGCATGATGGGGCGCTTCGGCGCCCTTTTTTTATGCTCCGGCCGGGGCCGGCGACCGAAGTCGATTCCTGCCAACGATCGCTCGATTTTTGCCGTTTCATCTCGCGCTGAAATGTCGTGCGGGAATGCGGTGATACCATGCGTTTCGCTTAAGAAAAATCAATTCCAATCCCGCTCGAGACGCCCATGAAACCCAGCCATATCGTCCAACTCCTCGTGCTTGCCGCGCTATGGGGCGCGTCGTTCTTGTTTATCCGCGTCGGCGTGACCGAATTCGGCGTCGCGCCGCTCATGGCGTTGCGCGTATCGATCGGCGCCCTCGTGCTCATCGTCATGCTCGCGCTGCGCGGCACGCCGCGCGCCTCGCTGGCGACGCTGCGCGAGCGCGCACTCCCGCTTTTCGTAGTCGGCGTGCTCAACTCGGCCGCTCCGTTTTGCTTATTCGCGTTCGCCGAACTGACGCTGTCGGCCGGAATGACCTCGGTCATCAACGCCACGACACCGCTTTGGGGTGCACTCGTCGCATTTGTCTGGCTCAAGGACCGGCTCACGCCGCTGCGCACGCTCGGTATGCTGATCGGCTTTTCGGGCGTCGTATCGCTCGTGTGGGGCCAAATCGACACGCCCCATGGTCCCCTCGCCCCCTCGGCCTCGACGCAAGCGCTTGCGGCACTCGCCGCCACTGGCGCCGCGCTGCTGTACGGGATCGCCGCCAGTTACACGAAGCGCCGTCTCACGGGCGTCGATTCGTTGACGATCGCCACCGGCAGCATGATCGGCGGCAGCCTCGCGCTGATTCCGTTCGCGATCGCTTCGTGGCCCGCGGGCCCCGTCTCGGCGCATGCTTGGGGCGCCGTGCTGAGCCTGGGCGTCGCCTGTACCGGTATCGCGTATCTGATCTTCTTCCATTTGATCAACGTCGCCGGACCGGCGCGCGCGATCACGGTCACGTTCGTCATCCCCGTCTTCGGTATCCTGTGGGGCGCTTTGTTTCTGCATGAACAAGTCAACGCCGGGATGCTCGAGGGCTGCGCGGTCGTGCTCGTCGGCACCGCTCTCGCAACCGGCGTCGTCAAGCGCATCCCAGGCCTGCGGCAACGGCAAGCTTAGCCTAGCGCATCGCCCCGGGCGCAGTCAGCGGCGCCCGGCACAGCCCCTGTCCGTCATCCCCGCCGGAAAGTACGGCGCACCACATCCAATGCGCCTAAGCGCGCCCATCTTCAGCGGAATCGTCTGTCATCGCACGTAGGCTGCCCCCAGCGCGGTTTTACGCTGGGCTTGTTTTCTTCGGCCCACACTGCGCTACACTGCCTTTTCGTCATATGGACTTTCCGCGACATGCCCGATCCTTTCGCTCGCTGCCGATGGCGCGGCTTGCCGTGCGCGACCGGCACGACCTCTTTCCGCGTCTGGCGCGGCGCCCGCCGCGCTCAGTGCCGGCACGCGGACGTGCGTCGCTCGCCATGTCGTCCAGACGGGATCTGACGCTCGCCGGCATCTTGCCGCATCTGACCCGCGACAGCGGAGGGTGGCACATCGTCTATCAAGGCGTCACGCTGCGCAGCGCCTTCCAGCCGATCGTCTCGATCACGCACAAACGCGTCGTCGGCTACGAGGCGCTGCTGCGCGCCACGCACACGGGCGGCCAAGCGATCGCCCCCGATCACCTGTTCGCGCGCGCCAAGTCCACCGGTCCCGCGCTGGCGCTCGAGCGGCTCGCCCGCTGCGTGCACTTCGCCAATTTCGCCGAGCAAGACGTCGAAACGGGGTGGCTCTTCGTCAACGCGTTGCCGCAACTATTGCGCGTCGGTCCGAGCCATCGCGTATTCACCGACGAGCTCTGCGACTACTTCGGCATCGCGCCGCACCGGCTCGTCGTCGAGATGATCGAGCAACCGAGCACCGACGAGTCCAGCTTCGATCGGATGGTCGAGGCCATGCGCGAGCGCGACGTGTTGATCGCGGTCGACGACTTCGGCACCGGCTTTTCGAACTTCGATCGCATTTGGCGCATGCGCCCCGATATCGTCAAACTCGATCGTTCGCTCGTCGCCCGCATCGCGGCGCCCAGCGGCGATCATCAATTCGCGGCGCAACTCGTCACGATGCTGCATCGCGCCGGCACGATGGTGCTCGGAGAAGGCGTCGAGTCGGAAGCGGAATTGATGACGTTGATGGAAGCCGACGTCGACTTCGTGCAAGGCTTTTGGCTCGGCAAGCCGCACGCGTCGATCGCGCAGGCTTGCGCCGATGCGCCCGCAAAGATCGATGCGATGTGGCAGCGCTTTCATGCGCGCTCGGCGAGCGTACCCGGCATGCCGGTCGAATTCGGCAGCGTGGAGGAAGCCGTCCTCGGCGGCGCGCGTGCCTATAAGGCCACGGACGATCTCTCGTTTGCCGCGCAGCATACCTTTCGCAGCCCTTGGGCGCGGCGCGTGTTCGTCGTCGATCGGCACGGCGATCAGCACCAACCGTCGATCGCGTGCGAGCCTCAAACGCAATCGCCGCGCCTCGCCCCGCTCTTCCCCGATACGGCGAGCAATTGGTCGCGCCGCGCGTACTTCAAACGCGCCCTGGCGGCGCCCGGGCGCGTCGCCGTCATGGGGCCGCACTACTCGCTCACGGAAGGCAAGGATTGCTATACGGCCGCCGTCACCGTCGAGCGAGGCGGCGAACTGGAAGTGTTTTGCGTGGACTTCGTCGCGAGCGTTCCGCAGCCCGCCAAGCCTTGAGCACCGCGACGCCTCATTCGACGATGCGGCCGCGCCCCGCTTTCACGCTGGAGCGGCGCGTCTTCGATTCGAGCCGGCGCACCGTCGAGGCGCGCGTCGGACGCGTCGGAATCCTCGGGCGGCGCGTGACGCTCACGCTCGCGATCAACTCTTGCAGACGCGCGAGCGCGGCCGTCCGGTTCATCTCTTGCGTGCGGTACTCCTGCGCCTTGATGACGACGACGCCGTCGCGCGTGATGCGCCGGTCATCGAGCGCGAGCAAGCGCATCTTCAACGTGTCGGGCAGCGACGACGCTCGAATATCGAAGCGCAGATGAATCGCGCTCGACACTTTGTTGACGTTCTGCCCGCCCGCGCCCTGCGCGCGCACCGCCGTCAGTTCGACCTCTTCGGGCAATACTTCGTAACGTAATGTCATCGCGCCTCCCGCATGCGCGCAAATAAGCCGGAATCGCGCCGCGTCGGCGTGGCGATCGCCTGCGCCAACACCTCTCGCCCGCCGACGATGCGTACCGTCTTGCGCGCGCGCGTGATGGCGGTGTAGACGAGCTCGCGCGCCAGCACGCGGCTCTTGGATGCGGGCAGGATCAGTGCCGCGTGATCGAACTCGGAGCCTTGCGACTTGTGGACCGTCAGCGCGAACGCCGTATCGTGCGGCGGCAGCGCGGCCGGCGTAACGGCGCGCAAGCCGCCGTCGGCCGTGCGGAAATACACGCGCAGTTGCCCTTCGCGCGTGGGTAGCGCAATGCCGATGTCGCCGTTGAACAGCCCCAGCGCATAATCGTTGCGGGCCACCATGACGGCCCTTCCCGCGAACCAGTTCGTGCCGACCATCAGCGGCACGCGGGCCGAGCGGCGCACATGGTCGGCCATCTGCGCGTTCAAGGCCTCGACGCCGCGCGCGCCCAAGCGCGTCGCACAAAGAATCCGGAAGGCGTTCAAGGCGTCGAACAGCGGCTCGCAATCGGGTTGCGGCTGCTCGAGCGCCGTCCTTAGCGCCTGCACGTAAGGGGCGAAACCCTGCGCCAAACGCTCGAGCGTGCGGCCGGCCAGCGACGCCCCGGCATCCTCGTCGAGCACTGCCGGCACATCGGCATCCGCGCCGCCATGGCGATCGTGCTCCGCGAATAAATCGGGTTCGGCCGGTGCATGCGCGCCCAACGCATCGAGCGCGGCCTGCACGTCGCCGCGCCGGATCGCCAGCGACAAGCGGCCAATCGCCGAATCGAGCCCGAAACGATAATTGCGCTCGAGCCAAACGACGCAGTCGACGAGCGGGGTATTGCCAGCTATCGCATCGTCGTCGCCTGTCGTCTGCGCGCGGATCATGCCCAAGCCGGTCTCCGCGTTCTCGGCATCCGTGCGATGCGGCGCATCCGCTTCGAGCCGCGCGCCGTCGCCGGTGTAGCCGGCATCGGGTTCGTCGAGCCCCGTCCAAGTCGATGTGTCGTCGATAGAGCCCGGCAGATCGAGTTCGTCGAATAACGGGAATGCGTCGTCGCTCTCGGGCAGCATATCGGGGACCGTCGTATCGACGTCGATACCGGCCGCTTGCTCGGGGCGAGGCAGCGACGCACGCACGCGCGCGCTGTCGGTACCGGTGGCCCGCGCGATGCGGGCGATACCGGCCTCGCTAAACGACGGGTCCGCGCTCAATTCGGCAAACACGGCACCAGCCTCGACGGCCGCAAGCTGATCTTTATCGCCGAGCAGCACGAGGCGCGTCTCGGGCGAGAGCGCATCGAAGAGCTGCGCCGCGAGGGTGACGTCGATCATCGAAGCTTCGTCGACGACGACGACGTCGTACGGCAGCGGATTGTCGGGGCCGTAGCGGGCGCGCATGCCTTGCCCGAGACCGAGCAAGCGATGCAGCGTTTGCGAACTGCGGGGCAACCGCGCGGCGATCTCCTCCGGCAGGGTCGAGGCGCGCGCGAGCAGGGCTTCTTGCATCCGCTGCGCCGCCTTGCCGGTCGGCGCGGCAAGCGCGATCGTCAGCCGCGGATGCGCGTCGAGCAAGCATGCGAGCATCCCGACGACGGTCGTCGTCTTCCCGGTGCCGGGGCCGCCGCTGACGACCGTGAGCCGGCCCGAGAGCGACAACGCCGCGGCTGCGCGCTGCCAATCGACTTCGCTCGCATCGGGCGGCCCGAAAAAGCGCGCGAGCCGGTCTTCGAGCGCGGCGGCGTCCGCGGCGAGCGCGCTTCTCGCACCGCGCCCCGACGCATGACCGACGACGGCGCTCGCCAGCCGCCGCTCGTCCTCGTAGTAGCGCGCAAGGTAAAGCCGGCCGTCGCGATCGACGACGAGCGGGCGCAGCGCGGCCGCGTCCTCGGAGCCGTCGGAGACCACACCGCTCGCGCGCAGCGCCGTCCAGGCCGTCTGCAATGTGTCGTCGTAGCGCTCGGCGAGCCGAGCGAGCGACACGCAAACATGCCCCGCGCCGGTCGCGCGACTGGCCGCGAACGCGGCGCGGCGCGCCCATGTCACGGCAACCGGGCCCGCGCCGAGCCGCACGGCCAGCGCGGCAATACGGCGCGCGAAGCCTTCGGCCAGCGCGGCGCCGAACTCGCCGCCTTCACGCGCGAGCACGGAGCGTGAGAATCGAGCGTCGGTGCTCATGCGAACCTCGCAAGCAATGCGCGCGTCATGACGTGTGCCCTTCGCTCATCAACGCATCGAGCGCCTCGATCAACTCGCGCGCGGGCCGGCGCGCATGCACGCCGGCCGGCAGCGCCCCGTCGCGCCACGACGGCCGCACGCCGCGCACGAACAGATAGCTGTAACCGCCGATGTGCGAGTCGTAGTCATAGCCCGGGCGGCGCGCTTTCAAATACCGATGCACCGCGAGCACATAGAGCAGCGCCTGCAAGTGATACGCGTGGTGCGCCATCGCCTCGTCGAGCGCGGCGGCACCGTATTCGGCCGGCGTAACGCCAAGATGATTCGACTTCCAATCGATGACCCAAAAACGGCCGTCGTGCTCGACGATCATATCGATGAATCCTTTGACATAACCGGCGAGCGTCCCTGCTTCGAGCGCCACGTCGGGGTACCCGTGCCGGACGAGCAAACCGCGCAGCGCGGCGAGATCGAGGGCGGGCGCCACGAACAGAAACGGCCACTCGGTCAGCCTGCGCTCGGGATCGAGCGCCGCCAGCGTCATCCCCGGCGCCACCTCGGCGGCCGTCACGTCGGCGATCAGCCGCGCCATCATCGCCGGCAGGCGCGCGGCCGTCTCGGCATCGGCGGCGACGGGCCGCTCGAGCAGCGCGCGTTCGATCGCCGCCGGCCACGTTGCGGGATCGGAGAAGTCCGCCAATTCGAACATACGATGCAGACACTCGCCGGCCGCCGCCCCGCGCGGAAACGCGAGAATATCGTCGGGCTCCAAAGCCTGCGCAGCGGCAGCCGCGGGCACCTGCGGCCAGACGGCTGCGGCCGCAGCTTGCGCCTCTTGCTGGGCAGCGGCGAGCGCATCGTGATCGGGCCGCGGCTCGTCGTCGATCGTCTCGCTCGCGTGGCGCGCGCCGGCGGCGGCCAGCGAACTGAAGCTCGCGATGCGCCATGTTTCGCGCAGTAAGCGGTGCGGCGTGCGGGCCGCGAACCGCCCGGCCGACGATGCCTCGCGCGCAAGCGCAATCCGCCGCGCGGGCGCCGGCAGCGGCGCGAGCGTGATCGTGCCGTCGGCAAGCGAGGCCCAGGCGGCTTCGAGCGCGCCCTCATCGGGCGGATCGTCGGACCACGCGTCGAAGGGCCGGCCGTCGCCCGCGACGAGCCAATTGAGCACGCTGCGGCGCGCCTCTTTCGTCGAACGCGACGAGAGATAAACGCCCGCGACGAGATAGCAGCGATGCACGGCCCGCGTCAGCGCGACGTAGACGAGCCGCGCCCGTTCGGCCGCCTCGTCGCGCGCGGCCTCGGCTTCGGCGCGCTCGGCATCCAAGCCTTCGCAGCCGTAATGAAGCACGGCGCGAGCGCCCGCTTGCGCGTCCTCGTGATACTCGCTCGCATCGGGCAAGCCCGTGCTGGCCGCGTTCATGCGAGCGCCGTCGCCCAGGAACGGACAAAAGACGACGGCATATTCGAGTCCCTTGGACTTGTGCACGGTCACGATCTGCACGAGATCGCGATCCGATTCGAGCCGCAGTTGCGCATCCTCGCCGCCGCCGCGCGCACGCTCGGCCGCGAGCCACCGCAAGGTCGGCGCGATGCCAGGATGCACGGCCGCCCTCGCCTGCGCCAGCTCGGCCAGGTGACCCACGTCGGTGAACCGGCGCTCGCCGTCGCGTCCCGCGATGAGCCGCTCGCCGATCGCGAGCTCGCGCATCATCGTTCGCCACATCGTCGCAAAACCGCGTTCGAGCCAAAGCGACCGGTAGCGCGCGAACCGCTCCACCCAAGCCGTGGCCTCGTCGGCATGCGCCTGGGCCGGTGCGTCGGCTAGTTGCGCGAGCCGCGCGAGCGCCTGCGCATCGAGGCCGAACCAATCGGCCGCCAGCGCCGCCCTCAGGCGCCGCAAATCGCCCGGCGAGTCCACCGCCGCCAACACGCGTTCGAGTTGCTCGGCATCGAGCGTCGCAAAGACCGACGACTGCGCAAGCTCCACGCTGCCCACGCCCCAAGCAGCCAGTACGCGCTTCATCAAGCTGCCTTGCTTGTGCGTGCGTACGAGCACCGCGATATCGGCGGGCGCAAGCGCGCTGTCGCCCAGCGCCACGCTGCCCTCGCGCGCGCCGCGCAACAAGCGCACGATCTCTTGCGCGCACGCCTCGGCCGATTGCCGCTGGGCCTCGCGCTTGAGCAGCGTCGACTCGCCCGAAGGCAACATCCATACGCGCAGCGCGCCGTCCGCGCGTTGCGCTCGGGCGGGATCGGCCTCGTCGATCAACGGCGGCCGCGCCCGATCGGCCGCCCGCACGCTCGTATAGTCGAGCCCGTCGAGCACGAAGGCGCGCGGATTGGCGCCGAAAATGCGATTGCACGCGGCCACGAGCGGCGGCGTCGAACGCTGGTTCACGGCGAGCGTATAGCGCGCCGTGGCCGTGTGCCGAGCGGCCAGATAGGTATGCAGATCGGCCGCGCGAAAGCTGTAGATCGCCTGCTTCGGATCGCCGACCAGGAAGAGCGGGCCCGCTCGCCCGTCGCTGCCCGGCCCCGCGAAAATGCGCTCGAAGATAGCGAATTGGAGCGGATCGGTATCCTGGAATTCGTCGATGAGCGCAGCCGGATACCGCTCCCGCAGCGCGCGTGCGAGCCACGGGTGCTCGACCAAGGCGCCATGCAAGTTCGCGAGCAAGTCGTCGAACGATGCGACGCGGCGCGTCCGCTTCATCGCCGCGAGCGCGCGCGGCGCCTCGTCGAGCCACAGCGCGAGCAACGCGAGCCAGCGCGTGCGATGCGCCGTCTCGGCGGCCTCGGCGGCGCGGGCAAGCGTGTCGGCCAACTCGAAAAACGGATGCTCGGGCGGCGTCATCTTGACTTTGGTCGCCTTCGCGAGCGCGGTCGCGGTCAGCTTCAACGCTTCGCGGGCGGGAGCCGCATAAGGGTCGCCCTCGGCGAAATAGCGGCTCCACGCATCGACCGCCGCCCGCACCGCTTCGGGCTTATGCGACGTCTGTTTGAGCGCCGGCTGCGCGTTTTCCAGCAGGCGCTCGATCGACTCGCGCTGCTCGCGCCACAGATCGCAAGCGGCATCGAAACGCAGGCGAGCATCGTCTTCGTCGCCAGGCACGAGCACCGGCGCGTCCGCGCCCGAGGCCCCCCAGCGCAATTGCGCAAGCGGCTTTTTGAGCCGTCGCGCGAGTTGCGCATCGAGCTCGAGCGGGGTCGCCCCACGCGCGACGAGCCATGCCGCGAACGCGGGATACGCCGCGGCGACGGGCTCCACGCGCTCGCGCCAGAACTCGGCCGCTAGCTCGAAGCGCAGCGACGCGTCGTCGGCTTGCATCTCGAACGCAAACGGCATCGCGGCTGCGAACGGCGCCTCTTGCAACGCACGCTGGCAGAACGCGTGAATCGTATGGATGGCGGCTTGGTCGAACGTGGAGAGCGCGCGTCGAACGCGCTTGCCGGCCACGCCCCGGTCGAGCCCATCGTTGCCGAGGGTGGTCGCGAGCAGTTGCGCGACGAACGGGTCGCCGCCGTCGTCGGCCGTGTCTATCGCGCGGGCCAGCTCAGCCAGACGACCGCGAATCCGCTCTTGCAACTCGGCGGTAGCTGCCTTCGTGAAGGTGACGACGAGAATCTGATCCGCATTCAGATCGCGTTCGAGCAGCAAGCGCACGTACAGCGCGCAGATGTTCCAAGTCTTGCCCGTGCCGGCCGAAGCCTCGATTTGATTGACACCCGAGAGTTCGCAGCGAAAAACGTCGAGCGGCGCCGGCTCGTCCTCTAGCATCGACGGCGGCGCGCCTAGAAGGCGATCCTGCTCGCTCATGCCTGCCCCCCGGTCAGATGCTCGAGCAAAGGCTCGAACACGATACGGGCGGCGGCGCCGAACGCCGCATCGAGCGCGAGGTCCACGCCTCGCCAAGCGATCGTGAGCGCCGGGTCATCCGATTCGCCGCGCACGCGATCGCTAATCCAAGTCGCAAGTGCCTCTGCGTCGCCGCCGTTCGCTTTCGCCCAGGCGCTTTTCGGGAAGAAACGCAGCGGCAAGCGGCGCCCTGCCAGGTATAGCGCGACGAGCGGCGCGAGGTGTTCGAGCGGCGCATCGACGCGCGTGAACGCGAAGCGCTCGGTGGCGCCGAACCACACGGTACGGCAGGGCCCATCGGGCTCGGCCGCGCAGTATGCGAGGTGCGCGAGCCACGCATTCAAATATTCGCGCGCACTGGGGCTCGCGTACCGGTAAAGCACTTGACCCGTAGCGGTCACCCGGTTCAAGGTGCCGTGCAACTGCACGGGAGCACTGTCGCACAATGCGTCTCGCAGTTCGGTCTCATGCTCGCCGAACAGCGCGATGCCGTCCGTCTCGGGCCATTGCGGACGCACTTGCAATGCGAACGGCAAGCGTGACGCGCCCGCTGCCAGCGCCGCGCGCACGCTGCCCGCGAGACGGCCCAGCGCGCCTACCTCGCGCCGCTTGAGCACATCGCCCGTTGCGCCCGCCGGCAACTCGGGGCTCGTTTGCGCGACGCGCCACGCGCGCGCGCGCGCTTCGTCGTCGTCGCGCTCGATCAGTCGCGGCAGCAATCGATCGGCAAGCGCATCGCGCCCGGCGTAATCGAGTTCGAACGGCTCGACTTCGAGCAATTCTCCCTGCGTTTTCTCGAGCACCACGCCCAGCCGCTCGCGCAGCAGCGCGCGGGCCGGATGCTGCCAGAAACGTTGGAAATCGGCGAACGAAACGGGTCCCGCCGGTTCGGGCGGCAACGGACCCGCGAAAAACGGCGGCGCCACCGGTTCGGCATCGGCGGCGAGTAGCGAGGCCAAACGGGCGCGCTCGGCGTCGTAGGTAAAAAGCGCGGGGCGCGCTTCGAAATACGCCAAGGCGAACGGCTGCAGCGGATGCTCGACGATGAACGAGCGGCGCGCCGCATCCAGTTCCGCGGGCGCGGCATCCGGCCCAGCCTTGGCCCGCGCCAAATGATCGAGCAGTTCGTCGACGAGCGCCGCCGGCGGCAACGGCGCGTTGTCGCGGATACTGCGTCCCGTGTAGCTCACGAACAGCCGGTCGCGCGCGGCGAGCAGCAGATCGAGAAAGAGATTGCGCTCGTCGGCACGCCGCTGGCGGTCGCCCAACTGCGGCAAGACCGCCATTAGATCGAACTCGTCGGCGCGAGCGAGACTCGGCAAGACGCCGTCGTCCATCCCGATCAAGCAAATCGCGCGATACGGCAACCCGCGCAGGCTCGTCAACGAGGAAAACGTCACGCCGCCCCACGGCACGCCGCCGTGGGCCGCGTCGTCGAGCGCGACCGTTAGCGCCGCGCGCACCACCGCGGCGGGGGCCAGCGCGTCGCGCGCGCCGTCGCGCATCGCCTCGAGCGCTTTCTCCACGGCATCGCGCACGCTCGCGAGCGCATCGGCGAAAGGCGGCGACGGATCGAACAGGCGCGCGAGCGCATCGGCGAACAGCGCGCTCCAACCGTCGCAGCTCAACGTTTCGCGCGAGCGGCGAACGAACCCGTACAAGTCATCGACGAAGCGGCCGAGACGCCCCAGCAGTTGTGCATCGGCTCCGCGCGCGCCGGGCACCGGCAGCCACGCATCGACGGGTTCACCGTCATCGGGCATCGCATAGCCGAGAAAGAGCCGCGTGAGCGCATCGGCGAATGTATGGCGCGCCCCGGTCACGGCATGCGCGGCACGCTCGCCCTCGCCCGCCGGGGCCTCCGCCGCCAAGCCGCGGCGCGCGCCGGCCGCCGCGAGCCAGCTCTGAACCGTATCGAGCGACACCGCGTCGATACCGTAACGCGCGGCCACCGCATCGACGCGCAGCCATTCGACGAGTTCCGGCGCGGCCACGCCGCGCTCCGCGAGCGAGAGCCACTCGAGCAGCACGCGCGCGATCGGATTCGCCTGCGACGGCGGCAGGCCCGTGATGCGATACGGAATACGGCCGCGCTCGTCGCCGCGCGTCGTACCGAAGACGGCGTCGATGAGCGGCGCCGCGGCGGCGAGATCGGGGCACACGACGAGCACGTCCGACGGCCGCAGCCCCGGCAATGCATCGTTAGGGCCGGCGATCGAATCGTCGAACCAGCCGAGCAGCCGGTCGTGCAGCACCTCGAGTTGGCGCGACATGCTGTGGCAAACATGAACCTCGATGCCGCGCGCGGATTGGCCGGCCAGCGGCCCCTCGTCGTCCTCTTCCTGTTCCAAGTCGAGCATCGCGTTTTGCACGCGCGCGAGCCAGTTCGCCGATTCGTTGGGCGCATAGCGCGTCGCCTCGCTCGATGCCGCGCCCTCCGTCAATTCATGAAGCAAATGCAACTGCGCTTGCGTCTGCCGCCCCCACTCGGCAAGCAGCGGATGCCCCACCTCGTGGAAGTCGAGCGTATCGGCGGCTTCGAGTGCGAGCGCGCGCTTTTCGGTGACGATGTCGAACCAGAACTGACGGCACGGATTCAATACGTACATGCGCACGTCGATCCAGCGCGACAGCTCGCGCAGCAGCGCAATGTAAAGCGGGGCGATCGTGGGCAGCGCGAACACGCTGACGACGCGCGGCCAACGCGCGCGCATGACCGCATCGAGATCGAGCGTGCGCACGAGTTCGAGGAAACGGTGAGCGGGCGGCGCGGCCTCTGCGATGCCGGACGCGCCGCCTTCTTGCGCGAGTTCGGCCAGCACGGCACGCCACAGCGCCGCCTGCCAGCGCTCGTCCTCGCGGGCCGCCGGCGACGCTTGCGCAGTAGCCGGCGGCGGCGCCGCGCCCGGGCCGCCCTCGAAGATCGACTGCCCGTGCTGCCAGCGCGCGAGCCACTCCGGGCGATAGGTCAAATAGTGATCGAATACGGTGGCCACGCGCCGCGCGAGCTCGAAACGCATCGGGGCATCGGCCGCCTGCAGATAGCTGCGCAACCGGGGCGAGGCGAGCCAAAACGCCGCCTCGTCCGGCGAGGCGCCGCCGCCCTCATCGCCTTCTACCCCGAACAGGCGATAGCACCGCCAGGCCAGCCGCTCGACGCCGAGCGGCGAATGCGCGGGCACATCGATCACGCCCCCGATTTGGGTCCACAACCACTGCGCGAGATAACTGAAATTCACGTTCGCGCAGATGCCGCGGCGCGCCGCGAGCTCCAATTCGAGGCGCCGCCGCGCGGCCGCGCTCGGCACGACGATCTCCTCGTGCGTCCACGGATCGGCGGGCATGGCGGCAAGATCGTCGACGAGCGCTTGAACGAGCGTCTCGTACCGGTTCGAATAGAAAAGCTGGAGCATGAACCTTGGGTCGATGCGCCTGCGCGCGCAGGCCGCGGACGAAAACCGTCAGCATATCAAAGGCGCCGGACGGCCGTTAAGGCGCATGAAGCAGACATGCCCGGTGCTATCGAAATACGTTAGACTTTCACGCCAGCCGTCCCCGGCTCTTCCCGCTGCCCGCCGCGAGATCGATGCGCTACTCGAAAGAAATCGAAAAATTTCTCTACAGCCAATATTTTTTCGGTGGACTGCGCGCGGCCATCGGCGTATCGCTGCCGGCCGTCTTGTGCCTCGTCGTATTTCATCAGGCCGACCTCGGCTTCACGATCGCCACCGGTGCCCTAGGCGCCTGCGTCGTCGATATGCCCGGGCCGCTCAAATACAAGCACAACGAGATGCTCGTGTGCAGCGTGCTCGGCTTTCTGTCGGCGCTGGCCACGGGACTTGCGACCGTCAATATCTTCGCGCTGTGGGCCACGATCGTCGCGCTGACGTTCGTGCTGTCGCTGACCGTCGTCTACGGCAATCGCTGGCCGCAGATCAGCTTCGCGACGCTCTTCATGATGGTGATGACGCTCGAGGAGCACTTTACGCCGGCGCAGGCGCTCATCAACGCGAGCTGGATCTTGCTGGGCGGCCTTTGGTACACGTACTGGGCCACGTTGATTTCGCAGTGGCAAGCGCATCGGATCGAGAAACAGGCGCTCGCGGAAAACGTCTTCGCGTGCGCCGATTACCTGCTGGCGCGCGCGAACTTCTACGACATCGACGCGAACCTCGACGCGTGTTACGACATCCTCGTCGAAAAGCAAACGGCAGCCGTCGAAATGCAGGACGCCGCGCGTGCGATCGTGCTACGCAATTTGCCGAAGCTGCGCCGCGGCAAGCTCGATCCGCGACGCGTCACGCTGTTCAATCTGTTCATCAATACCGTCGATCTGCATGAGTTGTTCGTCGGCGCGCATACCGACTACCCGCTGATGCGCAGCACCTTCGGCAACGGCGACTTGATGCTGTTCTTCCGCGATTTGATCCGCAAGGCGGCAAGCGATCTCGAGGAAATCGGCTTGGCCGTACTGCAGAACCGGCGGCCCGATTCGCGCATCAACGTCAAAGCCGAAATCCGCGCGATCGAATACGAAATCGAACTCATGCGCAAGCAGGGCCTGCCCGAGCGCAACCCCGAAGCCTATGCGGCCGCATCGGCCTCGTTCCGGCGCATCTGGAGCGCGGTTCGCATGATCGACAAAATGAAAAAAACCGTCGGCAGCGACACCCCGGCCGTGCAAACCGCGGTGCGCGTCGACCATACGCTGATGCGCTTTCTCTCGGGCCGCCGGGTGCCGCTTCCGCAGATCTTCTCGAATCTGACGATGGCGTCGCCGAGCTTTCGTCACGCCCTGCGCGTGACGATTGCCGTCGCCCTGGGGTTCTGGCTCGGTCGCTTGCTGCCGCTCACGAACGCCTACTGGATCGTGATGACGACGCTGATCATCATGAAGCCCGGCTACTCGCTGACGAAGCAGCGCAATACGCAGCGGATCGTCGGCACGGCGATCGGCTGCGCGGCCAGCCTCGCCTTGATCTGGTTCGTGAAAGCGCCGCCCGTGTTGCTCGTGTTCATGTTCGCCTCGATGGTCATGAGCTACAGCCTGCTGCTGTTCAATTACGCGGCGAGCGTCGTCTTCACGTCGTCGTATGTGTTGCTGCTGTTTCATCTGCTGGCGCCCGGCAACATGCGCATCATCGGCGAGCGGGCGATCGATACGTTCGTCGGCTGCGCCCTCGCGATCGCGGCCAGCCATTTGTTTCCGTACTGGGAATACCGGCTCATGGGCAAGCTCGTCACCGAGATGCTCGCGGCCACGCGTCAGTATCTGGAGAGTGCTTGGTGGTGGGGCAACGCGCCGCGCGGCGGGACGAACGCCGCCGCGGCGCAGCCGGGCGCGCAAGCAGCGAGCGCCGATGAACGCGACTTCCGTTATCGCCTAGCGCGAAAGAACGTCCATATCGCGTTCGCCAATCTCGCGCAGGCGTTCCGCCGGATGATGCTCGAGCCGAAGGCGCAGCAGCGCTTCGTGCCGGAACTGAACGACTTGCTCGTTCAAAGCCACGTGCTGGCCGCGCATATCACGGCCGCCGCGCCGTTGCTGCGCGAGATGGCCGAGCGCGAGCCGGACGGCTCGCAGGCGTTACAGCGCGCGCTCTCGGCCGTGCGCGAGAACTTGACGCTCGCGCAAACGGGCGACGCGCCGCCCGTCGATCAGGCGGAGACGACGAAACAACTCACGCGGGAACTCGATGCGATGGTCGTCGAGATCGAACGGGCCGGCACGCAACCCGCCGAGTTCATCGGCGAAATCAAATTGCTCGCGCTGCAATGCAAGCAGATGCTCGCCGCCTCGTTTCTCATTCGCAAAGACGCGGGCGCGATTCGCCTGCCCGCGCAACCCTGACATAGGGCGCGCGGGCAGCAGCGGTTATTGCGAGGCGCCCGATGCGCTTGCGGCCGCGGACGACGATGCGGCTGCCGCGTTTTGCTCGTCGTACTCGCGCTTGCCCTTGATGGCGTTGAAGAGGAACGTCGCGATTCCGATCAGCACGATCACGATGATGAGCACGGCGACGCGCGTCGTGGGGTTTGATTTGTTCGAGCGGCGAGGATCGTTCATGGATGGTGTCGTGCGGCGCGCCGAGAGTGGCGCCGCGCAAAATAGCGAGACGAAAGCCGGCATTCTACGCGCTTCAAAGCGCGCGTCACCTGACCGGCAGCGCCGTTGAATATTTGATTTGCTCCATCGCGAAGCTGGAGCTCACGTCGAACAGCGGCACCGCGCGAATCAAGTGTTTGTAGACGCGATCGTAGTCGTCGATATCGGAGACGACGATACGCAGCAAATAGTCGGTCTCGCCGCTCATGCGGTAGGCTTCGACCACCTCCGGAATATCGCATACGGTCTGCACGAACCGGCGCGCCCATTCCTCCGTATGCTGGTTCGTGCGCACCGCGACGAACACGGTCGTCCCCACGCCGAGCTTGCGCGCGTCGCACAACGCCACTTGGGCGCGAATGACGCCTTCCTCCTTGAGCCGCTGGACGCGCTTCCAGCACGGCGTCTGCGAGAGATTGACGCGGCTCGCGAGTTCCGCGATCGGCAACGTGGCGTCGGCCTGAAGCAGCTCCACGAGCTTGCGATCGATAGCATCCATTCCCATTACGATCCCGTGTTGGAATTTTTTTCTATGTTTTATAGAGATCGTGGAATTATAAGCAAACTATTTTCACGGATAAACCGATATAAATGGGGCATCGATCGCTTTGGACGACGCCCCCATTTCTGCCCGCACGCGCCGAGGCGGCCCGCCCCGGCGCCGGGCGGGACCCCTCAATAAGCGACGGTCGCAATGCGGCGCACGAACCGGTTTTGTTCGATTTCGTCGACGAACGCGATCGCGTAATCTTCCGCCGAAATCTTGCTGGCGCCGCCGGCATCGACGATCAGCGTATCGGCGCCCGTGCGGAACGCGCCCGTCTTGGTCCCGGGCGCGATGATGGCGGCCGGCGCGAAGAAGGTCCAATCGATGTCGGTCGCCTCCCGATACAACCCGAGTGCCTCGCGATGCGCGAGCGCAACGGCTTTGTAGGCGTCCGGAAACCCTTCGGTATCGACGAGCTGCTTGCCCGGCGCCACTTCGAGCGATCCCGCGCCGCCGACTGCGACTAACCGCTTGACGCCGGAAATTCTGGCCAGTTCGATCAGCGCGCGCGTGGCTTGAATGACTTTGGCCGTGTCCTCCTGTGCCGGGCCGTAGGCGCTCGCGATCGCATCGAAGCCCGCGATGCGCTGGGCGTTCGCTTGCGCGTCGAACACGTCGCCGGCGAGGGTCGTCAATCCGGCCGCCCCTTCGACAGGCTGTGGCCGGCGCGAAATCGCCGCGACTTCATGGCCGCGCGCGAGCGCTTCGGCCGCGATGCGCGACCCGATCATCCCCGTCGCCCCGAAAAGCGCAATTTTCAAGCGTTGTTGCATGGTAGGCTCCTAGTCAATGAAATGTGTAACTTTATTGGTTACACTTATCGATCAAAAAAAAGAGGCGACGCCTCTCGCTAACTTCATCGGCCGCCGGCCGCGTGGTGAACTCAACCGCTATTACCGCTCTTACCGCCGGCCCCTACTCCCATCGCGCTTTCGGCTTCGATCACGCCTGCCGTGACATCGGCCAACGTGCGTGCGCCGAGCGATGCTTCCATGGCCCGCTGCGCGTCGTCGACGATGCCGACGAGCACCTGCTGAATGTGCCGGCCGACCATGCACGCCGGGTTCGGCTGCTCGCGGTGCAAGCCGAACAGCGCGGCTTCATCGACGGCGCGGTAGACGTCGAGCAAACGGATTTGTCCCGGCGCGCGCGCCAGCAACGCACCGCCTCCGGCGCCGAGCTGCGACGTCGTGAGCCCCGCCTGAGCAAGCATGGAGAGGAGCCGGCGAATCAGCGCCGGATTCGTATTGACGGAGCCCGCGATGATCTCGGAGGACAACGGCTCCCCTTGCTGTAGCGACAGCAGCGCCAAGATATGGACGGCATAGGCGAAGCGGCTGCTGGTGTTCATTGCTGAGGCTCGGCGTCAAAAACTGTAACCATGATAATTACATTTCGAGCGCCGCGCAATACCCGCCTGATCGCGCCCCGACGGCTCGATGCGGTACGCATGGCAGGAGTACACTGCCGCTTGATCGTAGGAAGCACGGATTCCGTAGTCGTCTACCCCTCACTAGAGAAGGAGCACGCCATGGCCGCGAAGAAGATTTTGTTTCTGACGGGCGATTTCGCAGAAGATTACGAAACGATGGTGCCGTTTCAGGCACTGCAAGCCGTCGGCCATACCGTCGATGCCGTCTGCCCGGGCAAGCGCGCGGGCCAGAAGATCAAAACGGCGATCCACGATTTCGAAGGCGACCAGACCTACACGGAGAAGCCCGGTCACCAATTCACGCTCAACGCCACGTTCGAGGAAGTCGACGCGGCCAGCTACGACGCGCTCGCGATCGCCGGCGGACGCGCCCCCGAGTATCTGCGTCTGGACGCCAAGGTCATCGAGCTCGTGCGCGACTTCGCGCAACGAAACAAGCCGATCGCCGCGATCTGCCATGCCGCGCAATTGCTTGCCGCCGCCGAGGTGATTCGCGGCAAGCGCATTTCGGCCTACCCCGCCTGCGCGCCCGAAGTGCGGCTTGCCGGCGCCGAGTACGCCGATATTCCCGTGGACGCGGCCGTCACCGACGCGCCGTTCGTCACGGCGCCCGCCTGGCCCGCGCATCCCGAGTGGCTGCGCCAATTCCTCGTGCTGCTCGGAACGCGCATCGAGCTTTAAGCGTCGCCGACGAACGGCGCCGTGCGGCCCGCCAACGCGGCCACCACGACCACGAGCTCGAGTGGATCGACGGGTTTGGCCAAATGCGTCTGGTAGCCGGCCAGCAGCGCGCGGCGCCGGTCCTCGCTGCGCGCGAACGCGGTCAGCGCCGCCGCCGGCGTGCTGCGCCCGCGCTGGCCCTCCGACGTACGCAGCCGCCGGATGAACTCGTAACCGTCGACGCCGGGCAGGCCGATATCGCTCACGATGACGTCGGGCGACTCGGCGGCGCATGCCTCCAACGCGTCGGTCGCGGACGAGAACGCAAGCGTCGTCGCACCGCGCTCTTGCAAGACCCGCTCGACGAGTTCGCGCGCGTCCGGCTCGTCTTCGAGCACGAGCACGCGCAAGCCCGCCAAGGCCGGCGGCGCGTGTAGTTCGAGCGCGTCGGCGTCCTGCTCGCGCGCCGGCTCCGCGGCGGCGGCCGGCAGCATGACGACGAACGTCGCCCCACAGCCGGGGCCGTCGCTATGAGCGACGATCCGCCCGCCGTGCATCTCCACCAACTGCCTAGCGATCGACAGGCCGAGCCCGAGCCCGCCGTGCTGACGCGCGATGCCCGCGTCCTCCTGGCAAAAACGCTCGAATACGTGGGGCAGAAACTCGGGTTTGATGCCCTGGCCGTTATCGGCGACGATCAACTCGACCTCGCCGTCGAGCCGCTGCAGTTTGACCTCGACGCAGCCGCCCCTGCCCGTGAATTTGACGGCATTCGAGAGCAGATTCCAGACGATCTGCTGCAATCGGGATGGGTCGCCAAGGACCGCACCGACCGCATCGAGCGATGACACGAAACGGATGTCTTTTGCCTGCGCAGCCGGACCCACGGAACGGATCACGTACTCGACGACGTCGGCGAGATCGACGCGCTCGGCTTCCAACCGAAGCTTGCCGGCCAGGATTCGCGAGAAATCGAGCAGGTCGTCGACCATGCGCGCTTGCGCCCGCGCGTTGCGGTCGATGACGTCGAGCCCTTTGCGCAGCGACTCCGACACGCTGGCGTCGCGCAACAGAAACTGAGTCCAACCGACGATCGCATTGAGCGGCGTGCGCAGCTCGTGCGACAACGTCGCGACGAATTCATCCTTCATCCGCGAGGCGCGCTCCGCTTCGGCGCGCGCCACGCGTTCAGCCGCCAGCAGCGCTTCGCGCTCCTCCGCCAATGCCCGGAAATGCGCCTCGCGCTCCTGCGCGCGCTGCGCCTGCGCCAGCTCGCGCTCGATGCGCCGCTCGCGCAACACGCGCTCGATCGCTTCGGGCAGGTACTCGAGATAGCCTTCGCTCTTGGGCACGACATCGGCCACGCCCGAGCGCAACGCCTCGATCACGCGCGCCTCGTCGGCAAATCCGGTGCACAAAATAGCGGGCAGCGCGAGCCCTTGAGCACGCAGCGCGCGCAAGAAATCGAGCCCGGTCTCCGCGGCTCCGAGCGCATAGTCGACCACGATCACATCGGGCTGCTCGGCCGCGAGCGATTGGCGCGCCGCATCCGTGCTCGGCGCGGTGCTCACGCGGTAACCGGCCCGAGCAAGCGAGCGCGCGGCGAGCCGCAACAGCCCCTCGTCGTCGTCGACGAACAGCGCATGAGCGCTCATCGAGTGGCCGCGGGCAGCTTCACCACCTGCAGGAAGAAGCCAAGACGGCGCACCGCCTCGATAAAGGCGTCGTATTCGACGGGTTTGGTCACGTAGACATTGCAGCCGAGCTCGTAGCACCGTTCGATTTCACGGGGATCGTCGGTCGTCGTCAATACGATGACGGGCAGCGAGGCCGTGCGCCGGTCGGCCTTCAACCGCCGCAACACTTCCAAACCGTCGATGCGCGGCATGTTCAAATCGAGCAGGATCACCGACGGCGGCAAATCCTCGCGCATGAACTGCGACGGTTCGCTAAAGAAGTAGTCGAGCGCTTGCTGGCCGTCGGAAAAACGCGTGAAGCCGTTGGTCAAGCCCGCGCGCCGCAAGTTGCGCTCGATCAGCGTGGCGTGACCGTCGTCGTCCTCGATCAGGATGATGCTCACCGATTGGCCCACATTGGGCTGGCCCGTGTTGTGATGGCCCGTCGTGGGATGCCCCGCCGTCCCGGTTGGGTTGTGCATTGTTACTTCCTCGATGCGTTATGCGGCGACGACCTGCTTGGTCGCCTCCGGTAGCGATAGATAGAACGTCGTGCCCTCGCCTTCGGTCGATTCGGCCCAGACGCGCCCCCCGTGCCGCTCGACCATGCGCCGCACGAGCGCGAGACCGATGCCCTCGCCCGCGGCCACGTTGCCGTGCAGCCGCTGGAACGCGTTGAACAGGCGCGGCATGGCGCCGGCCGGGATGCCCAGGCCGTTGTCCTTCACGTAAAAGATGCGCAGCGTACGAACGCCGCCTGGCGGCGCGGGCAACGCGCCGATCTCGATCCGGCCGGCGCGCTCCGGATCGAGGTAGTTGATCGCATTACCGATCAAGTTGGCAAAAATCTGTTCGAGCGCCGTCGGATCGCCCCATACGGGCGGCAACTCCTCGACGACGATTTCGGCATGACACGCGCGGATCGATGCCTGCATCGCGTCGAGCACGTGCCGCACGACGGACGCGACATCGACTTCCTGGCGCCGGTATTCGACGCGGCCCACGCGCGAGAGCCGCAGCAGCGAATCGATGATATGCGCCGCGCGCAACACGGCGCTTTGCAAGTATCGCAGCGCCTCGCCGATGTCCTCGTCGATGAGCCGCTCGATACGTTCGCGCTCGGCTGTTTCGAGCGACGATGCCCGCACCGCCTCGCGCAAGTCGTCGCACGCGTGCGTGAGTTCTTTCGAGAAACCTTGCAGGTTCACGAGCGGGGCGCGCAGATCGTGCGACACACTATAGATGAACATCTCGTTTTCCTGCGTTTGCTGGTGCAGCGTCTCGTTCGTTCGTGCCAGCTCGTCGGCCCGCCGCGACAAATCGCTTTGGAAACGCGCCTGCAACCGCTCCGATTCGAGTAGCCGCCGGCTCGTGTCGTGCAAGATTCCGTCGAGTTCGGCGATTTCATCGTTACCGGCGGACGGCGGCCCGAGCGGCGCGCTTTGCGCAAGCCGGGCCGCATTGTCCGAGAGCCGCGCGAGCCGTCCGCGCAATCCGCGCGTGAACAAAAACACGGCCAACGCGGTCATGACGAGCGAGCCCAGCACGACGGCCGCGGTCAGTTGCTGTTGCTGGGCCAGCGCTTGCGCCGCCTGGGCCGAGCGCACCGTGTCCATGCGCAATTCCTCGCTCTGGAACGCCGCGAGCTGCGCTCTGAACCGATCGATGACGTCGACGTTGCTTTGATTGCGGAACCGCTCGAGCAAATCGCTGTGGCGCCCGTTGCGCAGCAAGTCTTGCACGCGATCGGACCATTGCCGGTAGGCTTGCACCGTCTGGCGAATTTGCGCGGCGCGCTCGACCTGAACGGGGTTGTCCGCCACCAGATCGACGAGATGATCGATCCGGCGATCGAGATCGATCCAGAGCGTGACGGGCGTGGAGGAATCGCGTTGATTCTTGAGCACGGCCCCGCGCATACGAACCGACTCGATCAGCACGGGTTCGAGAATCGCGTTCGTTTGGCGCAGCACGTCCTTGCTATGCAGCACCCATTGCTCGGCCTGCTGAGCGTCGTTCTGTGCCTTCACGAGCCCCGAGAGCAACGCGAGCTCGACCGCCGTCGGAATAGCGATCAGCAACAAGCCTTTGATGGTCAGTCTCATTCGCGGTCGAATCGTTTCGGGTGCCCGGCCGGTCGAACACCGGCGATTCACGCATTATGTCGGCGTTTTTAGCGAATGACAAAGCCGTCGTTAAGTTTTGAGACGGTAGCCCGTTTTGAAAATCCATGCCACGATCCCGGTAAAAATCGCCAAAAAAACCGCGGTCATGCCAAGACTGACCCCAACATGAACATCGGCGATGCCGTAAAAGCTCCATCTAAAGCCGCTGATCAGATAGACCACGGGGTTGGCCAACGCGATCGTGCGCCAGAGCGGCGGCAAAATCCCGATCGAATAGAAGCTGCCCCCGAGGAACGTCAGCGGCGTAACGATGAGCAGCGGGACGACCTGCAGCTTTTCGAAGCCGTCGGCCCAGATTCCGATCACGAATCCGAACAGACTGAACGTGACCGACGTCAGCACGAGGAACACGATCATCCACAATGGGTGCTCGATGCGCAGCGGCACGAAGAACGCCGCCGTGGCCATGATGATGAGCCCGAGCATGATCGACTTCGTCGCCGCCGCGGCGACATAGCTCACCACCATTTCGAAGTACGAGACCGGCGCCGTCAGCACCTCGTAAATCGTGCCGGTGAACTTCGGAAAATAAATCGCGAACGAGGCATTGCTGATGCTTTGCGTGAGCAACGACAGCATGACGAGCCCCGGCACGATGAACGCGCCGTAGCTGATACCGTCGATTTCGCGAATACGCGAGCCGATCGCCGCGCCGAACACGACGAAATAAAGCGACGTGGAAATAACGGGCGATATCACGCTTTGCATCAGCGTGCGCCATGTGCGCGCCATTTCGAAGCGATATATCGCGCGCATTGCATGAAAGTTCATGAACGCTCCTTGACGAGATCGACGAAGATGTCTTCGAGCGAGCTTTGCGTCGTTTGCAAATCCTTGAAGAGAACGCGCGCGTCCTCCAGATCCTTGAGCAGTTTGACGATACCGGCCCGTTCGGACTGGGTGTCGTCATAGGTGTAAGTAAGCGCGCCGCCGTCGGGCGACAGTTCCAGCGCGTAAGCGGCCAGTTGCGGCGGCACTTGCGCGATGGGCTCCGCCAGTTGCAGCGTCAGTTGCTTCTTGCCGAGCTTGCGCAAAAGCTGCGTCTTCTCCTCGACGAGCACGATTTCGCCGCGATTGATGATGCCGATGCGGTCGGCCATCTCCTCGGCCTCGTCGATATAGTGGGTGGTCAGGATGATCGTGACGCCGGTTTCCTTCAGCGTACGCATGAGTTCCCACATGTCGCGCCGCAATTCCACATCGACGCCCGCGGTGGGCTCGTCCAGGAACAGCACTTGCGGCTCGTGCGCGAGCGCCTTGGCGATCAGCACGCGCCGTTTCATCCCGCCCGAGAGCGTCATGATCGGACTGTTGCGTTTGTCCCACAACGACAGCGCCCGCAACACCTTTTCCAGGTGGGCCGGGTTCGGCGATTTGCCGAACAGGCCGCGGCTGAACGTCACGGTCGCCCAGACCGTTTCGAACGCGTTCGTCGTCAGTTCCTGCGGGACGAGGCCGATCATCGCCCGCGCACGGCGATAGTCCTTGACGATGTCGTGCCCGTCCACGCGCACGGCGCCTTCGGTCGGATTGACGAGTCCGCAAACGGTGCCGATGAGCGTGGTCTTGCCGGCGCCGTTGGGGCCCAGTAACGCAAAGATTTCGCCGCGGTGTATGTCGAGGCTCACCCGCTTGAGCGCTTGAAAGCCCGACGCGTAAGTCTTCGATAGATTTGAGATAGAAAGGATTGTCTGCATTATGGATGCCGTCGGTGGGATCGGAACCGGCGCTCGGCGCCGGCTCGAGATCGACGCTGACGATAGCAGAACCGCGTCACGCATGCCGCCGAGAATGACGAAACGCATCGAGCCGGCCGCTGTCCAATGCGGGCGCGCCCAATGGAATCGGATCCAGCGGGGCAAAATGGCGAAAAAAAAGGCGCCACGTTGCCGTGGCGCCTTAAAGAAGTTCTAGCCATTCCGAGGGCCGTGCTAGAACCTGAGAGACGGTATTGCGGAACTGAGATCTCTGCGGGAACCTAGGTTCGCTCGATCCGCGCATCGCCTTCGATGCGTCGCTCCGAAATGAGATTCCATTCTTTCCCTTTCCGCTGACGAAGTCAAGATAATTTTTTCCGAAAAGTTAACAGGTACCCCCAAACCGGTATCGATTTCACAATGAAAAATAGGTAAAAATTACTTGCTTCACGCGAAGTGGCGGCCGGCGTAGACTGAACGAAACGTCAGATGTGAAACCGAATTTCAAAAAACTGTCACAGGCGATCCGTGGCCACCTCACCTTCCAGCACCGAAAGCCGTCCGCGCCCCGCCAAAGCGGGCGACGGCGCCGGCGATGAAATCATCGCGCTCTCGCG
Source organism: Trinickia diaoshuihuensis (assembly GCF_003390925.1). Classification (GTDB taxonomy): domain Bacteria; phylum Pseudomonadota; class Gammaproteobacteria; order Burkholderiales; family Burkholderiaceae; genus Trinickia; species Trinickia diaoshuihuensis. Next base: position 9,584 of record NZ_QUBS01000089.1, on the reverse strand, counting down.
CGGCCTGACGCTGCTACGCCGCGTCGCCTCCGCCGACGCGCCGATCAGCAACCGCGAACTGGCCGAACTCACGGGCATTCCGAAGCCGACCGTCTCGCGTATCACCGCCACGCTCGTCGGCGCGGGGTTCCTCTTCCAGTTGCCCGATAGCGAGCGGTTCGTGTTGACCGCATCCGTGCTCGAGTTGAGCAACGGCTTTTTGCGTAATTTCGATATCCGCTCCCGCGCGCGCCCGCTGCTGATCGATCTCGCCGAGCGCACGTCTCTGTCCGTGCATTTGATGGCCCGCGACCGGCTGGATATGGTCGTCATCGAGACGATCCGACCTCGTTCGGCCGTGCTCGTGTCGCGGCTCGAGGTGGGCTCGCGCGTGGATCTGGCCCGCACGGCCGTCGGCCGCGCGTATCTGGCCGCACTGTCCGAGGCCGAGCGGCGCGAAGTGATGGCGGGACTGCAGGCCGCGTCCGGGGACGACTGGCCGCACATCCACGCCCGGCTCGCCGCCTCGCTCGACGAGACGCATACGCTCGGGTTTGCGATCGCGACCGGCGAGTGGTATTCGGAATTGAATGCGATCGCGGCCGGCTTCGTCGGCCCCTCGGGCGAACGGTACGCGGTCAACTGCGGCGGCGCGGCGCACTTGTGTCCACGCGAATGGCTGATCGAACATGCCGCGCCGGTACTGACCGAATGCATCGAGCGTATCGTCCACGAAATCGGCGGCGCGCCGCGTCAGCGCCTCGGCGACTGACGCCGCCGCCTGCCTCGCCGGTGTAACGGCCGTAAAAAACCGAAAAATCCGCCGCTGGACTCGCCGAGCCGGCGCGACGTAGCATCTTGCATCGACACGCTTGCGCTGCGGCGGCCCGCGGCCATCCGGCCGATCCGGACCGGCCGCGTCCGCGCCCCTGCCTTGGCACGCGCGCTGCGCCTCCCTACCCCACGCCGTATTGGCATTGCCGCTACAAAAACACTTCGATGGCCGAACAAGAGAACCACCCCCGCCCCCAGCCCCAGCCCGGAAAGCACGAACACGACTCGGCTCCGCGCGTCGAAACCGGCGCGCCTACGGGTCGCGCCGGCACGCGGCGCCGCATCGCGATCGCCGCCGTCGTCTTGCTCGCGCTGATCGCGCTGATCTGGTGGCGGCCCTGGGGCCGGCCGAGCGGCGCCGGCACCGGTGTCGCGCCCACGAAAGGCCGGCCGGGGCGCGCCGCGTTCGCGAACATGCCGCAGCCGGTCCATGTGGCAGCGGCCGCCGCCGGAGAGATGCCTATCGTCTTGACCGCCCTCGGCACGGTCACGCCGCTCGCGACGGTCACGGTCAAGACGCAGCTCTCGGGTACGCTGCAAAGCGTCGCATTCAAGGAAGGCCAGCTCGTCAAGGCCGGCGACGTGCTCGCGCAAATCGACCCGCGTCCCTACCAAATCTCCCTCGCGAACGCGCAGGGAGCACTCGCCAAGGACACGGCGCTCTTACAGACGGCACGCCTCGATTTGAAGCGCTACCAAACGCTGCTTGCGCAAGATTCGATCGCGTCCCAGCAAGTGGACACCCAGGCGTCCCTCGTCAAGCAGTACGAGGGCCAAGTGCAATCGGATCGGGCCAGCATCGACACCTATAAGCTGGACCTCACCTACGCGCGCATCACGGCGCCCGTCTCCGGCCGCGTCGGCCTGCGGCAAGTCGATCCGGGCAACTATGTGACGCCGTCCGATGCGAACGGCATCGTCGTCATCACGCAGTTGCAGCCGATCAGCGTGATCTTCACGACCTCGGAAGACAATTTGCCGGCCATCCTCAAGCAGATGCACGCCGGCGCCAAACTGTCGGCGACCGCCTACGACCGCAACAATACGATGCCGCTCGAAACGGGCTACTTGGATACGATCGATAACCAAATCGACACGGCGACGGGGACCGTCAAGCTGCGGGCCCTGTTCCCGAACACCTCGCAGATGCTGTTTCCGAACCAGTTCGTGAACGCGCGCCTACTGATCGACACCCTCCACGACGCCGTCATCGTGCCGAGTTCGGCCGTGCTGAACGGCGCGAACGGGCCATTCGCCTACGTCGTCAAACCGGACAACACCGTCACCGTCCGGCCGCTCAAGGTCGGCCCCGTCGATGGCGAACGCACGAGCATCGCAGCGGGACTCGCGCTCGGCGAACGCGTCGTGATCGACGGTTCCGACCGCCTGCGCGAAGGCGCGAAGATCACCGTCGCCCCCGATGCGGCGACCGTGCTGCATGCCGCCTCGAGCGGCGGGGGGGGCGCTGCGTCGGGCGCGCACGGGCATCACCGCAAAAGCGCTTCCGGCTCCGCCGGCGCGCAGTAACGGCGGGTGCGCGCTCGCATGAATCCGTCTCGCGCCTTTATCCTGCGTCCCGTCGGCACGGCTCTGCTGATGGCGGCCATCATGCTCGTCGGTCTCGTCGCTTTGCGCTTCTTGCCGATCTCGGCGTTGCCCGAAGTCGACTATCCGACGATCCAAGTCCAAACCTTCTACCCCGGCGCGAGCCCCGAGGTCATGACCTCGGCGGTCACGGCGCCGCTCGAGCGGCAGTTCGGCCAGATGCCGTCGCTCAATCAGATGTCGTCGCAAAGCTCGGCGGGCTCATCGGTCATCACGCTGCAATTCAGCCTCGATCTGCCGCTCGATATCGCCGAGCAAGAAGTCCAGGCCGCCATCAACGCCGCGGGCAACCTTTTGCCGGCCGATCTGCCCGCTCCGCCGATCTATGCCAAGGTCAATCCGGCCGACGCACCGATCTTGACGCTCGCGATCACGTCGAACACGACGCCGCTCACCGACATCGAAGATCTGGCCGACACGCGGCTCGCCGAGAAGATTTCGCAAGTGGCCGGCGTCGGTCTCGTCAGCATCAGCGGCGGCCAGCGGCCGGCCGTGCGCATTCAAGCCAATCCGCTCGCGCTCGCCTCGTACGGGCTGAACCTCGACGACCTGCGCTCGAGCGTCGCGAATCTGAACGTCAATACGCCCAAGGGCAACTTCGACGGACCGACACGCAATTTCACGATCAATGCAAACGATCAGTTGACCGACGCGAAGGCCTATAACGACGCGATCGTCGCCTATAAAAACGGCCGGCCCGTCATGCTCACCGACGTCGCCAAGATCGTGGACGGCGCCGAAAACACGAAGCTCGGCGCGTGGGTCGGCATGGGCGGCAAGGTCACCCCCGCGATTTTGCTCAACATCCAACGTCAGCCGGGCGCCAACGTCATTCAAGTCGTCGATAGCGTGAAAGCGCTGTTGCCCCAGTTGCAAGCCTCGCTGCCGGCCGCCGTCAACGTGGCCGTCGTCACCGACCGGACGACGACCATCCGCGCCTCGGTGCGCGACGTGCAGTTCGAACTCGCGATGTCGGTCGTGCTCGTCGTGCTCGTCATGTATCTGTTCCTTGCGAACATCTATGCGACGATCATCCCGAGCTTGTCGGTCCCGCTCTCGCTGATCGGCACGCTGGCCGTCATGTATCTGTGCGGCTTTTCGCTCGACAACCTGTCGTTGATGGCGCTGACGATCGCCACGGGCTTCGTCGTCGACGACGCCATCGTCATGATCGAGAACATCGCCCGCTACGTGGAGCAAGGCGATACGGCGCTCGATGCCGCGCTCAAGGGCTCCAAGCAGATCGGCTTCACGATCATCTCGCTGACGGTCTCGCTGATCGCCGTGCTGATTCCGCTGCTGTTCATGGGCGACGTCGTGGGCCGGCTCTTCCATGAATTCGCGATCACGCTGGCCGTGACGATCGTCATCTCGGCCGTCGTTTCGCTCACGCTCGTGCCGATGATGTGCGCGAAGTTGCTCAGGCACACGCCGCCGCCCGAGAGTCATCGCTTCGAAGCCAAGGCGCATGCCGTCATCGACGCGATCATCGCGCGCTATGCCGTGGCGTTGCGCTGGGTCCTCGCGCGTGAGCGGGCGACGCTCGTCGTGGCGATCCTCACGCTCGTCCTCACTGCCCTGCTCTACGTGCTGATCCCGAAGGGCTTTTTCCCCGTGCAAGACACGGGCGTTATTCAAGCCATCACGCAGGCCCCGCAGTCGATCTCGTACGCGGCGATGGCCGAGCGCCAGCAAGCGCTGGCCGATGCGATCCTGAAGGATCCCAACGTCGACAGCCTGACCTCGTTCATCGGCGTGGACGGCACCAACATCACGCTCAACAGCGGCCGCATGCTGATCAATTTGAAGCCGCACGGCGACCGCTCGAAGAGCGCGACCGACATCATTCGAGACCTCGAAAGCGAAACCGCGAGCGTCGCGGGCGTCACGCTCTATCTACAGCCCGTGCAGGACTTGACGATCAACTCGACCGTCAGCGCGACGCAATATCAATTCATGCTGACGGATCCGAATGCCGACGAATTCGCCACTTGGGTGCCCAAGCTCGTCGAGCGCCTCAAACAGGCGCCCGAACTGGCCGACGTCGCCACCGATCTGCAGCAAAGCGGCCAATCCGTTTTCGTGCAGATCGATCGAGCGACCGCCGCCCGCTTCGGCATCACGCCGGCCACGGTGGACAACGCGTTATACGACGCGTTCGGTCAGCGCATCATCTCGACGATTTTTACGCAGTCGAATCAATACCGCGTGATCCTCGAAACCGATCCGCGCATGCAGCATTACACGGATGCACTTAAGTCGATCTATCTGCCTTCCTCGCAGGGCAACGGCCAGCAAGTGCCGCTGAGCGCGATCGCGACGTTCTCCGAGCGCCCGGCGCCGCTCTTGGTCTCGCACCTCGGGCAATTCCCATCCACGACGGTCTCGTTCAACCTCGCCCCGGGCGCCTCGTTGGGCGCGGCGGTCAAAGCGATCGAGCAGGCCGAGCGCGACGTGGAACTGCCCGTCTCGTTCCAAACGCGCTTTCAAGGCGCGGCGTTGGCTTTTCAAGCCTCGCTCGCCAACGAGCTGTTCTTGATCCTCGCCGCGATCGTGACGATGTACATCGTACTCGGCGTGCTCTACGAGAGCTTCATCCATCCGATCACGATTCTCTCGACGCTGCCCTCGGCCGGCGTGGGCGCCCTGCTCGCGCTGATCGTCTCCGGACACGATCTCGACATCATCGGCATCATCGGCATCGTGCTGCTGATCGGCATCGTCAAGAAGAACGCCATCATGATGATCGACTTCGCCTTGGAAGCCGAGCGTGAGCAAGGCAAGAGCGCGCACGAGGCAATTTATCAGGCGTGCCTGCTGCGCTTCCGGCCGATCTTGATGACGACGATGGCGGCGCTGCTCGGCGCCTTACCGCTGATGCTCGGCACGGGGGTCGGCTCCGAGTTGCGTCATCCGCTCGGTATCGCGATCGCGGGCGGACTCGTGGTCAGTCAATTGCTGACGCTATTCACGACGCCCGTCATCTACCTGGGCTTCGATTCACTCGCGCGCCGCATGCGCGCGCGCTTCGGCGGCGGCCGCAACGAGGAGCCGGCGCGATGAACCTTTCGCGCCCCTTCATCTCGCGCCCGGTCGCGACGACGCTGCTTGCGATCGGCATCGCGCTCGCCGGCGTCTTCGCTTTCGTCAAGCTCCCGGTCGCGCCGCTGCCGCAAGTGGATTTTCCGACGATCGCAGTCCAGGCGAACTTGCCGGGCGCGAGCCCGGAAACGGTCGCAACGAGCGTCGCCAGTCCGCTCGAGCGGCACCTCGGGCAGATCGCCGACGTGACCGAGATGACGTCGATGAGCGGCGTCGGGCAAACGCGCATCACGCTGCAATTCGGTTTGAACCGCGATATCGACGGCGCCGCGCGCGACGTGCAGGCGGCAATCAACGCGGCGCGCGCCGACCTGCCGACGAGCCTGCGCAGCAATCCGACCTATCACAAGATGAACCCGGCCGACGCGCCGATTCTCGTACTGTCGCTGACCTCGAAAACCGTGCCCCCGGGGCAGTTGTACGACGCCGCGTCCACGGTGTTGCAACAAGCGCTCTCGCAAGTGGACGGGATCGGGGAAGTGGACGTGAGCGGTTCGGCCAATCCGGCCGTGCGCGTCGAACTCGAACCGCAGGCGTTGTTCCATTACGGCATCGGGCTCGAGGACGTCCGCGCGGCGCTGGCGGCGGCGAACGCGAATAGCCCGAAGGGTTCGATCGATTTCGGTGAAAACCGCGTGCAGATCTATACGAACGATCAAGCGCGCGCGGCCGCGCAGTACAAGGACCTCGTCATCGCCTATCGCAACGGCGCGGCGATCAAGTTGTCGGACGTCGCAGCCGTCCAGGATTCGGTCGAAGATTTGCGCAACCTCGGCCTCATGAACGGCCAGCGCTCGGTGCTCGTGATTCTTTACCGGCAACCCGGCGCCAACATCGTCGCGACGATCGATCGCGTGCTCGCGATGTTGCCGCAATTGCGCGCGTCGGTGCCGGCGGCGATCGACATTACGCCCGTGGCCGATCGTTCGACCACGATCCGCGCATCGTTGCAGGATACCGAGCGCACGCTGATCGTCGCGGTCTTGCTCGTCGTCACGGTCGTGTTCCTGTTTTTGCGCAACTGGCGCGCGACGTTGATTCCTAGCGTGGCCGTACCGATCTCGATCATCGGCACGTTCGCCGCGATGTATTTGCTGAACTACTCGATCGACAACCTCTCGCTGATGGCCCTCATCGTGGCGACAGGCTTCGTCGTCGACGATGCGATCGTCGTACTCGAGAACATCTCGCGTCATATCGAGGAGGGCATGCCCCGCATGCAGGCCGCCTATCTGGGCGCGCGCGAAGTCGGCTTCACGGTGACGTCGATCAGCATCTCGCTCGTCGCGGTCTTTCTGCCGATCTTGCTGATGGGCGGCATCGTCGGGCGGCTCTTTCGCGAGTTCGCGGTCACGCTGTCGCTCGCGATCGGCGTGTCGCTCGCCGTCTCGCTGACCGTCACGCCAATGATGTGCTCGCGCTTGCTCGCCGACCGCGAGCACAGGCCCAAGGAGGGCCCGCTCGCGCAACGTCTCGAGCGTGCGTTCGCTCGGCTGCAAGGCGGCTATGCGCGCTCGCTCGGCTGGGCGCTCTCGCATCCGCTGCTTGTCCTTTTGATCCTCTTTGCGACCGTGGTGCTGAACGTCTATCTCTACGTCGTCGTGCCGAAGGGCTTTTTCCCGCAGCAGGATACGGGACGCCTCGTGGGCGGCATTCAAGCCGATCAGTCCACTTCATTCCAAGCGATGAAGGTCAAGTTCGGTGAAATGATGTCGATCGTGCAGCACAACCCGAACGTCGAAAACGTGATCGGCTTCACGGGCGGGCGGCAGACCAATTCGGGCTTCATGTTCGTCACGCTCAAACCCAAAGGGCAGCGCAACGCGTCGGCCGATCAGGTCATCGCACAGTTGCGCAAGCCGCTTGGACAAGTGGCCGGCGCGCAAACGTTCTTGCAGGCGGTGCAGGATATTCGCGCGGGCGGGCGGCAGTCGAACGCGCAGTATCAGTACACGCTGCTCGGCGATTCGAGCGCCGAGGTCTATAAATGGGCGCCGTTGCTCGCCGAGGCGCTCAAGCGCCGGCCCGAACTCACCGACGTCAATTCCGACCAGCAGCAAGGCGGGCTCGAAGCGTACGTGACGGTCAATCGACAGAGCGCCGCGCGGCTGAAAATCACGCCCTCGCAGATCGACAATACGCTTTACGACGCATTCGGCCAGCGGCAAGTCTCGACGATCTACAACCCGCTGAACCAATACCACGTGATCATGGAGGTCGCGCCGCGCTATTGGCAAGACCCGGCGATGCTGGGTCAGATTTACATCAGCACGTCGGGAGGAAGCGCAAGCGGATCGCAATCGACCAACGCGGTCGCGGGCACCTTCACGGCAACGGCGAAGGGCGGCACGAGTGCGGCAAACGCTGCCACGGGCGCCAGCGCGGCCACGATCGCAGCCGATTCGGCGCGCAACTTGGCGACGAACTCGATCGCGGCGAGCGGCAAATCGAGCGCGTCGACGGGCTCGGCCGTTTCGACTTCGAAGGAAACGATGATTCCGCTCTCGGCCGTGGCCTCGTTCGGGCCCGGCAGTACGCCGATAGCGGTCAACCACCAGGGCCCGTTCGTCGCCTCGACGATTTCGTTCAACCTGCCCGTCGGCAAGTCGCTGTCGGACGCGACGCGCGCCATCAACGAGACCGCCGCCGCGATCGGCATGCCGGCGACGGTGCACGGCAGTTTCTCGGGCACGGCGCAAGCGTTCCAACAGTCGACGAGCGACATGCCGCTCTTGATTCTTGCGGCGCTCGCGGCGGTGTATATCGTGCTCGGCATGCTCTACGAGAGCTATATCCACCCCATCACGATCTTGTCGACGTTGCCTTCCGCCGGGGTCGGCGCGCTGCTCGCGCTGCTGCTCTTTCAATCCGAGTTCAGCATCATCGCGCTCATCGGCGTGATCTTGCTGATCGGCATCGTGAAGAAGAACGCGATCATGATGGTCGATTTCGCGATCGAGGCGTCGCGGCAAGGCATGTCGTCGTTCGATGCGATCCACCGCGCGTGTCTGATGCGCTTTCGTCCGATCATGATGACGACCTGCGCCGCGCTGCTGGGGGCGTTGCCGCTCGCATTCGGGCGCGGCGAAGGGGCCGAACTGCGCTCGCCGCTCGGCATCTCGATCGTCGGCGGGCTGCTCGTGAGCCAGGTGCTCACGCTCTATACGACGCCCGTCGTCTATTTGTGCATGGACCGTCTGCGGGTCTGGCGCGAAAATCGCCGCGCACGCCCCGGCACCGCGGCCGGTCCCGCTAGGTAAGCAGTTGAAACAATTGTGACGGGCCTGTTATGGCGCTCGCTCCGTCCTTGACCTAGCCTTGTGAGTGTTGCGCCGTCTTTTGTCCGGCGCATTCACTGAGCAATAGGAGCCCATCGTGCGGCGCTTGACCGCTTCACTCGCACTCGTGGCCGCGGCCTGTCTGGGCGCCAGCGGCGCCGCGCATGCGGCGCATTGGCGCGTCGGGGTTTATTGGGGCATGCCGGGGCCTTACTACTACCCCTACCCTTATCCGTATCCCGTCCCCGTTGTACCGGCGCCCTATTACTACGCTCCGTACGCGCCACCGGTCGTGGTCGCGCCGACCGTACCCGACACCACTTATATCGAACGCCCGCGGCCGGGCGCCAACGGCCAAGCGCAAGACGAACCGGCCCAGGGCACATGGTGGTATTGCGACAAGACCAAGTCCTATTACCCGTACGTCAAACAATGCGCGAGCGGCTGGCGCGAAGTGCCGGCCACTCCGCCCGCACCCGAGCGGTGACACGATGAACGATTCATTGACGGGGCACGCCAAGCGGCGTGCCAAATGGCTGCCGCTCGCGGCCCTCGCGGGCCTCGGCGCATGCACGGTGATGCCGACCGGACCGAGCGTGATGGCCCTGCCGGGCACCGGCAAAACTTTCGACCAATTCCGCGCCGACGACTACAACTGCCGCCAATACGCACTCGGCCAAGTGGGCGGCGTCAGCGCGAGCCAAGGGGCGACCGCGGCCGGCGTGGGCAGCGCAGCCCTGGGCACCGCCGTGGGCGCGGCGGCCGGTGCCGCGTTCGGCGGCGGAC